>CAYXUD010000050.1:0-11922 GCA_964467775.1 uncultured Bacteroides sp. | reverse complement strand
AGGCGGCCATCTCCCGGGCGTTCCGGACCAGTAAGAGATCACCGACCAGAACGGGATGGTTCCAGGTCTTGCCCTCGATCGCCGGGAATCTCGCAAGCTCTTTTAACCGGTCTGGGACTGCGCTGACCAGCACGAGTTCCCCCTTCTCTGTCAGTACCAGCAGCAGGTCCTGGTCAGCCAGCAGCAACAGCTGGCCACCGTAGCGTCCGCTTTTCCACTTCCGTTTGCCATCCTCGATATCGATGCATGCCAGGCTGAGGCCGTCATACCCATAGGCGTGGCCTTTGTGCACGACAAAGTCATTAAAATTGGGTCTCAGCCGTATGGATGTCCATTGTTCCGTGGTTTTCCATCCGCCGGTCCCACGGGTGACCGTAACTCGGCGGATGCCTTTGATCCCCCCGGCGCTGAGCAGGAGGTCGCTGTCGTTGATCCGTGCCGGCTGGACAATGCGTTCCTCCTCCCACTCGTGCTTCCACATCAGCGTGCCATCTGTGGGCGAAAGGCTGGTTGCGCCCACCTCACTCATCAGCAGGAGCTGTTCGACTCCGCAGATGGTCATCAGATGGGGCGAACTGTAGCCGGCACTACCATCCGGGCCTGTCCAGCGCAGATCTCCCGTCGCACGGTCGTAGGCGATGAGCGTGCCGGCAACGGCGACGATAACAAGGTCGCCAACCACCAGGGGGGAGCTCGCGAATCCCCAGCCCGGGAGTTCCACCCCCGTGTCAGATCCTGGGTTGCGCGACCACATAACAGACCCGTCGCGCGCATCCAGGGCATTCAAGATACCGGTTGCGCCGAAAGTGTATACCTTACCGTTGCTGAGGCAGGGCGTGCCACGCGGACCGGCACCCGCGTGCGAGTCCCAGAACCTGGCCGTGTCCTGGTGCCTCCACACAGGATCACCGCCGGTCACATGGTAGCAGGTGACCATCTCCTCCTCGCCCCGCTGCTCCTGGGTGTATAGAAACTCCCCGTTTACCGCGAAGGATGAGCACCCGGGTCCGACAGGCCGGCACCACAATTCCACCGGGGGTGCGGAGGACCAATCGGTCCCGATCATCACGCCTTGTATGATGGCATCGCGGCCGGGACCGCGAAAACCCGGCCATACAGCCTCGGTCTCTGATACTTCCTCAGCTGGCAGCACCTTTATCGGCAACTCACCGGATCGGGCCAGGAGCCGCTCCTCGGGCGTCTCGGCCCATCTCCACACAAATTCCGCTGCGGCGTCCCCGGTCATCCCTTCTGAACGCACGAGGGTCCAAACCCCGCATGCGAGAAGGATGGTTGCGGCCATCGCCAGGCGCCTTGACAGGGCAGCAAGTCGCTGGCATGCCATTGCCCAGATCACAAAGGCAAGGCTCAGTACCGGGACGGCGTATACAAAGAACATCATCCCCTGCATCCCAGTCCCGATCGATTCATGGACCAGGGGCCTAGTAACGGCCAGACCGGCTATCATCAGGATAACGCTACTCCAGCGGTCGAACCGGTGTGCCCTGCTGAAAAAGGCCCACCATACGACAATGGCCAATCCGCCTGCGAGTCCCCCGAACACTCCAATAATATCGGCACGGGGCCCGGGAAACAGGACGGGGATGACAAACCTGAGCAGCCACTGCAGCACTACGATGACCACACCCGGCCAGAGCCGGAGCGGTTTGGACTGGGCTGGATCGTTGAATGGAGCTTGTTTTACTGGATTAGGCATCTGACAGAATAAGGGTTATACGACTATCTATTTAAAAGTTTGCCATGAGTGAATTCAAAGAAAGAGCTTCTATTTGAAATCTGCCCCTGAAACGATTCTGTTGAGAGTTCACCAAACTATCATTTTATGAACTTTTCTATATATGCTTCATGGTTCCCGGTTGTGATCTTCAGGAAATAGACTCCTTCCGGCAATCCGCTTACATTCATGACATATTTACCATTCTCCGGTTTCATCACTGCAACCTGCGTCCCGAGGCTGTTATAAATGAATAGCTCATTGACCGGACCGGATGCTCCTTCCAGTTCAATAAACAGGGTTTCACTTGCAGGATTGGGATAGAGATTGACCTTATGTTCAGTATGACCGGTTTCATTTCCACCGGTTGGTTCACAATTGCTGGCATCATCTCCTGCACCCGAAGGGGTTCCACCGGTTTTGGTAATGTGCAATTTATCCAGCAGGGCCCCGTCTTCCCTGTGGCAGATGGTCAGGGTATGGCTTCCCGCGGCCAGGTCACAGGTGATAAAACCACCGCCCTGATCAGAATCGTGCACATCATCCCATTGCCATGTAGTACCGCCCGGTATGCTGTTCCATTTGATCCAGCTGCCATCGTCCATTTTTATCCAGAAGGAGTCGTCATCTGCAGTTGGCACTTTGGCCCTTCCCCATAATTTGAAACTGCCGGCCTCGGATATGTCGAATATGATGACAATATGATCCTGTTCATCTTCAGAAGCACTATTGATATTTTCATTTCCCGGCTTTGCTGTTACGTACAGGCCATTTGACGCATCGGCATCCGGCAGGATATCCCAGTTCGGGCCCACTTCGCCACACTCCGCCTCAAGCCACAGGTTATCCTCTGTAACATAACTGCTTTGAATGGTTACATCAACCGTATCCATATGAGTGGCGCCATCATTATCTGTTACTGTGAGGACTATTGAATGTGTACCGCTGCTTAAGCTGAGGGAGGTTGATTCACTCCATGCGAACTGTGTATCGTCCAGCGCCCAGGAAAAGTTTGTGATGCTCCCGTCCGGATCGCTGCTTCCACTGCCATCCAAAAAAACAGTCTCCATACCATCATCCTCATCCGTCAGGGTCTGGTCATCCCCGGCATCAGCGACGGGTGGTATATTCAGTGCTCTGCCGGCATCATCCGGGCAGGAGGTGAAGGTCGTGATACTCAGCGCATCAAGAGTTGCAGAAAATGTGCCGCTGCTCAAAACAACGATTCCCCCGTTCTTAACATTCTTGCCGGCCGAGGTGGTGAACATGGTCAATGTATCCAGAGACCCATTCTGAATCTCAAAACAGACTTCAGCTGGAGTCGGGTTCCTGTTCAGGGCAATCACAACAAGGGTCGAATCTGTCTTATAAGCAGATACATCTACGTTGGAAACAGGATTCACCGGAACACCAACGCGGGTATATCCGGGACGGATGAATTTTGCAAAGTGGGACATCACATACCCTCTTTTGGTAATGTTCCCGTTTTCACCGATCAGGCCATAAAACCTTCGCAGATACCACCACAGGTACGCACTGTAATTTGCGTTCATACAACGATGGATTTCAGTACCCACATTCAGTGCCAGCGGCCATTCATCGGCCATATGGATGGCGTCCGTGAAGTGTTCGGTCATCCACACCTCTTTCCCCTTTTCTCTTGCCAGAGGATAATCAGACAGACCGCCGCCATAAATGTGGCCGCCAATAATGGCAACGTGCTGCTCCGCCTCCGGATCGTTCAATATCGGATCGGTCTGACTTTTATCAAAATGATAGGATTCAGAGACGATTACCCGGATCGAATCAAATTTCGGGCCCTGCTGCTTCAGGAAAGCCGTCATCTGTTCGGGGGTCCAGTCACACGATTCATAGGTAACCGTTACATCCGGTTCATTCTGAATTGAAATAGCGTAAAGCGGTGCCCCGTTTGATTCCATGAATTCGACAAATCCCAGCAGGTGATCGGCATATGCCCCGTACGAATCCGGATTCAGATATCCTCCGATATCACTGCTGTTGCTTTTCATGCTGGCCGGGGGTGACCACGGGGAAGCAATGATGATGGATCCAAGGTTTCTGGCCTTGACAGCAGTGGGTACCTGCATGTCAAACAGCGCTTCATTATTGGGAGCTTTTATTCGTAATATGCTGAGCCCGATCTGACCCGGGGCATTCCCGAAAGCCTTTTCTGCCTGGTCACTGTTCAGGTCACCAGTCCAGTCGGGAATATTGGCCCCGCCAAACCCGCTGATATGCTGGTATTCTTCGTTCAGATCGATGGTCACTGAATCACCGGTCTGCCCGAAAGAGGCAGACATCATCAATGAAACTACTGCAATAGCTGCGGTTTGGAGTGCTCTAATCATGACGCCCCTTTCCCACAAATGTATCGATCGGAAACATCATGGGCAAATCAAACAGGGAATTCCTGTTGGGAACAGGGGCCTTACCGGATATGCTTATGCCCGGTCACCCGAAACCGGGCCGCCGGATCCGGCGGCCCATCAAAGGGATATTCCTGGAATTGACGAGGCCATTGCCCGAAGACCACGGAGCGCTCTCAGGGGCAGCCGATTCTCTTAATAGGTATCGGATATATCATTCACTATGAGCCATTTTTTGCCTGTCCGGCGCCATTCGGTCAGGTATTCCCCTTTAAACAATGCCCCTGAGCCAGAGCTGACCGTCCAGCGGCCCTTTTCCACCGCGATTGAATCGCATACACTGACGGAGATAATGCTGAACTCTTCGAACCTGTAACTTCTCATCTGTGATTCGTAGAAGGTGCGTATCAATTCCTTGCCACATCCCAGCGCAAGCAGGCAGGCATCGTCCCTGTAAAGGGTCAATAATGAATCAACCTGCCCTGTATTGAACCAGCGCACAAAATCATCCCCCGAGGCTTCGATCACTTTCCTGACTTTGGAAGCCGGTTGTGCTTTGCCATCCAGGCATACGGCCAGCAAAATGACACCTGTCACAGCAACGGCCACTGATAAGAGTGATAGTTTTTTCATCGTATTGGTTTTTAAGTTAAACAGATCAAAACCCTGTCTGAATAGTTGTCCCGGCCAGGCGGAGGATGAATCAAAAACCCTGTAATCCAGGGCAGCAAAAATGACCTTGACCGTGTAGCTCCTGGGCATCACCTCCCCTGATTCAATCCGCTGCAGGGTTCTCACGCTTAAGTTGCATTTTTGAACGAGTTCCTCCTGGGTCAGGCCTTTTGCTTTTCTCAGCTCTGCAATTTTCCTGCCCAGCTCTGGTTGTTTCATTTTCATCTTAATCTCCGGTAATATTATCTATTCACTTAAAAACTTTCAACGAATGATGGGTGTATTTGTCCCGACAATTTTACGACATTCTCCTGACATTGCCCGAATCATTTCAAGCGGAATATTTATGTACATTTGGTGCATGGCAAAACTCCTTCTTATCAGCCTGACCGTATTGATCATCAATATCCCGTTCGGTTACTGGCGCGCCAATGTGGGAAAGTTCTCCCTGCAATGGTTCCTGGCCGTTCACATCCCAGTGATATTCATCATTGCACTGCGGCTGGCCTCCCATCTGGGTTTTGCATGGTATACCTACATGGCCCTGGTCGCTGCCTTTTTCCTGGGGCAGCAGTTCGGATCCCTGGTGATCCGAAGATTAAGGCGGATCTGCGAGAATGTCACCTCATGCATGGTGATGGATCTGTGGCGATGCAGGCTGCATTAGATCCTGTGCGACATTACAGTTTCTGCTCCTTCAGTTTAACGCCCATTTGTGAGATATTCCCATTTAACAGATGGAAAAGAAAAGGGACATATTTTTCAAGCAATGCGGCAGTAGCGGTTATGAAAATAAAGTCTACAAAAGCAAACAGGACCAAGAAATTATTGATGTCCAGCTGAAATATTTTCCAGAGAAGGAGACTGATGACCTTATATCCGATCAAATGATACAAATAGATGAACAGGGAGTATTTCCGGCCATACGTTGAAAATATGTTTGCATCAAGCTTCAGGTTAACACTAAGAATAAAAAGTGGAATAACCATTACAACGGTCCCGATTAAGATTTGGTGGTCATTCCTGGGGCAGTTGAAAATATTGAAAAACATATTCATCTCAACATATTGCAACAAGAAACCCAGCAGGGCAACAGGTATGAAAATAATGAGATAATTCCTGCTGAATTTTAATTTCGAAATAAGTAATCCCGTGTACATGAAAGGTACCGAAATAAAGAATTTCGGCAGCTCATCATAATTGATGCTGATTCCAAAGAAATTATCGTAGGAATCGGCAAAAATCGAAGATATCAGAATGATGATCGAGATGGGCAAAAGCAGGTTCCCCCTTTTCATGCTGTAGAAATACCAGATGAAAATGTAACCAAATATCATCGAACCAATGAACCAGAGATGCCAGTAGGAACCTATCAGGATGCATTTTATGTCATTCGCGTAATATTTATAATGAAAGATTAACGAGTATACCATAAATACCAGGGATGAGACCACCAGTATTGAAATCAGCATATGCACGTTTCTTTCAATACTTCTGAAATGGATCCTGTTATCCTCTGTGATTTTTTTGTGAAGGAAATATCCGGTGCTGATGAAAAAAAACGGTACCGCCCATCGTCCACTCATGCGAATATAAGCGGAAAAATCAGTAGTCAGGTCACCGTAGCCTGCATGGAGAAGCATGATAAAAAACGCTGCTATTAATCGAAACAGATCAATTCCATTCTTTCTTTCCATCTTATGTGGCAAATTTATTTAACACGAATACCAATACTGGACAGATGAAATGCACACCTGCCTTTCCTACAACTAAAATAGTGTGAGTTCGATACAACTTGAAAGTTATAATTCATTTGTTATCAACAATATAACCCTCAACACATGATAACTGATAGAATTTCAGAGATATGCGAAACATACAACTGATCAGTGATCAGTGATTGCCGGTTATTTTCTGCGCTGTATCAGGCGGATGATACCTATCAGGAAATTCATTCTTGTCACTTTTTGCATGTAGTTCTTGTAGTCGTCGCCGAACTGCCGGATAAGCCGCCGGTCCTCCTCCCTGCAGCTCAGGTAAATGACCGCTGTACCTGCGATGCCCAGAACCCCGAATAACCAGTGCGGGTACCACAGCAGGGTGGTCAGAAATATGGCCAGGATCCCACCCAGATATTGAGGGTGCCTGATAATGCTGTAGATTCCCGTGTCAACCAGGCGTGTGGTATGCACAAAGGCTTTTCCCTTTTCAACCCCGCCCCGGCGCGGGAACATAATGATCGGGGCCATCACCAGGATCATGCCAAAACCCCAGACCACCCAGCCTATGATATAGGAGACCTGATGATGGCCGGTAACGATGATGCCGGACAGGACCAGCGGATTGACCGGAAAACACAGAATACCCAAAACGGTCAGAAGCGTGCTCCAGAGAACATTCTTCTTTGTCCATTTCCCGGATGCTCGTTTCTTTCCCACCTTTTTCATTTTTTGGTTTTCTCCGGATGATAATATGCTTTGTTGTCAGTTTTATTCCTCTCTTTGCTGAACAACGCATCCGCCGGGCAACCCAGATCCTTCTGTTTACAGTACCTGCACGTCAGTGACCCGCGGATATAACCGTTCCCCATTGTCGTGAAGATCACCAGCAACAACAATGCGGATAATAGAACCAGATCAAATTTTATAATCAAAAGGATCATCCCGATGAGTGCCGGTATCAATGAGATCAGAAGATCAGGGATCATATCTCTCCAGGTCATCTCCTTCATACAGAATTTTGAAACATCTCCCTTCCTGAAGAACCATGAGCTGATCCTGCCTTTCCCGAATCCACATGCCTTGCCCCAGTAATAGCAATTGGGGCAATGCTTGCTTACCAGCCTGTACTCGAAAAGCAGGATATAGACCAGGTACAGTAATGAAAACACCAGGCCCAGCCTGAAAATGATCAGGAATCCAAGTCCGTAAATGGCCAGTGAGACAAAATTTGACACGATCACGATCCCGGCCGGGTAGTTCTCATATCTCTCTATGATGTCCATTTTACCGTAAGGCTGTTCGTTCATCATCACCAATCCAAGGATTCGGGATCAGCTCTTAATCCTTCAGCTGGAAATCGATGGTGGAGACCACCCGGACGATCTTGATCTCGGGTGTATTTTCATCCCTGTCGCTGATGGTGAACAGACCCTGTCTGGCGATCCTGATCTCCCCCACCTGTGAATCAGAATCCCGGGCAAATTTCTCTGCGACTTCCCGAGCGTTCATAGTTGCTTCTTCAACCATCGATGGTTTCAGCTCGTTCAATCCTGTGAAGATATACACAATCGGCCTCCAGGCATTCTTTGATCCGAGCAGGATCCCTTTTGACAGAAGCTCAAGTGATTCGGTGAGCGCTTTTTGAAGTTTTTCAATATCACCGGTCCTGATCGTTAATTCTGATTTGGCGATATACCTGAATTCTTTATTCTGGTAGTTCGAATCGTAAATATTGGCGTGGGTGTCACTTATATTCACCATCCCTTTTGTGATTTCCCCGCTGTCAAATCCCAGCCTTATGAAGAAATCGTAGACTTCATTGTTCTGCTGTTCAATTTCACTTCGCAAGGATCTGAGATCATTGCCGGCAAGGGTGATGTTCATGGGCCACACTGCCAGGTTCGCATGTACTTCACGCTCGGAAAGACCCTTCACCTGCACAAAACGGTCATATTTCTTCCCGGTCCTATGCATGTTACCCACAAAGTACCCTGCCAGCACAATGGCGATGCAGATCATCAGGGTCTTCAACCAATCCATATTTTTCATTTTCCTTTTCTTTCTAGAGTTATTAAACAACAGTGAAGTAGCCTGTTCCGGCGTGAAGGACCAAATTAAAGAATAAATGCAGCAAAATCAATAGAAGCGTCGGTTCATCTTCACATTAGCCGTCAGAATCAGCCGCCGGTCCGGGAATGGCGGGTCAGTCCATCCCGGGGGTGATGATCCGGTAATTCCCGCTCAGGTGCATCAGGCTGAACAGGTAAAGCAGGCCGTCGTAATAGGGGTCAAAATATCCATCAGGGTACGGTTCAAGCCTGGCATTCCAGAGGGCATCGACAAATTTCCACATTTTGGCCTGGGTTCCCATCAGGGATGCCGCGGCGGAGGTTGCAACCAGTCCCAGCGAATGGCGCAACGTCCGGTATCCTCCAACAGGACGAATCCACCCGGGAAGCGTTCCGTCCACATTGAACTGGTCCTCAAAAGTATCAATGCCCCTGCAATACAGAAAGTTCTGGATCCTTCTGGCGTAATCCTGCTGCCACTCCCTGTCTTTGGCATACCAGGAGTAGTCCATGGCGATGTTCATGGGCACCCTCCACGAATCGAAGCGGAATGAACTGGGTATGGATCTGCGGGCTATGGGGGCCCCGCTGAATTCTGTGGCATCTGCAGTCAGGCCGGTCTCAGGATGACAGGCCCTGTGGAGGAAGATGCGGGATGTGTCGGCACAATCCCTGTAGAACTGTTCCCTGCCGTCCCCGGCATATTCTGCCCAGATCTCAAAAAATGCAGGCAGATGGTAGGAGGGGTCTGTCCAGCCGTATCCAAAATTATCCGGCACAAAGTTGATCTGCTTATGCTCTACATTGAGGATGTTCCGGACACCCTCCGTCCCGTCCTTGCTCCACATGGCATCGAGGATCCTTCGGGCTTCGGCATAATAATCGATGCCAGTATCGTTCCCCCAGCGGTTGGAAGCAAACAGCAGGTCTGTGACAAAATAGAACTCCCCATCAGAAGCAGAGCCTTCCGCATTGTGTCTCCCGGTTTCCGGTTCGACGCTCCACGCAAAATAGGCATCCCTGGCACCCCCCTGGTGCTGCATGACTTTTTTAGTCCAGCGCCACAGGCGGTCGAAGACATCTTTTTTGTTCAGCTGCACAGCCACCATCATCCCGTATGAGAGGCCTTCCGTGCGGGCATCATGGTTCTTCAGGTCGGATACATAGGCCATCGAATCGCCCACCTCAAAATAGACCCTGTCCGGTCCCTCGAAAACGTCGTAATAGGCCCTGGCCAGCTTCGCATCAATGTCAGCCTGGGAATACCCGGCTTCAAGGAACAGGTTCCGGTAGCTGCCCGTTTCCCAGGCGCCCTTCTCCCAGGGCTGCATCTTCCCCCGGGGATCTTCCACATCCTTATCACAGTCATCATGGTTCAGCCCCGTTTGCCCGAAACAGGAGCCGCTCAATGCAAATGCCAGTGCGGTCAGACAGTTGATGTAATTCATCTGTGGTCTGTTTTATAATGGAATGAGGTAAATATTTCAATGAGTAGTATGCCTGGCAGCAAATCCGGGTTTTATTATTTCAGGCCCTTTTTATATGCTGCTATCTTGATCACATCCTCTATCTGCTCTTTCTCCCTGATAGTGACAGTAAGCGGGATTAATTTGCCAATGGGCCTGCTTCGGCTGAAGCTTGCCTTCAGCGCTTCTTCAATATGTAATTCTGAAATCCCTTCTCCGGTTTTCTCAGTAAAGTAAAAAGTGGTTTTAAAATATTGATCCCATACGGATAACCAGAAAATCGTCTTTTTCTTGTGACACACTTTACATAACCATGCTTTGCCGTCATTGTAATATCTCCATTCAGTCGTTAGCCCGTATGGATCACCGGTCAGTATTTCTGTCAGCCCGTCAAACGCCGGGTAACTCTTCCCAAGTGCATTTTCCAGCACTTCCCTTGTGGGAAATACCTGCTGGTCCCTCAACAGTTTTGTTTCCATGATTCTTCAGTTCCTTTTTCAACCTTCTGATGATGCGATTGATTTTTACAGGAACATGGCGAAATCAGGAGAACCATAATCAATATGTGATAACCACCTGCAGTCTTCATATCCCCGGTTTATAGTATAACTCTGTTTAAAGGTGAGAAAAATTCAAAGTAGTCGGACAAAAATTGAGAATGAGGGGACTTCTGTTCATTTTTCAGACTTGCTTTTTTCATCGAATAGTTTCATTACATCTCGTATGAGTGTAAAAAAAGGCTTGGAGTCAGAACCTACATTGTCAATAGTTCCAGCTATATACAAATCAAGATCTTCCGAATAATAGAGGAATGAACCCGTGGAACCTGAATGGCCCCACAATGGAGTTAGTTTGGTCACTTTACTCATTAATCCGGGCAGTTCAAAATACATGGTTCCATATCCGTATTGAATTGGAAATTCCAGTTTATGCCACTCATGCATCAGTTGCAGCACACTTTTGCTGACTATTTCTCCTTCGTTCAAAGCTTTCAGGAAAATGATCATATCCCCTGCTGTGGAGATGATGCCTCCATCAGCCCAGTCTGCCCCGTTCAAACGCATCCTGGTAATGGCCCTGCCATTGTAAAATATGTCCGCCGGAGCACCAGATGCGACCTGAGGCCTGGAAAGGTTCACCAGCCATGTATGTGTGCAGCCGCAAGGCTGAAAGATATAATCCTCGTATACAGTTTGAAGTGGCTTCTGAGATACGTTCTCTATGATCCTGCCCAGCAGAAGGTAATTTGCATCCGAGTAGAATGCACCAGTTCCCGGCGCAAAATGCGGCTGCAGCTCGTCACGCGTTCTGGCAATGGCCCCATCTACGGTCCAGTAACTGTCAGGGTCCGCAACCAATATGTCAAATGCACTCTTGCCGTCCTTGCCTTTCTCCATGTAGTAGTCCGCTATGCCTGAAGTATGTGCCAGGAGTTGCTCGATGGTAATCTCATTGGAATAATCCTTCCCCTTATAGAAATGAATGCCTTTGATAAGATCTGCTGGCAGGTATTTGGATATCGGATCATCTAAAGAAAGCGCCCCTTCTTCATATAATTTCATGATTGCAGCAGCAGTATATAGTTTTGTTACACTGGCAATATAGACAGGAGTATCATTGGTCATTGGCACCTGGCCGTCCTGATGGGCGATCCCGGCTGCGCCTGCCCAGGAGTATGAGCCATTACCGCAGGTTACAGCCAGAACACAATTCCTGATTGACTTGTCTTTCTCTACCAGATGGGAAACCGAGCGTCCCAGCTTTAAATTTAAATCATTAGAAGATAAATTTGGACAGTTCAAATTAACTAGAAGAAGTCCAGCTGCAGCTAGTACAATAACCATAATGACTGCCCATATGATTATTCTTTTT
>CAYXUD010000049.1:0-5707 GCA_964467775.1 uncultured Bacteroides sp. | reverse complement strand
GGGCCAGGTCTCAACCATGACCCTGTCGTTCCACACAGGGTACCGGTCCATCCGGATCTTCATCCTGGACAACAGCCACATGGTCCGCCTCTTTTTCATGACCTCGTAACCGAAATCCAATTCATTGGCATGGTGGTATGCGATCTCCTGGAAGTAGTTGGCGAGGGTGGTCAGCCGTACCTCCCCCCGCGGATCCAGCTCATAGGAAGCGATGGTGTACTCTTTCTGAAATAACGAGGCCATATGCACGAATTTATAATTCCCTTTGCTGGCTCAACGGGCTACTGACCATGAACCTTCGCAACGCGATTATCCTGGCAATTCCTGTTCCAGATCTCCCAGGAGGCTTCCGCCTGGTAAACCAGCATATCGTAGCCATTAACGACGGTGGCACCCTGCTTCTCTCCCTTTGAAAGAAAGAGTGTCCTTTCCGGATTGTAAACCAGGTCAAAGAGCAGATGATCCGGTGTGATAGCCCCGTATATGATGGCAGGGCAGGTATCGACCCGGGGAGACATCCCCAGGGGGGTGGTGTTGATGATCAAAAGGCTGCGGGCCACAGTTTCCCGGTCCAGTTCCTGGTAGGAAAGAACCCCCTCCCCTTTTGTCCGGCTGATCATGCGGTACTCAATGCCGAGCCCTTCAAGCACATGGGCAATCGCTTTCGATGACCCGCCGGTACCCAGAACAAGGGCCTCTCTGTGACGCGGTTTCAGGTGTTCCCTGAGGGAGCGTTCAAACCCGGTCACATCCGTGTTATAACCCAGCAGGGTGAGGCGGTTATCCCTCCGGCAGAATACGATCGTATTGACAGCCCCGATGGTCCTGGCGGTTCTGTTCAGCGCATCGAGATAAGGGATGATCTGTTGCTTGTAAGGAACAGTGACATTCAATCCGGCAAGGCCGGGTTCCTGCCTGACCAGTTCCCGGAATGCGGAAACCTCCTCCAGCGGGAAATTCCTGTACTCCGCATCGATCCCCTCCCTTGAGAATTTCTCCGTAAAGTAGGCAACCGAGAAGCTGTGCCCGAGGGGATAACCGATAAGCCCGAAAAGCGTCAAAGCTACAAGTTAAAGCAAGTGCCTGCGTACATATACAATATCTTAAACCGACTCTTGTTCAGAGGGTTTTTTAGTCAGGATCAGTTCAATAAGGATGATAAGGGCCATTCCCAGGATGGCCATCAGCACTGCCATCCAGATCCGGTGGTCAGCAATTCCCGGGGAGGGCAGAATATTCCTCTCCACCAGTGGTTTAACCTCTTCATCCACCACCATGGTCCTCAGGGTCTCCTTCCATGGCCAGATCTTGTTCAGCGAGCCGATCATAAATCCCACCAGCACGGCAATCGTGACCTCATAGTACCTCCTTAATAGCCAGGAAAGCAGGTTCGAGAAGAGGACAAGACCGAGGACAGCCCCTGTTCCGAGCAGCAAAAGATCGAGGATAATGCGCTCATTCACTGCAGTGAGGGCAAATTCATATTTACCCAGTATCAGGAGGATGAAACTCCCGGAGATGCCCGGAAGGATCATGGCGCAGCTGGCCATGGCCCCTGACAGGACCACAAACCATGATGCATCGGAAGTGGTGGCCGGGGTAACACTGGTAATATAGAATGCGATCCCGATCCCCCCCGCCAGGGCAACCGCTTTGATGTATGTCCATTTGGTGATTTTCCTGGATACCACATAGGAGGAGGCCAGGATGAGGCCAAAGAAAAAGGACCAGATCAATACGGGGTGGTGCTCGAGCAGAAACTCCAGGAGCCTGGCAAGAGACAGGACAGAGATGAAGATTCCCGCAAATACGGAAAGCAGGAAGTTGCCGTTCACCTGTTTCCAGAAGGATTTCCAGCGCCCCGTAAAGAAGAACTTAAGCGCTTTAAGGTTGATGCTCTTTATGGAATAGACCAGCTCTTCATAGATACCCGTGATAAACGCAATGGTTCCCCCTGATACTCCCGGGACCACATCGGCTGCACCCATTCCCATTCCCCGCAGGACCAGGAGCAAATAGTCTTTTATGTTTCTCTTCAAACCGCTAAAGTTTTTTGGCGTGGAACTCCCCGGGGAGAACGTCAAAAAAGGTATCCCCCCTCATACCGCAACGCAGCGCCTCGAGGGCCACCACTTCTGAAGGGGCGATATTCCCCAGGTTCACATTCGGGCCGACCAGCTTGATGAACATGGTTTGCTGGGCCTTGTTGGGGGCTTCCCAGAGCACATCGTTCACCGAGATCTCCTTCATGATGTCATCGATCAGCTCCCGGTTGGCCGATCCGTCTGACTGGTATATCCCTATGGTCCCGCTTTCCCTCGCCTCAGCGATCACTTTCCACGCCCCCGTTTCCAGCTCGGTCCTCATGGATGAGACCCAGACATCATTGGGCAACTCCACGCCCTTTACCTTGCTTCCCACCTCCGAAAGCACCCGGAAATCCTTTGCAAGCACCTCGATGCATTTCAGCTTCTCGTCATGTTCAATCCTGATGGAACCATCCGACACCTCCACATGGGTCAGCCCCGATTCCGATACGAACCTCCTGTAATCCTCAAACTGGTTCCTTACAAAGAACATTTCAAAGAGCGTTCCCCCGAAATAGGGTTTCAAACCCGCTTTCTGGTAAAGTCTGACCTTCTTCTTCAGGTCCTGCTGGATCAGTGCCGTCCCGAATCCGAACTTCACGAGATCGGTAAAAGGGGTGCTTGAGTCCACGAAATTCTCTGCCTCCTTCAGGCTTAAACCTTTGTCCATCATCATGGTAAGCCCATAATCCCGGTCCCCGGAGGTCCGTTCCGGAATGTGTCTGATATGGAAATTCATAGGAATCAATTACTTAAACTTATGTATGATTCGTTCAATATCCCTGTAATAAGAGCCTTCGGGAAAATAGAACAGGAACTCATTCACCAGCGCCGGCTCCACCTCCAGGCCCTCCTGAAGGAACATTGCAGCGAGGTGCTCCTCTCCAAGTTTCAGATTGCAGATCGCCATTCTGACCTTGATCCTGGCCTCCGAAGGATGGTTCACATAGGCCTGACGAAGGAAATTGAGTGCCTGGTTAAAATCACCCTCCTTCATCAGAAGTCCGGTCAATGCATTCCACCCGTCCAGGTCAGAGGCATCTGCCCTGGTGACAAAACCATAACACTTCACTGCCTCCTCGATCAGCCCTGCATCCTCATTGGCATATCCCAGGTTGATCCAGTAATCCAGGTTATTATTATCAAATTCAATGGCTTTCAGGATATAAGTGATGGCTTCCTGTATCCGGTTCTGCCTCATGTAGACCATTCCTGCCCCAAACCAGCCTTCCGGGTCGGTATTGTCCAGTTCAATGACCTTCTGGAATGCGGCCAGCGCATCATCCAGCCGGTCCATCTGGTCATAACAATCCCCCATGTGGCAATATGCCTGAGTATTTTCCGGTTCCACCTCCAGGAACTCTTTGTATGCCTTGATAGCCAATTCAAATTTTTCCGCATTCACCCAGACACTGGCTTTATTGAAATAGGCAGAGGCATAATCCGGATTGATGGCTATCGAGAATTCATATGCCTCGACTGCTTTCTCAAACTGCTCCAGTTTATGATATACGATTCCTAAATTGTACCAGACATTGTCGGAATAGGGATCCAGGTCCAGGTACCTCTGATAGTATTTCAGGCTCTCATCAAAACGGTGCAGCCTGTCATAGAAATAGCCCAGGTCGTATAGTACAGAAAGGTTTTCGGGCTGCTGCCTGTATGCCTGTATCAGGTATTTGATGGCCAGTTCAAAATGCCTGACATTCTCAAAGGCGATCGAGATATTCAGCAAGGCTTCAAAAGTATCATCCGCAGAGATCTCAAGCGCCCTGTCAAACTGGACCTCCGCCTCCTTCAGCTTGCCCAGCAGAGAGAGGGCCGTTCCCTTCAGGAAATAGCGTTCGGGGTTGCTCTCCTCCCAAACCGGGATCTCTTCCAGCAGCGCCAGGGCCTTCTTTGGCTGGCCCTGTTCGATATAGATATGGACAAACTTGTATTCGATCTCTACGGATGTTGGGTGCTGCTGCTTGCCCAGTTTGGCTGCTTCTTTCGCCTCGTCGTACTGAAGATCGTCCAGGTAGTAATCGATGATCTGTTCAAACTCCTCCACGTCGAAAAAAATGGACTGTACACCGCTTCGCATGTCTTCGTATTTCCTCAAAAGGACCTGGAACTCCTCGTTCTCAAAAACCTGCTCCTTGTTCTCGTTCATCTGTGTCCCGTTTTGAAGCTGTAAAGATAATTGGTTTTTGTAAGATATATAAATCTGCCGCCCTTCGCCGAATCAGGCAACAGATAAATATAAACTTTTTATGAAGTTTTCCCTGCAGGTGGCCTATTGATCCGGGCTTGACACATTAACCATTGTATATTGCACCGGGATACCCGGATGCCCGGGTGAGCCATTGAAGCTCCTCGGAGCAAGCTCCGAGGAATCTTCGATCCATAAATTATTTTATTTGTGCTCGCTTACCCCGCAGCAAAGCTACGGGGAATGCGCGAGCGGGATTCAAACACAAACCTTCAATAACTGCACTGATGATACAGAAGTTGCCCCCCGGTTACTTGGAGTTGCTGCAACGGAAAAGGTACAGCCAGAGCACCATCTCATGCTATTCCCACTACTTCCTTCACTTCATGGAATATTTCCGTAACGAGGAGCTGCATGATATCAGCCAGCAGCAGGTCAACAATTATATCCTCGAGCTGATCCGCACCAGGAAGATTTCAGTAAGCCAGCAGAACCAGCGGATCAATGCAATCAAATTCTATTATGAAAAGGTCCTGGGCAGAAGGCGGGAATATTACCAGATAAGCAGACCCAGGAAGGAATCAAAACTTCCTACTGTGCTCACCCTGGAGGAGGTGGAGAGGATCTTTGAATTAACAGTGAACCAGAAGCACAAATGCATCCTCATGACCCTCTATTCGGGTGGTCTGCGGAGAAGTGAACTGATCAACCTGAAGGTGGAGGACATTGATTCTAAGAGGATGCTGATCAAAGTATGCGGAGCCAAGGGTAAAAAAGACCGCTACACACTGCTTTCTGAAAGGCTGTTAACAGAACTCCGCAAGTACTATATGGAATACCGGCCCAGGCACTGGCTCTTCGAAGGCCAGAATGGCAGCAGGTACAGCGGCACAAGCATCGAGAATATTTTCCGGGAGGGAGCCCGCAGGGCCAGGATCAATAAATATGTGACCCCGCACAGCCTGCGCCACAGCTTTGCGACCCATCTCCTGGAACAGGGGATCAACCTCAGGTATATCCAGGAGCTGCTGGGCCATGCAAGCACCAAAACCACCGAGGTGTATACAAGGGTGGCATCCAATGCATTGATGAAGATCCGGAATCCCCTGGACAAGATATTCACTTAGCCCTCCGCCTCTTTCCGCAATACCCTTACAAATCACCCCATATTAAGGGAAAATACCCAATCATTTCACAAAATACCTTTACAATATTTCTTAATTTAGACAAATAAGCCAACCACAACTAAAATAAATATAAACCCAACACCTGTTCATTTACCCGTGTTCGGGCACATTCCGCTAGCGCAGAACTTTTGTCTGCCCGCTGCTTCGCAGCTCCCGCATCCAAAAGAAATGTGCCCGAATGCGGCGCTAAACCAAATCGCATTTCATCCAGACTGTTATTTCCCGAATTTTGCCGTAAC
>CAYXUD010000048.1:0-26083 GCA_964467775.1 uncultured Bacteroides sp. | reverse complement strand
CCATCCGAAATGACCGTACAGTAGCATATCGCTGAAGTGGCCATAATGTCGCCGATCTCATCTGTGGATACCTCAATCTCTCCGGAGAGCGTGGAAAAGGATATCTCTTCACCGTAATAAGCCTTATTCTCAGAGATGAGATAAGCCCGCGCAAAATAGCTTTTACCAGGCTGGAGGCCTTCAATCGAGCTGGTATATGAGTCCAGCCCTTCCGCTTCTCCCAGTAAGGTTCTGCTGCCGTCAATACTTGGATTCGGTGAAGTCCCATAGCAGTGACCATGTTCCGTCACCCCGCTTCCCAGATCTATGATGTGGGCAAGAACCTCCGCATGGTCTAATCCCACACTGGTCACATCCCCCGTCAGAACTGCAGGTATTACATCGAACTGAGAGTCACATGTGAAGGCAGCCAGACTTATTATGACCATACTAACAAGAGAACCTGTTCTGCTCATTTGCTTTTTTTTAATTCATCTCTTGTTGATCTCCTTTAACCGGCTTTCAGAAAAGAAGTTAAATAAAAAATTGTTTAGAAATGATATAAATTGATCAAATAGTATGATAGAAATAAACCCTGGAAATCTTGTTTGTAACTCAGGAGAGCTTAGGATGCATGATTTTTGTAATTTTAGCCGGAAGCAGCAAAAGGAACATGCCGATGCCGACCGTCGCCTTTTTCAGAAACAGAACGCTCTCCGGGAGCATTTCACTCCTCCTGTGGCTGGCCGCTGCGGCCCTGCCACCCGGGATGAAGGCGCAGGAAATTACTGCCGGCTATCAGCCAAAATCCCGGATCCTCTTTATTTTCGACGCATCCAACAGCATGGCCGGGCAGTGGGAAGGTGCGAAGAAGATCGATATTGCCAGGGAGATCCTCCTGGATATGGTGGACAGCCTGGAACTGATGCCCAACGTGGAGATGGCCCTGCGCATTTACGGGCACCAGAGCCCGGTCCCCCCGCAGGACTGTAACGATACGAAGCTGGAGGTCCCGTTCGGTCCCGGCAATGCCTCCAGGATCCGGCAGAAGCTGAGGTTCATCAATCCCAAGGGGACCACCCCCATCGCCCACTCCCTGGAGCTGGCCCCCGATGATTTTCCCCCCTGCGGCAACTGCAGGAATATCATCCTGCTGATCACCGACGGGGTGGAAGCCTGCGAGGGCGATCCCTGCGAGGTCTCCCTCCGGCTCCAGAAAAGGGGGATCATCCTGCGGCCTTTCGTGATCGGGATCGGGAGTGACCCGGGGTTCCGGGAGACCTTCAACTGCATCGGGGAGTATTATGAAGCTCCCGGCAAGCAGGAGTTCAAAGAAGCCCTCAAGGTGGTCATCACCCAGGCCCTGAATCCCACCAGCGCCCAGGTGAACCTGCTCGATACCCGCCATATGCCCACCGAAACCGATGTGAATATCATATTCTACGACAGCTTTTCGGGAACGATCCGCTACAACATGATCCACACCATCAACAGCAGGGGCAATCCCGACACCCTCTCACTGGACCACCTGAGCACCTACAACGTGGTGGCCCAGACCATCCCGCCGGTGAGGCTCGACAGCGTGAAGCTGACCACAGGCCGTCACAACACCATCGGGCTTGATGCGCCCCAGGGATACATGCTGGTCCGCACCAACCGGGGAAAAGCCTATGACAATGAGAAGATCCTGGTCAGGCTGGCCAACAGTCCGGAGACCATCAATGTGCAGAAGATGGGACATATGGGCAAATACATTGTTGGCAAGTATGACCTTGAGATCCCCATCTATCCGCTGATGATCGTGAAGAATGTGGAGATCAGGCAGAGCTATACGACCACGGTGGAGATACCCGCTCCCGGATTCGCCACCTTCTCTGCCCAGCAGCCCGGCTCCGGGGCCCTCTACCAGCTTAGTCCGCAGGGAGAGCAGAAGTGGGTGCTGAACCTCCAGGAAAATACAAAGAGCCAGGGGTTCTACCTGCAGCCCGGGTCCTACCGGGTGGTCTTCCGGAGGGGCGACCTGAAATCCACCTCCTTCTGCGTGGTCAGGGATTTTGATATTGATTCGGGACTCTCCGAGACCATCCGTTTCGATTAAACAGCACCCTGTTAAACGATTTCAGGAGAAGGCAGTCTAAAAACCAAACCGAATGGAGCATGCCGGATTGGGATGACAGGGAGATCATTGAAGGAATAAAATCCGCCGGGAAAAAGGAAGAGGCATTCAACCAGCTGGTACGCCTGTACCAGGAGCGGCTTTACTGGCATATCCGCAAGATCGTCGTCAATCACGACGATTCCGATGATGTGCTCCAGAATACCATGATCAAGGTGTGGCGTTCCATCCCCGATTTCCGTGCTGATTCAAGCCTCTTCACCTGGCTCTACCGGATCGCCACCAATGAGGCCCTCACCTACCTGAAGCAGAAAAAGAGACGGAATTTTGCACCCTGGGTGGACCAGGAGCGGAAGATGAGCGAACTGCTGGTATCGGATCCCTGGTTCGACGGGGATGAACTCCGCCTGAAGCTTCAGCAGGCTATTTTAAAACTGCCTGAAAAACAACGTATTGTATTTAATATGAAATACTTTGACGAGATGAAATATGAGGAGATGGCAGAGATCCTGGGCACCTCCGTGGGTGCCCTGAAAGCCTCTTACCATCACGCCGTTAAAAAAATCGAAGCCATGCTGGGATAGATTAAACCTTTTGGTACCATAAGGGTCTAACCAATAACTGAATAGAATGATGAAAAAGGAGCGTATTCAACCGGATCTGCAGCACGGGCCGCTGAAACAGAACCCCTTCCGCGTGCCCGCGGGATACTTCGAAAGCTTCCCGGACCGGCTGATGGACCGCATCAGCAGGCTGGATGAAGAGCGCGTGCCTGTACGGAAGCTGGTCACATCCCACCGGGTCAGGATAGCGATCGCCGCAGCCATCGTGGGACTGGCACTGATCAGCTACCCGGTGGTCAGGATCGCCCTTCCGGGCCATGGCGAAACCGATGGAGCCATCAATCTTGCCCTGATGGAAGAGATGGAGATCTTCAATCACGAATATGAACTGGCCGGGTACCTGCAGCCGGATGAGACACCCATTGACGAAGAGGAAGCCTACCTGAACCAGGCCATTGAATATCTTGCCCAGAATGATGTGGAAATGGATTTAATCTTTGAATAGTAAAAAAAGCGGATCATGAAGAGAATCACCACCCGAATGCTGAGCGTCATTGCATTTGCTCTGTTGATGTGCGGGACCGGCGACGCCCTGGCGCAGACTGAAGAACAGATCAACCGGTTCAACCAGGAAAGAAATACATACTTCACCGAAAAGCTGGAGCTGACAACGGCAGAGGCGGAAGCTTTCTGGCCCCTCTATAACGATTTCCTCAACCGGAAGATGAAGATCATGGAAGATGAAAAGAACACTTTCCGGTACTCCAACCAGAACGCGGGCAACCTGTCGGACAAGGAGATTACCGAGACCCTGGACAAGATCTCAAGGCTGAGATCGGAGCTCTGCCAGCTGGAACAGGAGTATTACCATGAGAAGTTCCAGAAGGCACTGCCCCCGAAAAAGGTGCTGAAGCTCTACAAGGTGGAGTGGGATTTCCGCCACTACCTGATCAACCAGATCAGGGACCAGGGCCCGTCCGGGCCGGGCGACCGCAAAAAGGGCGATCCGGGCGACCGCGGGAAGGGTGCTCCGGCAGAGCACGGCAAGGGCAGCCCCGGGCAGGGCCCGGAAGGAATGGTGCCTCCCGCTATGCTTTAGCTGCCCGCCTCCGGGGAGTAGTCCCGGAAGGTCAGCAGCTCCTCGGGCAACTCCAGCCCGACATCCCTCAGGTAGCTGACACTGGCTTCGATGTCGTGGTACATCACCTTGTCATCCTCCATGAACGGGACATTTTTCCTGTACTGCTCCACGAAATTCTCGAGATAGGGACTGCTGCGGGCCGGCCTCCTGAATTCAAGGGCCTGGGCCGCGGTGTACAGTTCAATGGCCAGGATCCGTTCCAGGTTGAGCATGACCCGGTAGGCCTTTGTTGCCGCATTGGCACCCATGCTCACGTGGTCTTCCTGTCCCTGCGACGATTCAATGGAATCGACCGATGAGGGGGTGCAGAGCTGCTTGTTGTGGCTGACCATCGATGCAGCCGTGTACTGCGGGATCATGAAGCCGGAGTTGAGCCCGGGATTGGCCGCCAGGAAAGGGGGAAGTCCCCGGGTCCCCGAAAGCAGCTGGTAGGTCCTCCGCTCCGAGATGTTCCCCAGCTCGCTCATGGCGATGGCCAGGTTGTCCAGGGCCAGGGCCAGGGGCTGCCCGTGGAAATTCCCGGCCGAAATGATCAGCCCCTCCTCCGGGAAGATGGTCGGGTTATCGGTCACCGAATTGATCTCGTTCCGGAAAACATAGGAGACGTAGTTGATCGAATCCTTGGACGCACCGTGCACCTGCGGGATGCACCTGAAGGAGTAGGGGTCCTGGATATGGGCCTTGGGGCGGGAGATCAGCCCGCTCTCTTCGAGCAGCCAGCGGATCCTGCGGGCAGTAACGATCTGTCCCTGGTGGGGCCGGATCTGCTGCACCAGCTCATGGAACGGCTCGATGCGCCCGTCAAAGGCATCCAGGGAGAGTGCCCCGATGATATCGGCGAGCCTTGAGAGCTTGAAGACCCGGAGGCAGAGGTGTACACCGTAAGCGCTCATGAACTGGGTGCCGTTGAGCAGGGCCAGGCCCTCCTTGCTCTGCAGCTCAATGGGCTCCCAGCCCATCTCCCTGAGGAGATCGGCAGCTCTCCTCCGGCGGCCCCCCACGTCCACATCCCCCATCCCCAGCAGGGGCAGGCTCAGGTGGGCCAGCGGGGCCAGGTCACCGGATGCCCCCAGCGACCCGTAGGTATAGACCACCGGCAGGATCCGGTGGTTGTAGAGGTCGGCCAGCCTCCGGACCGTGGCCACCTGGACCCCTGAATTGCCGTAGGAGAGGGACTGTATCTTCAGCAGCAGCATCAGGCGGATGACCTCCGGGGGCACCTCCTCGCCCACACCGCAGGCATGCGACATCACCAGGTTCTTCTGAAGAAGTCCCAGGTCCTTTTTGGAGATCACCTTGTCACAGAGTGACCCGAAGCCCGTATTGATCCCGTAGAGCACCTCATCCCCGTTCTGCAGCCTGCGGTCCAGGTACTCCCTGCATGCGGTGATGCGGCCGATCACCTCATCGGACAGGACGATCTGCTGCTCCTCCCGGATGATCTCATCGATCTTCTGCCACCCGATCTCCCGGGTGGTCACCTGGTGTATCTTTCCCATTTTCCCCTGTTTTGGATATTCAGTTATCCCGGCCCTGACAGGCGCTTTACCAGCTCTTCGGGGGTGAGCCTCTCCTGATTGCCGCTCTCCATCTCCTTCAGGGTCACCACCCCGTCAGAGATCTCCTGTTCGCCGGCCATGGCAACAAAAGGGATGCCCCGCTGGTGGGCATATCCCATCTGCTTCTTCATCCTGGCCGGATCGGGATAGAGCTCCGATGCGATACCTCTGCGCCGGAGCAAATCCAGCACAGAAAAGACGAACCGCGCCTCGCGGTCGCCGAAATTCACAAAGAGGACCCTGGTATCCATCTGCGCTTTCCCCGGGAACCTCTCCAGCTGTTCGAGCACATCGTAGATACGGTCGGCCCCGAACGAGACCCCCACGCCCGAAACCCCGTCGAGCCCGAATATCCCGGTCAAATCGTCATACCGCCCTCCCCCGCAGAGGCTCCCGATCTGCACCTCGTCCGATTTTACCTCGAAGATGGTGCCGGTGTAGTAGTCCAGTCCCCTGGCCAGGGCCATATCAAATTCCAGGGCGGATGCCACCGGGCCCGGCACCAGGTAGGAGAAGAGCCGGCTGATCTCCCCCACGCCCTCCATCCCGGCGGCGGAGTGCTCCAGGAAATCCTCCAGAAAGGCAATCTTCTCGGGTGCGGTCCCCTCCATCTCCAGCACCGGCCGCAGCCTCTCCAGGCCCCTCCGGCCGATCCCTTTCCGCTCCATCTCCCGCATCACGCTCTCCAGGCCCGCCCTTTCAAGCTTATCGATGGCCACCGTCAGTTCGGCCATCCGGCCGGCTTCCCCGATCACTTCCGCGATGCCGGCCAGCACCTTCCGGTTGTTCATTCTGATCACCACCTTCAGCCCGAGTGCCAGGAAAACCTCATCCATGATGCGGACCAGCTCGTACTCATTCAGCAGGGAGCTGCTGCCGATCACATCCACATCACACTGGTAAAATTCCCTGTACCTGCCGCGCTGCGGTTTGTCCGCCCTCCAGACGGGCTGGATCTGGTAACGCTTGAACGGGAAGGTAATGTCGTGACGGTGCTGCACCACAAAACGGGCAAACGGCACGGTGAGGTCATACCTGAGCCCCTTCTCCGAGATCATGGTCCCCAGTCTGCCCGCCGGGGTCGCTGCCAGCTCTTCAGCGCTCAGCCCCTCTTTGAAGTTCCCGGAATTGAGGATCTTGAAGAGCAGCCTGTCGCCCTCCTCACCGTATTTGCCCATGAGTGAAGAGAGGTTTTCCATGGCCGGGGTTTCGATGGGAAGGTATCCGTAGGCGGTGAAGATCCTCCGGATGGTATCGAAGATGTGGTTCCGCCTGGCCATCTCCAGGGGCCTGAAGTCTCTTGTCCCCTTCGGGATGGATGGTCTGTCTGCCATTGATCGGGGGCTAATCCTTTTTCTGCCGGGCTTTGCTGAGCAGCCTGAAATCGTTGCTCAGCAGTGCATCGGGGTTCTTCGGGCCGGCCTTGTGGTAGGCATAGTAATAGAACTTGGCATCAGCGGCGCCGATCAGGATCTTGTAGACCCTGGCCTCAAGCTTCTTCCCTTCCGGTCCCACCTTGTGCAGGAAGACGGCATCCTTATCCCCGGCCATGATCAGCTCCTTGATCTCCTCCCGGTCCACGAACTTGAAGCTATAGGGATAGATCTCCCTGATCTTTGCAGGGGTGGCAATTTTAGGGTCGACCTCATCCTCCACCAGGTAGAGGGTTTTGCCCTTCATGTCCCCCATGTTGTTGTTGTAGTACTCGAAGACGTTCTGGGAAACCATGGCGGGATCGTCAATGAGCATCCGGATATGATTCTGCATGAAGCGGACGATGGTCCCGAGCTTATAGGTATAGTGGTCCTCATCCACCCCGTGATAACCGAGCGGCAGGTTGGTGATGTCCTTCAGGTCGTCTACCGTCTCACGCTCTCCCCCCAGGCTGAGGCAGAGGAACATGTAGCGTGTCCGGGACTTGTCCTTTTCAAAATTGACCGCCGCGACGTAGAGGAAGGATGCATTCCTGTCCAGGCTCTTTTCAGCGAAGTCGTCATGCTCAAGGAATTCATACGGGGTGATCGTCCACCACTTCTCAACGGCATCCCTGATCTCGTAATTATAGTCTGACATGGGATTGTCATTGAGCACCACGTAGGTTTTCGTAGCCTGGAAATGGGCCAGGTCCTCCGGTGTGGGCAGGTATTCACGCTGGGCCAGAAGGGGCACCAGCGGGATGAATGCAATCAGGAAGGCAAACAGTTTTTTCATGAGCTCATCTGGTTGGTTTAACGGTTTACTCCTTGGCAGGAAAGTAGAGTGGGTGCTGCTCGTTGTACCTGCGGATAAATACAAACTTCATCTGCTTCTTTTTCCGGTTCCTCAGGGCGCTGAACTCATCTGCAAGCACGGGATCCTTCATGAGAAGCACCTCCACGCTCTCGGTGGTGTAATCCATCACCTCCCCCGTCTCGAAATCCAGCAGGTACTGCCTCAGTTCGGTGCTCCCGTAGTTCGACTGGGGCATGCTGTACCGGTTGTAGTAATAGGCATTCGGGTGGTAAGGATTATAGTAATAGGGATCGTAGTAATTCGGATTGTAAGTGGTGACGGAGGCCACAAAGTGGGATATGCTGCCCACATAACTGATCCTGTGAAAAGCCGAACCCACATTGATATAGAGGGCGCCGTTCCTTCCGTAACCCCAGATATCGGCTGTTTTCAGGACCTTTTTCACCCCGTTGTCATCATAAATAACGATCTCCTTCTCGTTGGTGACCTTGTCATAAAAATCCCGGTCGAACAGGTCCACGTCGCTCACGATCCGTGCAGGGGGAATGGGGTTGTTGTCCCTGACCATCTCAAAATTGGCATAGATCCCGTCAGTGAACTGATAACCCGGTGCATACGGGACCATCCCTTTCCTTTCCCCTTCCTGGGCCAGCATCCACGGGGATATCCACAACAGGAATATCAAACCTGAAAGCTTACGAACCATACCTCTCCCTTCTCACGTAAAAATAGTAACTTTGTTCGAATTTTTCTTACTTTGCCCGTGAAAGCCATGTGGAGCACCCATGTTATCCCAACTCTTCCATAGGATCATTTCACACGGGATCTCAGATGCCATGGACCAGCCCCGGATAAACAGGATCAGGAGGATCAACCTCTTCTACGCGATCCTCGTGCTCCTGCTCTCGGTCTCCGTGATCTGGGCCCTGGTGGCACAAAAGAACCAGGTCCTGATCCTGGACCTCGGGTTCCTGGCGGCCGGGGTGGCCGTTTTCCTGCTGGTACCCCCCGGGAGGAACCCGGACCTGAACAGCATGCTGGGACTTGCCCTGGCCGGGCTGCTGTTCCTGGCACTTTTCTGGTTCGACTTCGGTATCGCTGCCTTCCTGATCCTGGCGCTTTTGCTGCTCTTCCCGCTGGCAGCAGTCAGCCTGAACGGGAAATACGGGATCTGGGTCCCCGCGGGGCTCGGCATGGTGATCCTGGTGCTGAACTCCCTCCCGCAGGCCCGGACCTTCATCCACCTCGATCTTTTCAATGCACTGTTATTCTTCTTCATCTACGTGATCATCCATTTCGTGGCGCTCTTTATCGAACAGTCGAACCGGGAGCTCTTCACCGGGCTGCAGGACTCCAGGAGCAGCTTCGAGAACCAGGTCGTTCAGAAGGACGAATTCATTTCAAAGCTCTCCCATAAGCTCAGGACATCGCTCAGCAACATCACACTGATCAATGCCCTGGTGCACGACAGCAGGCTGACCCTTGAACAGATTGAACTGCTGGAGACCCTGAAGGCCTCTACCAACAACCTGATCGAGGATGTGAACAATATCGTGGAGATCGCCTCCCCGGGATTCATCGAAACCAAAAAGAGCATCATCTCCTTCGACCTTACACGGGTGCTGGAAGAGGCGATCGGGATCCTGCAGACCGGAGCCTCCGTCCCGGAGGAGGTCGCCATTGAACGTTCCGATCACATCACCCATTACCTGATCGGGGATCCGAGCCTTCTGCGCAGCCTTGTAGTCAACATGATCAAGGGACTCAGTATCTACAAGCATACAGGCAGCCCGATCGTCATGAGGGTGGATAACCTGCGGGAATCCCCCAGCCAGGTGCGGCTCGAATTCAGGTTTGCCATCGAATCGGACCTGGGTGAGGACCTGGTATCCTACGTGGAGGTGCTAAGGCGGGGCGGATCCCACCAGGCCTCCAACCTGGCCAATGCCCACAACCTGATCCGGGAGAGTGAGAGCGGGTTATCGGCCAGCTCATCCGGCCGGAAGGTCGCCATCTCCTTCTTCCTGGATTTCACCAAGGATCCCACCAGGAGTGTGCTCATCCGGGAGGATCCCCGGCTGATAATGAAGGAGGAGAAGAGGTCGGTTGCCCTGAAGGATGCAAGGATCCTGCTGGTGGAGGACAATGAGATCAACCAGAAGATCGTCCTGCTGAGCCTGAGAAAGCGTGTACACCAGATCGATGTGGCGGCCAACGGGAAGGAGGCCCTCGACATGTTCGGGCTTAAACAGTACGACCTGATCCTGATGGATATCATGATGCCGGTAATGGACGGGATCACCGCCACCAAGAAGATACGCGAGATCGAATCGACCATTGACAGCCATATTCCCATCATTGCCATCACTGCCTATGCCCTGGCGGGTGACAGGGATAACTGCCTGGCTGCAGGCGCGGATGACTATATCTCCAAGCCCTTCCAGGCCGAACTGCTGGTCAGGAAGATGAAAAACTTGCTGGCCTGATCCCGATCACCAGCTGGTCGTCGATCTGGTCATGCTGCAGCCCCATCCATTCATTGATATTCTCCTCGAGCCTCCGGCGCTGCTCCTGCATGGGAAGCTGATGGATGGACATGAGCAGGTGCCTGAACCTCCGGTACTTGAACTTTTTTCCCTCCGGCCCCCCGAACTGGTCGGGGTATCCGTCGGAGAACATGTAGATCACATCCTCCTTCTCCAGGGGGATCACGGTGTTGGTAAATGACCCCCGGTCCAGCCCGTAGTCAGGCCCCACGATGATCCGGTCCCCCTTCACCTCCAGGATCTCGTTGTTGCGCATGATGTAGATCGGATTGAACGCACCTGCATATTCCAGGGTATGATTCCTGAAATCATAGGCACAGAAAGCCAGGTCGATCCCGTCCTTGAGGGAGAGCTCCTCCAGGTTCCCGAAAACAATATCAAAATAGCGGTTCATTTCATTCAGGATGCTGGCCGGCTGCAGGATCTCCTTCTCCACCACGATCTGCCTGAAGAACTCCAGCCCGATCAGTGACATGAAGGCACCCGGAACCCCGTGGCCGGTGCAGTCGGCCACCGAGAACAGCACCTTCCCGTTCACCCGCCTGGCCCAGTAAAAATCCCCGCTTACAATATCCTTGGGCCGCTGGTAGATGAAAGAGTCGGGGAAGAGCTCTCCCATCTCCCGCGGGGTGGTAAACATGGCCTTCTGGATACGCTGTGCATATTTCAGGCTGTCCTCGATGTTCTTGGTGCGGCGCTGAAGCAGGTTCCGCTGTTGGAGCACAGCCTTCGAGGCCTCCTCCTTCTGCTTCATCTCCCGGTAGCTGCGCCTCAGGATCCGGGAACGTTTGCTGACCAGGAGCACGTGCAGGAAAAAGGCAAGAAGACCTCCCCCCAGGATCACGGCGGTCAGTTCATTGAACCGTTCATTTATGGCGGCAATGCTCCACTCCATTCTTGGACGAAATGCTTATTTCTTTCCACCGACAATACAAATATATAGGTAAATGATCAGAAATCTTACACGAAAGTATCTATTTATGCATGGAGGCCGTCCCAGCCTGCTGCTGGGACGGCCTCCCGGTGACAGATCCTGAAGAGAACCTGAATACAGGCCTCAGGTGATCTCTTTTTACTCTTTGGATTTCTTCGCTTCCGGTTTTGCTTCCTTCGCTTTCATGACGATCTTCTCGAGCATCTCGGTGGTCACCGACTTGGGACGCTCGATGGGATAGCCCAGTGCCCGGTCCCAGATAATATTGGCTGTGATGCCGAAGGCCCGGCCGATCCCGAACAGCACGGTGTAGAACTCGTACTCGCTGATCCCGTAATGCCAGTGGATGATCCCCGACTGTGCATCCACGTTGGGCCAGGGGTTCTTGGCTTTGCCCTGCTCCTTGAGGATGGGGGGCACCACCTTGTAGAGCATGTCGGTATACTTGAACAGCAGGTCGTCCTTCATGTGGGTCTGGCAGAATTCACGCTGCAGGGTGTACCTGGGGTCGGTCTTCCGGAGCACGGCGTGCCCGAATCCCGGGATCACCTGTCCCGAATTGAGCGTGTCCCAGACAAACTGTTTCATCTCCTCCTCGGTGGGAACCTGTCCGTCCATCTTCTCGGCCAGGTCCTGCAGCCACCGGAGCACCTCCTGGTTGGCCAGCCCGTGCAGCGGTCCGGCCAGTCCGTTGATCATGGCCGAAATGGAGAGATAGATGTCGGAAAGGGTGCTTGCCACCAGGTGGCCGGTATGGGCGCTCACATTCCCGCTCTCATGGTCCGCATGGATGATGAAATTGAGCCTGGAGACGTCGTCGTAGGGTTTGGGAATGCCCATCATATGGGCAAAGTTGGCTCCCAGATCGAGGTTGGGGTTGCCCTGGATCCGCTTCCCCTCCCTGTACAGCTTCGCATAAATATAGGATGCCACTTCGGGCAGCTTGGCCAGCAGGTTGAGCGAATCCTCGAAAGTGGGATCCCAGTAATCGTTCCTTGAGATCCCTCCCTGGTATTTCTTTGCAAAGAAGGATTCACGCTGCATGGTCAGGATCGCGGCAGAAAATATGGCCATCGGGGGGGAAAAGGTGGGGAAGGCATCGATCACTTCATATACATACCTCGGCAGGATACGGCGCCTGCGGAACTCATCCACAAGGTCGCCCACCTCGCTGTCCGTGGGTATCTCCCCGGTAAGCAGCAGGTAATAGAGGCCTTCCACGTAAGGCATTTCCGCACCGGGGGGTTTGGGAAGTTTTTCGAATACCTCGGGGAGGGTGTATCCCCTGTAACGGATCCCCTCCTGGGGGTCCAGATAGGAAATGTCAGTTACGAGGCTTTTAAGCCCCCGCATTCCGCCGATCACCTGGGCAATAGTGGCCTGGTCCACGACCACGTCACCATAATCTGTTACCAGTTTTCTTGTCCTGGGTCGCCATTCTTCAATTTTTTGCTGGAGTGTTTCTTTTAAAGATGCCATTATGAATTGCTTTTAGAAGGTTTTGATGAAAATTAGGCAATACAATATAGCATTAAAATTGCAGTAATTCAATATCTGAAAATGCCTTCTACAGCATGAAAAAAGGGCTATTTCAAAGAAACAGCCCCTGATGCATCTCCTGCAGGGAGGTTTTACCTGTAGCCATAGATGGCCGTACTTCCCAGCTCCTCTTCAATCCGCAGCAGCTGGTTGTATTTGGCGATCCTGTCTGAGCGGCTCAGTGAACCGGTCTTGATCTGCCCGGAGTTGGTGGCCACGGCGATGTCCGCAATGGTGGCATCCTCTGTCTCGCCCGAACGGTGGGAGGTTATGGTGGTATAGCCGGCCCTGTGCGCCATCTCAATGGTGTTCAGGGTCTCGGTCAGTGTCCCGATCTGGTTCACTTTGACCAGGATGGAGTTGGCACAATCGAGTTCAATGCCCTTGGCGAGGTACTCCACGTTGGTGACGAAGATGTCGTCTCCCACCAGCTGGACCTTGTCTCCGATCTTCCTGTTCAGGAGCACCCATCCGTCCCAGTCAGCCTCATCCATGCCATCCTCGACCGAATCGATGATGGGGTACCTGGAGATCAGCTGTGCCAGGTAATCGACCTGCTCCGCGGAGGAACGCTTGGCCCCGCCTTCCCCTTCAAACTTGGAGTAGTCGTAGGTCCCGTTCCTGTAGAACTCGGAAGCGGCACAGTCCAGCGCAATGGTAATGTCGGTCCCCGCTTTGTAACCGGCCTTCCCGATGGCCTTCAGGATGCTTTCCAGTGCATCCTCGGTTCCTTCCAGCTTGGGGGCAAACCCGCCTTCATCCCCGACAGCCGTACTTAATCCCCTGTCTTTCAGTACCTTTTTCAATGCATGAAACACCTCTGCACCCATTCTCAGCCCTTCACGGAAGCTTTTTGCACCTACCGGGCGGATCATGAATTCCTGGAAGGCAATGGGGGCATCTGAATGGGATCCGCCGTTGATGATATTCATCATCGGAATCGGGAGGTGCCTTGCACTGGTCCCTCCGATGTAGCGGTAGAGCGGCATGTCGTGGTACATGGCCGCAGCCTTGGCAACGGCCAGGGAAACACCCAGTATGGCGTTGGCGCCCAGTTTGCTCTTGGTCTTGGTTCCGTCCAGCTCCAGCATCTTCTGGTCAATGGCCACCTGTTCAAAGGCCTCCATCCCCACCAGCTCCCCGGCAATGACCTTGTTCACATTGTCGACTGCTTTCAGAACGCCTTTCCCCATGTAACGCTCCATATCCCCGTCCCTTAGCTCAAGGGCTTCATTTTCACCGGTGGAGGCACCCGAGGGAACAGCGGCGCGGCCCACAAAACCACTGGCCAGTGTCACTTCCACCTCAATGGTGGGATTTCCGCGCGAGTCCAGTATCTCACGTGCATGAATATCTACGATTTGTCCCATGATTTGATGTTTTATTTAACCTGTTATGAATCCCTCTTTTCCCCGTCTTTTTCCTCCGGGTCCTCCTCAGCGGGGGCGCCGGATTCGTCCTCTTCGGCCGCACTCTCCCCGTCCGCTTCCGCCGCGGGCTTCTCTTCCACAACCTCCTCAGCCGGAGTCTCCCCGGCCGCTTCCGCCGCGGGCTTCTCTTCCACGGCCTCCTCAGCCGGAGTCTCCCCGGCGGCAGCCTCCTCCTGTCCGGAGAGCTCTTCTGTGATGACTTCCCCTTCAGCAGCTGCTTCTGCAGCGGCTGCTGTCCTGGCTGCCGCTTTCTGACCTTCAGCCTTTGACCTGCCACCCCTGCGGCGGCGGCCGGCTGACTTCCTGGTAGCGGCCTTTTCAGCAAGCAGGTTCTCGTTGTAATCCACCAGCTCGATCATGCACATGTCGGCATTGTCACCCAGGCGGTGGCCCAGCCTGATGATGCGGGTGTATCCGCCCGGACGGTCGGCCACTTTTGCCCCCACCTCGCGAAAAAGCTCCGATACGGCCTCCTTATCCTGCAGGTAGCCGAATACGACCCTTCGTGAATGGGTGGAATCGTTCTTGCTCCTTGTGATCAGGGGCTCAATATACCTTTTGAGCGCCTTCGCCTTGGCAGTGGTTGTTTCAATCCTCTTCTGCATGATCAGCGAAGAGGCCATGTTGGACAACATGGCCTTGCGGTGTGCACTCTTCCTCCCCAGCTGATTGATATTCTTCTTATGTCTCATTACAATTAGTCCTTGTCCAGTTTGTACTTGCTTGTATCCATCCCGAAATTCAGGCTCATGTTGGTGAGCAGCTCCTCCAGCTCTGTGAGCGATTTCTTGCCGAAGTTCCTGAATTTCAGAAGGTCGTTCTTGTTGAACTTCACCAGGTCGCCCAGGGTCTCCACCTCGGCGGCTTTCAGGCAGTTGAGGGCCCTGACCGACAGGTCCAGGTCCACCAGTTTCGCCTTCAGCAGCTGACGCATGTGCAGCACCTCTTCATCGAACTCCTCGTTGGCGAACTTCTCATCGGTATCGAGGGTGATCTTCTCGTCTGAAAACAGCATGAAGTGGTAGATAAGGATCTTGGCAGCCTCCTTCAGGGCCTCCTTGGGATGAATCGAACCGTCTGTATCGATCTCGACGATCAGTTTCTCATAGTCGGTCTTCTGCTCAACCCGGTAATTCTCTATTTCGTACCTCACGTTCTTGATGGGGGTGTAGATCGAATCTACGGCGATCAGGCCGAATTCAGCCTCCGAGGGCTTATTCTCCTCGGCAGGAACGTACCCGCGGCCCTTGTTGACGGAGATCTCCATATGAAGTTTTACATCCGGCTCCATCTGGCAGATGACCAGATCGGGGTTCAGCACCTTGAATCCGCTGAGGAACCGCTGCAAATCGCCCGCCTTGAACTCCTCCTGGCCCGTGATGGTCACCACGATCTTCTCATCGGTCACGTCATCAATCTGCTTCTTGAAGCGTACCTGTTTCAGGTTCAGAATAATCTCTGTAAGGTCCTCGATCACGCCGGTAATGGTTGAAAACTCATGCTCCACCCCGTCGATCTTGATGCTGGTGATCGCATACCCTTCCAGGGACGAGAGAAGTATGCGCCTCAGGGCATTGCCCACGGTGATCCCGTAACCAGGCTCGAGGGGACGGAACTCAAATTTGCCATACCTGTCATCAGCTTCAAGCATGATGACCTTATCTGGTTTTTGAAAAGCTAAAATGGCCATAGTGTGATGTGGTTTTATTATTTTGAATAAAGTTCAACGATGAGCTGCTCCTTGATATTCTCCGGGATCTCCTCCCGTTCGGGTCGGTTCAGGAACTTCCCTGTCATGGATGCCTCATCAAATTCAAGCCACGACCAGGATCCATACCTTGCCGTGGAAAGCGAATCATTAATTGTCTCCAGGGATTTTGAGCGCTCCCTGACCCCCACCACGTCACCCGGCTTCAGGGTGAAAGACGGAATGCTGACCATTTCACCGTTGACGGTAATGTGCCTGTGTGTGACAAGCTGGCGGGCGCCTGCACGTGTGGGTGAAAGCCCCAGCCTGTAGACCACGTTGTCGAGCCTCGACTCCAGCAGCTGCAGGAGCACCTCACCGGTAACACCCTTGCTTCGTGAAGCCCTGTCGAACATGTTCTTGAACTGCTTTTCCAACACTCCATATGTATACTTGGCCTTCTGCTTCTCCTTCAACTGAATACCGTACTCTGAAGCTTTGCGTCTGCGTTTGTTGTTCCCGTGCATTCCCGGGGGATAGTTCTTCTTTTCGAAGGACTTGTCCGTCCCAAAAATGGGATCTGAAAATTTGCGAGCAATTTTGGTCCTCGGACCTCTGTATCTTGCCATCTATCTGATCTGTTATTGGTTTACAAATTATACCCTGCGCCTTTTGGCCGCGCGGCATCCGTTATGGGGCAGCGGAGTAACATCAACAATCTCTGTAACCTCGATGCCCGAAGCATGGATGTTACGGATGGCCGACTCCCTGCCTGCCCCGGGTCCTTTGACAAATACCTTTACCTTCCTCAGTCCCAGGTCATATGCCACCTTGGAACAGTCCAGCGCTGCCTGCTGGGCTGCATAAGGGGTGTTCTTCTTGGAACCACGGAACCCCATCTTCCCGGATGATGCCCAGGAGATCACCTGTCCCTGGTTGTTGGTCAGGGAGATAATGATATTGTTGAAGGAGGCATGAATATGTGCCTGCCCCATGGGTTCAACTTTAACCGTTCGTTTCCTTGACGATCCTGTCTTCTTGGCCATGATCTAAACTCTCCTATTTGGTTGCTTTCTTCTTGTTTGCTACTGTCTTTCTTCTTCCCTTCCTTGTCCGCGCATTGTTCTTGGTGCTCTGTCCGCGCGTGGGAAGCCCGATGCGGTGACGGATTCCACGGTAGGAACCGATATCCATCAGCCGCTTGATATTGAGCTGAACGGCAGAGCGGAGCTCGCCCTCCACCTTGTACTCCTGCGTTTCATTGATCACCTTTCGGATGGCGGTGATCTGCTCATCATTCCAGTCCTTGACCTTGATATTGCGGTCCACGCCCGCTGCATCAAGAATCGATTGTGCACGGCTGCGGCCAATGCCGTAGATGTAGGTCAGGCTTATTTCGCCCCTTTTGTTTTTTGGCAGGTCAACACCAACTATTCTAGCCATAATGCTTTCAATTGTTAAAAAGTTTCTTTTATCCCTGACGTTGTTTGAACTTGGGATTCTTCTTATTGATTACGTACAAGCGTCCCTTCCTTCTTACAATCTTGCAGTCGGAACTGCGCTTTTTTACAGATGCCCTGATTTTCATGTCAATTATTTAATATTCCAATAACCACTTACCAATTACCATTCACCACTAACGCGAGCGCAGCGAGCTTTTTACTTGTACCGAAACGATATCCTTCCCTTGGTCAGGTCATAGGGTGACATTTCCACTTTCACCCGGTCACCCGGCAACAACTTGATGTAATGCATTCTCATTTTTCCCGATATGTGGGCTGTAATGATGTGTCCATTCTCCAGCTCCACCCGGAACATTGCATTGGACAGCGCTTCGGTAATCACACCGTCCTGTTCAATAGAAGGCTGTTTTGCCATTACCTCTGTTATTTATTTAAAACTTCTTCTATGTAGCGGAAGGTAGACAGTACATCCGCCTTCCCCCTGTCCACTGCGACCGCCAGTTCATAATGGGCAGAAGGCAGATGATCCGCGGCCCGGATGGTCCAGCCGTCCGCCTCCTGGGTGATCTGCCTGCGGCCCATGTTGATCATGGGTTCGATGCAGATGACCATGCCCTTTTTCAGTTTCGCCCCGGTCCCCTTCTTGCCGTAGTTGGGCACCTCCGGGGCTTCGTGCATGTGTCGCCCCAGCCCGTGTCCCACCATTTCCCTCACCACGCTGAACCCGTTGCTCTCGGCATGCTGCTGCACGGCGAAAGCGATGTCCCCGATCCGCTTTCCGTCCACCGCCTGCCCAATCCCCCTGGCCAGGCACTCCCTTGTGGTGGTCAGCAGAGTGCGGACTTCCGGCCTCACTTCACCCACCTCGAAACTGAATGCACTGTCGCCGTAAAACCCCTCCATCAACACCCCGCAATCCACCGAGACCACATCCCCCTCTTCAAGGATCACCTTTTCGGAGGGGATCCCGTGGACCACCTGCGCGTTCACCGAGGTACAGAGCGTCTTGGGGTAACCCTGGTATCCCAGGAACCCGGGAACCGCCCCGTGGTCGCGGATATAGGTTTCGGCCACCCGGTCCAGCCTGCCGGTCGACACGCCCGGTCTGATCTCCTTTGCCACCTCGGCCAGTGTCCTGGAAACGAGCAGATTGCTCCTTCGTATCAGCTCAACCTCTTCCGCAGTCTTAATGAATATCATCAAAGAACGTTCTTCGCACTAAATGGCGGCTACGCTGCCTGCACGGCCCTTGATCCTGCCAGACCTGGTCAGACCGTCATAATGACGCATCAGCAGGTGGCTCTCGATCTGCTGCAGGGTATCGAGGATCACGCCCACCATGATCAAAAGGGAGGTGCCGCCGAAAAACTGAGCAAAACTCATATTGACACCTGCCATCATGGCGAATGCCGGCATGATGGCAACGAAGGCCAGGAAGATGGAGCCGGGCAGGGTGATCCTGGACATGACCGAATCCAGGAAATCGGCGGTTCTCCTTCCCGGCTTCACCCCGGGGATAAATCCGCCGTTCTTCTTCATATCCTCGGCCATCTGCGTGGGATTCACCGTGATGGCTGTATAGAAATAGGTAAAGAGGATGATCAGCATGGCATTGGAAAAGTTGTACCAGAACCCAACAGGATTGCTGAAGACAGCCGCAAACCCGGTAGCAGCATCAGCTTTGGCAAAACCGGCCACGGTGATCGGTATGAACATGAATGCCTGTGCGAAAATGATGGGCATCACACCGGCAGCATTCACTTTCAGGGGAATGTACTGGCGCACCCCGCCGTACTGTTTGTTACCCACGATCCGCTTGGCATACTGCACCGGGATCCTCCGGGTGCCCTGCACCAGCAGGATGGTTCCCATGAAGACCACGAACATGATCAGGATCTCCACCAGGAAGGCCACCAGGCCCCCTCCCTGCTGTTCAAGGCGGGAAATAAATTCAATCCCGAGCGCCTGAGGCAGCCGGGCAATGATCCCGATCATGATGATCAGGGAGATCCCGTTCCCGATCCCCTTGTCGGTGATCTTTTCACCCAGCCACATGATGAACATGGTGCCGGCCGTCAGGATGATCATGGCAGCCATGCGGGAGAAACTGGCTGAAAAGGCCTCGGCCGGGAGCTGGTAACGCAGGCTGGTGATATAACTCAGCCCCTGCGGGATCAGTATGCCCACGGTCAGGTACCTGGTGATCTGGTTCATCTTCCTTCTTCCGCTCTCCCCCTCCTTCTGAAGCCTCTGGAAGTAGGGAACCGCTATGGTAAGCAGCTGGACCACGATGGAGGCAGAGATGTAGGGCATGATCCCCAGTCCGAAAATGGAGGCCCTTTTAAAAGCCCCGCCGGTAAAGAGGTTTAACAGATCGAGTATCCCTGCCCCACTCTGCTGGCTGCCCGCCAGACTGGAGATGACCCGCGGATCGATGCCGGGCAGTACGATGTGGGTGCCCAGCCGGTAGATCAGGATGATCCCCAGGGTGTAGACGATCCTGGCCCTCAGGTCCTCGATCTTCCAGATATTCTTTAATGTTTCAATAAATTTCTTCATGGTCTGGTCCTCTTCTGTCAGATTTGCTCCACCGTTCCCTCCAGTGCCTCGATGGCTTTCACCGCTGATTTCGAAAATGCATGGGCTTTCACGTTCAGTTTTATCTTCAGCTCACCGTTCCCGAGGATCTTCACCAGGGAGTCTTTCCGCACCAGTCCGGCTGCGATCAGCGTATCCACAGTGATCTCCTTCAGCTTCTTTTTTTCGGCCAGTTCCTGCAGCGTACTGATATTGATACCCTTGTACTCTTTGCGGTTGATATTCTTGAACCCGTATTTGGGAACCCTGCGCTGCAGGGGCATCTGCCCGCCTTCGAACCCGGTCTTCCTGGAGAATCCCGAGCGGGACTTCTGTCCCTTGTGCCCGCGCGTGGAGGTTCCCCCGTACCCGGAACCCTGTCCGCGGCCGACCCTTTTCCTGCCCCTGGTCGACCCCTTTGCTGGTTTTAAGTTGCTTAACTCCATTGTATATATCTTTACTGCGTAACTACCTGACTACCGTCCTATTTCACCTCCTCCACCTTCACAAGGTGCGACACCTTCGCAACCATCCCGAGGAGCTGGGGGGTGGCTTCCACCTCGATGGTCTGGTGAAGCTTCCTGATTCCCAGCGCCTCCAGTGTCCGCTTCTGCCTGGCTGTATGCTTGATGGCACTCTTTATCTGGGTGACTCTGATCTTTCCCATCGCGTTTCTGAATTATCCGTTAAAAACCTTGTTCAGGGAAACGGCCCTCTGCTGCGCGACCGCATTGGCATCCCTCAATTCGAGAAGTGCGTCGAAGGTGGCCTTCACCAGGTTGTGGGGGTTGGATGACCCTTTGCTCTTGGCCAGTACGTCCCTGACACCAACGCTCTCGAGCACCGCACGCATGGCCCCTCCGGCTTTGACACCGGTACCACTCGAAGCGGGCTTGATGAAGACCGTGGCCCCGCCGTACTTCCCGTACTGCTCATGGGGGATGGTCCCCTTGATAATGGGCACCTTGATCAGGTTCCTCTTGGCATCTTCGACTCCCTTGGCAATGGCGGTGGTCACTTCGTTGGCCTTGCCCAGTCCGTGCCCCACAATCCCCTCCTCGTTGCCCACCACCACGATGGCTGAGAAGCTGAAGGTACGCCCCCCCTTGGTCACCTTGGTCACCCGCTGGATGCTGACCAGCCGGTCCTTTAACTCCAGGTCACTCGTCTTGACTTTTCTGATACCTGCTGACATATCTCTCTTTTACAGTTTTAATCCGTTTTCCCTGGCAGCATCGGCGAGATTCTTCACCCTGCCATGGTACAAATAGCCGTTCCGGTCGAATACGGCCCTTTCTATGCCTTTCTCTTTTGCCTTTTCGGCGATCCTTTTGCCAACCAGTTTGGCCTGTTCGATCTTGTTGACCTTCCGGGAGGCGATCTCTTTTTCCCTGGATGAGGCAGCCACCAGCGTCTCGCCGGTTACATCGTTGACCAGCTGAACATAGATCTGCCTGTTGCTCCTGAATACAGTCATCCTGGGACGCTCCCCGCTCCCGGAGAGCCTCTTGCGGATCCTGTACCTGATCCTCTGCCTTCTTCCTGCTTTTGTTAAAGCCATCGTATTTCTTTTAACGAACCTGTTAACTTACTAACCTGCTAACTTACTAACTTACTAACTTTTATACACTTGCAGCCTTGCCGGCTTTCCTCCTCAGCTGTTCGCCGACAAACCTGATCCCTTTCCCCTTGTAGGGTTCAGGCGGACGGAGGGAACGGATCTTGGCGGCCACCTGCCCGATCAACTGCTTGTCGATGCTGGTCAGGGTGATCACCGGGTTGGCCCGCCTTTCGGTCCTGGCCTCAACCTTCACCTCCGGCGGCATCTCAATGACGACATCGTGGGAAAAACCGAGGCTCAGTTCAAGGCGGTTCCCGTTCTTCACATCGGCACGGTAACCGACGCCCACCAGCTCCTGCTGAATGGTATAGCCTTCCGACACACCGATCACCATGTTGTTTACCAGCGAACGGTAGAGCCCGTGCTTGGACCTGTGCTCCCTCTCTTCGGAGGACCTGGACAAAACCACCTGGTTCCCCTGGACCTTCACGCTGATGACCCTGTCCACCTTCTGTTTCAGTTCACCCTTGGGACCCTTGACGGTCACCTGGTTGTCACTGTCCACCTCAACGGTCACTCCTGCCGGGATGTCGATGGGTAAAATTCCTATCCTTGACATAAGTTATTCTCCTTGATCAATTAATATACATAACACAGCACCTCACCGCCGATGTTCAGGCTGCGCGCCTCCTTGTCCGTGACAACGCCCTGTGAGGTGGAAATAATGGCCACGCCGAGTCCGTTCAGCACCCTGGGAAGATGGTCCTTATCCACATACTTCCTGAGACCCGGCTTGCTGATGCGCTGAAGTGACTTGATGGCCGGCATTTTGGTCTCCGGATTGTACTTCAGGGCGATCTTGATGTTCCCCTGCGGCCCCTCCTCCTCAAACTTGTAGTTCAGGATATAACCCTTTTCGAAAAGAATGCGTGTGATATCCTTCTTTATACTGGATGCAGGTATTTCCACCACCTTGTGACTGGCCATGACGGCATTTCGGATGCGGGTCAGATAATCTGCAATCGGATCTGTCATTTTTTATCTCTTTATTTTTTTTTCAACCTATTGGCCTCTTTGGACTTCTGTCCACTAACTATTAACCAATAACCAATAACCAATTTACCAGCTGGCCTTCTTGATTCCGGGGATCAGGCCTTCGGAGGCCATCTCCCGGAAAGTGATGCGGCTGATTCCGAACTGGCGCATATAACCCTTGGGGCGCCCTGTCAGTTTGCAGCGGTTATGAAGCCTGATGGGGTTGGAGTTCCTGGGCAGCCTGCTGAGCCCTACAAAATCGCCTTCGGCTTTTAGTTTCGCCCTTTTTTCAGCGTACTTCTCAACCAGTTTCTGCCGCTTCACTTCGCGGGCTTTCATTGATTCCTTGGCCATGCTTCTATCTTTTTTCAGTTTTAAACGGTATGCCAAATTCTCTGAGCAGGGCAGCTCCCTCTTCATCGGTCCCTGCCGATGTGACAAAAGTGATCTCCATCCCCATGATCTTGCTGATCTTGTCAATATCGATCTCGGGGAAGATGATCTGTTCGGTGATCCCCATGGTGTAATTGCCGTGTCCGTCAAGCTTGGCGGTCACACCCTTGAAATCACGGATCCTGGGAAGTGCCACATTGATCAGGCGCTCCAGGAACTCATACATTCTCTCCCTGCGAAGGGTAACCTTCACCCCGATGGGCATTCCCCTCCTCAGTTTGAAGTTAGAGATGTCCTTGGTGGAAACAGTCTGCACAGCCTTCTGCCCTGCTATCAGTGAGATCTCCTCCTGTGCCACCTCAATCAGTTTCTTATCAGCAATCGCCTGTCCGACGCCCTGGTTGATCACGATCTTCTGGAGGCGGGGGGCCTGCATCATGGATGAGTAACCGAACTGCTTGATGAGCGCAGGAACGATCTCGTCACTGTACTTTTTCTGTAATGTAGGTCTGTATTGCTTTGCCATTACTTGATCTCCTCACCTGATTTACTTGCGTATCTGACTAATTTGCCTTTATCGTTCAACCTTCTGCCGGCCCTGGTGGCCTCACCGGTGGACGGATCCACCAGGTTCAGGTTGGAAATATGCACGGGAGCTTCCTGCTTTGTGATCCCTCCCTGGGGATTCTTGGCATTGGGTTTGGTGTGCCTTGAAACCATGTTCACACCTTCGACAATGGCCCTGTTCTTCTCACGGTCAACGGTCAGCACCCGCCCTTTTTGTCCCTTGTATTCGCCTGAATTGACGATCACCTGGTCCCCTTTTTTGATATGTATTTTTTTCTGCATCGGACTGGTCGTTTGAATTTTCTACAATACCTCCGGAGCCAGTGAAACAATCTTCATATACTGGTCCCTGAGCTCCCTGGCAACGGGACCGAAGATCCGGGTTCCCCTCATTTCATCCAGGTTATTCAGCAATACCACCGCGTTGTCATCAAAACGGATGTAAGAACCGTCCACACGCCTGATCTCCTTTTTGGTCCGGACCACCACAGCCTTTGAGACGGTTCCCTTTTTCACTTCACCCGAAGGGATGGCGCTCTTGACGGATACCACCACCTTGTCACCAATGGATGCATACCGTTTTTTTGTGCCCCCGAGCACCCGGATGCAAAGCACCTCCTTGGCTCCGCTGTTATCGGCTACGGACAGTCTGCTCTCTTGTTGTATCATGATTACTTAGCTCTTTCGATGATTTCTACTAATCTCCACCTTTTGTTCTTGCTCAGCGGCCTGGTTTCGCTGATCCTCACCATGTCTCCCACATTGCAGCTGTTCTCCTCATCATGGGCCATGAACTTGGAGGTTTTGTTCACGAATTTGCCGTATATCGGGTGTTTCACTTTCTGCTTCACGGCGATCACAATGGATTTGTCCATCTGGTTGCTCACCACAACACCGATACGCTCACGCCTTGTATTTCTTGTCGTTTCCATATTCATCATTGCTTTTCAGACTGCTCCTGAAGCTGCCTGGCCCTCATCTCGGTCTTCAGCCGGGCAACGTTCCTGCGTGCTACAACAATCTTGTTGGGATTATCGAGGGGAGATACGGCATGGTTCATCTTCATGCGGACCAGCATGTTCTCTTCGTTTTCAAGGCGCTCTTCCAGCTCCTTCAGTGTCAACTCCCTAATCTCTGAACTCTTCATTGTTCGTATGTTAACCAGTTATATTACTCCTCTTCTTGGTAATCCCTCCGGACCACAAATTTCGTGGTGATCGGGAACTTCTGGGCACCCAGCCGCAGAGCCTCCCTGGCCACCTCGAAGGGTACGCCTTCCAGTTCGAAGATGATGCGTCCCGGGGTGATGGGGTAAACAAATCCTTCAGGGGCTCCTTTACCCTTGCCCATCCTTACCTCTGCAGGCTTCTTGGTAATGGGCTTGGCGGGAAAGATGCGGATCCAGAGCTGGCCTTCCCGCTTCATGTGGCGGGTGATGGCCTGGCGGGCAGCCTCGATCTGGCGGCCGGTGATCCAGGCATTCTCCAGTGCTTTGATCCCAAAGGAACCGAATGCAAGCTGGTTTCCCCGCTGGGCGTTCCCCTTCATGCGCCCCTTCTGCATTCTTCTGTATTTGGTCTTCTTTGGCTGTAACATTGTTGCTGTTTTTCAGATGATACGATTGATTCCTGCCCCGCTCAGTTCCCTCTGCCTTTCCTGCCGGCCCTTCCCCCTTTGGGCTTCACGTTGCCTGCACCTATGTTGGGTGACAGGTCGCGCTTCCCGAACACTTCGCCGTTGCAGATCCATACCTTGATGCCGATCACGCCCACCTTGGTATGTGCCTCAGCCAGCGCATAGTCAATATCGGCACGAAGTGTGTGGAGCGGGATCCTGCCGTCCTTATAGGTCTCGGTACGCGCCATCTCAGCACCCCCGAGGCGGCCGCTGATCAGCACCTTGATCCCCTCGGCCCCCATGCGCATGGTGGAGGCGATCCCCATTTTAATGGCCCGGCGGTAGGAGATCTTGCCCTCCACCTGGCGTGCGATGTTGCTGGCCACGATGGTGGCATCCAGTTCGGGGCGCTTCACCTCGAAAATGTTGATCTGCACCTCTTTCCTGGTGATCTTCTTCAACTCCTCCTTCAGCTTGTCCACCTCCTGGCCGCCTTTCCCGATGATGATCCCCGGACGTGCGGTATTGACCGTTACGGTGATCAGCTTCAGCGTGCGCTCAATGATGATCTTGGAGATGCTGGCCTTGGCCAGACGGGCATTCAGGTACTCCCTGATCCTGTTGTCCTCCACCAGCTTGGCAGAGTAGTCTTTCCCGCCATACCAGTTTGAATCCCATCCTTTTATGATTCCCAGGCGATTACCTGTCGGATTTACTTTTTGTCCCATCTATGCTCTGTTTTCTGTTTCTTGTTGCTCTGGCTCTTCTGTAATAACGTTTCCGCTGCCGACCACAATGGTCACGTGGTTCGAACGCTTGCGGATCCTGTGTGCCCTTCCCTGGGGAGCCGGCTGGATCCGCTTCAGGGTTCTTGACTGGTCCACGTAAGCTTCCCTGACAACCAGGTTGCTCTCCTCGATCCTTGCCCCTTCATTCTTGGCCTGCCAGTTGGCGATGGCCGAAAGCAGAAGCTTTTCCACTTTCCCGGAAGCCTCCTTCTTGCTGAACCGGAGCATATCCAGCGCCTTGTTCACATCGACGCCCCGGATCATATCGGTGACCAGCCTCATTTTTCTGGGAGAGGTGGGGCAGTTGCGCAACACGGCGTAGTACCTGTTCTGCCTCTCCTCCCTGAGCTGGTTCG
>CAYXUD010000047.1:0-10946 GCA_964467775.1 uncultured Bacteroides sp. | reverse complement strand
TTTTTCCTTTTTTTCTGGAGCTCTATCTCGTAGAGGTGGGATTTCAGGATCCGCATGGCATTCTCCCGGTTCTTCAGCTGGGAACGGGTCTCGGTATTGTCGACCGTGATGCCGGTGGGCAGGTGCCGCACCCGTACCCCGGTCTCCACCTTGTTGACGTTCTGTCCCCCGGCCCCTCCCGAGCGGAAGGTGTCCCACTCAATATCGGCCGGGTTTATAACGATCTCGATCGATTCGTCGATCACCGGGGTTACAAAGACGGAAGCAAATGAGGTATGCCTGCGGTTGTTTGAATCGAACGGCGACAGGCGCACAAGGCGGTGGACGCCGGTTTCGCTCTTGAGGAACCCGTAGGCATAATCCCCGGTAAACTCCAGGGTCACCGATTTGATCCCCGCCTCGTCCCCCTGTACCAGATGGAGCTGCCTCACCTTGTAGCTGTGCTTCTCCCCGTAGCGGAGGTACATGCGCAGCAGCATCTCAGCCCAGTCCTGGCTCTCAGTCCCACCCGCCCCGGAGTTGATCTTCAGGATGGCCCCCAGGCTGTCCTCCTCGTTGCGCAGCATGTTCTTCGACTCGAGCTCTTCGGTCAGGGAGAGGGCCACCCTGAACTGTTGTTCCACCTCCCCATCGGTGGCCTCACCGGCCTCCAGGAATTCAGCCAGCACATTCAGGTCCTCCACCGCGGTCTCGACGTGCCGGTAATCCTCCACCCAGCTCTTCAGCCGGGCGACCTTTTTTAACTGTTCTTCTGCAGATTTCGGGTCGTTCCAGAAACCCGGGTCCCGGGTCTTCAGCTCCTCCTCTTCGATCCGGATGGTTTTGCCATCCACGTCAAAGATGCCTCCTTAACGCAGCCAGGCGTCCATTCAGGTCCTTGATCTGTTCGGATGTGATCATTTCGGGGATTTTTGGCAAAGATAGAAAAGAAATCGGACCAGCGGGACTACTCCTGATCCATTAGCTGCAGGGCCCTGTAGATCAGGTCAGGTTCGAAACCCCGCCCGGCAGCGAAACGAAAAAGCTTGCCTTTCCTGGTATAGAGGTTCTTCTCTTTCAGGGAGGCTGATTTGCGCCTGACCAGTTCAAAACAGGCCTGGAAATAGGCTTCATCGTCGATCTGTTCCAGCGCCTGTACAATGGATTCCTCGCCGATCCCCTGCTGCCTCAGCATATGGCTGATCCTGACCTTTCCCCATCCGTTGAACCTGAACTTGTCCTTTGCATAAAAACCTGCATACCTGCCGTCATCGAGGAATTTCTCCTCCCGGAGTTTCCGGATGATCTTCTCCGCATCATCCGCTTTCACATTCCACTCCGAAAGTCTTGCCCGGATATACCCGGTGCACCGCTCCTGCCTGCTGCAGAGGGAGGCTGCCCTCTCAAGGGCAGATTTGTAACCGGTGTGGTCACCGGGTGGCTTTGATGAACCGCTCTTTTTCATGGATATCTTTCAGGATCGTGGTTTTAACAAGCCCGGCCTTTTCAAGCACCCGGACAGTGCCCGGGCCGAAACGTTCATTGATCTCCACCCAGAGTTCGCCTCCGGGGGTCAGGGCGCCGGATGCAAAAGCTGCAATGGCCCGGTAATATTTCAAAGGATCGTGATCCTCCACGAACAGGGCAGCGTATGGTTCAAAATCCAGGACGTTCCTTTCCATCCGGGCCTGTTCTTCCATGAGCACATAGGGGGGGTTGCTAACGATTAGGTCAAGCTCCCTGAACCGGTCCGGGAGGTCCGGGTCACACATATCCCCCGCGATCCATTCCACCTCCACCCCGTTGCGATGGCCGTTGGAGCGGGCAAGCTCCAGGGCCGGCCTGCTCAGCTCCAGCCCGTACACAGTGGCTTGGGGAAACTCCTTTTTAAGGGCGATGGCTATGCATCCCGAGCCGGTTCCCAGGTCCAGGATCCCGGAGGGCGGGTCTTTGAGACTCTCCATGATCCTGCAGACCATCTCCTCGGTTTCAGGCCTGGGGATCAGTACATTCTCGTTCACTTCAATCCTGCTATTACAGAACGTGGCACTTCCCAGTATATACTGGATGGGCCTGCGGGTATGGATTTCAGCAACAATTTCATTAATTTGGGCGATCCTCTCAGGGCCCGGTTCCAGGAGAGGTTCAGTAAGGTATACCGGATGGGGGAATCCGAAATGCTCCATGATCACCGGGATCATCGAGGCGGTTTCGCTTTCAGGGTATACTTTCCGGAGCTCCCGGCAGAGGTACAACCTGGTCTCTTTGAGTGTGGCATGGTTTTGGAGCATGATCAAAAGTAATCATTATGACTGTTCGGGTTGACAGCAATGGATGAAATATACATGCGGCGGTGCTTTGAGCTTGCACGCAAGGGGCTGGGCCTGACACACACCAATCCGCTGACCGGGAGTGTGATCGTTCATGGCGGCCGCATCATCGGGGAGGGCTTTCACCACGAATTCGGGGGACCCCATGCCGAAGTCAATGCGATCCGTGCCGTGAAGGAACCGTCACTGCTTCCGGAATCGGTCCTCTACTGCAACCTGGAACCCTGTGCCCACCATGGGAAAACACCCCCCTGTTCCCTGCTGATCCTGCAGAAGGGGATCCGCAGGGTGGTGATCTCCAACCTGGACCCCTTTCCAAGTGTGAACGGAAAGGGTGTCAGGCAGCTGGAGGAGGCAGGTGTGCAGGTTGAACCGGGCTGCCTGGAGGCTGAGGGCTACCACCTGAACCGCAGGTTTTTTCATTTCCACGTGATGAAAAGGCCCTATGTGATCCTGAAATGGGCGCAGACCGTGGATGGATACATCGATTTTGTGAGGGAGCCGGGCGACCCGGTAGGGACACGCTGGATCACAGGTGACGTGTGCCGGACACTGGTGCATAAATGGAGATCGGATGAAAGCTCCATCATGGTGGGGACCAATACGGTGATCACAGACAATCCCAGGCTGAATGTGCGCAGGTGGTCCGGGGACCAGCCGGTAAGGATCATCCTGGACCGGAACGGGCGGTTGCCGGCCGATGCCATGATCCTGGACGGATCGCAGGATACCATTGTTTTTACAGGGGTAACAGGGAAATATTCAGGCAGGATCCGATCCATCCACGTGGAACCGTCGTACGACCTGGAGGATCTGTTGGAGGAGTTGTATGACCAGCAGATCCTTTCCGTATTTGTGGAGGGAGGGGCGGCGCTTCACGGATCATTCCTCCGGTCGGGCCTGTGGGACGAGGCCAGGGTCCTTACGGGCAAGGTGTCATTCAGCCAGGGGGTGAAGGCCCCGGTGATCGCGGGGGAGCCTGTGGAAAGGGTCAGGTTCAGGGATACCACCCTGGAGGTTTTCATGAACCATTCCCGGTGTGTTCATTAAGGAAACCGTTCCGTTCATGCACAGAATTCCTATATTTGTCTAAAATATAACATTTTAAGTAACTTTGGAAAAGAAGGTTCGTACAATACTGAAAAGAGATATGATGATGAAACGTCAAGCTATTATACTGATCCTGTTTTCTCTGTTAGGGACCCTGATGGTGCAGGCCCAATCGGCGAAACAGTATTTCAGGGCAGGGGAGGAGTTTGCGAAGAAGATGAACTTCAGGGATGCCATCGAACAGTACACGAATGCCATCGAACTGGATCCCGATTACGAAAAGGCATACATTCAGCGGGCCATTGCCTTCACCAAGCTTGAGGAGTACGAAAAGGCGGCCACCGATTTTGACAGGGCCATCGTGTTCAACGAGAAGGATCCCGAGCTCTATTACTACTCCGGGATGGCTTACCATCTACAGGGCAAGGACGGAGAGGCACTGTCGAAGCTGAACAAGGCTGTAGACATGAAGAACAATTTCCTGGAAGCCTTCCAGGCCAGGTCTGTGGTACTGATGGAAATGGGCCGCTACCAGGAGGCACTCGATGATTGCCAGAGGTGCCTGAAGCTGAAGGAGGATGAGAATGGTTACTATAACCTGGCACAGGTTTACGAGAAGCTGGAAATGTACGATGAGGCAGAAGCGGCCTACCGGAATTCCATCGAAAAGAACCGGCGCGTGGCCGGGGCACACTATGCGCTGGCCAGCCTGCTTTACCGGTCGGGGAATTACACTGGTGCTTACAGTTCCGTGATGGAGGTGCTGGAACTTGAACCCGGGCACCTGGAAGGATTGCTGCTTCAAAGCCAGGTGCTGGCAGCACAGAAGAATTACCCCAAGGCCATCGAGGTCCTTTCCATTGCCTCCATTGAGTACCCTGACGAGCCGGAGATCTATCTCTACAGGGGAGAGTATTATTCCGCGCTGAACCAGGCTGCATTTGCCATTATCGACTACACAAAGGTGATCGAGCTGGATCCCAACCTGGCCGAGGTTTATTACAAGCGGGCCGGGGCCTATGAGGAGATCCGGGATTATCCCAAGGCGCTTGCAGATTATGAAAAGCTGCTGGCCATGTCCAAATATAACGGCAATGCGCAGCGGCTGCACGAGGAGGCCACCCAGCGCATGTTCGAGCTGAACAGGGAAGAGAACAAACCGGCCGTGACACTGGTTGAGCCGGTTTCAAAGAAGGACAACAGCGTGGATATTCCCAGGGGCAAACAGGTGATCGCTGTGACCGGTCTCATTCAGGATGAAAGCGGCATCAAATCGCTGCAGGTGAACAATTTTACCGTACCGGTCGAAAAAACAGAGGAGGGTTACCAGTTCCTCGCAAGCGTCAATGTGAGGGAATCGGACCAGATCACGGTCCAGGTCACCGATGTTTACGACAATGCCGAGACGGCCATCTTCACGATCAGACGGACCGAAACTGATCCTCCCGTGGTCCAGATGATCGCCCCCTACGGTTCTGAAAATAACATCCTTTACCTGGACAGTGATGAGCCGGTGATCTACATGGAGGGAAAAATTGAGGACGAGAGCAGGATCTCCCAGATTTTTATTGACAGTGTCTCGGCCAGCTATATCCCCAGCGACCTGAATCCTTCCTTCTCTGCCATGGTGAGGGTCGGGAACAAGACCAGGATCAACGTTCAGGTCGAGGATGAGTTCGGGAACCAGTCGGAAACCCAGTTTACCCTCAACAGGGATGCCCAGGCCTTTGGAGATAATCCCATGGGCAAGACCTGGGCGGTGTTCATTGAGAATTCCAATTATGAGTCTTTTGCCAGCCTGGAAGGGCCCACGAAAGATGTCACACTTATGAAGAGGGCACTGGCGAAATACCAGATACACAATTTCATTCATAAGAAGAACATGACCAAGCAGGACCTGGAAAGGTTCTTCGCCATCGAACTGCGCGACCTGATACGGAGCAACAGGGTCAATTCGATCCTGGTCTGGTATGCGGGGCACGGCAAATATATCAATGAAACCGGGTACTGGATCCCCGTTGATGCCAACCGCGATGATGAATTCACCTATTTCAACGTCAACGCGCTGAAAGCCTCCATGCAGTCGTATCCCGACTTTCTGAACCATACCCTGGTCATCACGGATGCATGCGAGTCGGGCCCCAGTTTTTATCAGGCCATGCGAAACGGGCTCCAGGAGAGGAGCTGCAACGACTGGGAAGCCACCCGGTTCAAGTCTTCACAGGTCTTTTCATCGGCAGGTTATGAGCTGGCAGTGGATGACAGCCAGTTCACCAGGACCTTTGCCACTGTTCTGGCCAATAACCCGGACGACTGCGTGCCCATCGAGAGGATTGTTCAGAAGGTCACCACGGCGGTCGTGAACAGCAACCAGCAGAAACCGCAGTTCGGGAAAATTGCCGGACTTGAGGATGAAGACGGCACCTTCTTCTTTATCCCGAAAGCATATTAACAGCAAGATGTCTGAACACTGGTTTGCAAGGGCAATTCGTCTTCCGCTGCGGGGACGGATTGTTTTTCTTATGCTGGCCATGGTATCCTTCCTTCTGCAGGGACAGCAGCTCTTTTTCAAGCAGTTCTCGGTATCGGAGGGATTGGCCCAGTCAACCGTGTTCAAGGTCATCCAGGACAGCGAGGATATTTACTGGCTGGGTACTCAGGCAGGAGTATCAAGTTTTGACGGTACCCGGTTCTCCAATTATTCAAGCGGTAACGGACTGGCGGAAAACGGGGTCAGGGCCATCTGCGAGGACCGAAACGGCTCTGTCTGGTTTGGCCATACCGGTGGCGGGGTATCCAGGTACAGAGAAAAGGGGTTTGAGGAGATAGAGAGGCTGGACAGCCTAATCAGCTCGAATGTAACTTCGATCGTGGAGGATTCGGCGGGACACATCTGGATCACCACCCAGGCCTCGGGGGTGATCGAAATGCTGAACCCTGCGGCTGAGAAAAGGGATCTTGTGTTCCGGAAGTATAAGGGGAGCGAGATCTCCGACAGGGTTTTCGGAGGTTATGTCGGCCCGCACGGGGAGCTCTATTTCGTGACCGATCCGAATGTGAAGGTATACAACAGGGACAGTGCACGGTTCGACAACGTGATCAAGAACGGGGTCCCGCAGTACTATGCAACCACATGCATCATGGCCGACCACCGGAGAAATATCTGGTTTGGCAAGTATAACGGCGGACTTTACCGTTATGACCCTGAGACGGATCAATCCACCATGTTTGACCTGATCGAAGCCGGCCTGACCTCCAACTGGGTAAGCACGCTGTTCGAGGATAAGCTTGGAAATGTCTGGGCCGGCACCTGGGGCGGCGGGATGGTGCGCATCAGCAGCGGGGATGAAATTGACCTGTTCAGTTCGAAGAACGGATTGCCCGGAATGAAGATATGGACGATCATGCAGGACAGGGAGGAGAACATCCTGATCGGGACCCATGAGAACGGGCTTTGTGTTTACAAGGGAAATCATTTCGTCTCCTATTTCGAGGACGATGGTCTGATCAGCTCACAGGTATGGTCGATCCTGCAGGATGGGAACGGGGAGGTGTGGTTCGGGACCGATGAAGGGATCTCCATACTGGGGGCTGGTTCCCGTGCAGGGTCTTTCAGGGATTTCGAAGAATTAAAGGGGGTAAGGATCACCTTTTTAAAGCAGGACGGGAAGGGGACCATATGGATTGGCTCCCTGAACCAGGGCGTGTTCAGCTATGACAGGAACGGGCGCTTCTTCTTCGACCCGTTGATCAACAACAATATCAGCAACCTTCAGGTGACAGCCATGGACCTGGACGCGGAGAACAACCTCTGGATCGGGACCATGGAGGGGCTGGTCTACTTTGAAACTGAGAACCGGCGGGTGGACTTGCTTACACAGCTCAACGGGCTGAAAGGGAGTGATATCTCTGCGGTCTTTGCAGATGCGGGGAACCGTATCTGGGTGGGTTCTGCGGGGAAAGGGGTGTCGGTGATCGAAGGGGATTCCATTGGCCGGCTCGACCTGGGGTTTGATTTCACACCCCGCTGCTTTGCGGAGGATTTGGACGGGAATATCTGGATCGGGACAGAAGGGAGGGGGGTCATGCTCTACCATCCCGCTGAGAAGCAGGTCATCAGAACGTTTTCGGCAGAGGATGGATTGCTGGCAAATTTGATCAACCAGCTGAGCTGCGACAGGTTCAACAATATCTATATTGGTACCAACAAAGGGCTGAACACCTTCATAAGAAGTGAGGAGAAGCTTTATGCCTTTACCCCCAGCAGCGGTTTTGTCGGCATCGAGACCAGGCACAATGCGACGATGATGGATAATAAAGGGAATATGTGGTTCGGAACAGTGGAGGGTGCCACCTGCTATACCCCTTCCGCGGAGGGGATCAGGGCCACAGAGCCGCTGACCCATATCACCGGGTTCCAGGTGAACCATGAACCATTCCCCCTGAGCAGGGACCAGCGGTTTTCCCACAAGCAGAACTCCATGATATTTGAATACCGCTGCATCACATTGAATCCGGATGCGGTCCTCTACTCGATCATGCTTGAGGGAGTGGACCATGACTGGCGTCCGCCGGTCCCGCAGACCCAGGTGACCTACCCCGCGCTGAGGCATGGTAGGTACAGGTTCATGGTCAGGGCCAGGAGCAGCGAGGGAGTGTGGAATACAGAACCTGTCTCCTTCCAGTTCTATATCAGGCCCCCGTTCTATTTAACCTGGTATTTCATCCTGGCGATGATCTTTGCAGCAGGGGTATTGATCTTTGCCTTCATCAAAGTGAGGGAAAGGGCGTTGCGGAGGGAAAACGCCATCCTGGAAGAGAAGGTGAGGGACAGGACCGCCACGGTGGTGGCGCAAAAGGAGGAACTGGCCCAGAAGAACAAGGATATCACCGACAGCATCAGGTATGCAAAGAGGATCCAGTTTGCCATCCTTCCGGAGAGACCGCCGTACAAGGATACTTTCGTTTTGTTTAAGCCCAAGGATATCGTAAGCGGTGATTTTTACTGGTTCCAGGAGGTGGACGGCCGCCAGTTCCTCGCAGCGGTGGACTGTACCGGTCACGGTGTGCCGGGCGCATTCATGTCGATCATCGGTCACAATTCACTGACCAAGATCGTCCGTGAATACGGGATCCTTGAACCGGGGAAGATCCTGACGCAGCTGAACAAAGAGGTGGTCTCCACACTGCACCAGCGAAGCGATGCAGGGGATGTGCTGGACGGGATGGACCTGGCGCTGGCCTGCTATATTCCGGATGAGCATCTCCTTGAATTCGCAGGTGCATTCAATCCGTTGTACCTGGTCAGGGAAGGTGAAATCATGGAGACTAAGGCAGATAAGGTCTCCATCGGCCGCTCCTCCATAAACACGAACATTGAGTACACCAACCACAGGGTGGAGGTGCGGCCCGGGGATACGATCTACCTCTTTTCAGACGGGTATGCCGACCAGTTCGGAGGGGAGCTGATGAAAAAGTTCAAGTACAACAACCTGAAAGACCTGATCCTCAGGATCCAGGACCAGCCCATGGACCAGCAGCGCAGGATCCTTGACCTGACCATTGAGAAGTGGAGGGGCGACGTGGCACAGCTGGATGATATCCTTGTGGTCGGCAGGAGGTTCTAAAGAAGCGGTTCAAGCTTACTGACGATCGTACTTTTCGGAACCGCACCCACCTGTTTGTTAGCGACCACGCCGTTCTTGAAGAAAAGAATGGTGGGAATGTTCCGGATCCCGAATTTAGCGGTTATCCCCGGGTTAATATCCACATCCACCTTGGCCACCAAGACTTTCCCGTCGTATTCTGCGCCCACCTCTTCCACAATGGGCCCGACCATGCGGCACGGGCCGCACCATTCGGCCCAGAAATCAACAATAACCGGTTTATCGGCTTTCAATACTAACTCATCGAAATTGCCGTCTGTTGCTTCAACTGCCATCGTAACTCAGAATTGATTTGGGGTCAAAAATATAAAAAAATCGGTTATGTAAAACGGAACTCAAAGGCTGTGCTCTCCTTCAGGAAATCGATGAATTCATCGGTCAGCGCCACCTGCTTTTTCCTGGAAAAGAGGCTGACCTGCATCTGGCTCTCCGGATCGTGGATCCTGAACCTGAGGAGTTTACCGTTTTCGCTGACGGTAAAGCGGTCAATCTCCTCTATCATTTCACGGTCCACCCGGTTCACGTCCACAATCAGATCCACCGACCTGACCAGCTTTTCCCTGACATCAGCCAGCATATGCACCATTTTCAGCTTGAGCGAATAGATCTTCTTTGCCGGTTCCTCCCTGGGGCTCCACTCATTCACACCGGCCCTGATCATCAGGGCCACATCGGGTCTGAAGAACTGCTTGAAATTGACATAGTCATCGTTCTTGAGGCGGATGTTGAAGGTATCGCTGTAATCCTCAAGCTGTGCCAGCAGGTAGGGCTTGTTCCTCCACTGGTCCACTCCATCCCTGATACTCTTGACCATGCCGCAGAAGACCAGGTCCCGGCCGCTGTGCTGCTGAAGGTCGCTCAGTTCATGCAGGGTGTTCGGGCAGAACGATTCGATCTCCAGCCTGTACTTGTCAAGCGGATGGGAGGAGAGGTATATGCCGATCAGCTCCTTCTCTTTCTTGCATTTTGTGGAATCATCCCACCTGTTCACATCGGGGGGTTCAGGTTTCAGGATGGGGACTGAACTGATCTCCCCAAAGAGGTTCTGCTGGGGCGTTTCCCGTTCAAACTGGATCTTGTTTCCGTACTTGATCAGCTGTTCAATGAAGGTGGGCTCCTCTTCCTCCACCGTCTCCATGTACTGGCTGCGGAATATCTCTTCAAAACAATCGAATGCCCCGGCGATGGCCAGGCCTTCAAAATTCTTACGGTTCACCTGGTGCAGGTCGTTCCGTTCCGAAAAATCGTAAATATCCCTGAAAAGACCGTTCCGGGTGCGCTCCTCAATGATGCTTTGCACAGCATTTTCACCGACCCCCTTGATGGCACCCAGGCCAAACCGGATATCCCCCCGCTCATTCACCGTAAACCGCACATTGCTTTCATTCACATCGGGGCCCAGTACCTGGATGGACATCCGCCTGCATTCATCCATGAACTGCCCTATTTTCTTGATATCAGTGATATTCCGGCTCAGTACGGCAGCCATGAATTCTGCCGGGTAGTGGGCTTTGAGGTAGGCAGTCTGGTAGGAAACGTAGGCATAGCAGGTGGAGTGTGACTTATTGAATGCATAATGGGCGAACGCCTCCCAGTCGGTCCAGATCTTCTCGATCTTCTGCTTTGGGATACCGTTTTTCAGACAGCCCTGCTCGAATTTCACCTTGAGCTCGTCCATCATCTTCTTGATCTTCTTGCCCATGGCCTTTCTGAGCGAATCTGCCTCACCCCTGGTGAATCCCGCCAGCTTCCGGGAGAGCAGCATCACCTGTTCCTGGTATACGGTAATGCCATAGGTATCCTTCAGGTATTCCTCCATTTCGGGAAGGTCATACTCGATATTCTCCTTTCCGTGCTTCCGGTTGATAAAGCTGGGTATATATTCCATGGGGCCCGGGCGGTAGAGGGCATTCATGGCGAT
>CAYXUD010000046.1:0-6827 GCA_964467775.1 uncultured Bacteroides sp. | reverse complement strand
CAGGAACGAGTACTGCGGCTGGCACAGGTCAAGCAAATACCACTGCCATAGTGAATAGTTGCCTCGCTAATGGCACCGCAGCACGCATCTGCGACCAGCTGGAATTGAATGGATTTAGTGATTGGTTTTTGCCATCAAAAGATGAACTGGACTTGATGTATCAAAATCTTCATGTGCAAGAACTGGGTAATTTTTCAAACTTCCTTTACTGGAGTTCCTCGCAGGTTGATGAGGATAACGTTTGGGCTCAAAATTTCTGGGATGACAGCCCCTTTTTCGATGATGGAGGCCAGTATTCTGTTAATAAGGTTGGCGATTTGTGTTTGCGTGCCATCAGGATTTTTTAATGATGAGTAAGAATTTATCATAAGATTTACAATTGAATTAATCTCAATTATTTAACTCATTAAAAGCTTATAAAAATGAAAAAAATCGTACGTATGTCAGCAATCGCTGCATTTGCAATTTTACTGTTCTCATGCGAGAAAAATGAGGAACCAGAAATAGTTGGTTGTAATAGCGTTAAGTATCAAGGATATACTTATACCAATCTTGGTTGCGCTCCTGGTATTGCTTCATTTGATTGTACAGTTACACAAAATGGTCATACCGCCAGTTTCTCAATTATCTGTTCCGGAGGATGTATTTCATCTGTTACAGTTCAATAATAAACTACCTCAAAAACAATTTCGACCCGGATTGTCCATTTGATCTACAAATGGGTTATTTGGTTTGGATTTAACTTCCTGTATAAAATCATCAGAGGATGGAACTTCACGGGTTCATTCAGGATAGAGGATTTTTTTTGCCGCCTGGCGGCTCCAGATAAGCAGTGCCGCCACGACCAGCAAAAGAATAGCCGGGAACGCAGTAAACCATACATTTACTTCTTCCTCGATGGTGATCCATGCCCACAGCAGCGCAAGCCCGGCCAGGAGTGCTCCAATCGCGATTGTGGTAACAAATATACCCTGGCCTTCAGGTTTCAGGAATACGAGTATGGCCCCTATTCCCAACGCGATTAGTACTCCACCCGGCCAGCGCAGCCAGCCATGAAATACAGGTTCACTGCCGGACAGTTCTACCAGAGAGTCCGGCACAATAGCAAAACCCAGCCCGTAGACTAAGCATACCACGGCATAGATTAATACTACAATCTTAAGGAATCCAGCATTGTTTTTTTCTGTCATTTGATCTTCTCCTTTTTATCAATCGGGTCGAAATTGTTTCAAGTGATGCGATGAAATTTCAGCCTTTGTCCAATGAATCATTGTGCTTTAATCATTTTGTTGCCTGAACCGGGATAGTCAATGCAAGTTACTCTCTTCTGGTATATGAGTCAAACAGACAGCTGCTTCTCCGGGGATACGGTACAGAAGTTATGTCACGTTTTTGCATTGCTTCTAAAATTAGAATGGTGTTTTGTGGGTTTTGTCATGCTGGTAAATTAACTTTAGACCACCGGACAGAAGGAGTCCGCTTTGTCTAAATTAAAACAGACCCCCATGAAGATTCAAATCCTGGTTTTTGCCTGTATGGCGATCCCCCTGTTGCTTTCTTGTGACAAAGAGGATGGGAAGAATTCTCACAGGATCAAGCAGGTCATCTATGACGACAGTGGAGGCGACGACTCTGACTATAAATGGGTATTCTATTATAACAATAACGACCAGCTGATTCAGATGATTCATCACGAGAAGGATGATTATGGCAGCTGGGAAGAGGACCGGATCGTGGAGTTCGAGTATGGCAGCAGTGTTACTACAGCTACCCGTTCCAATTTAACATATGGCAACCCAGAAATAACAAGCAGGAGTGAATATATTATCCAGAATAACCTGATGATGGAAGAGCTCTACTTCAGTGTTGACGACGATCAGCTGAAAATAAGCTGGAAATGGGTATACCAGTATTCGGGCACCGATCTCACCGGATGGAAAAGCTACGATGATGTTGATGGCGTTTTCAAGCAGGATGGAAGGGCAGAATACTCGTACCAGAATGGCAGGTTATCGGAATACCTTTATGAATACCTTAATAATTCAAGTGTCTGGACTCCAAGCGACAGAGAGACCTTTTCGTATTCTGGAGATCATATGTCAGGCTGGATTGACTTCAACTATGATAATTCAGGCAGATGTTACGAATCTGTGAAATCCGAATATTCCTATGCTGATAACCGGCTCTTCAGAATTGACTACTTTGTAATTGATACGCTGACCAACGGATGGCAATCTGAGCCATACCACAGGGTAACTTATGATTACGACAGCAACGGCTATTTAGCTGAATGGCTGGATGAAGATGGCGACAAGATCACCTATGAATATGAAGAGGGAAACGGCAATGCAAAGTTATTCTTCTATTATCCGGAAAGCCTGGTTTATGAACAGCCTACGCTGAAAAGCGCCAAAGCAGCAGATGACTATATTCCCTATTACAGGAGAATAAGCGGCTTTTAATCTTTACTTCAGCTCCTGTTCAGGATCGGCGATCATTTCACCTGGTTCTGTTCCCCGGTGTAGGTGACCTGTGGCACGCCGTTCTTCAGCTCCACGGCATGGTACATGGTCGCAAAGGATGTTGAAATCCACATGATGGAGATGAATACCCCTACGAAAAACATAATGAACCCGGCAATCACTATCCAGAAAGCCAGGAATCCCATGAAGAAGATATTCCAACCGTAGCCCCTGGTCATGTCCCAGCTCACCCTCAGGGCCTCCATCACATCCATCTCTCTGTCCACCACCAGGTAGGGCACGAAGGCCAGGCGGCAGGCAAAGATGATCCCGGGAACGATCAGCATGACGATCCCGAGACCAACGATCACGGCCACCACGATATTTGCGATCACCGCATTCCAGTAATTCCTCTGAAAGACCGCGAAGATATCCCTGATCTCAACCCGTTCCCCCCTGACCGCTTTGAGGAATGCCCATTTCGCCCCGTACCCGATGGGGCCTGCCACAAAGATCCCGTAGGCCATGGAAAACAGTGCCAGGGGCGCCATATACCATTCAAAGTCATTGACCTTCCACTGAAAGGCTCCGGTGGGTCCTGACAGGACCGCATAGATAATCCCGATCACAAGGAGTTCCACAAAATAGATCCCCATTATTTTCCAGCCGAGGTTGTAGCTTCTTCCCGCTTCGGGTAAAAATTCATACTGCTGAGCGTTGTGTATGGTAACCATTTTTGTTCATTTTGATTCCTGACCCAAATCTACCATACAGGTTGCCCGAAACCTACAGACTTTAGTAGTATTAATATTTTTCCAACCAAAGTTGGGACAGGCATTGGCATCTACCAAAGTAGGATTTCGTATATTACCGCATCCATCCCCATCGCATACAAGATCCCCTGTGTCTCATACTGATATGCATACCGCTTGTGGCAGGTGCCATCGCCATCTTTTTTGCCTTCCAGCTGATGCGGCAGTACAGGTTGCCTTTCGTGAGCAGCTTCTTCTACTACCTGGTTTTTCTCTATATTTTCGCCGCCTACAGCCTGATCGGGTCAGGGATTCTTGAGCACCTGTTTATCCATATGAGAACAGACCCGGATACCATCTATTCGGCCAGGCTCTTTGCCATACTGCTCGGGATCCCCCTGCTTGTGCTTTCAAAATATATGCTGTTGCGGTGCATGGCTGAACTGTTATTGAAAAAGGTATCGATCGTTTTTACCATTATCTATTTCTCTGTTGCTGTGGTGGCATTTATTCTCTACGGGATTTTCGTGGTCAGGCTCACAAGGTTTGAAATCGGGGAGTACCAGGTACTGGTTGCTGTCCAGCGATGGGTATTTACGGGTTTGATGGCCGGCATATACACCACAGCCTTCCTGATCTCCCTGTTCCTGTCAGGGAAACTGGTGCAGCATGAACGCTCCTTTGCCCGGGTGTTCGGGTTGTGGTATTTCCTTTTCATGATCCTTACCTGCAGTTCGTTCCTCCTTGACGAGGTTCATGAAGTTGTTCCATATATATTTGTGATTATCTTCCTTTCCTGGCACCTGATACCCATACTGTTCCTGAACCTTTACCTGGAAAAATACCACGGTCAGACTGCATCGGTCCGGGAAGATTTTGAGGATCTGCTGACCAGTTTCTCAGAAGAATTTGAGATCTCAAAGAGGGAACGCGAAGTGATACAGCTCATATGCAAGGGATTGTCCAACCAGGAGATCAGTGATGCGCTCTTTATCTCCCTTCAGACCGTAAAGGACCACATCCACAGGATCTTCGTGAAAACCGGGGTAAAGAACAGAGTTCAGCTGACCAACCTTATCCGGTCGCGATAATTCCTATATGGCCCATAGGGTTAACTCGCCGTCCAGGTCGAACCTGAATTCCATGACCCCTGGCCACAAAGGATCCTTCATGTCGGACTCCCAGTCTTCGATCATCTGCTGAAGTTCCTCAAGCTTTTGCGGATGACCGGATGCCAGGTTGACCTGTTCACCGGGATCATCCTCCAGGTTGTAAAGGAACACCTGATCATCCCTGGTGTTCCATACCAGCTTCCAGGGACCGGAACGAACCGCCTTGTTAAAATCGGTCCGCCAGAACAGGGGCCTGGTGTCCTTGTCCGGGTGCCCGCTGTCAAGGACCTGAAGCAGGTCTGCCCCGTCCAGTGCCCGGTCACCGGGCAAAGTGATCCCTGCCAGGGATGCACAGGTGGGGAAAATATCCATCAGCGAAACGGGTGAGTCGTATTCCGTTCCGGCGGGCAGGTGTCCCGTCCATGAAACGATCATGGGAATATTAATCCCCCCTTCGAACTGCGAGAATTTTCCTGCTTTCAGGATCCCGTTATCTGTGGCACCGGTGTAGGTGGCCCCTCCGTTGTCGCTTGCGAAAATAACCAGCGTATTCTCCGATATGCCCAGCTGATCCATTTGATCAAGGATCATCCTGATCGCGTCATCGAGAGCGGAGATCATCCCGTGATAAACCCTTTTGTTCTTATCCTCCTCGTGCCCGAACCGGTTGTAATACTCCACGGGCACCTGGAATGGGGTATGGGGAGCACTGAATGGTACATAAAGAAAGAAAGGAACTTCCCCGTTCTCTTTCATGAACCGGCAGGCACGTTTTGCAATCGCGAAAGTAAGGTATTCCGGTTCATCGATCACCCTGTTGTTTTCCCTGATGGCGCATGTCCTTTTTCGTTTCTGCCTCCATATGTGCCTGTTGGCAAAATAATCGTGCCGGTAATTGATGATTCCGGGGTCATGCTCCGGGGCATAATGGGTGAAAGCTTCGTAGAATCCGTACTGTTCATGGAATCCCCTTCGGCTGGGCAGGAATGCCTCACTGTATCCAAGATGCCATTTGCCGAAAATACCGGTTCGATACCCCCTCCTGCTTAAAACCTCTGAAAGCAAAAGCTCTCCCGGGGGGATCCCCTGTTTTTCTATCTCCTCTTTGCGGGGAGTGGCCATAGGGGATAAAAGCTGCATGGGCGCTGTATTGATGAAGTGCTCCACGATCCAGTATTCCAACCTGTTCCGGGCATAGCGGTTCATGGGCTGTCGCTCAAAGCCGAACCGCTGCTGGTACCTCCCGGTCAGAAGGCTCGCACGGGAAGGACTGCAAACCGGGCTGGTTGAATAGGCACTGTTGAATTTCACTCCGTTACGGGCCAGCCGGTCAATGGCCGGTGCGAAGACACCCTTTGGATCATAAGTGGAAACATCATTTTTGCCCAGGTCATCCACCAGGATCAGCACGATGTTGGGTAAGCGGTCGCCTGGACCTGCAACTTTCAAAGAATCGAGGTACCGGGCCTTTCCGGCCACCATCTCCTCATCCCATTCGATGGGGAAGGGCCCCCTGTCCACTTCCACGTGACATCCCACGCCCAGAAAAACAAGCAGGATCATCCCTGTTATCGTCAGAAGGCGGTCGGTCATAGCTGTTTTTTCACCTGATCCCCAAATATGAAAAAAATATTCAACTATTTTTAGGAACAAACTGACATGATGACGAACCGGGAAAAAGTACTGCAGGTTCTGGAAAGCCTGGGTATTCCATATGAGATCCACGAACACCCCCCGGTCCCCACAGTAGAGGAAGCGCTCCCTTACTGGGACCGGATCGATGCCACACATTGCAAGAACCTGTTTTTCAGGAACCACAAAGGGAACCGGCATTACCTGGTGATCCTCAGGCATGACAGGCAACTGAATATCCGTGATCTTGAACAGCGGTTGAAACAGGGTAAGATCTCTTTTGCCTCACCGCACCGCATGGAAAAATACCTCGGCCTTACAGCCGGTTCCGTATCGGTGTTCGGGCTGATCAACGACAGGGATAGGCATGTGCACCTGTTCCTTGATGCAGCATTGCAGTCAGCGCGGAAGATCAGTTTCCACCCCAATGAAAACACTGCCACCCTGGTCCTCTCTTTCGCCTCTTTCTTAAAGTTCCTTGACTGGAGCGGTAATTTTTACGAATTCATAAAACTCTATGATGCCGATTAGTGGAGATTATCGCTGTAATTTTCATAACTTGCCTGATCAGCAAGCTTCTTGTCTGATAACCAAATAAAACTAACCACCCATGGAACAGAGAAACATGAAACAGCACGTCTCCTTCGTGGGAGCACTGCATGTGGGATTCGGGATCCTCGGTCTGCTCGGGGCCCTTGCAGTATACATTACCTTTAATTTTGCCAACAGCATGGTGGATTATGAACCCATTGCCAACCAGGTGCTGACCTTCCTGGGCGGAACCATCTCACTGCTGATCCTGTTCTTCTCCTGCCTGGGGATTATCGGAGGCATCGGCCTGTTTTCCTACAAGCCCTGGGCCCGCATCC
>CAYXUD010000045.1:0-28321 GCA_964467775.1 uncultured Bacteroides sp. | reverse complement strand
ATCCCCGAGGTAAGGATCAGCGCCACGGGGGAGGACCCTGCCTACTGGATCATGCGAAAGGCCATCGGTCTTGCCAACTACCACCTCCACGAGGTCTCCAGTTACGAGGCAGAGATCTACATCAAGGGCGCAGCCATCATCAACGAGATGCCAAAAGCCATTGCCAAAAGGATCCGGGCCAACGAGGTTGACGTAAAGGAGGATGAGGCATACATGCTTGAATCCCTGAACGAGGTCCGGTTCAACGCACCCGATAAATACGAAATGCGCGTGATTGCCTCCCAGAACACCCTTCCGGGGTATGCCGACAATGTGAATCCCATGGACTATATCAATGCAAGCCTCTACCAGCAGCAGATCGAAGGAGTGGTCTCCCCCCTGGCACGGAACGCTTTTGTCTATTACCGGTTCAGCTTCGAAGGCACCTTCATGGAGGGAACACGGATCGTCAATAAGATCAAAGTCACACCCAAGCGAAAAAGCCAGCAACTGGTGGAGGGCTATCTTTACATTGTGGAGGATCTCTGGTGCCTGCACTCCTCTGACCTCTCACTGAATACCATTGCAGGAACCATTTTCCTGCAGCAGCTTTATGCCAATGTGATCATGGATGCCTGGCTGCCGGTCAGCCATAAGATCCAGGCCAACATCGAGATCGTCGGAGTGAAAGGGACGGCCACCTATGTTTCATCATTGAAGTACACGGATGTAACCCTGAACCCGAATCTGCCCGAAGCATATTTCACAGCCATGGACAGGACGGGCGAAACCGGCGGGAACATTGCAGGGGAAGAGGAGCAGGTCTCCCGGGAGCAGGAGAAGATCAATGAACTGCTGAAGAAAGAGGAGCTCACCAACCGGGAGGTCGTGAAACTCTCCAAGCTGATGGAGAAAGAGGCTGAAAAGGCAGATCAGGGGGCGCAGGGGGAAGAACTGAACCAGACCGGGACAACCTTTTCAGTGGCCGAGGATGCAGTGAAGAACGATTCGGCCTACTGGAACCTTGTGCGGCCCATTCCGCTCACCCCGGAAGAACAGATAACGCTCCGGGTGCGGGATTCCACTTTGGGTACAGGCGGGCCAACCCAGGCAAGGGATTCTGTTCAGGTATCCAGGCGGAAAGGCAGGCCATTCAGAAACCTGGTATACGGCAAAACATACACCGCCGGGAAAGGGCGGTTCAGGTTTACGCACAGCGGATTGGTCGATCTTGAAATGCTGGGGTACAATACGGTTGACGGATTCTCCTACGGACAGGAATTGAGGATGGAATGGAGACCTGACAGTGTCAGGGTGATACGGTCCTTTCTTACGGCAGGGTATGCCTTTCACCGGAACGCCCCGCTGGTAAGCTGGACTTCAGACCTGCTCTATGCGCCGATGGCTCGTGGAAAAGTGGCGCTTACCCTGAATTACACCTCATCGGACTTCAACAGCCAGTCGGGTATTCCCTCCACCACCAACATGATCTACACGCTTTTCCTGCGGCAGAACTGCATGAAGCTATACGAAAAGGTCGATGCCACACTTTACAACCGCATCGATCTGACCAATGGACTGGTGCTGACCGCCTCCGCGACGTATGGTTTGCAGAACCGGCTTGACGACCGGAATTACTTTTCATTCTTCTTCCGAAATGCCGAAGAGGAGAGGTTTACGCCGAACACACCCGGCGGGCGGCCCAGGGACGCCGGTGAACTCCTGGATCACCGGAGGCTCATGGCCGGTGTCGAACTGGAATACACCCCGCGGCAGTACTATGTGGTCCGGAATTACCGGAAAGAGCTGCGCGGCTCAGACTGGCCCACTTTCTCACTCTCCTGCCGGAAGGCTTTCCCGCTGGAGGAGAGCGGATGGTCCGAATTCTCTGTGCTGGAGACAGGCATCAGCCACTCTTTTGATGTGGGTTTGCTGTCGCGGATGGAGTGGTCGGCCGGATTTGGTTACTTTCCAGACACTACATCGATTCATTTCTCTGATTTCAAACACTTTAAGACTAATTCGTTCTATGTGGATATGGCGGGACTTGACCAGGCAGCGATGTTCACAGAGTATTACGAATCAAGCACCAGCAGGTACTGGGTGGATCTCCATGCGACACTGACCTCTTCGTACCTGCTGTTAAAGTACCTGCCATGGTTCAGTGAAAGGCTCTGGAGAGAATCCCTGTACCTGGGCTACATCCATACCCCCGGTGTGCCCAACTATCTGCAGTTCGGATACAGCCTGAATGAGATCTTTTTCCTTGTCGACCTCGGCGTATTCATCGGTTTCAGGGAAAGGACCGGTGAAGGAACCCGGGGCTGGGGTTACGAGGGCATCACAGGCAGGCTGAACTTCAGGTTCTGAAACAATCCAACCTGAGAATTGTTATCTTATTACCGCATATGAAGCTGGCAAGCTACATACTGCTCTGTGCCATGCTGTTCACGGGTCTGTACAGATTCGTGGAGAGTATGGAATCTCAGTGCCGGCACGCTGATGTCGCTGCTGTCATGGATTGCTGTGATTCTCACCATGACTGTGAAAAAAAGAGATCCGGCAAGGAACATGAGCACCAGTGCCCGCCCGGTTGTGATTGCATTTGCTGCTATCATATGGTTGGGATCATTTACCATCATAGATCCGGCGCCCAGCCTGCCCCGCAGGTCATTCATTACGGAACCCTGACCTCCTCTTACCAGTTCGAAACCAGAGAAGCACTTTTTCACCCGCCCCGTTTCAGTTAACTGAGAATCCCCCGGGATACCGGTTTATTAGTTAACTAAAACAAAATTTCCATGAAAACAAGAATATGGATCATGCTGTATGTACTGTTCATGGCATACAGTGTCCAGACCAGGGGGAATAACTTCCAGGAAGCTGATACCCTCTCGGTCTGGGTAAACGGGCTCTGCGAACAATGCAGGGACCGGATTGAAACCGCCGCCCTGAAAACAAGGGGCGTGAAAAGCGCCTCCTGGGACAGCGATACCCGGATGCTCACCGTAGCCACGGAACCGGGCAGGTTCAAGGAGAAGACGCTCCATTACAACATCTCAAGCGCCGGCCACGACACGAAAGTGCTGCTGGCACCTGATCCGGTGTATGATGCGCTGCCTTTATGCTGTAAATACAGGGATTTTGCCGCCCATGACAAGGTTCCGGGAGCCGGGGACCAGGAACATGGGAAGGAGGCAGTGAACCCGGTGAGGGGTATTGTATACGAGACAGGCGGAGAGGATGGGAAGATCCCTCTGGCCGGTGCCAACGTATACTGGATGGGAACTTCAACCGGGACCACTACCGATGAGGAAGGACATTTCACCATTGACCTGCAGGATGGAGCACATATGCTGATCGTCAGTTATATAGGTTTCGGAAGCGATACCCTGCATATTCATGAACCCGCTGAAGTGGAAATCGGGTTCTCAAGTGCGCTCATGCTGGAGGGAGTCCGGGTGACCCACCGGATCAAACCCACATCGGTCTCTTTCAGCAGTGCATACAATATCCAGAATATCCATGAAAAGGAGTTGACCAAGGCCGCCTGCTGCAACCTCTCTGAAAGTTTCGAAACCAATCCCTCTGTGGATGCGGTCTTTACTGATGCGGTGACTGGCACGCGGAAGATCGAAATGCTGGGGCTGGCCGGGCCTTACGTGCAGATCACCCGGGAGAATATGCCCGACGTACGCGGACTCTCAGCTTTGTACGGGCTCACCTACATTCCCGGTTCCTGGATCGAGGGAATGCAGTTGAACACGGGAGCTGGTTCCGTGGTGAACGGGTTTGAGAGCATCACAGGCCAGATCAACGTGGAGCTGCGCAAACCGGAAAAGAGCGAACGGCTTTTCGTGAATGCATACGGCAACAGTGACGGGACCATGGAAGTGAACGTGATGACCGCCTTCGCATTGAGCGAAAAATGGAAAGGGAGCCTTTTGCTGCATGGGGACATGAGGCCCTTCCAGCTGGATCACAACGGGGACGGATTTGTGGACCATCCCACAGGAAGCAACCTGATCGCCCTGCAACGGTTCAAATTTTCCGGTGAACACGGTTTTGAGAGCCAGATGGGCATCAAGGTGGTCTATGCTGACCATCTTGGGGGTCAGGCGGGCTTCGATCCGGACAGACCGCGGGAAGAGCAGAACTTCTGGGGAACCAGGCTGGATGTGCGGCGTCTGGAAGCCTGGGCCAAGGCGGGGAAGGTCTTCGAGGACCGTCCTTTCACCAGTGTGGGATTTCAGCTGTCCGGAGTTGTCCATCATCAGGATGCATACTTCGGGATGACAGATTACAGGGCTGACCAGCAATACCTCTATTCCAACCTGATCTACCAGTCGATCCTGGGCAACACCAACCACCAGTACAGGACCGGGATCAGCTTTCAGCTTGACAGCTATGAGGAGTTGCTCTCTTTCGGTTCCTACGACAGGCTGGAATGGGTTCCCGGAGCTTTCATGGAATACACTTTCAACCACCTGGATCTGTTTACCGTGGTGGCAGGGGTCAGGGCTGACTACCACAACATTTACGGGGCATTCGTGACCCCGCGGCTCCATCTCAGGTACGAACCGGTGGAGAAGACCGTGTTCCGGGCTTCAGCAGGAAGGGGCCAGAAAACAGCCAGCATTTTTGCCGAAAACACCGGGGTCTTTGCCTCCTCCAGATCCCTGTTCCTGGATGGCACAAAGGAGGGTAACCCTTATGGTCTTGATGCTGAAACAGCATGGAGCTTCGGCCTCAATTTCGCCCAGGGATTTAAACTGGGTAAAGGCGATGCGGTGTTCAACCTGGACTATTACCATACCCGGTTCACCAATCAGATCATCGTGGATCTGGACCAGCACCCGCAACAGGTACACTTCTACAACCTGGAGGGCAGATCCTTTTCCAACAGTGTCCAGGCTCAGCTTGATCTGGAGCCTCTGGAACGCTATGACATCAGGATTGCCTACCGGTTTAATGATGTGAAGAGCACATACGGGGAAGCATTGTTGCAGAAGCCGCTGACTTCCAGTCATCGTGCATTTGTCAACATGGCCTATGAAACAACCGGCAGATGGAGATTCGATGTGACCTGGCACTGGCAGGGCAGCAAGCGCATCCCCGGAACCGGAAACAATCCGGAACCGTTCCGGGTACCCAACGTTTCACCTGCATTCTCCCTGGTAAACCTCCAGGTAGGTAAAACATTGGTGAAACGGCTGGAGATCTATGCAGGGGTGGAGAACCTGTTTGGTTTTGTGCAGCAGGATCCGATACTCTCGGCTGAGGATCCTTTCGGACCCTATTTTGACGCTTCCCTGATCTGGGGCCCCATTTTCGGCCGGAAGATTTACGGGGGCTTCAGGTTCAGGATCAGCTGATCTGAAAGCGGAAAGGGAATTTTCCTATATTTGCGCCTTAATCCCATTCACATGGCCAGATTCAGCAGGGTTTCCTTTCTGCTTGTCCACCTCCTATTCAGTTCCATCCTCTCTGCCCAGCCGGCAGAGGAGATCGACTGGCGTTATGAAATTGACCTGCTGGGCAAAGAGCTGGTCCGGCGACACAGCGATCTCTTTTTTCAGGCCGATTCTGCCGCTTTTTTCAGGGAACTTGACCGGATCGCCACGGAAGCGCACGGGCAGAGTGTTTTCCGGGTCGCCGTCCGGCTGCAGCAGGCCCTGGCGGGTCTGGGGGATCCCCAAACCCGGATCAATTACCATTTTCTCATTGAAGATCAGTATATACTGCCCATCGAGTGTTACTGGTTCGATGATGGTCTCTATATTCTCAAATGCCCTGCGGATCACCGGGAACTGGCAGGGAAGAGGATCATCTCCCTGAACGGCTTTCCGCTTGGCCAGGTCATCGATTCGCTCTCCACCCTGCTGGCGTGCGGCAATCCCTCCCTGCTGAAGAACTCGGTCCCCAGAATGATCACTTGGACACAGTTGCTGGACTATTTTGGATTCGCGGATACCCTGCAGGTTGAATTGGGGGTGGAGGACCCCCGGGGTTTCAGAACCAGCCGAAGGATCATGCTGCCCGAAAGGAGCGGCGAACTGCTGTCTGCATATCCGGAAACCCTTCCGCTGGGCTGGCAGGATAAAAAAACATACTTCAGGGAGTACTACTTTCCCGGTGAGGAGATCTTTTACATCCAGTATAACAAGTGCTGGAGCAGGGAGGCGGAGATAAAACTGGGAACCGGGGCCAGGGCCCTGTTCATGCCTTCCTTCACGGAATTTGAAAAAAGGGTGTTCAGAACCATGAAAGATCAGCATGTGGGAAAACTCGTGATGGATCTTCGCTTCAATGACGGAGGCGACCCCTCCCAGGGGACGCGGTTCATAGAGAAGCTCGCCAACAGCAGTGTCATGGAGAACGGGCAGGTATACCTGGTGGTGGGCCGAAAGACCTGCTGTTCAGCCCTTGTCAATGCAGTGGACCTGATGAGGAGATTTGACGTGGTGATCATCGGGGAGGAGACGGGGGGGAAGCCCAACCACTTCGGGGATGTTGAAAGGTTTGTCCTGCCTGAATCGAAGCTGGTGGTGAACTGCGCCACCAGGCGCTATGACCTGCTTGAGGGGGATCCCCCTTCCCTTCTGCCCGATATTATAACCCCGGAGACTTTTACCTCGTTCATGGAGGGGATCGACCCGGCTTTTGAGGCGATCCGGAACCACCAGGGGGCCCGGCGCTGACCAGAACTACTTTTCCAGTATCAGGCCCCGCATGATCAGGTACTGGGCTGAGATGTAGGTGATCATGATCCAGAACCCGGCCAGCGGGATCCCGGTCAGGAACTTATCGAGTGCGATCATGGTGTCTGAGATGACAAAGAGGACCGATCCGACGAAGACCGGAAGAAAGCTGGCATGGCTGACACGGCCTTTCCGGTTAAGGGCCATCATGGACATTCCTATCAGTGAAAGGGCATAGACCAGGATCACCGGTTTCATGATGCCTTCCAGTGCAGGGTAGAGCAGGCAGTATACCCCGGCCACGTAAGCAAGGAAGAGCAATCCGTAGAGCAGGTTCTTCTGAAGGTATCCCCTGCTCCCCGATTCACTGTACCTGGAAAACACGTAGATGTAGCTCAGCTGGGCCAGGAAGAATCCCCCTACACCCGCATAGAAATAGAGCTCATCCTTTCCGGAGAACATCAGGAAATTATCCCCCACCCAGGAGAAAAAGAGGGCCAGGAGGACCGGGGTGGTGAAGGCCTTTTTCTTCCTGCACATAACGAAGTACGCCGCCATCCAGATCATGATCAGGGGCTTCACCGGGTACTCCAGGTGGATGTTGCCGGTGATCCTGCCAGTCAGTTCGGTAACTGCGATCACAGCAAGCAGGAGGTGCATGAGGATGAAGGCACGGTTTTTCATCTGCAGCGCTTTGTATCGTAAATTTACATAAAAATTATCCTGTTCAACTATTTTGTAAATTTACCCGGCAATTGGACAGCACTGATCACAAGAACCGTTTGGGATACCTGGAAGGGGTATTAAGCATATCAGGCAACCTGGTACTGTTCGGATTGAAATACTGGGCAGGCATCGTATCGGGATCCCTGGCACTGGTAGCCGATGCGTGGCATACGCTGTCCGATTCTGCAAGTTCGGTCATCGTTGTCGGCAGTGTTAAACTCGCTTCCAGGAGAGCGGATGAGCGGCATCCCTTCGGCCATGGCCGGTACCAGGAGATTGCCTCCCTGTTCATAGCCTTCCTGCTGGGGATCATTGCCTATGAATTCCTGACCAGTTCCATTGAAAAGTTCAGGCATCACGGCTCCTCCCAGTTCGGAACGCTGGCCATTGCCGTCACCACCCTATCCATAGTGGCCAAGGAGGCCCTGGCACAGTATGCATACTGGTGTTACCGGAAAACCGGTTATGAGACCCTCAGGGCCGATGGCTGGCACCACCGCAGCGATGCCCTCTCATCTGTGGTGGTGCTTGCCGGCATCCTGATGGGCAAACGGATCTGGTGGATCGACAGTGTACTGGGCTTTATCATCAGCCTGATGCTCTTCTATGCGGTCTTTGAGATCATGAGGAATTCAGTGAATAAGCTGCTTGGAGAGAAGCCCGACAAGGAATTGATCGAGAAGGTCAAAGATCTGATTGATAAGATCTCGGACGGGGAGATCTTTCCCCACCATTTTCACCTCCATACCTACGGTGACCACCGGGAGCTGACCTTCCACATTCTGCTGAAAGGAACGCTTGATATTGCCACCGGACATGAAATAGCCAGCCGGATTGAAACGGCGCTGAGAAAGGAGATGAACATAGAGGCGACCATCCACGTGGAACCGGCTCCGGTTGAAAAGGAAGAGGTGAAATAGGGAATCCCTCTTTTTTTGCCTGAATTGCGCAATCGATTGTACAAACTTTGTTACATTTACCGTGGTATGAATAAGCCGCACATCACCATTCACGATATTGCCAGGGAGCTGAATGTTTCGGCCTCCACGGTTTCACGGGCCCTTCACAACCATCCCAGGATCAGCAAGGCCACCCGGACAGCCGTCCGTGAAATGGCTGAGAGGTATAAATACCAGCCCAATGTGGTGGCCACATCACTGAGACAGGGAAGAAGCAGGACCGTGGGGGTGATCGTTCCGCGCATCAACCGGAATTTCTTTTCCAACGTGATCGGTGGAATGGAGGAGGTCCTGGCCGCATCGGGCTACAACCTGATGATCTGCCAGACCCATGAACGCTTCGCCAATGAAAGGAAAGCCCTGCAGACCCTTGTGAATGCCCGCGTGGATGCCATCATCATTTCGGTTTCCATGGAAACTTCCCGGGATGACCACATCAGGGCACTTCAGGACCGGGGTACCAGGATTTTTTTCTTTGACAGGATACTGGAAGGCCTGGATGCCGGATCGGTGGTGATCGATGACAGGCTGGGAGCCTACCTGAATGTGGCGCACCTCATCGGCCAGGGTTACCGGAAGATCATTCATGTGGCCGGTGCCGACCATATCACCATTTACCGGGCAAGGAAAAAGGGATACATGGATGCCATGTCAGAAGCCGGGATTGTGGTTCAGCCGGAATGGATCATGGAAAGGCCCCTGGTGATGGAGGGCGGGGAGAGTGCATTCCGTGAGGCAATGTCCGGCCCGGAAATGCCTGATGCTTTCTTCTGTGCAGGTGATTTTGCTGCTCTGGGGGTAATGCTGGCCGCTCTCGGCTCGGGTCTCAGGGTACCCGGTGATGTGGGGATAACGGGATTCGGTAATGAGCCGTTTACAGCCTTTCTCCAGCCTTCACTGACGACAGTTGACCAGAAGGGCGGAGAGATGGGACGGATCGTGGCTGATATGTTCATGCACTGCCCGGAGAAAAAGGGAGGCGCTCCGGAGAGCAGGAAAACGGTGCTCAAACCCGAACTTATTATTCGGAATAGCTCTAAACCAAACAGATAAAAGTTAGTCATATGGCAATCAATTATGAAGTCAGGTTCTCCAACCATCCGGAGGATGCCAGGCAATACGGGACAGAAAGGCTGCGCAGGGAGTTCCTGGTGGAGTCGCTGATGGTACCGGGAGAGATCAATATGGTCTACTCCATGAATGACAGGTATATTGTGGGGGGTGCCGTGCCTACCAGTGAGCTTGAGCTCACCACCATCGATCCCCTGAAATCGCAGTTCTTCTGCGACCGGCGTGAGCTGGGAATCATCAATGTGGGTGAAGGGGCCACCATTCGCGTGGATGGCGAGGAGTACCACCTGGATTACAAGGATGCACTCTACGTGGGGGCAGGCTCCAAACAGATCACCATGATCAGTGTGAACGGGAAACAGCCGGCACGCCTCTATTTCAATTCTGCGCCTGCCCACAGGGATTACCCCTGCAGGCGGGTTACGCCGGATGATGCGGAAGTGGTTGAAACGGGCACGCCCGAGCAATCCAATGCTAGAAGGATCTGTAAACTGCTGGTCAATTCAGTGGTCGCGACATGCCAGCTACAGATGGGAATGACAGAGCTGAAACCCGGCAGTGTCTGGAACACCATGCCGCCGCACCTGCATGACCGCCGCATGGAAGCCTATTTCTACTTTGAAGTACCCGATGGTCAGGCCATCTGTCACTTCATGGGTGATCCCAGGGAAACCAGGCATATCTGGATGCAGAATGAACAGGCGGTGATCTCCCCCCCCTGGTCCATCCATTCAGCAGCAGGGACCAGCAACTACATCTTTATCTGGGGAATGGCAGGAGAGAACCTGGATTACGGCGATATGGATGTGATACAACCCAGCGAGATCCGCTAGCACTTCAGGAGATGATTGAGACCCACGTAAAAACAGAGAGTAACTCCGCCTGGACCGAACTGAAGCCGGGATTGAGGCGGAAACTGATCCATACCGACCACCTGATGATGGTGATTGTTGAGTTCAGCGGCGGACCTGCCGGTGTGGCCGATCCGTTTCATGACCACCCCCATGAGCAGGTATCCTATGTTGCAGAGGGTGAACTGATCCTATTTATCAACGGAATGGGAGAAAAACGCCTGCGGAAAGGGGATCTTTTTGCCATCCCTTCAGGGATCCCGCACACGGTGCAGACCCTGACCGGGCTGGTCAGGATCGTTGACAGTTTCACACCCCTCAGGGAGGATTTCCTGTAAAAAAAAACGAAAATAGCACACCATGTCCACACAACTATTTGACCTGACAGGCAGGATGGCCCTGGTAACCGGCGGCACACACGGACTGGGGATGGCCATTGCAACGGGACTGGCTGAAGCCGGTGCAAAGATCATCGTCAATGACATTTTCCCCGAAAAACTGGAGGCCGCCAGAAAAGAGTTCGCAGAAAAGGGGATCTCCATCCAGCCCTATGTACTGGATGTCACTGACGAAGAGGCCGTGGATAGGACCATTCCTGAAATGGAAAGGGAAGCGGGCCCCATCGATATCCTGGTCAATAATGCCGGGATCATCAAGAGGATCCCGATCCTTGAAATGAGAGCCGACCAGTTCAGGCAGGTGGTGGATGTGGACCTGACCGGACCGTTCATCGTGTCAAAAGCGGTGGCAAAAGGGATGGCGGAGCGCGGGGGCGGAAAGATCATCAACATGTGCTCCATGATGAGCGAGCTTGGAAGGGACACGGTATCGGCTTACGCAGCCGCCAAGGGGGGATTGAAAATGCTCACCCGCAGCATGGCCACCGAATGGGCCAGATACAATATCCAGGTCAATGGTATCGGGCCGGGTTATTTTGCCACTGCCCAGACGGCCCCGATCAGGGTGGACGGGCATCCCTTCAACGATTTCATCATCAGCAGGACCCCCGCGGGCCGCTGGGGCGAACCTGAAGACCTGGCGGGCACTGCTGTTTTCCTTGCTTCAAAAGCCTCGGATTTTGTGAACGGGGTGGTGATCTACGTGGACGGCGGCATTCTGGCCACCATCGGAAAACCTGCAAACGAAGAGTAACCAAACCATAAATACCATGAAAAACCCTCATTTATCATCTATCCTGGCCATGATCCTGTTTGTATCATGCAGTGCCGGCGATGAAGTCCGGCTTCAGGTTTTCAATCCCCTGGATCAGCCCGCGAACGATGCCATCATCCTCCTCACCAGGGGAGAGGTCTCAAACTGGACGGATATTCCGGAAGGAAAGCTTCCACTGCTCAGGGAAGAAAGCGGGGACCCTATCCCTTGCCAGGCCGACGATGTGGACAGGGACGGGCAATGGGATGAGCTGTTCGCACTGATCCAGCTCGCCCCGGAAGGTGAAAAAAAAGTGGTGCTGGGGTTTGTGCCGCCCGGGGAGTACCCTGAATTTAAAGCCAGGACCAACCTGAGGCTTGGCGACGCACAGCAGCCGGGATACCCTGAACTTGAAACTGCAGAGCGCCTGGAAGGAATAACCTATTACAACCATACCCGAACGGGAGAAGTATACCAGATGGAGGGACCGGCATGGGAGAACGACAGGGTCGGGTTCAGGAACTACCTGGACCAGCGAAACGGGATCGATATATTCGGAAAGCTGACAGGAAAGATGGTACTGGACAGCGTGGGGATCGAGGGCGGACCCAGTTACCACGAACCCGGCGAGTGGGGGATGGATGTGCTGAAAGTGGGGACCAGCCTGGGTGCCGGGGCCATCGGGTATCTTTATCATGATTCCATTTACCGGGTGGGGGATAACGGATCAGGTACCTATGAGCTCCTTTTCGAAGGATCACAGCGCAGCCGGTTCAGCCTGAACTACAGCCACTGGATGGTCGGGGAGAACGAGCTGGAAGTGGTTCACCAGATCGAGATCGCCGGGGGTAAGCACTATTACCAGGGTACGGTGACCTATTCCGGGAGTGACGAGGTGCTGCACCTGGTGCCCGGGATTGTCAATATGAAAAGCGACCAGCTTCACGTGATTGAAGCTGACCCATATCATACGGCACTGATCACCCATGATCTGCAGGCAGAAGATACCACGATGCTGGCCATGGCCCTGATGGTACCCACCGGATCCCTGATCGGGTACGGCGAATCGAGGGAGAGCGGTGACGGGATCATCCAGACCTATTACGCTCTACTTGAAGCGGGACAAGGCAAGCCGGTCCCCTACAGGTTCTATGCCCTCTGGGAAAAAGAAGATCCGAGGTGGTCCTCCCTGGAAGAGGTCACCGGGTTCCTGAAGGGCGAAGCGGAAGGATGGACCCGACCGGTGATTGTTTCATCTTTATCTAATTAATCATACATTTAACTGCGCAATCGATTGTATCTCAGACCTATGAAAAGACTTGACGTTGCATTGAAAATGAGGGAATTAGGAGCCGTTCCACTCTATTACCACCCCGATCCGGAGATCTGCCAGGAGGTGATCTCGGCCTGCTACAGGGGGGGGATGAAGATCTTTGAATTCACCAATCGTGGGGCCTTTTCACACGAGCTGTTCGCCGAACTGGCCAAATGGGCAAAAAAGAGGTTGCCGGAGCTTGCACTGGGCGTGGGGACCGTGGTGGATCCGGGAACCTGTTCCATCTATATACAGCTCGGTGCAAAGTTCATCGTTTCGCCGCTTCTGAACGAAGCTATGGCCGGCATATGCAACCGGCGAAAGGTCCTCTGGATCCCCGGATGTGCCACGGCCTCCGAGATCGGCAGGGCAGAGGAGCTGGGAGCCGAGATCATCAAGCTTTTCCATGGGCCCACCGTGGGCGGTCCGGCGTTCCTGAAAGCCTACCTGGGACCCTGTCCGTGGTCCAACATCATGCCGTCGGGGGGCGTCTCTCCCACCGAGGAGAGTCTGAAAGAATGGTTCGATGCCGGTGCTTTCTGTGTGGGCATGGGCTCTCAACTGATTACGAAAGAGATCATTGCCAGCAAAGATTACCAGCAGCTTGAAAGCCTGTCCAGGGAATCCCTTCAGATCATCCAGAAATTAAGAAGCTAGAATAAAATCCTATCTTTAGTCCTTTCACCGTAACCAAACTGATCATCGGATGACTCAGAACAGATTTTTTGAAGCCAATGAAAAAATCGGTAAGTACAGATGGACCATCTGTGCACTGGTATTTTTCGCAACCACAGTAAACTACCTGGACAGGCAGGTCATCGGTATACTCAAACCTGTACTTGAATCGGATATTGGAATCGGCGAGGCAGAATATGGGTATATTGTCTCTGCTTTCCAATTAGCCTATGCCATCGGGATGCTCATGATGGGAAGGATCATCGATACACTGGGAACGAAACTTGGGTATGCTTTTTCTTTTATTGGCTGGAGCCTGGCAGCTATGGCGCATGCACTTGCCAGGGGGCCTATCGGTTTCGGAGTTGCCAGGGCATTTCTGGGTGTAACAGAGGCAGGGAACTTCCCGGCCGCAATAAAAACGGTGGCAGAATGGTTTCCGAAAAAGGAACGTGCACTGGCAATCGGGATCTTTAATTCCGGGACCAACGTGGGGGCCATTCTCGCACCCATACTGGTTCCATGGCTGGCGATTAACTGGGGCTGGCAATCAGCTTTTATAGCAACCGGAGCTATAGGATTGATATGGCTGGTTTTCTGGTTTATCTTTTATGAGGTCCCGGAAAAACAGAAACGCCTCGGGAAAGCGGAAATGGAACATATATTGAGTGACCAGGAAGAAGAGGTGAAGGAGTCGGTCCCCTGGCTCAAATTGCTCCGTTACCGCCAGACCTGGGCATTTTTCGTGGGAAAGTTCATGACCGATCCCATCTGGTGGTTCTACCTTTTCTGGATACCTGCCTGGCTGGCAGATGTCAGAGGACTGAATATCAAAGAATTCGGAGTACCCCTGGTGGTCATATATTCTGCCACCACGGTCGGAAGTGTTTTTGGAGGATGGCTCTCCTCCTTCCTGATCGGAAAGGGATTGAAAGTTTACAGGGCCAGGGCTGTTGCCATGCTCCTGTTCGCGCTGCTGGTGGTACCGATCGTTCTCACCCAGGCTGAAGGAATCGGTTTCTGGGGAGCGATTGCCCTCATCAGCCTGGCAGCCGCATCACACCAGGCATGGTCTGCCAATATTTTCGCCACCGTTTCGGACATGTTTCCAAAAAAAGCTGTTGCTTCGGTGACCGGGATAGGGGGATTCGCAGGAGCCATCGGGGGCGTGCTGGTCTCCATACTGGCGGGAAATATCCTGGAGTTCTGGGAGAAGCAGGGTCATATCGAATCGGGGTACCTTACCCTCTTCATCATCTCGGGATCGGCTTATATCATTGCATGGATCCTGTTCAACCTGATCGCACCCAAAATGAAAAGGGTGGATCTCTGATCAACACCTGCAGAAGCATTAAATCTGAAACCGGCAGTTGTGACGAGCTGCCGGTTTTATTTACATATAACCAGTTGGCACTCCCTCCATCAATGAATTGTAACAGACAAAACTTACGCATAGATCATAGTAAGCGTATTTTTTACGTTAACTTTGGTTTTGATCAATTAGTTTCCTAATTTAGCCACATGGGCACTGCGTTCAGGACCATCAATCCGCATATATCTGTGGACTGTGTCATATTCGGTTTCAGCACCAGTCAGCTGAAAGTGCTCCTGATTGAAAGGGAATATACTGATGAACAGGGGAACCGCTCCGCGGATCTTAAGCTTCCGGGAGATTTCATCACAACCCGGGAGGACCTTGACATGGCAGCCAGCCGCACCCTTGAGGAGCTGACAGGCCTCCAGAACATATTTCTCCGGCAGTTTGCCGTGTTCGGCCACCCTGGCAGGATCTCCAGGAAAATAGATATGGACTGGCTGGTTGAAACAACCGGCATGGCCATCCAGAGGGTGGTCACCACCGCCTATTTTGCGCTGATCAACATCTCTGAAAGCAACAGCGATTTTGCCATCAAGAACAATGCATCCTGGATCGATGTGAACCGGATCCCGGTGCTGGCCTTCGACCACAGGGAGATCATTGAGAAGGGACTGGTCCACCTCCAGAATACCCTGCGGAATGAGCCCATCGGATTTGAATTGCTGCCGGAAAAATTCACCATCCGGCAGCTGCAGACCCTCTACGAGGTCATCCTGAACTGCAGCCTGGACAACCGGAATTTCAGGAAAAAGATCCTGAAGGCCAGGTACCTGGTCCAGCTGGATGAGAAACAGGCAGGAGTGGCCCATAAACCGGCTCATTTCTACCTGTTTGACAAAAGCATCTACGAGAGAAACAAAACAGAATCCCTTGGCTTCAATTTCTAAAATATCACCATTAACCATTTACCATTAACCATTCACCATACAACCATGTACCTACTTGGATATGACGTCGGAAGCTCCTCGGTAAAAGCCAGCCTGATCAACGCGGAGAGCGGCCGCTGCATTGCCTCGGCATTCCATCCTAAAAAGGAGATGAAGATCGACGCACCGAAAGCGGGATGGGCTGAACAGGACCCGGAGCTGTGGTGGGCCAACCTGATCCTGGCCACCAGCGATGTGCTGCAGAGTGCCGAGATTGACCCGTCTGTGATCGGGGCCATCGGTATCGCCTACCAGATGCACGGGCTCGTGCTGGTGGACAAGAACCATCATTTGCTGCGCTCCTCGATCATATGGTGTGATTCCAGGGCTGTCCCCTACGGGGATCATGCCATGAAAACCCTGGGGGAGGAACAGTGTCTTTCCCACCTGCTTAACTCCCCCGGCAACTTTACCGCCTCGAAGCTGAGCTGGATCATCATGAATGAACCCGCGATCTATGAGAAAGCATTCAAGTTCATGCTGCCGGGCGATTATATTGCCATGAAGCTTACCGGGGAGATCAATACCACGATCTCCGGGCTTTCAGAGGGGATGATGTGGGACTTCAAGGAGAATGCCATCGCTGACTTCCTGCTGGAGTATTACGGGATCCACAGGCACCTTGTACCGGATATCGTTCCCACCTTTTCGGAGCAGGGAAGGTTATCAGCATCGGCAGCAGAGGAACTGGGACTGGTGCCTGGGATACAGGTGTCCTACCGGGCAGGTGACCAGCCAAACAATGCATTTTCGCTGAATGTGCTCAACCCGGGTGAGATAGCAGCCACGGCAGGCACCTCCGGGGTGGTTTACGGGGTCAGTGATGAGGTGAAATATGACCCCCTCAGCCGGGTGAACACATTTGCGCATGTCAACCACAGCCCTGAGCTTAACAGGCTGGGGGTCCTGCTCTGCATCAACGGGACGGGGATCCAGTACTCCTGGCTCAAAAGGAACCTGGCCCAGCGGGAGAAGAACTATCCTGCGCTCAATGACATGGCCATGACTGCCCCCATCGGATCGGAGGGCCTGATCATGCTTCCCTTTGGAAACGGATCGGAACGGATGCTTGGTAACCTGAACCTGGGAGCCACCGTGAAGAATATCAATTTCAACATTCATGATGAAACCCACCTTGTCCGGGCCGCACAGGAAGGGGTTGCCTTTTCAATGAAGTACGGGATGGAGATCATGCGCGAAATAGGGATCCATCCATCGGTGATCAGGGCCGGACTGGCCAATATGTTCCTGAGCCCGGTTTTCAGGGATACGCTGGCGGAAATATCGGGTGCCACCATTGAGTTGTATGATACCGATGGCTCAGTGGGAGCGGCCAACGGGGCCGGAATAGGTTCCGGTACCTTTGGCTCATTCCAGGAAGCATTTGAGAACCTGAATAAAATGCTGGTCGTGGAGCCCTCCGGAAAGGAGAGCGGCCGTTATCATGAAGCCTACGCTTCATGGAGGAAAATACTGGGATTCTGCATTGACCTTCATGGATAGGATGCCGGCCAGTACAGGATTCCACAGCGAGAAGAGAGAGAGATCACTAAATTCTAAATATCAAGAAAATGGATTATTTGACAGGAGACAAGGAGTATTTCCCGGGAATCGGGAGAATCAGGTTTGAAGGCAGGGATTCGGATAATCCCCTGGCTTTTAAATTCTATGACGAGAACAGGGTGGTCGCTGGCAGGACCATGAAAGAACACATGCGTTTTGCCATCGCTTACTGGCACACTTTCTGCGGGACCGGGGAGGATCCGTTCGGACCCGGCACCAAGCTTTTCCCCTGGGCCACCGGCAAAACGGCCATCGAAAGGGCGAAAAACAAGATGGATGCTGCTTTCGAGTTCATTACCAAGATCGGGGCAGGGTACTACTGCTTCCACGACATTGATGTGGTCTCTGAAGGCGATTCCATTGCTGAATATGAAACAAACCTGCGAACCATGGTGGAATACGCCGGGCAGAAGCAGGCCGTTTCAGGGGTAAAACTGTTATGGGGTACGGCCAATGTGTTTTCAAATCCACGCTACATGAACGGGGCGGCCACCAACCCGGATTTCAACGTACTTCCCTGGGTGGCCACCCAGGTGAAGAACGCACTGGATGCCACAATTGCCCTGGGCGGCGAGAATTACGTCTTCTGGGGAGGACGCGAGGGGTATATGTCGTTGCTCAATACCGATATGAAAAGGGAGCAGGAACATCTGGCCAGGTTCCTTCACATGGCCAGGGATTATGCCCGCGGAAGAGGCTTTACCGGTCCTTTCCTGGTCGAGCCGAAACCCATGGAGCCTACCAAGCACCAGTATGATTTCGACACCGCCACGGTCATCGGGTTTTTAAACAAGTACGGGCTGGCGGGTGATTTCAAAATGAACATTGAGGTGAACCACGCCACCCTGGCCGGGCATACTTTCCAGCACGAGCTCCAGGTGGCGGCGGACAACGGCCTTTTCTGTTCCATTGACGCCAACAGGGGGGATTACCAGAACGGATGGGACACGGACCAGTTTCCCATCAACCTCTATGAGCTGGTCGAGGCCATGCTGGTGATCCTGGATGCAGGAGGCTTTACCTCCGGAGGGATCAACTTCGATGCCAAGACCCGGCGCAACAGCACCGACATGGAGGATATCTTCATCGCCCATATAGCAGGCATGGATGCATTTGCCAGGGCCTTTGAGATCACCCTTGACCTGCTTGAGAACTCTGCTTTCAGGAAGATGAGGGACGACCGCTATGCCTCCTTTGATTCAGGAAACGGCGCCAGCTTCGAAAAAGGGGAACTGTCCCTGGAGCAACTGGCCGGACTGGCCAGGGAAAAAGGTGAACCCAGACAGATTTCCGGCAAACAGGAACTCTACGAGGCCATTATTAACCAGTATATTAAATAGATAGCAGATGGAAAACAGATCCCGCTCCATACCACCCGTCATATTCGCCCTTACGCTCGTGGCCACGCTCGGAGGCCTTCTGTTCGGTTATGATACTGCAGTGATCAACGGAGCCACCGATGCGCTCCGGCAGTTCTTCATCACCCCGCTGGAGGGAGACGCAGCACTGGCAACGGCCACCATCATCCAGTTCAGGGGGATAGTGACATGCTGCTTGGTGATCGTGCTGGCACTGATCACGAGCTTCATCATCAAGCTTTTCGGCAGGAACCGCGGGGCACTCCTGAGCGGGATCCTCTGGGTGACAGGGATCGTTGTACTCTACCTTTTCTTCCTGAGGGGAGAGCCTCTTCTCACCGAAGGCCTGGGAAATTCCATCAAGGGTTTCACCATTTCGAGTGCTCTGGTGGGGTGCATCATCGGGGGCTCACTGGGCGGATATATCGGCCAGAGCATGGGAAGGAAACGCGGGCTGATCCTGGCAGCCATACTCTTCCTGATCTCCGCCCTGGGATCGGCCATGCCGGAGAAACTGAATTTCCTGGGACTGGCCACGATCAGTTCGTTCATCTTTTACAGGGTGCTGGGGGGGATCGGCGTCGGACTGGCCTCCATGCTCTCCCCCATGTACATCGCTGAGATCGCACCTGCCAGGATACGAGGCAAGCTGGTTTCCTGGAACCAGTTTGCCATCATTTTTGGTATGGTGGTGGTCTATTTTGTGAACTACTTCATTGCCAGGGGGCAGGCGGCTGAATGGATTAATGCCACCGGCTGGAGATGGATGTTCGGCTCCGAAACGATCCCCGCTGCCCTCTTCCTGGTACTGCTCTTCATGGTGCCTGAATCCCCACGCTTCATGGTGCTCAAACACCAGGAGAAGAGGGCCCATGCCCTCCTTAAGCGGATCAATCCTGCCAGGGCTGATGCAGTCCTGGCGGAGATCAGGGATTCCCTGAAGCAGCCGAAGGCCCCCTGGCTCTCCTTCGGCGGACTGGTGATCATCATCGGGATCCTGCTTTCGGTTTTCCAGCAGTTCGTGGGGATCAACGTGGTACTCTATTATGCAGGGGACATATTCAGGAGCATGGGTGAGGGGAACGACTCCTCCCTGTTGCAGACCATTATTGTGGGGATCGTTAACCTGACATTCACGGTGCTGGCCATATTCACGGTGGACCGGCTGGGGCGCAAACCATTGATGATCATCGGCGCCATTGCCATGGGGATCAGCATGATCGCTCTTGGCTTCTCCTTCTTCCTGGACAGGATGGGACTGATATCGCTGGTATTCATGCTGACCTATACCGCGGCTTTTGCCATGAGCTGGGGCCCGGTTACCTGGGTTCTGCTCTCGGAGATCTTCCCCAACAGCATCAGGGGGGCCATGTCCATCGCGGTGGCATCCCAGTGGGTCGCCAACCTGGTGATTTCATGGACCTTCCCGATGATGAATGAAAGCAGCGTCCTGACCAGGATCTTCAACCACGGATTCTCCTACTGGATATACGGAATCATGGGATTCCTGGCCGCATGGTTCGTTTTAAGGATTGTACCCGAAACCAAGGGAAGGACCCTCGAAGAGATAGAGCGTATCTGGAAACCCGGGAAATAGAGAGCCTCTGGGAATGGTGCCCAAAAACTGCTTCCCGGTGAAAACTGAAAACAAAATGTCATGGGGATGAATTCAAAGACCAAAGCCATAGTGATCCTGGGAACCGTTTTGTTGTCCGTTTACGGCTGCAAAGCGCCAGGGGGAGAAGCCCTTCCCGGGGCCATCAGGTTCTACGCGGGATCATCTGACATAAACCTGGAGTACTCCATTTTCCTCTGCCAGTACGATCCGGTGCATGACAGTTTTGCAGTGCTGGACTCATTCGCCGGAGCGAAGGGTCCTTCCTACCTGGACCTCTCCCCGGATGGGAAAACCCTCTATGCCATCAACAAGGAGTTTTCAGACCAGGGGAAGCAGCAGATGACGGTCAGTGCCTTCAGGATCAACCCGGAAAACAATGGGCTGTCACTGCTTAACAGCCGCTCCAGCGAAGGGGACGGACCCTGTCACATCCAGTGCAGCCCGGATGGCGATTTTCTCTTTGCGGCAAATTACAACAGCGGGCATGCAGCTGCATTCCCGCTCTCCGGGGATGGCCGCATCCTGCCCGCCTCAGCTGTTGTCACCGGTGAAGGGACCGGACCGGTTGAAAACCGGCAACAGGGGCCCCATGCCCACCAGGTGAACCTGGACCCGGGCGGCAACTTCCTGCTGGTGCCTGACCTGGGAGCGGACAAGATCCTTATCTACGCCTTTGACCGCCAAACAGGGTGCCTCGAACCGAATCCTCTCCAGCCTTTTCTGAAACTGGATCCGGGATCGGGCCCGCGGCACCTGGCATTCCATCCTTCAGGCAGCAGCATTTACATTGTCAATGAACTTGATGCAACCATCACGGCCTGTGCCTATTCGGGCAGTCAGGGAAGGTTAACTGTCCTGCAAACCATCCCCACCGTGGAGGGGTCACAGGCCGATTCCCGGTTCCCTGCTGCCATACGCATACATCCCGGCGGGAAATACCTTTATGCCTCCACCAGGGGTGAGCCCAGCAGCCTCTCCCTTTTCAGGATCCGGGACGACGGCACGGTCTCCAGGATCCAGGTGGTTGAACCGGTACCCAACTGGCCCCGCGATTTCAATATTGAACCTTCAGGGAATTACCTGCTGGTGGCCGGGGAGCGCGCCCACGTGATCAGGCCTTACAGGATCGACCGTCAGAGCGGAAGACTGGAGGGCAGAAGCGGATCCCTCCTGCTGCGCTCACCCGGTTGCATCCTTTTCATAGCAGGAACGGATCAGAAGAGCCTGGCCAGCCCGTAAATACCTACCAGGATAATCGCCATACAGCTGACCACCAGGGCCATGTTATAGAACCGACCCGGTACCAGAAGCCTCTCCCCGGACCCGAACCTGAACCAGATCCCGGCGATCACCACAATGATCAGCATGATGAAGGTGGCTATCCCCCCGATGGTGACCATCAGCACAGGAAGTCTGATCAGCAGAAATGCGATGGTCCAGAGTACCGGGAACACAACGGCCAGGATACGGATGGCCCGCAACCGTGCCCCGAGGTTTCCGAAATCGATCCATCTCAATACACCGAAGAGGTCCGAGAAGACCCTGGTCCGGATGGCCAGGGCGGCGAACAGGGTGGAAAAAAGGACCACGAATGAGCCGATAAGGAAAATATTCTTCGCCGCCGGTCCCACCGAGTCGGTATAGATCCTGGAAATGGTCTCGATCATCAGGTATCCTTCGGGCACCTCCCCCCGCTGGTAGAGTATGGCCGCCCCCAGCAGGAAAAAAGCGGCTGTCACAAGGGTGTAAACGATCATGGAGAGGAAAGCATCCAGGTACATCACTTTGATCCATCCTGTTGCCCTCTTCTTCCACGCTCCTGTCCCATCGCGGGGACCTGTAAACCGGGCATATCCCTTTTCAATGCACCAGTAATTGTATGAGAGGATCTCATCCCCGCCCACCCCGGTCAGGCCGAAGGCCGCCAGGGCAAATCCAACCGTTCCGGAAGGAAGCCTGAATGACAGCCCTTTAGCCAGGTCGGGCCATGTCACCGCGAACCCGGTCCGCTGCACCATGACCAGGGCCAGCAGCGTAAACAGTGTGAAAAGGCCCATGAAGACCAGCGATATCTTCTCCACGACCCCATAGAAGCCGAAAAGCATGACCCCCATGACCACCAGCGCCGTCAGGATGGTCCAGGCAGGGATTGAGAGCTGGGGTACGGCCATGTGCAGGATGATGGCAACGCCTCCGATGATCCCTCCCAGCTGTAAAGGCTTGAACAGCCAGAGCACCAGCCATGACCATGCTCCCCAGCTTACCCGCTGTTTCCCGAACCTGGGGCCCGGAAGCCCATTCATCAGGTTCATGGCCGAAACACCCCGTGTAATGGACTGGCGGCCAAATTCCAGCTGAAGGACGATCTTTACCAGGCAGCTCACAAGGATCACCCAGAGGGTGACAAACCCGGCCTTTGCACCCAGGGTTGTCGTAGAGATAAGTTCACCCGAGCCCACTACTGAAGCCGAGAGAATAAACCCCGGCCCCAGGAATTTCAGTTTCCGGCCAAATCCCCCGGGGGCGGGTTGAACCGATTCCGGATCAAGTAGATAGGGATCCCTGGATCTGCCTCTGTTCATTGGATGTTCACTGGGCGAAAAGCACCGGGCAACCGGCACAGTGTGATTCCGTCAGCTATCTCTTTACCCTGGCATTGCCCTGCCAGATGCTCCATATCTGTTCTTCGTCGGCCGGCTGTGCATAGTCGGTTTCGAGTGTGGCCACCAGGGCGCCGCTGGCCCAGCCGAACTGGATCCATTTTTCAGGTTTCCAGCCCCTGAGAATGGCGTATAACATGCCGCTGACAAATCCATCCCCGCCCCCGATCCTGTCGTAAACATAGATATCACGCGGTTCAACCACATGCCAGTTTCCGTTCTCAAAGATAATGCCGCCCCACAGGTGGTGGTTTGCGCTGATCACCTGGCGCAGCGTGGTGGCAAAGACCGATACCCCGGGGTAGCTCTCCCTGGCCTGGCTGATCATCTTCCTGAACCCCGCGATCTTGGCCCCCAGCTCCTTCCCTCCGGCCTCAGGTCCTTCGATCCCGAGGCAGAGCTGGAAGTCCTCCTCGTTCCCGATCAGCACATCGGACAGGGAGGCAATCTCGGAAAATATCCTGTGAAGCTCCTTTTCCCGCCCCTCCCAGAAAGAGGCCCGGTGGTTCAGGTCGAAGGAGATCCTGGTCCCGTGTTTTTTGGCTCTCCTTGCCAGTTCCAGGCAAAACTGGCCGGTCCCCGGAGAGAGTGCCGCGATCAGTCCGGAAAGATGGACGATCTTTGCCCCTTCCTGTCCAAAGATCCTCTCCAGGTCAAAATCCTTCGCATCGAGCGTCCGGCCCACTTCACCGGCCCGGTCGTTCAGGACCATGGGCCCCCTTGATCCATAGCCGCGGTCGGCAATATTGATCTGGTGCCTGTAGCCCCAGGGATTGCCCTGTTCCACCTCCTTCCCTTCATAATCCATATGCCGGCTGGCCAGGTTGTCCTTGATCAGGCGGGCGATCGGGCTTCCCTTCACAAAAGTGGTCAGGATCTTTACCGGCATTCCCAGGTAGGAGGGCACACTCCCCACATTCGATTCGGCACTGGTGGCCTGCATTTTGAACATATCACTGCAGTGGACGGGCTGCCCGCCTGCCGGGGTGATCCTGATCCCCATGCTGGTGGGAATGACCATGGCATACTTTGCATTGTTTCTTAATTCCATTTTGTTGGTTATCAGTTATTGTTTATCAGTTATCAGTACCAATTACCCAGCCGGCCCCCTACCTGTCCACCCTGGCTGATCCGCCGCCCTTGACCTTTTCCACCTCTGCAAGCGTGGCCATGGATGTATCCCCCGGGGTGGTCATGGCCAGCGCCCCGTGAGCGGCCCCGTATTCAACCGCTTCCCGGGCATCCCCGGTGGTCATGAAACCGTAGATCAGGCCGGAAGCAAAGCTGTCCCCACCCCCAACCCGGTCAAAGATCTCCAGGTCGTGGCGGCGGGCGGCTTCATAAAACCGGCCATCATAGTAACAGATCCCGCCCCAGGAGTTTATCGTGGCACTTTTTACTGTCCGCAGGGTGGTGGCCACCACCTTGAAATTGGGGTATTCTTTCACAGCATCCAGGATCATTTTCTTGAAGCTCTCCGTCTCAAGGTTGGAAAGATGCTCGTCCACCCCTTCAACGCCGAAACCCAGGCTGGCCGTAAAATCCTCCTCATTCCCGACCATCACGTCCACATACCTGGCCAGCCGGCGGTTCACCTCCCTTGCCTTTTCCAGGCCTCCAAAGGACTTCCACAGGGAAGGCCTGTAATTGAGGTCATAGGAGATGACCGTGCCGTGTTTCCTGGCTGAGATCATCGCCTCCTCAATGACATCCGGCGTGGTTCCGGAAAGCGCTGCAAAGATGCCCCCCGTGTGGAACCACTGCGATCCCAGCGCTCCGAAAATATGGTCCCAGTCAACATCCCCCCTCTTCATCTGGCTTGCAGCCGTATGCCCCCGGTCTGATACGCCCAGCGCCCCCCGGATCCCGAATCCCCTTTCCGTGAAGTTCAGCCCGTTCCGGACCGTTCTCCCGGTCCCGTCAAACGGCACCCATCGAATATGGTCCACATTCACACCGCCCTGCATGATAAAATCCTCCACAAGCCGCCCGACCGCATTGTCCGCAAAAGCTGTAACCACTGCTGTAGGCAGCCCGAAACACTTCCTGAGGCCGCGGGCCACGTTATACTCCCCGCCGCCCTCCCAGACCCGGAACTGGCGTGCGGTATTCACCCTGCCTTCGCCGGGGTCGAACCTCAGCATGATTTCACCCAGGGAAACACTGGCGTATTTGCACTCCTCCAGCTTCTTGATAACTAGTTTTCCCATCCTGTAAAAATTAAATAGCGTGAAAATGCGTAATCGATTGCACAAACAAATTTAGCATTTTTCAGAGAACAGCCTCTGCTCTTCTCCCGTGGTCAAACAGCAGTCATGGCAGCTTCAGGGGTTCCGGGAAGAAAGCTTCCAGGTACCATGATGTTTTCCAGGGGAAAAGTTCCACATATTCCCCGGGGGACTGCCTTGCGTCATGAGGCGCATTGAAAGCGTAACTGTCCGGTAGGCGGGTTTCCTTGACCAATACCGTATTAGATCAGCAAGGATGCGAAAAATATTGCTTTTCAATCCCCTTGCACTGTCTGGACAACGGCATCGAACGCAGGCTTTGGCTGACAGTTCCGGTTGAACAGCATAGGATAATCAGACCGGCCGGTAATAGGCCAGTAATTGCGCCAGGATTGACCGTCATGGACTGCCCAGAAAGTAATCCGCCCAAACAGATCCCGGTTTTTCCTGAAATATGAGAATAACTCCGCATAGCGATCTGCCAGATTTTTTTCAACAGCATCCGGAAGTCCGTCAGGATAGGGATTGTACTTATGCTGCATTTCTGCGTCGAAAGAGGAAAGGGGAACAACAGCAGCATCAAGCGGACAAAAGGGAAGTACACCCACATCCAGTTCGGTGATCATCAGTTTTACCCCCAGTTTTCTTAATTCCTTCATATAACTATCAAGCAAATCCATCTTCGGGTAATCCAGGAACCAGTGCCCCTGGATGCCGACACCGTCTACCCGGACACCATTGGACTGCAGATCTTTGATCAGCTGGATGACACTTTCGGTTTTTGGACCGGATTCATAATCGTACTCATTGTAATAGAGTTCCGCATCCGGATCAGCCTCGCGTGCAAATTCAAACGCCTTTTGTACATAGTCTTCCCCGATAATCTCCAACCATTTGCATTTCCTGAAAGAACCATCCTTCATGATAGCTTCGTTTACAACGTCCCAGCCATGGATGCGACCCCGGTATCGGCCCATCACATTGAAAATGTGCGCTTTCATCCTCTCAAGAAGTGTCTCCCGGCTCAGCGGATTTCCAGATTCATCCTGAAACACCCAGTCGGGCGTCTGATGAAACCAGACCAAAACATGAGCTATGATATGCATATGATGCTTTTCACCAAAGGCTACATAGTGGTCAGACGCTTCGAAATTGTATCGCTCCGGTTCCGGATGAATTTCTTCCCACTTCATTATATTTTCTGGCGTGATGCTGTTGAAATGTCTGGCAACTATCTCCATAGCTTCGGGTTCCTTGCCACAGATCTGCTCAATATTTAGCGCTGCGCCGATATAAAAATCATTTTGAAATAGATCTTTTAAAACAGGCTGGCTGTTTTTATCTGATTGTTTCATGAATGTTTTTCTTCCAACCGTATATAAACTTCTTCCAACGTGCCGTTAAACGGGCCGGGGGTTTCCATTTTAATTGATACCAGAGCAGCTGCAAACTTCAATGAATCTGCAACTTCGTGATCCAATCTGTGTGAGAGGTATGCAGCAAATGTCGTATCGCCCCGACCGGTTCTGCCGGATACATTACTGTTGGAGAATTTCTCATAATATGTCTTCCCGTTAACTCTCGCCAGTACGCCCTCTGAATGTGTAATCAGAATTTCAGGACAACCCCAGGATTCGATGATTGCTGCAGCTTTCTCAAGATCTTCTGTACCGGTCAGAAGGCGGGCTTCCACGACGTCCAGCTTCAGCTTATCCATCATTGCTGCGATCTCTTTTTTTTCGGTGACGTCACTGAACTCGTGGTTGAGAGTCACTGGATTGATATGACGGACGAAACTCTGCATGTCGACCGACAGGCTCGGGTAGTTTCTGGACTTCAGACCCTTCATGAGCGCCATGTCGAATTCGGTATCCGAAATCCCTGCCAGGTGGACACACGCCGAGTCCAGGGCCGGCACATCATTGATGGATATCAACCCGGCAGATTTGATGAGAGTCATTGTACGTTCATCAACGTTTTCGGACTCGTGCACCACCCTGTTGTACGAAGTCTCTTCGCTTGGAATGAGATAGGTATCGATGCCGATATCTTTCATCGGCTGGAGGATGGACTCGTCTTTCTCGGCCATCTTTACCACGGCGGCAACCTTTTTGCCTACCCGCGCGGCAACCATGGCTCCGCATAAAACGGCACTTCCGGGAGCGACACGCGGTTCTCCTCCGAATGGAATAATCTCGTCATAGCACATGTGCCCTATAAATGCGATGTCATATTTATTGCCCATATCGATGGTCATATTATTCAGTTCCTTATCCTTCCCGCAGATCTATTTATCATCTTCCGGACCTCTCAGCAGCCAGGGATAGAAGGGAATCAACTCTTCTGGCTCAATAGTTTTGGTCTTGTTTTTAGCCTGCAATTCCCTGATGTGATTCATCACCAGATGGGTCCAGACAGCGCCGGGCCTGGGATATGCTGCAACAATGTAATGTGGGCCGGCTTCTGTTTCACCGGCTTCCAGTTCCAGCTCTGCCCGAAGGTTGTCCGGAGTCGTCAGAGTATTTGCATAATCGAAAACCACACGGTCCATATGTTTGTATACCTCTTTACTCTCCTCAACCATACCATAATAGTCCAATAACTGGGCGAAGACATAATTGGAAGTGGTATAGACATCCTGTCCCTGTTCAGATTCAACAGCTTCACCATCCTTCGTTTTGCACATGGCCCAGCCCATGAATGCACGATTTGTGTGATAGATGGTTTTGAGGATCTCTTTAACACGTTCTTCCGGAATGGAGGGAGCTTCCCCGATGGCGGTCAGGTACCACAAAGCGTCAAGCTGATTGGTCCAGACATCCGTATTTGTATTTCCTGTTTCAGGATCAAAGCAGGTAACATAATACTCCAGTTTTTCACCCTTCTTGTTCTCGTCTTCCCTCCACAATTGCTCAAAACTGCTCCAGGCTTTGTCATACACTTTCCGGATATGTTTCTCATCCTCCTTTTCACCGAGCATCTGCGCCATTTTGATCAGCGCCTGGCAGCCACCCAGGAATTGCGTTGCATCATAAGCATCTGCTCCGAAAAGAACCAGGTTATCAAAGGTGTTCTTTACATCGTCCGGATGGCCTTCCGGAATTCCGTCGTCATCAAAATCGAGTTTCAGCAGGGATTCCAGGCCGAACTTCAGCGTTTCC
>CAYXUD010000044.1:0-13076 GCA_964467775.1 uncultured Bacteroides sp. | reverse complement strand
ATCCAGCAGCCCGGCTGCATCCAGCAACCCGGCTGCATCCAGCAACCCGGCAGCATCCAGCAGCCCGGCTGCATCCAGCAACCCTGTGCCGGGTTCATCTCCCCTCATGGCGGCCAGTTCATCGATCAGCAACCGGTTCTGAAGATCAGCATAGACCGGCAATCCCAGGGAAATGATGCTGTCGATCATACTCAGAACCTCGTAGCGGGATAACAGCCGGTCAGGTGCAAACATGGCCATGATTTCATCTTCCGGTGGGCTTTCCCCTTTGTAGATCATGCTTCTGATGCTTTCAGGCGGCAGGGAGAGGATGAATGAATCCGGTTCATCCTTTGCCAGTACGGCATAACAATCCGGAGCACTGTAACCGGTAAGGTAATAGAAATAGTTGTTCGGGCGGAACTCATGGCGGTTGAAACTGGCATCATCGGAGGATTTCAGGATCATGTAACCCCCCTGCATGGCATCCATGGCCCTGCTTCTCCTGGTTTTGAAAGCTTCCGCCTGTTCAGGATCATATGCCAGATCTGAGGTATCTACGGTCACTGGGATGATCCAGTTCCTGCTCTCCTGTTGGCTGCAACAGGTGATTATTGTCAGCAAGGATAACAGTGAGCAATATTTTTTCATAAATTGAAACTTTATTGCAACAGATGCAAGATAGAAAAAGTATCACTGATATAGCCATCGGGAGATGCCTTTGGATCATTTTGATCACAAACCTCCTCCTCCCTTTAAAGGGTCAGAAGATCCCGTTTGACAACTATACCATACAGAACGGTCTTCCCCAGATCACGGTGAATGCTATCTGCCAGGACCATGAAGGATATATCTGGTTTGCCACCCAGGTAGGTGCGGCCCGCTATGATGGATATGAGTTCAGTTATTTCAACACCTCAAACGGTCTCCCGGATAATTTTGTCAACTGCCTGCTGGTGAGCTCAAAAGGAGAAATCTGGTTCGGGACCGAAGGGGGGATCGCGGTATTTGACGGGTCTCAGTTCACCAGCTTCACGGCCGAAAAGGGCCTGGTGAATAACCGGGTCGACAGCATGATCGAGGATAAGGAAGGGAATATCTGGGCCATTACCGTTTATGGCATCTCTGTCATCACCCCCGACACCATCCTCTCCTATACAAAGGAGGACGCGCTGACAGACAATTCGATCGTGGCTTCTTTCGTGGATTCCCGGGGAAGGGTGTATCTTTCAACTTTCCCGGTCACCGGCCTGACAGTTTTTGATGATCCGTATACCTTCCGGAAGAGTTATGAAGAGGAGGTGATCTGGGACATAGTGGAGGACAGGGAAGGTTCCATCTGGTACGCCACGGAGGGCAACGGGATCAGGGTCACCTCCGGCGATGGATCCCGCCGGCTGGGGTTCGACCAGGGACTGACGGATGAGATCGTGCTTTCCATGATGGTGGACCACCAGGGCAGGGTCTGGTGCGGAACATATGTGGATGGACTGTTTGTATACGAGGAGGGGGCATTCAGGAAGATCTCCAGCGGGCAGGGCATTGAGCCGGTTGCCTCTGAAATCTACGAGGACCGGAACCAGAGGATATGGATCCGCACCTTCGAGGACGGGATCTGGTTATATGACGAGGGCAAATTCAAATATATTTCGACCAGGAATAACCTGGTACACGATATCGTGACGGACATAACGGAGGATAAATTCGGAAATATCTGGCTGGCCACCCTTGGGGGTGCATCGAAGTACGGAAGGGTGATCTTCGAGATCTTTGATACGGAGCATGGCTTGCCGGAAAACCATGTCAGTGCACTTTTTCATGACTCCCGCGGCCGGATCTGGTGCGGGACCTATTACCACCTGCTCTACATGTTCAACGGTAAACCCCATATCCTGGGCGAGAACAAGGGGTTCGAGGAGGGCCTTACACCGCTGTCGTTTGCCGAGGATGCCTACCGCAACGTCTATATCGGCACCGATATTGGATTACTGTACCACAACGGGCGGTCGATCCAGCCGGTCAGGTTCAACGGAAAGAGCACAGAGGACCGCCAGTTCTTCAGCCTTCTCTATACCGGGGAGAAAGAGCTGTGGTGCGCCACCGATTCGGGTATTTTTATCTACCGGGAGGGCCGGGCAACCGTTCCTGAAGGGTCCGGCGGGCTGATCGATTACAGGGTCAATGACCTGGAACTTGCCGGTAATTGCATCTACTGTGCCACCGAAGGGGGCATTTCCGTCTTCACCACTGACGGTCAGCACGTCACCAATTATACCACGGCCGACAGCCTCTCATCGAATGTCTGTCTTGACATCATCAGTGATTATCAGGGCAACATCTGGGTGGCAACGGACAGGGGCCTGTCGAAGATCATCCCAGGTGAAAAGGCAGAAATCATCAAGTTCGGCGCTGGCGACGGGCTCTCTTCCAACACCACCTATTTCGTTGAGTTCACAGACAGCACATCCCTCTGGATCGGGACAGAAAAGGGGATGCGGAAGCTTGATATAACCACCGGCAAGGCCCGGTACTATGGGTATGAGGATGGTTTCTATCCGCTGGAAACCAATGCAAGGGCCGTAACCAGGGGGGAGGGGACAGAGTTGTGGATCGGGACCATCGCGGGGCTCGTCCACTATTTGCCCAGATATGACATCAGGGACCCGACACCTCCCGATCTGATTCTTTTCCCGCCCCTCGTTGATGGCCAGGAGTACAGGGCGGATACGGAGAGCGGCGATTTGAATCCCGCTTTCCCCTACAACAGGAATTCCCTGGAGTTCCGTTTCACCGGGATCCACACCACGATCGCGGCAAAGAACAGATTCTCCTATATCCTGGAAGGGTACGATGATCACTGGACAGCGCCGGGTACCGACCGGTCGGTCTCCTACAGGAAGATTCCCAACGGGAACTATGTTTTCAAGGTGAAAGCCTTCAACCTGGATGGTGTGGCTTCGGATGTGGAGGCCAGTTTTGCATTCAGCATCAAGCCACCCTTCTGGAAGACAGTCTGGTTCATTCTCTTCGAGATACTTGCCGGCCTCTCGCTGATATACGGGACCATCAAATTCCGTGAACGCCAGCTGATCCGGGAGAAACGGATCCTGGAGGCAAAAGTGACGGAGCGGACCAGGGAGATAGAGGAGCAGAAGGTGGAGATTGAGGCCCAGCGGGATAAGATTGCAGAACAGAAAAGTTACGTGGAGGAGCAGCGGGACCAGATCGCCCAGCAGAACAAGGAGATCACGGACAGCATCCAGTATGCCAGGCATATCCAGCATGCGGTCCTTCCGGGGAAACTGAGCCTGGAGAAGACGCTCCTGGACCACTTTATACTCTTTAAGCCCAGGGACATCGTGAGCGGCGATTTTTACTGGGTGGAGCAGAAACAGGACCGGATCATTGTCTGTGCGGCCGATTGCACGGGACATGGCGTGCCCGGAGCGTTTATGAGCCTGCTTGGGCTCACGTTCCTGAACGAGATCGTGAACAAGGATGAGATCCTGAAGGCCAATGAGATCCTGAACCGCCTGAGGATCTACATCATCAACGCCATGTCCCATAAGGACACCCAGGCAAGGGATGGCATGGATGTGAGCCTGGTGGTGATTGACAGGCAACTGAATATGATGGAGTATGCGGGGGCCTATAATCCGCTGCTGATCATCAGGGATGGTGAGATCATGGAATACAAGGCGGACAAGATGCCCATCGGGAAGCATGAGGGGGAAGAGGGTCCCTTCACCAATCACAAGATCATGCTGCAGCAGCAGGACATGGTCTATCTCTTCTCTGACGGGTTTGCCGACCAGTTCGGGGGTGAAGAGGGGTCCAAGTACAAGGCAAAGCCATTCAAGCGGTTCCTCCAGAGGATCAGCACCGAAGCCGCCAGCAAACAGGAAGAGCTGCTTGAGCTTGAATTGAAGAGGTGGATGGGAAAAATGGACCAGGTAGATGATATCCTGGTCATGGGCATCCGGTACAATCAGATGAATTAACATTAACACATATCAGATGAAAAGAGTCTTCACCCTGTGGATCGCCACAGCACTGTCAACTGCTGCTGCAGGGCAGCAGCCTGTTTCAGGGCCGCACCTTGTCACGGGCAATACGGATATGATCGGCCTGAATGGCTACCCTTACACGCCGTTGTTGATCGAAGCGGGCCCCGACAATTTTTACTGGATGGGTGCTGCCTATCGCCGGATCGTGGAGCATCCCCTGCTACCGGATGTCGTCAGCGAATTTTCCTACATCTACTTCATCAAATATGATGATGATGGAGAGGCACTCTATGCCAATTATATCAGGGGGGCATACGATATCATCGATGCCTTCTCTTTCAAGGGCGGGATTACCATTGTGGCAAGTACATATGAAGACGTGGTGGCAGACGGGAATGTGATCCCCATCAACACTGCCAGCGACCAGGAGTTCATTGCCAGCTACGATGCGAAGTGCAATTTCCAGAAAATCGTTCCTGTCTGGGAGCTGGACCAGTACCAGTATCCGAATTCAGTTCCGGTGATGGACAAGCGGGATGGTACCATCTATCTGGCCGGCGCGGCAAGCGTTCCCTTTAAAGTGGCGGGGCACGGACTGATCGGAGAGGAGTGGGAAGACTACCTCTATGTATTGAAATTCAACAGGAATCTTGAGCTGGCAGGGGTCTACGTCACCGGATTTGACACCGGCACCGGCCAATACGGAAGCTTCAGGAACCTCTCTGCCACTCCGGATGTGTATGGAAATGTGTTGATTACCGGGAGTTATCAGTCAGATCGCCCCCCGGTGTTCGGTGATGAAACATTGCCTCCCCTTGCGGACGGCTACGGTCTGTTTGCCCTCAAACTGGACAACAATCTCCAGATGGTCTGGGTCCGGGGGGGAACCATGGGCGGGGTTGGCTACTACGAAGGCACCAGGGTGATGAAGGGATTTGCCATGCAGAACGGCGACCTGGTCATGACCGGTATCACCAACACAGGCTATTTCCAGCTGGGCGAAGCGGAAGTAATCTTCGATAATGCCATTGACTATACCAATCTGTTCGCCTTCAGGATGGCCCCGGACGGATCGGTGCTGTGGACCACCCAGTTACAGAATATGCACCACTATTATGGTGAAGGCAAGGGGAAAGGCGTTGAAAGTGACCAGTTTTCCATAAGCATCGAGTGGGATGCCATCCAGTGGAATGACAAGGTCCTTTACCTGACCGGGATTTTTGAAAGCGATTCGATGGAGGTGGCAGGCGAGGTTTTGGACAAGAAGTACGGATACGGGGTCGTTGTGGCTGCGGTGGACCTGGGATCGGGGGAGCAGCAGTGGGGATACGGGCTTTCGTCCGACTATAGCACCGGCCTGTTTGGTTTTGACCAGGATGCAGGCGGCAACGTATCGGTGATGGGTTATACAGGCCCTTACCAGGATTTTGACGGGATCGGACCCGATTCGGTTCCCGGAACGAACCTGATCTTTCACCTGGGGCTTGATTACAGCGGAAATCCCCTGTGGCATAATAACGCGTATCTGGTGGGACTTGGCTACAGTCATTACGGTGCGGACCTGGAGGTTCTGCATGACGGGCAGGTATTCTCCTCGATGACCAACTCGTCCGCCGATGATGCCATTACCATCGGGGGGAGCGTCCTTTCCGCCCCCTATACCTACAGCACCTGGCTCGTGGCACTGAATGCGGACAATGAACTGGGGGGAACAGTGACGGATATGTCAGGCTTGCCGGTATACCCGGGCTATGTGAAGGCATATAAACACGCCCGGTCGGGTGCCTACCCGGCAGTTGATTCCACAGGGATTGACGAGGGAGGCGGCTATCTCCTCAAAAGCCTTTACCCGGGCAGCTATACACTGCTGGCTTTGCCTGACCGGATCCAGTATCCGGACGGAATACCAACTTATCTCGGAGATGTCATAGGATGGAATGATGCGCAGTTCCTTCCCATCGAAACCGACACCAGGGCCACATTTCTGGATATTACCCTGACGGAAGTGCCGAAACTGACCCCGGCGGACGGAAGCGGGGGGATCGCGGGCAACGTGAGCTATGAGGAGGAGGGAGGCCTGAAGAGCACCATGGCACGGCCCGTTACCAGGACCTCGGTGATCCTGAAGAAGAGGACTAAACGCAAATCCATCATGGACGATGAGATCATAGCCTATGTGATCACCGATGACCTGGGCAATTTCTTCTTCGTCAACGTTCCGGACGGGGAGTATACCCTGATCGTGGATATACCGGGGCTGGAGATGCTGGAGGAGCATCATGTCACCATCCAGGGGAACCAGATCGTGTCCGGACTTGATTACACGGTGAGTGATGAGGGGATCTACACCTATACGGGGGTCGGGATTCCTCCGGCTGAAGAGCCTCCTTTCCGCCTCTATCCCAACCCGGGCAACGGACTGATCCGCATCGAATACGCTGCAGAAGGAGGGTGCCATGTGCAGGTCTTCAACAGTACGGGACAGCTGGTAGCCACAAGGGAGTGCTCAACAGCTTCCGGGTCCGGAACGCTTGACCTGAGCGAGATGAAGGATGGCCTCTATCTGATCCAGGTCAGGTGCGTGAATGGCACCGGGACACTGAAGTACCTGAAGAGGTAGCCGGGCGGCCCGCTGCACCTGTAATTAAAATAGACAATCAATCGATGATTGACTGCCTTAAGGTTCCTCGCAGCAAGCTGCGAGGAGAATCAAACGGCTTATTCTGTAAGAAATGACATGGAAAGACTTGAAGATCAAAAGGTTCCTGCTCCTGTTGCTGATTTTGGCCGGCCTGGGCCAGGCCTGCAACCGGCCCGCAGGAAGCTTACCCCTCCGGGTGGTCACTGAACTGGATATGGGTGAATCCAGGGAAATCACACTTTCCAATGGAGAAAAGGTAACGCTGATCCTGCTTGACATCACCGAAGCCCGTGACAGCCTTCGTGGTGCCATCCGGAGTGTGGATGTGAAGGTCACTATTGACGGAGAGGAGCTTACCCTGGGCTCCGGGAATTACCGGTTGCCGGCAGAGGCAGGAAAGGTCCGGATCGACTGCCCGGTCGTAAAGAATTATTATTCAAATTCCAACGAGGATCGCTGGGGATTGACCCGGGATGCACGATTCAGGTTGTGGCCTAAAGGATCGCCCTGTCTGGAGCCGGGGATATTTGTCTATCCTGTCCGGCAGGCATGGTTTGCCGGAATGACCCAGTCAGGCAACGAGCCTCCCTATGTGGACTGGGGGGAAGATCCGGCCAGCAAGGAGATCTATTACCATTCAGGACACGATCTTGGCGGGGCGGAGGGGATGGATGAGATCCTCTCGGCCACGGACGGGGTGGTGGTCTCGGCCCTTGGAGAAACGCTGGAGGGGAATGATGATATCCCCGGGGATGTCCGGCCGGATGTGGTGTGGGTAACCACCGGTCTGGGATGGACCATCCGCTACAGCCACCTCGACTCCACCGATCCGGCCATCCGGGTTGGCAACCGTGTGAAAATGGGTCAGCGGATAGGATGGATGGGCAAACAGGGAGGAAGCGGAGGCTGGGTGCATCTCCATTTCGAGATCAAGACCCGCGAGACCGCCTCCGGAGAGTGGGGAACCGAGGATGCGTATGCCTATCTCTGGGAAGCATATGTGAGGCAGTATGCACCGGAGATCATTGCCGTAGCCCGTCCCCATCACCTTGTGTGGACCGGCCAGCCGGTCATGCTCGATGGCAGCCGGTCAAGAAGCCTTGCCGGTGAGATTGTCAGCTATGAGTGGATCCTTTCCGACGGCACAACGGCGGAAGGTGCCTTCCGGCAGAAATTCTATGAAGAACCGGGGGAGTACAGCGAGATCCTGAAAGTGACAGATAATGAAGGCAATGTGGATTATGATTTTGCGGTGGTCCAGGTGTATGACCCCGGCCGCCCAGGGCATACCATACCCACCATGCAGCCGGCTTTCCACCCCTCCCTGGGGATCGGCCCGGGGGACCCGGTTACATTCCTGGTCCGGACCTTCAACACGGCAACAGGAAGCGAGGTCTGGGATTTCGGGGATGGTTCACCCCGGGTCACGGTTGTCTCTGAAACCCCGGACCGGCAGCACTACACGGAAGGAAGATTTGCAGAGACGATCCACTCCTATGCCACGCCGGGTCATTACATCGTGAAGGTGGAACGATCGGATGAGGCGGGGATCAGGGCCACCGCCCACCTGCACGTGGTGGTCGGGGAGTAGTCCTGCGCTAAAAAGCCGCGAGGGTCCTGCTGATGATCCCTGCACAATCCATCAGCTGCTCCTCGGTGATCACCAGGGGAGGGGCAAACCGGATGATATGCTGGTGGGTGGGCTTGGCAAGCAGTCCGTTCTCCTTCAGTGCAACACAGACATCCCAGGCAGCCTTCCCGTTGGAGGGCTTGATCACGATGGCGTTCAGGAGGCCTTTTCCCCTGACCAGTTCCACCATGGGTGAATCGATCTTTTTCAGTTCGGCCCTGAACTTCTCACCGAGCTTTTCGGCACGTTCTGCAAGCTTCTCCTCCCTGATCACCTCCAGGGCGGCAATGGCCACCCTGGCGGCCACCGGGTTCCCGCCATAAGTGCTTCCGTGCTCACCGGGACGGATGCAGAGCATCACCTCGTCATCAGCCAGCACGGCCGATACCGGGTATACACCCCCCGAAAGGGCTTTCCCCAGGATCAGGATATCGGGGCGCACCCCCTCGTGGTCGCATGCCAGCAGCTTCCCGGTCCTGCCCAGGCCGGTCTGCACCTCATCCGCAATGAAGAGCACATTCTTCTCCCTGCACAGCTGGCAGGCCCTGCTCAGGTACCCTTTATCGGGCACGAAAACGCCGGCTTCCCCCTGGATCGGCTCCACCAGGAACCCGGCCACATTGGGATCTTCCAGAGCCGTGGCTAGTGCTTCTGTGTCGTTGTAGGGAATGGTCACGAATCCCGGGGTATACGGCCCGAAACCCCGGTAGGACTCCGGGTCGGTGGACATGGAGATGATGGTGATGGTCCGGCCGTGGAAATTCCCCTCGCAAACGATGATCTTCGCTTCATTTTCCGGGATTCCCTTCTTCTCATAGGCCCATTTGCGGCACAGCTTCAGGGCGGTTTCATCGCCTTCGGCCCCCGAGTTCATGGGCAATACCTTGTCATAGCCGAAATATTCCGTGATGTACTTTTCAAACTCACCCAGCATGCTGTTGTAGAATGCCCTGGAGGTGAGGGTCAGCCTTCTGGCCTGTTCGGTCATGGCCCCCACAATCTTCGGGTGGCAGTGTCCCTGGTTCACAGCGGAATAGGCAGAGAGGAAATCGTAGTACCTTCTGCCTTCCACGTCCCATACATAGACCCCTTCTCCGCGGTCAAGCACCACGGGAAGCGGGTGGTAGTTGTGCGCACCGAAATTCTCCTCCTGCTGGATGTAATCCTGTGTGTTCATAGTATGATCTCTACTTGTTACCAAACATTTCAAGGGCATAAAGGTAATAAAACATATTCTCTCCGAAGCGTGTTATTTAAGTATAAATAGCCCACAAAATCCTGAATTTTATGACCGAGATACACGAGCTGATCAAAAAACGGTGGAGCCCGGTGGCATTCGATCCGCGGCCCGTCGAACCGGAAAAGATGCGTCTCCTGTTTGAGGCGGCAAAATGGGCCCCGTCCGGCCGGAATGCACAGCCCTGGAGGTTCATCTACACAACCAGAGAAATGCAGGAATATAAAATCTTTCTCGGCCTCATGGATGAAGGGAACCAGGATTGGGCCGGGACCGCACCCTTGTTTGTGCTGGCCCTTGCACAGGTGATCTCCACTTACAGGGACCGGCCCAACCGGCTGGCACTCTATGAAACGGGAATGGCCGTGTCGAACCTGCTGCTTCAGGCCACACACCTGGACCTTTGCGTCCACCAGATGGGAGGATATGACCTGAAAAGGGCAAAAGAAATCCTGGCCATCCCCCCCAGGTATGAACCCACCGCCATGATGGCCATCGGCTACAAGGGCGATCCCGCACAACTGCCCCCGGAAGTGGCCAGAAGGGAGGAAACGGAACGGACAAGGATGGAGGCCAGCGAGCTCGTGTTCCCGGGCAGGTGGAGATAGGTCTCCTTGATCCGCAGCCCCACTTTCAAATGCATTCCTTAAAACGACCTATTTCCAAATGCTTCCAGGTATTATCAGGGCTCTTGTAATAATATTACTGTTTATCAGGTTGTTGTGTCGAATTGATATATATCGTAACTTGGAGAGCCCTTTATCTGAAAATGGATTATCTGATGGGAAAAGCCCCTCTATTTCTGTTAATAATCTCAGACATCCTCATTGGTTCTTTATGTTATTCCCAGACATCAGTGAAGGTTTCTGATCCGAGGCTCGAGATGGCGGGCAATACGATCCATATCTCCTATGACATTCTGAATAGCAATCCGGATGAGAAGTATATCATAAGCGTTATCATAAAAGATGAGGATGGATATGCCATCAATGCAAGAGCGCTGGACGGTGACATAGGAGAAGCGGTCAGCGGAGGCAGCAACAAGCAGATCACCTGGAACCTTGAAGCTGACAATATCTTTCTTGATGCATTTGTCTTTGTCCAGGTCAATGCCAAGGTAATACCTCCCCCGGAACCGGTTGTTACTGTGTCTGTTGAAAAACCGAAGGAAGAAGTTGTTCAGCAGGCGCAGGAAGTCCTGGCTGATACTCAAGAATCAGCGCAACCCGAATCCAAAAAGGCCATCAGCAGGAAAGAACCTCCCGCCGGGACCGGAACGAAAAGCTACAACAGGGCAGGGCTGGTCATACAATCCCTGGCCATTCCCGGACTTGGACTTTCACGTGCAACCGGGAAACCACACTGGTTGAGAGGGGTGGCCGGATACGGATGTATTGCAGGTTCTGTTATACTGAACAGGCAGGCCATTAATACCTACAACGGGATTGAAGATCTTGTGTACTTCGATGAGATAAACGAGGCATACGATGAATCGCTAATGCAGGATAACATATCCGAAATCCTTTCCTATGCAGCTATCGGGATATGGGCAGCCGATTTCATATGGACACTGGTCGGCACCTCTGATTTGAACAGGCCTTCTTATTCCAGCCGATCCATGGGACTCTCAATGGGGAGTAACATAGACCCCGTGTCAAATGCACCTTTGATAAGTATCATTTACAGGTTTTAATACATTGCGATGAGAACAGATAACTACAAAAAATTGTGTTTCATCCTGGTGATGGTTACGATGTTCTTGGGATACGATCATTCCTGTGGCCAGGATGTGAAAAGCAACTTCGTCAAGTTCAAAATCAGCAACCTTCCGGATACCGAACCTCCTTCGATAAAAATCATGACTCCGAGCATTACCGGGGGGAAGATTCACCAGACCGATACCGAGGAGATCGTTCTCGTGGGTGAGGTTACCGATAAAAGCGGGGTGAAATTTATTTCAGTGAACGATGATGTCCGAAGCATCAATGAAGCGGGCATTTTCACAACCAGGCTGTTACTTGATCCGGGAGAGAACAGGATACAGTTGATTGCTGCCGATAACAAAGATAACCTGCAGGAGCAATTCATTACCATTGAGTTTATCCCCCCGGTCGTTACCCTGGCAGATAGAATAACAAAAGAGTCCAAATATTATGGATTGATCATAGGGATCAACAAGTATGAGGATTCAAACCTGCCGTCCCTTGACAATCCCATCAGTGATGCTGAGAAACTCTATCATACACTGATTGAGAAATATGCCTTTAACCGAAGCGATTTAATGATCCTGAAGGACGCCAAACGGAATGATATTGTCTATGCATTGGATGGTCTGGCCGGCAGGGTTACCCCAAATGACAATGTGCTTATCTTCTATGCAGGACATGGGACCTGGGATGCAAGGGCCAATGTCGGGTACTGGTTGCCCTCGGATGCATACCTGACAACCACGGCAAACTGGTTTCGCAACAGTGCCCTGGTTGACTATCTGAAGGTTATCAATTCCAAGCACACGCTTCTGATCACCGATGCCTGCTTTGCCGGTGCTATCTTCAAGACCCGTTCTGTCTTCCCGCAGCAGGACAGGGCTTACGAGATACTGTATGATCTGCCCAGCCGGAAGGCAATGACAAGCGGGACACTGACCGAAGTCCCGGACCGAAGCTCGTTCACCAGGTATTTGATAGACCGGTTAATTGCAAATGAAGGCACTTACCTCTCCTCGTGGGAGTTGTTCAACAGTTTCAGGATCGCTGTGATCAATAACAGTGATGCAATCCCGCAGTACGGGGAGATCCAGAATGTCGGGGACGAAGGAGGTGATTTTATCTTCCTGAAGAAGAGATGATTGTAAAGTTTAAATGACAGGAAAAAGGAAAATATTGTTCTCGCTCTCTTTCCCGGCTCTGCTTTGGGCTGTCATTCTTTTTTCATTGATCAACACATGCCAGCGTTTTGAACCGGAATTATTCCTCGAAATCACAACTGATCCGGTAACAACACTTTCCGGCGGGAAGTATCAGCTGAACGGGTCGGTGATAAGCTTCGGGTATGAGCCCATCACTCAGCATGGATTTTGCTGGGCGACAACGAACAATCCGACCACCGTGGCAAATACCATACAGTTAGGTGCAAGAGATTCAAAGGGAAGTTTTTCAAGCACAATATCCGGACTAAACTCAGGCACGAAGTATTATGTCCGGGTCTATGTAATAACCAGCGACGGGACAGAATACGGAGAAGACAGGTCCTTCACCACGCCGGCTCCAACCCTGCCAGCAGTAACCACAACTGCGGTATCAAATGTGACCCAGGTGTCAGCGCAATCAGGGGGGACGGTGACCGATGACGGCGGAGCAACGGTAACAAGACGAGGAGTATGCTGGAGCACCTTGTCGAATCCTTTAGCTACCGGCAATCATACCCAAGATGGCAGTGGATCGGGGAGCTTCACCAGCTCCCTGACAGGGTTGACCTGTGGAACGACCTATTATGTACGTGCATATGCGACCAATTCTGCAGGAACGGCCTATGGTTCCCAGGAGAATTTCAATACGGAATTGTGTACAACTGGCAATACCG
>CAYXUD010000043.1:0-47360 GCA_964467775.1 uncultured Bacteroides sp. | reverse complement strand
TGCTGGATGCAGCCGGGCTGCTCGACGAGATGCGGGTGATCAAGGACCCCATGGAGGTGAGACGGCTTCAGAAGGCCTGCAACATCACCTCGCGCGCCCTTACCCGTGTCATGGAGCAGTGCAGGCCGGGGCAGTTCGAATTTGAAATGGAGGCTGTGATCGAAGGAACATTCCGGGAATACGGGGCCTCCATGCCGGGATTCCCTTCCATCGTGGGTTCAGGATCCAACAGCACGATACTGCACTATGAACAAAACAACCGCCGCATGGAGGAGGGAGAGTTGCTGCTGATGGATGTGGGTGCTGAATACGGGTACTATACCGCTGACATCAGCAGGACCATCCCGGTCAACGGGAAGTTCTCCAGGGAACAGCGCACCATCTACCAGCTTGTGCTGGATGCTCAGCTGGCCGCCATAGAGCAGATGAAGCCGGGCAACGGTTTCATCGAGGCGCACATGGCAGCCAGGGAGGTGATCGTGGAAGGTCTGGTAAAACTGGGCCTGATCACGGACCCCGGGTCCGGCTGGCAGGTCACATTCTATATCCTCCACCCCTTTTCACATTTCCTGGGACTGGATGTTCACGATGTGGGTGATATGGGGGTTACCCGTGCGCAGTTCCTGGCACAGGCACCAAAGGATTCCCTGGAGAGCAGGAGGCTGGAGCCGGGGATGGTCCTCACCATTGAGCCGGGACTCTATTTCAGGGAGAAGGGCCTGGAGCAGGTGTTCGAGATCTTCCGCCACGAGGCCGACTCAGCGGAGATCGCCGCGTTTGTGGAGCAGGTGCGGCCCAGCTACGAAAAGTATGTCAACATCGGGGTCCGCATCGAGGACGATATCCTGATCACCCGCGATGGATATATCAACCTTTCCAGGTACGCCCCCAGGGAGATTGAGGATATTGAACAGATAATGAGGTAGCTCACTTCTGAACTTTTTCCTGGTGCCGCTCCTCCAGGATCCGCGTCACATCACCGATTCCGTAGCCCCTGGCCGCCAGCAGTACCATCAGGTGGTAGACCAGGTCGGCTGCCTCCTCCAGGAAACGGCTGTCATCAGGGTCCTTCGATTCGATCACCAGCTCAACAGCCTCCTCTCCCACCTTCTGGGCGATCTTGTTGATGCCCTGGGCAAAGAGCCGGGCGGTGTATGAACCCTCCGGCATCTCCTCCCTGCGTTTCCGGATCACCTCCTGCAGGGTGGTCAGAAAAGCGGTTCCGGGGCGGTTGGTCTCCCTGAAACAGGTATCGCTTCCGGTGTGGCATACGGGTCCTTCCGGTATGGCTTTGATAAGCAGCGTATCAGCGTCACAATCTTCAAGGATCTCCTTTACATATAAGAAGTTACCACTCTCTTCCCCCTTGGTCCACAGGCGGTTCTTCGTGCGGCTGAAGAAGGTGACCCGGCCTTCTGACCTGGTTCTCTCCAGCGCTTCCCGGTTCATGAAGCCCAGCATCAGGACCCGGCCCGTCGCGGCATCCTGGATGATGGCAGGAATAATTCCATTCAGTTTTGTAAAATCCATGTTATCTGACTATAATGTTGTTTTGCTTCAAGTATGACTTCAATTCGGGGACCGGGATCTCACCGTAGTGGAATATGCTGGCTGCCAGGGCTGCATCCGCATGGCCCTGCCCGAACACCTCCAGGAAGTGCTCTTTCTTACCGGCACCGCCGGAAGCGATCACCGGGACCGAAAGCATCCCGGAGAGCGAGCGGATCGCCTCACAGGCGTAACCATCCTTGGTGCCGTCATGGTTCATGGAGGTAAAAAGGATCTCCCCCGCACCCCTCTCCTGGGCCTCCCTGGCCCAGCTGAAGAGCTCCTTGTCCGTGGGGATCCTTCCACCGTTTACAAAAACGGTCCAGCGGCCGTCCCTGAACCGGGCATCGATGGCCACCACGACAAACTGGTTGCCAAAACCGCGGGAAATACGGTCAATCAGGCCCGGATCCCTCACTGCGGAAGAGTTGATGGTTACCTTGTCCGCCCCTGCCGAGAGCAGCACATCAGCATCGGATACATGGCTGATCCCGCCCCCCACGGTGAAGGGTATGTTCAGGTGTTCGGCGATCCGGCCCACAAGTTCCGCAAAGAGCTTCCTGCCCTCATGGGTGGCGGTAATGTCCAGGTATACCAGCTCATCGGCCCCTTCCTGCGCATATCTGGCCCCCATCTCCACAGGATCCCCCACATCCACCACATTCTCGAAATTGATCCCTTTCACCGTTTTCCCGTTCCTGATGTCCAGACAGGGTATGATCCTCTTGGCCAGCATGGTCATCCTCTTTTTATGATGTATTCTTCCAGTAACTTCAGGGGGATCCTGTTCTCGTAGATCGCCTTTCCAACGATCACCCCGTCAATTCCCGCCTCATCCAGTTTCCCGATCTCCTCCATCCTGCTGATCCCTCCGCTGGCGATCAGGTAAAGGGGAACCACCTCCTTCCTGATCCTTGAATAGATCTCAGTGGAAGGCCCTTCCAGCATCCCGTCCAGTGCAATATCGGTGCAAATGGCCATCCCGATGCCATCTCTGACGAACCCGGTGAGAAAATCGAATAGGTCAAGCGAGGTATTCTCCTCCCAGCCTGAAACAGCGATCCTCCCTTCCCTGAAATCGGCCCCCAGGATGATCCTTGCGGGCCCGTACTGCTCCAGCCACTCCATGAAAAGGGGGCGCTCCTTCACCGCTATGCTCCCCACCGTAGCCATATGGGCCCCCGATTCGAACACAACGCGCAGGTCTTCATGACTCCTCAGTCCGCCCCCGGCATCAATCACCAGGCCCGTGCGGGAGGCGATCTGTTCCAGCACCCGGTGATTGACCACCCGCCCCCTGCGGGCCCCGTCCAGGTCCACCAGGTGAAGCCTTCTCAGGCCATGATCCTGGAACTTCATGGCCATATCGAGCGGATCGCCGTAATCCTGCCCCCGCCGGTAGTCACCCTGGCTGAGCCTTACACATTTGCCCCCAATCAGATCGATGGCAGGGATGATCTCAATCATAGCCCCAGGAAGTTTGAGAGGATACGCTGTCCCGGTTCACCGCTTTTCTCAGGATGGAACTGGGTGGCAAAAAAGTTGCCTTTCTGCATGGCCGCACTGAAAGGCACCATGTATTCGCAGAGGGCTGCAGTTTCCCCGCACAGGGGCACATAATAGGAGTGCACAAAGTATACATAGGAACCCTTCAGGAGACCCCTGAAGAGCTCGCCGCTGACCTCATCCAGGCTGTTCCAGCCCATATGCGGGACCTTCAGGCCGCCCTCCGGGAGGCGCCTGACCTGCTGGTCAAAGATCCCTATGCAGGTGGTATCCCCCTCCTCTGACCAGCCGCACATCAGCTGCTGGCCCAGGCAGATCCCGAGCACCGGCTGGGTGAGTCCCGCGATCAGCCTGTCCATCCCGCGTTCCCTCAGGTATGCCATGGTGGAGGCAGCCTCCCCCACACCCGGAAAGATCACCTTGTCAGCCGAGCCAATCTTTTCAGGGTCATCGGTGATCTCCGCTGAAACCCCCAGGCGTTTCAGGGCATGGTCCACCGAGCGGATATTGCCCGCATTGTATTTGATGATGGCCACTTTCACGGACTGTTCCACTTAAAGTTTTCCTTTCGTTGAGGGAAGTGCATTGCTGTCAGGATCCAGCCTCACCGCCATCCTGACGGCCCGGGCAAATCCCTTGAATATGCCCTCGATCTTGTGATGTTCATTCTCCCCTTCGGCCTTGATGTGCAGGTTGCATTTTGCCCCGTCGGTGAAGCTCTTGAAGAAATGGAAGAACATCTCCGTGGGAACATCACCGATCTTCTCCCTTCTGAAGCTTACATCCCACCCGATCCAGGGCCTTCCCCCCAGGTCGAGGGCAACAGTGGCCAGGGCATCATCCATGGGCAGCACAAACGAATAGCGCTCTATTCCCCTCTTGTCACCGAGGGCCTCAGCGAACGCCTCTCCGAGGGTGATGGCGGTATCCTCCATGGTGTGGTGTTCATCCACATGCAGGTCTCCCTCCGCCTTCACCAGAAGGTCGAGTCCGCCGTGCTTTCCAAGCTGCTGCAGCATATGGTCAAGGAATCCGAGTCCCGTTGAGATATCGGTACGGCCCTCCCCGTCCAGTGAGATCTCCACCGTGATCTCCGTTTCACCGGTGCTCCTGGTCACCCTGCCGCGCCGCATGTCGGACCGGATGTAGCGGTATATGTCGTCCCACTCCTCGCTCACAAATACGACATGCTTTGCCAGCCCCTTCTTCTCGAGTTCCCTGAGCATCCCGGGATGCCCGAAAAGGATCCCCCGCGAACCGAGGTTCCCGGCCAGCTCAATATCGGTCACCCGGTCACCGATCACAAAGGAGTTCTCCAGGTCATACTCCCCGCTCATATAGCCGGACAGCATGCCTGTTCCCGGCTTGCGGCCGGGTGATCGGTCCGCAGGCAGGGAGGGATCAATATGGACAGCATCGAACTCCACCCCTTCATTCCTGAAGGCGGTGAGGAATTTCTCATGGACGGTCCTGAAATCCTCTTCCGGGAAGGAGGCTGTCCCCAGTCCGTCCTGGTTGGTCACCACCACCAGCTCGTAACGGGTGTAGTTCCTCAGCTTATGGAGGTTCCTGAATACCCCCGGCATAAATTCGAGCTTCTCAAGGGAATCCACCTGGAAATCGTCCGGGGGCTCCCTGATCAGTGTACCATCACGGTCCAGGAAAATGACTCTCTTTTTCATGGCTTGGCGATATGCGGTTCATACTCTTCGAGGGTCCTGAGCAGCAGGCTGTTCTCGCTCTCTGTTCCGATGGTGATCCTGAGGCAGCCTTCACAGAGGGGTGCCGACGAGCGGTCCCTGACGATGATCCCCCGTTCCATCAGAAAAGAGTAGAGCCTCCCGGAATGATTCATCTTCACCAGCAGGAAATTGGCATCCGACGGGTATACCCGCTGCACGAATCCAAAGGATCCCATCCTTCCGGCAACCCTTTCACGCTCGGCCAGGATCCTCTCCACCCATGATCTCCTCTCCTCACCGGAACCAAGCCTTTTCAAGGCCTCCTCCAGCGACAGGGCATTCACGTTATAGGGGTATTTTACCCTGGAGAGGTAGCCGGTCAGCACGGGATGGGCAAAAACCATTCCCAGCCTGATCCCGGCAAGCCCCCAGGCTTTTGAAAGGGTCCGGAGCACCACCAGGTTGCTTTTGCCGGGGACCAGGGAGAGGAAACCCTTTCCCCTGCTGAAATCGATATAGGCTTCATCCACCACCACCATGCAGGGCGCCTCCTTAATGATCCTCATCATGGCCCCGCGGTCATAGGAGTTGGAGGTGGGGTTGTTCGGGGAACAGAGGAAGATCATCTTTGTCCGGTCATCCACCGCTGCGAGGACGGCAGCTGCATCCAGGCTGAAATCTTCCCTGAGCCATACGCTTTTCCGGGCCACACCGTTGATATCGGCACACACTCCATACATCCCGTACGTCGGGTCCACTGTGATCACATGATCCCTCCCAGGCTCACACAAAACCCTGTATAACAAATCGATCCCTTCGTCACTGCCGTTACCCAGGAAGAGGTTATCCACCTCCTGGCCCAGAACGGACGCAATCCTCTTCTTCAGCTCCAGCTGCCGGGGGTCAGGGTAGCGGTTCAGCGGCGCATTGTAAGGATTCTCGTTGGCATCCAGGAAAACAAGTGCGGACCCGGAATAGTCGTCCCGGGCCGAAGCGTAAGGGACCAGTTTGCGGATATTATCCCTTACCTGCTGCTCTATCCTGAAATCACTCTTCATGCCTGTCGCCGTTCAGCCTTATGGAGACTGCATTACTGTGGGCCTGGAGCTGCTCGGCTTCGGCCATGGTCATGACCGCATCACCGATGTTGTGGAGCCCGTACCTGCTGATCTCCTGAAAGGTGATCTTCTTAAAGAAGCTGTCCATGTTCACCCCGCTGTGGGCATGCGCCCATCCGCCTGTGGGCAGTGTGTGGTTCGTTCCCGAGGCGTAGTCACCCGCACTTTCCGGGGCATAGTCCCCCAGGAATACCGAGCCCGCACTGACAACCCGGTCTGCCAGGTCACGGCAGTTCCCGGTCATGATGATCAGGTGCTCGGGGGCATAGAGGTTGACCATTTCGAGGATCTCCTCCTGGTCCTTCAGCAGGATCAGTTTGCTGTTTTCCAGGGCCGTTGCAGCGATCTCCTTCCTGGGCAGCACCTCCAGCTGGGAATGAAGCGCTGCCCGCACCCTGCCGATCATCTCACCCGAATCGGTCAGGAGCATCACCTGGCTGTCGGGACCATGCTCAGCCTGGGAAAGCAGGTCTGAGGCGATGAATGCAGGGTTGGCGGTTGCATCGGCCATCACCGCCAGCTCGGAGGGACCTGCGGGTATGTCGATGGCCACGGTATCGCGGCTGACGATCTGCTTGGCCATGGTCACATACCGGTTCCCCGGGCCGAAGATCTTGTCAACGGCCGGGATGGTCTCCGTTCCATGCGCCATGGCGGCGATGGCCTGGGCCCCGCCTGCGCGGAACACCCTGTCAATTCCCAGGAGGTCCGCCACATAAAGGATCGGGGGGCTGACCTTACCGGCTCTGTCGGGAGGCGAACAGAGGATCACTTCCGGGCATCCTGCGATCCTGGCCGGGATCCCCAGCATCAGGACCGTGGAGAGCAGCGGCGCCGATCCGCCCGGGATATAGAGCCCCACCCTGCTGATGGGAACCTGTTTCTGCCAGCAGCGCACCCCGGCCGTCGTGACGATGGCCAGGGCAGGCTGGATCTGCTTCTGGTGGAAGGAATGGATATTCCTGCGGGCCTCTTCAATGGCGCTTTTCAACGGTTGGCTCACAGATTGGCCGGCGGCCCTGATCTCGCGAGCGGGCACCTCCAGCGCTTCGATCTCCACACCGTCAAATTCCCTGGTGAAGGACCTGACCGCCTGATCGCCCTTTTCGGCCACCTCCCTGATGATCTTCTTCACCTGGCCTTCCAGCCTGGAGTGGTCAAAACTCGGGCGCCGAAGGAGACCTGGCCAGCTCTTGCGCTCGGGATAGCGGATGATGTTCATGGTTTCACCGGTTTTTTTCAGACAATCATCTTCTCGATGGGGATCACCAGGATACCCTGTGCCCCCAGCTCCTTCAACCGGTCGATCACCTCCCAGAACCTCTTTTCGCTGAGGACGGAGTGGACGGAACTCCAGCCCTCCTCGGCAAGGGGCATTATGGTGGGGCTCTTCATGCCCGGGATCACCCGGATGATCTCCTGAAGCCTTTCATTGGGGGCATTCAGCAGGATATACTTGTTATTGGATGCAGCCATCACACTGCGGATACGGAAAAGCAGCTGCTCCAGAAGCCCTGCCTCCTCCTTCCCGATCCGGCGGTTGGCGATGATCACGGCCTCCGACCGCATGACGGTTTCCACCTCTTTCAGCCCGTTGCTGATCAGGGTGCTCCCCGAACTGACGATGTCAAAAATTGCATCCGCAATCCCGATGGAGGGAGCCAGTTCGACCGATCCGCTGAGGACATGCACCTCAGCCCTGATGCCGTGTTCGGACAGGTATTTTCCAAGGATGACCGGGTAGGAGGTGGCGATCCGCTTACCCTGCATCTCCTCCAGTCCCCGGTAAGGCTCTGATTTCGGGATGGCAATGGAGAGCCTGCACCTGGAGAATCCAAGCCTTTCCAGCAGGTCAACGTCACACTCCTTTTCGGCGTATACATTTTCTCCCACAATCCCGATGTGTGCCACCCCGTCCTCCACATACTGGGGAATGTCATCATCCCTGAGATAGATCACCTCCAGGGGAAAGGACTGGGCCACAGACCGGAGTTTCCGCGATCCGTTATTGAGGGAGATCCCTGCTTCCTTCAGGAGTTCCAGTGACTTTTCACTGAGCCTTCCCGATTTCTGTATGGCAATTCTTAATGTCTTCATAACCATTTTATAACGAAAAAAGGTCTGCAGTATCTGCAAACCTCACATCTCTATTTTGGATCACATTAACTGCAAAGGGTCCTATCCGGTCACATGGTGACGGTGATCATGGACGCTATGCTGCCTGCAAATCCGCATTTCCTTAAATTGTTCTGCAATAATAAGTAATAATCTCTAAACGGCAAACCATCCAGGCAATTAAATGGTCCGGCCCTAAATATCCTTCAACAGGACATTGGAGGGCGATTCCCTGATGGAGTGCAGGATGTGCTCGTGGATCTTGGTGATCCTGCCAAGCTCTTCAGACTCGGTTACATACATATGGTCCCCCCCCTTCAGCTCCATCTGCCTGTAGACATACTCCACGGTAATCTTATGAATATCAACGGCAGGAACGTATGAGCGCACCTTGGGATTGTCGGCTGCAAGCTCCGCGAGGATCCCTGCGCTTACCAGATCGTACACCAGTTCGTTCACCAGCCTCAGCGGGATCCCCAGCTCATGGCTGAGGGTATCGGTATTCCAGGGTTCCCCGCCCTCCTCAAAGTTCTTGATGATGCGGTGGGCAATCAGCAGGGTAAGGATCCGCTTGTTGTTCTGGCTCAGGTTGAGGGCATCCTCCTCGAATTCATAATTCTCTATGTTCTGGTATGCAAACGATATCTCAGCTCCCATCAAAACGATCAGCCATGTGATCTGCAGCCAGAGCAGGAACAGCGGGATCATGGCGATGCTCCCGTAGAGCGTGTTGAACTTCCACACCCCGATCTGAAGATCCTGGTAAAGGGTCTGGAAGATCACTGCCACCGTTCCTGCAAAGATCCCGGCCACAAGGGCATACTTGAACCTGACCTTGGTATTGGGCATCACGATGTAGACGATGGTGAACAGGAGCCAGATCGAAACGTATGGGACCGATTTGATCAAAAGCACGATCACGGGCTTGAACAGTTCAAACTCCTCGGCCATGGTCTGGATCTTGACCATCATGCTTCCCGAAAGGCCGATGGCAAAAGGGCTCAGGATCATGATGGCCAGGTAATCGGAGAACTTGCGGATCAGGCTTCGCGGTTTGCGGATCTGCCAGATGTCGTTGAAGGAGGCTTCAATGTTGTTCAGGACCTGGATCACGGACCAGAAGAGGATCACCCCGCCCACACCCGCGATCACACCGCCCTTGGCATTCACCAGGAGGTTGTCCACCATATCGGTGACCCAGGCCATGATATCCTCCTGGCCCGACATCCGTGTGCTGATCACATCATGCAGCCGGTCCTCGAATCCAAAATTGCGTGCAATCGCAAAGGCAATGGCAAAGATGGGGATGATCGAGAGCATCGTAAAATAGGTAAGTGCTGCAGCCCGGACCGCTGCACGGTCCTCAAAGAAACCTTTGAAAGCGAGGATGTATATCCTGGACTGCCTGATCAGAAATGTTTTACGCCTGGATTTGGAAGTCAGGTCATGTGACCAGATCTCCTCCCTGAAGAAGGTTTTTACCTTTTTAAGCATGCCCTCCGCTTTAGCCAGACAAATATACAAATCTTGTCCGAAGGATGATGGGAAAAGCTAACTTTGTGGCAAACCGCCTGAATCCATGGTAAAACTGAAAGAGAGATGGGTGAAATGGAAAGAGACCCGGAGCCTCTGGCAGAAGGCAGGGGATATCATCTTCTGGATCCTGCTGATCCTGCTGATACTTCCCGGGCCCCGGAAAGTCATTTCCACGGCCGTCAACCGGGTCGTTCTCCATTTAAAGACACCGGGGATGATCGCAGAGGATAAACAGATGGAACTGAACAGCAGGGATTATCAATGGGTCCTCCATGATGCCAGGGGGGAACCCCTGGAGGTTCAGACACTCCGGGACAGGGTGATATTCCTGAATTTCTGGGCCACCTGGTGCCCCCCGTGCATTGCTGAACTTGCGGAGATCCAGGGAGCATATGAAAAACACGGCGGTTCGGTGGCCTTTCTCCTGGTCACCGACCAGGACCCCGGCGTGGTGGAGGCTTTCATGGAAAAACATGGTTATGACCTGCCTGTTGCCTACTCCAGTACCCCTGCCCCGCCCATCTTTGAACACGGATCAATCCCCACCACCTATATCATTTCGCGTGAAGGAAAGATCGTTGTCAGGAAGAGAGGGGCCGTGAACTGGAATTCACGGGGAACCGACCGCATATTCGAGCAGCTTCTCAGGTAGTCTTCCTGTAGTTTGTCACCGCCAGGGAGAGGATCAGGACAGCGTAGATCCCGAGGCTGTAAAACTCACGGCTGATATCCCTGAAGCCCGATCCTTTCAGCAGGATCATCCGGATCACCCTCATGAAATAGGCTGCCGGATTCGCCAGGTTGATCTTCTGGGCCCATGCAGGCATGCTTTCCGTGGGGGTAAACACCCCGCTCATCAGGATAAAGGTGATCATGAAGAAGAAGGCGATGAACATCATCTGCTGCTGCGTATGGGATATGGTGGAGAGGAAAAGGCCGAATCCCAGTACGACAAAGAGATAGACACAGGTAAACATGAAAAGCAGGGCCAGGCTCCCCTCGATGGGCAGTCCGTACAAAAGGCGGCCCACCACCAGGCCGAATGCCAGTTCAACCAGGGCAATGATCCAGAACGGGACCAGCTTGGCGATGATGAACTGGTATTTCCTGATGGGGGTGACATTGATCTGTTCGGTAGTCCCCATCTCCTTCTCCCTGACCAGGTTCAGCGCTGTAAGCATCATGCCGATCAGGGTGACAATGATCACAAGGATCCCCGAAAACATGTAGATCTTGTAATCGAGCATGGGATTGTACCAGAGCTTCGGGATCATATCAAGGGTGGCCATCCCTCCCCGGTCATCCGCCCCGAACCACTCAGCCCTGATCTGGGCATTGTAGCCGCTGACGATCCGGGTACAGTAGGCATTGATCAGACCGGCCTCGGTAGCGTTGATGGCATTCACCACCAGCTGCAGGTCCGTTTCCTGTTCCCTGTAAAGCCTTCTCTCAAAACCGTTTTGAATGTGCAGGATGACATCCACCCGGTCCCTGGTGAGCATCCTTAACGCTTGCTTATAGTTGTTGGTGCCCAGTCTGATCTCAAAGAAAGGTGAACCGGAGAATTTGGAAACCAGCAACCGGGAGGCCTGGGAATAGTCCTGGTCCACCACTGCCATCTTGATGTCTTTCATCTCGAGGCTGGCCGCATAGGTGAGCACGATCATCTGGACCACGGGGATTACAAAGATCACAGGGAGGATGAACCTGTTCCTGAAGATCTGCTTGAACTCTTTCGCCAGAAGTGTGAATAGGATCCTCATGGTGGATGATGCTTTTATTCCAGTCTGATATTAAACCGCCTCACAGCCGCGAGGATAAAGAAAAGGGTCATGCCCAGCAGGATCAGCGTCTCTTTCCAGATATAGGTGATGCCTGTCCCCTTGAGCATGATGTTCTTGACGATCACCACAAACCAGCGGGCGGGCATGATGGTGGAGAGCCATTGAAGGATCTCCGGCATGTTGTCGATGGGAAAAATAAACCCTGAAAGCAGGATCGTCGGCAACATCAGTCCGATCATGCTCATGACCATGGCCATTTGCTGCGTCCTGGCACTGGTGGAGATGAGCACCCCCAGGGAGAGCGCAAGTGTGATATAGAGCAGACACTCCAGCATCAGCAGCCAGAGGCTTCCCACCACCGGTACGTGAAACACCAGGTATCCCATAATGACGATGGTCATGGCATTGATAAAGGCGAGGAGTACATAGGGAGCCACCTTCCCGAGTATGATCTCCCTGGGTTTCAGGGGAGATGCAAGCAACAGCTCCATGGTCCCGAACTCCTTCTCACGGGTGATGGTCACCGAGGTCATCAGGGCCGATATCAGCATCAGTATCAGTGCCATCAGGCCCGGTACGAACATGTAGACTCCTTTCATCTCATCGTTGTAGAACATCCTTGACTTCACTCCTATCTCCCAGGGAACCCGGATATCCTGGTTCATCGAGCGGAAATGGCTGATCAGTACGCCCTGGAGGTAGGTTTGTGCCAGCTGGGCCGAATTAGCGTCGGAAGCATCGGTGACCAGTTTGACGGCTGCCCGCTTTTCCCTCTCCAGTTTCCTCTCAAAACCGGCTTCAAAAATGACCACCACCTTGGCATCGCCGCTGCGGAACAGTTCACCGATCTGCTCCTCATGGTCCAGGTATCCTGCGGGGACGAAATAGCCGGATGAGAGGATCTCCTGGATAGCCCGGGTGGATGCAGGATCCCTTGAACGGTCCCAGATGCCCACCTTCACATCCTTGATCTCTGTTGTCACCACGTAACCGAACAGGACGATCATGACCACGGGGAGCCCGAAAAGGATCACCAGGGTTCTCACGTCCCTGAAGATGTGCTGAAACTCCTTCCTGACAAATCCGAAAAACCTGTTCATCTCCGCGCGAGTTTGATAAAGACATCATTCATGTTCACCGATTCATACCTCCTTTTCAGCAATGCCGGTGTGTCCAGTGCCTCGATACGGCCTTCCACCATGATCGAAACCCGGTCGCAATACTCCGCCTCGTCCATGTAATGGGTGGTGACAAAAACAGTGATTCCCTCCCCTGTGGCATCGTGTATCATCTCCCAGAACTGCCTGCGCGTAATGGGATCCACTCCCCCGGTCGGCTCATCCAGGAAGACGATGGCGGGTTTGTGAAAAACGGCCACCGAAAAAGCAAGCTTCTGCTTCCATCCCAGCGGGATCTCCCGGATCAGCCGGTTCCTGATCCCGGTCATTCCCAGCCGGTCCAGCAGCTGCTCCTCCCGCTCTGCGATCTGCTTCCTGGTCAGCCTGTAAATCCCCGCATAGAGCCTGATGTTCTCCGATATGGTGAGGTCCTCGTAAAGGGAGAACTTCTGGGACATGTAGCCGATTTTCCGCTTGATCTTCTCCCGTTCGCGGTATACATCGTGCCCTGCCACCCGGATCTCTCCGGAAGTCGGGTAGGAGAGTCCGCAAAGGATCCTGATGGCGGTTGTCTTGCCTGCCCCGTTTGCTCCCAGGAACCCGAATATCTCTCCCTGCTCCACATGGAAAGTGAGCCGGTCATTGGCCAGGAAGGTCCCGAACTTCTTGACCATCTCCCTCACTTCAATGATATGTTCCCTTTCCTGGCCCATCATGGCAGTGCATTTTCTTCTCCCGCCTGCGGTTCCCCCTGCATCAGCTCCATGAACCGGTCCTCGATGGAGGGTGTGATCGGCTTCCAGGTCAGGGAGGGATCTCCCCAGCTGCTGATGGCTGATCTCACCGCTTCATCAGCTCCCGGGCTGTTCAGGGTCACATGCAGTTCGTCCCCGAACAACCAGGCGCTCCGGCAGCCTTCCAGCTGTCTGATCCGTTTCAGATAGGGGTACCCCCCCCTCTCACTTCTGAGGGAATAGAGCAGGGCCTCTGGCTGTTCAGCGGAACGGGAGGGATCAGAAATCCCGAGCAGGCGGCCCTTCTGGATCAGCGCCACGCGGTCGCACCGGGCCGCCTCGTCCATGTAAGGGGTGGAAACCACAATGGTGATCCCCTCCCCCTGGATCTTCTTGAGCATCTCCCAGAATTCCCGCCTGCTGACTGCATCCACACCGGTGGTGGGTTCGTCCAGGATCAGCACCCCGGGCCGGTGGATCAGTGCGCAGGAGAGGGCGAGTTTCTGTTTCATCCCTCCGGAGAGTTTCCGCGCCAGGCGTTTTTTGAACGGTTCAATCTGCTGGTAGATCTCCCTGATCATCTCATAATTCTGCCTGACGGTGGTCCCGAACACCCGGGCATAGAACGCCAGGTTCTCCTCCACAGAGAGGTCCATGTAAAGCGAAAAGCGTCCCGGCATATAACCGATGATCCTTCGCACCTCCCTGTAGTGGCTCACCACATCGTGGCCCTGGACAATACAACGGCCCGAATCGGGAACCAGCAGCGAGGCCATAATGCGAAAGAGTGTCGATTTGCCGGCCCCGTCCGGGCCGATCAGGCCGAATAACTCCCCCTTCCTGACCTCGAAGTCCACCTGCTTCAGGGCCGTCACCTTTCCAAAGGATTTATCAATATGGTCGATGATCAGTGCCATCACTGCCTGCTGGTCAGAAAATCACCTCCCCCGGCATCCCGATCTTCAGCCGCCCGTCGTTCGGCACAATAACCTTGATGGCATAGACCAGGTTGACACGCTCCTCCCTGGTCTGGATGATCTTGGGCGTAAACTCAGCCTGGGCGGAGATCCAGCTGACCACTCCTGACAGCTCTTCCGTTCCTTCAGGGGCATCGAACCGCACCCGGACCTTTGCCCCCGTTTGGACAGAGGAGAGCTGGTTTCCGGAAATATAGGCCCGGAGAATGAGTTCATCCAGGTTGGCTATTTTACAGAGGGGCTGTCCGGGTACAGCCATTTCACCCCTCTCCCTGTACTTGGTCAGCATGATCCCCTCCAGGGGATTCCGGACGGTACATTTCATGATCTGGTCCTCCACCTGCCTGATCTGGATCTCGAGGGTCTTTCGCTCCGCATGGACCAGGGCTTTCTGCGAGCCGGTGGCATCGATCTGTGCTTTCAGCAGATCGATCTGGCCATTGATATCATCCCGCTGTTTGGCGGTGGCCGCTCCTCCCTCCAGCAGTTTATCGATCCGTTGTCTCTCCCGTTCCAGATTTTCCAGCTGCACCATGCTGGCACGCACCTGCGTGTCGAGGGTATGGATCCTGGCCCTGAGTGAGGCCATGCCTGACTGCAGCTGGATCTTTTTCAGGGTGAGCTGCGTCGAATCAATGACAGCCACCACCTGGCCCTCTTTCAGCAGGTCGCCCTCGCGGGGGCCGAACCGGTCGATCACACCCTGTGTCTCTGCCGGGACCATCACCTCAATGGCCTCAAAATTACCATAGGCATCCGCCTGCTCCTCGCCGTTGCTGCATGCCAGCAAGAGAATGAAGAGCCCCGGAACAATCGCTTTGATTGACTTCATGATATATTGTTTTATAGGTTTCCCTGTATGGTCAGGTAATTGGTCATGGACTGCGAAAGCAGTATCCCGTGGGTGGCAAGGCTGATCCTCGCCAGGCTTTCCTTGTTCAGTTCCGTGATATAATCGGTGGCCGTGATGGTGCCGTTGGAGAGCTTGCTGGCGGCATTCCCGGATATCTCCTTCTGAAGCTCCAGCACCTGTTCCTCCAGTTCCATGGCCTTCCGGTACTGGCCGATCCTTGCTTCCTCCTGGACCAGCTGGGATTCGATCTCCCTGTCAAAGGCGGCACGCTGGTTGCGCAGCATCTGCTGCTGATTCTCGATCACCTGCCTTTCACGGCTGGTGCTGTTCCAATCCCAGATATTCCACTTCAGGCCTGCCCCCACCATATAGTAGAAGTCCCACTCACTGTTCATCAGGTTGTATCCCGGCTTCCCGTAGCCGGTCTGCCCGTAAGCATAGAGCAGCGGCATCCGTTTTTTTCCCGCAAGCGCTTTCCCGGCCTCCATGGAAGCATCCTTCAGCTCGAAAAGCCTGTATTCCGGCCGGTTCACCTGTTCACTGGAAAATTCCTGATAATCGGGGATTTTCAGATGTACTCCCTCCGTGTAGCCGGTCCCGCACAGCACATTCATGGCATTGATGCAGGATTGTCTCTGGAAATCAACTTCCACCAAGGACTGTTTGATCCTCAATATTTCCACATCGATCACCTTAAGATCTGCTTCAAGCAGGGCCCCCTCTTCAACCGCTGTTCTCATGGTCTTTTGCCTTGCGACCAGGTTATCCATATGGATCCCCAGGTTCTTCCGGTTCTCCTGCAATACAAGGATGGCAAAGTAGTACTGGTTAACCCGTGCCTTCAACCGGTATAGGTCCACCTCCACCTGCTGCAGCTCAGCTGCTGCCGCTGCCTGCTCGTAATCCTTCCTCCCCCTGGTGACCCCGCCGTCATAGAGGGTTTGCCTGATGTCCAGGTTCAGTCCGTACTGGTCATGCGGAACCTCGGGGAATGCAACGGGGATGGAGGGATCCGTGAGTGCAACGGTGACTACGTCGGACTGGTAACTCACCTTTCCGTTCAGGTCCACGACCGGGTACCAGGCGGTCCCCGCCTGGCCGGCCCTCAAATCACCGATCTGCTGAATGAATTCCCGGTCAGCAAGCCTGGGCGCATTTTCGACAGCCTGCCGGTGGCATTCGAACAGCGTGATGGTATCCTGGGCAGCCAGTGCGGCTGTCAGGAAAAGGCAGAAAATAACTGCTTCTGTTTTCATTTCAGTGATTTTGGTTCATGATTTTCCCGAACATCTCAGGAAGTATCTCTTTGCGCTGCTTCATGGCAGCTATATAAGCATCGTTGTCGCCGCTGTAGAGGATTTCGGTGATCACCGGCCGCGCTGCAAAAGGAAAGATACAGAGGCTCAGCAGGTTGATCATCATCTGCCGCGGATCGGACCGGAACCCGGGGATGGCTGCCTGCTCCTCCTCCAGTTTCCTGATCCCGATGACCGGATCGATCCCCATCTCCTTGATGATATGGGGCATCCTTGCAGGATTGGATGAGAGTTCCTGGAGTACAAAAATGGGGATCTGCGGGTTTTCCAGCAAGGTATCGATCACAGTCTCAATCATCTGGGGAATGTATTCCCTGAAAGACATATCTGAATGAAGCATCCGGGCGAGGCTCGGTACAAAACCCGCCATGGCCTTCCTGAAGACCGCCTCGAACAGCTGGTCCTTGCTCCTGAAATAGTAGTTCAGAAGGGTCCGGTTGATCCCCGCATCATCAGCAATATCCTGCATGGAGGTACCTGCCTTGCCTTTCTGGTAGAACAGCTTTTCCGCCGAGGCCACAATTCTCTGCTCTGTTTCTGTGCTAAGTCCCATGATTTGACATATGTGTTATACAAATATGTTTGACGTTTTTGTCAAACTATTTCGTAAAAGTATTTTCTTTTCCAATTCATGTCAAGTTTTTTTTGAAAAAAATAATTAATCGTATCTTTCGATCCTTTTGATTTAACATAAGTACATTGTTTAATATACTGACAGATAAAACTTTATAATGAAATATACCGGACTGTTCACACTAATTTCAGCGCTTCTCGTTTCCTGCCAGCCCAGGTTCGAACAGGAAATCACCATCCCCGAAATCGAAGGTCACATAGACTACCTGGCCTCAGAGGAACTGCAGGGCCGTTATCCCGGAACTCCCGGGGATCAGCTCGTTGCCAGGTATATCACGCATGAGTTCAGGCAGGCCGGGTTGCTGATGTATGAGAAGAGGGGGCTCCAGCCTTATGATATTGTCACCGACATTGAGGCCGGGCCCGGAAACATTGTGAAATATGGCCGGAACCTGCTTGAACCGGGGGTTGACTTCACTCCCTTTTCATTCAGCGCCGGTGGCTCCGTCACAGCAGAGCTGGTTTTTGCCGGCTATGGATTCCAGGTGGACCGGGAGGATCTGAAATGGAATGATTACCAGGACATTGATGTGGCCGGAAAGTGGGTGCTGATCCTGCGGGGCGTACCGGGCAAACAGGAACCCTCCTCCCCTTTTATCAATTACAGCGAGGACCGTGGCAAGGCGCTGGCTGCCTCCGATTTGGGGGCAGCAGGTGTGGTTTTCGTTTCAGGCAGGCAGTTCGATCCCGGGGATCTGCTGGCTGAGCTGAAAGGCAGGCAGCATCCCCTTTCCATCCCGGTGATCCAGCTGGCACGAAGCGCTGCGGAGGGGATCATGGAGGCAGCTGGTTCAGAGAGCCTGGCCTTTCTGGATTCCCTGATCTCATCAGGAATGAAACCCGCCTCATTTGCCACAGGCGTGGAGGTGGAAATCAGCGTTGACCTGCGGCCAAAGAAGGTGGAAACATTCAATACGATAGCCCTCCTGAAAGGGTCCGACCCCTCCCTGCGGAATGAATATGTGGTGATTGGCGCCCACCACGACCACCTGGGGCTGGGCGGACCGGGAACCTCCTCCCGGGTGCCCGATACGGTGGCCGTCCACTACGGGGCCGACGACAATGCATCGGGGGTGGCCGGGGTCATCGAGATATCGGAATGGATGGTTTCCCGCTCCCCCTCCAGGAGCATGCTTTTCACTACCTTCGGGGCGGAGGAGATGGGACTGGTGGGTTCCAGGTACTTTGTTGAGCATCCCCCGGTCCCACTGTCGGACATACAGGCTATGATCAACCTGGATATGGTGGGCAGGCTCAATGATGAGCGGCAGGTCCAGATCGGGGGGACCGGTACCTCACCCGGCTTTGCAGGGCTGCTTGACTCACTGAACCGGGATTACGGATTCAGGCTGAAGTTCTCCAACGAGGGGTACGGGCCTTCCGACCATGCATCTTTCTATGCAAAGGATGTGCCTGTTCTCTTCATCTCCACGGGGGCGCATCCCGACTACCATACACCGGCTGACAGGCCTGATGCCATCAACCTGGAGGGTGCCGCAGAGGTAATGGCTTTTGTGGCAGATCTGGCCGAAGTACTGGCCAATGAAAGGGAACGGATCGCATTTACCGAAGCCGGGCCCAAGGTCAGCGGCTCCTCCAGGGGCCGGCGCGGCGGGATCACCCTGGGACTCATGCCCGACGTCACCTATGACGGGAACCAGGGCATGCCGGTGATGTTTGTTACCGAAGGGAAGCCTGCGGCGGTGGGCGGCATTCAGAAAGGGGATACCATCGTGGCCATTGAAGGTAAATCTGTAGGCAACGTCTATGATTACATGAACCGGCTTGACCAGCTGAAAGAGGGAATGGATATTGTCGTGACCGTGAGCCGCGAAGGGGAGAGACTCGACCTGGTGGTCAGGTTATAGGGTTTTTATGGACATCATCAAAAGATCATTATGAAGCTGAAAAAAGTGATTTTCTGGATCCTGGCCGTGGTCATCTCCCTGGCCGCCATGGTTTACCAGAAGCTAACAGGGCCTACCTATCCAAAGGAATACAAATTCGCCCGCAACGGGAGTGAATACAGCATATCGCTTCCCCGCTCACACGGAGGGGAAACCGATTGCCCGGTTGAAATGGAACTCACCCGGGATTTCGAGGGGAAGATCATCTGGAGGAGGTTCCCGACTGAGGAGCCCTGGGATACACTGGTGCTGGCAAGAGAAGACGGAATGCTGACCGCCTTGCTCCCTCATCAGCCCCCGGCAGGCAAGATCGAGTATCACCTTGAATTGATGGCCAACGGAGAGAAAATATACCTGGGAGACACAGAAAATGTGGTCATCAGGTTTAAGGGCCATGTCCCCTCCTGGGCCCTGATCCCGCATGTCCTGCTGATGGTGCTCACGGTGATCTGGTCCACTGCCACCATCTTCTTTGCAGTGGCCAATATGCCTGTTTATAAGAGATATGTGGGGATCACCCTGATCTTTCTGATCCTCGGCGGGTTCATCATGGGTCCCGTCGTCCAGAAATTCTCTTTCGGACAGTTCTGGACCGGCTGGCCGGTGGGCAGGGACCTCACCGACACAAAGGTGCTTTTTGCACTGGTCCCTTTCCTGGCCGCCTGGTTCCTGCGGAATAGAAGCTATGGCAGGTGGCTGGCCATCCTCGCGGCAGCGGTCATGCTTGTGGTTTATCTCATTCCCCACAGCCTTCAGGGCTCAGAACTGGATCCTGAGACCGGCCAGGTCATCACCGGGGGTCTGCTGGCACTCCTGGGTAAAAAGAGAAAAGAGCTTATCACCGGAAACAACCATGCGAAAATACAAGTGTAACGTCTGTGGATTTGTCTACGATCCCGAAGAGGGGGACCCGGATGGCGGTATTGCACCCGGTACTCCATTTGAAGACCTTCCCGAAGATTGGTACTGCCCGGTATGCGGGGTAACCAGGGAGGATTTCGAGCCTGTACAGTGACCGGTACCGGATTACCGGGCCACCGGGGCCTTTTCCAGCATCCCCAGCAGGAACCTCCAGAATCTGTCAACACTCGCAATATCGAGCCGCTCCTCCGGTGTATGGGCGCCTTTGATGGTCGGCCCGAAGGAGATCATGTCCAGGTCCGGGTACTTCTGAAGGAACAGCCCGCATTCCAGTCCCGCATGAATGGCTTTCACCCTGGCTTCCTCTGCGAACAGTTCACGGTATACCTCCCTGGATATCCCAAGAACCTCCGATCCCATATTGGGCTTCCACCCGGGATAACCATCCGAATGCCTGACCCGGGCCCCCAGGAGCGTGAAGTGGGAGGAGATCCTGTCCGCAATATCCCTTTTGGCGGATTCAACACTGCTTCTCTGGCTGGTGACGATCTCAAGGGTATCCTCACCGGAGAGCTTCACGGAAGCCAGGTTGGTGGAAGTCTCCACCAGTCCGGGGATGGTCTGGCTCATGGCCACTACCCCGTTAGGGCAGGCATATAATGTGTTAAACAGCCTTTTCTGTTGCTTGCGCCTGATGGTACTCTCAGGCATTTCAACCTGTTCCATGGTCATTTCCATATCAGGTTCCACCGGTTCAAGTTCCCGCTTCACGATCCCGGCAAAGGAATCAAAATAGACCTGGATCAGTTCCAAAATCCGGGGGGGGATGGTTATAATGGCAGTGGCTTCCCTGGGTATGGCATTACGGGCCTTTCCCCCTTCCATAGAGGCCAGCCTGATCCTGAACCGCTGGTCTGCATTCCAGAGGAACCTGCTGAGTATCTTCACGGAATTACCCAGTCCCCTGTGGATCTCATCTCCCGAATGTCCTCCCTTCAGCCCTCCAACCGTGACCTTCATTGCCACCCTGTTCCGGCCCGCCCTCTTCTTCTTCAGTTTCAGGCTGGCTATCGTATCAATTCCGCCTGCGCAGCCAATGAAGATCTCACCCTCGTCTTCCGAGTCCAGGTTCAGCAGTACCGATCCCTTGAAAAAACCGGGTGGAATGCCCAGGGCTCCTGTCATGCCGCTCTCCTCATCGGCAGTAAAAAGGCATTCAACCGGCCCGTGCTTAATCCGGCCTGAAGAGAGTATGGCCAGGGATGCAGCGATACCGATCCCGTCATCGGCCCCCAGCGTGGTACCGCTGGCTTTGACCCAGCCGTCCTCGATGATGGCCCGGATCGGATCCCTGGAAAAATCGTGCTCGACACTGGCGTGTTTCTCACCGACCATATCAAGGTGGGACTGCAGGATCACCCCTTTCCTTGACTCCATGCCCGGGGTGGCGGGCTTTGAGATCAGCAGGTTCCCGGAGCTGTCACGCTTGCAATCCAGTGTGTGCCTGGCGGCAAAGTTCACAAGGTACTCCGTGATCTGCTCTTCCTGCTTTGAGATCCTGGGAATGGCCAGGATCTCGGAAAAATATTTCCATAGCTCATGTGGATTGAGCTCTGTGATCTTTTGCATGAACAGATTGAATCTTTGGCTCTATGTTTTGCAATATGTTTGCCCTAAATATGATCCGCAGCAATCAAGCGGATTGAATAATCATTTACATTCGCAAAGATAACAATTCTTTAACCCCCTCATTTACCTGTTTATGAACATGCAGAAGCGCACCATTGTTGCCCTACCCGGGGACGGGATAGGGAGGATTGTCCTGAACGAAACGATCCGGGTGCTGGAGAAAGCCGGGTTTCAGGCCGACTACCCTGAAGGCGATATCGGCTGGGAATTCTGGGTCAGCGAAGGGAATCCACTGCCCGACCGTACCATCGGTCTCCTTGAAAAGCACAGGATCGGGCTGTTTGGTGCCATCACCAGCAAACCCAAGGATGCAGCAGCCGCTGAACTGGACCCATCGCTCAGGGACCGGGGCCTGGTCTATTCCAGCCCCATTGTTGGATTGAGACAGCACTTTAACCTGGATATCTGCATCAGGCCCTGCCGGACCTATAAGGGGAATCCGCTCAATTTCATCAGGCGGGGACCCGGCAACACCATCGAGGAGCCTGAGATCGACGTGGTCATCTTCCGGCAGAATACAGAGGGGCTTTACGGGGGTGTGGAATGGAGCAATCCCCCGGAGGTCGTATACAGGGCACTTGCCTCCCACCCCAGGTTCATGAAGAACTTTGGAAATGTGCCCCCTGAAGAACTCTCCGTATCCACCCGGATATTCACCCGCAGGGCAACCGCAAGGATCCTCAGGGCAGCTTTTGAACACGCCCGCAAATATGGCTACAGAAGCGTGACCGTCTGTGAAAAACCCAACGTGATCCGGGAGACCTCCGGGATGATGTATAAAATGGCCCGGGAGATCCGGCTGGCCGATTTTCCTGACATTGAGCTCTGGAACACCAATATCGATGCGCAGATGATGTGGCTCACCAAGAACCCGGAGAATTACGGTGTGATCGTGGCGGGTAACATGTTCGGGGATATTGTTTCCGATGGTTTTGCCGGCCTCATCGGCGGACTGGGCTTTGCATGCAGTGCCAACCTGGGTGAAAAGGTGTCGGTGTTCGAACCCACCCACGGATCGGCACCCAAGTATGCCGGCTACCCGGTCAGCATCGTGAACCCCATTGCCATGGTGGAGTCAGCCTGCATGATGCTGGACCATATCGGGGAAGCGGAGACCGCTGCCCGCATCCGGGCTTCCATCGCCAGGGTGGTGCTGGAAGGAAGGGTCCGGACCTACGACATGTTGAAAATGGAGGGAAGGGCCGATGTGATCGAGCATGGTGCCGCATCCACAAGCCAGATGGCCGATGCCATCATTGAAAACCTTTAAAACAGCAAACATGGAAATGATCAGTAAGGAAGTACTGGAACTGTGGCCCGAGGTCGAATGGATCAGCGACCCGGACCTCCGGCAGAAAACCGCCAGGGTCTGGGAGAAAGCACTTGAAAGAAGTGTGCTTACAGGCGAAGATCTCAAACGGATCCCTTTCACGCTGCTCTGCGGGCCCGGGCTGAAGGTCACCTTCATGGACCACAAGCGGGCTGTGGTGCACATCGCCCGTGAAAGCGGCATCAAGATCAATGAATTTTTCGGGGATGAGTTGCCGGTTGACATGGATGTGCTGGTCGCCGGGGCTATCCTGGCCGATGTGGGAAAACTGCTGGAATATGAGCTGGATAAGCACGGGAAAGCTGTCCAGGGCTCCTACGGGAAGCTTCTCCGCCACCCATTCTCAGGGGTCTCCCTGGCAGAAAGCTGCGGGGTTCCTCCGGAAGTGTGCCATATCATCGCCGCCCACGCTGGAGAGGGCGACATGGTCAAACGCAGCACCGAGGCGACCATTGTGCACCACGCGGACTTCATGACCTTTCTCCCGTTCAGGGAAAGATCCGGTTGATCTCCACCAGGAGGTTTAACAGGCTTAACAGAGCATTTATATTCAGCTTTGCAGGTATGAAATACAGCATCTTTATTTCGCTGATTTCGTTGATAATAACCGAGGTGTGGAATGTCGCATCTGCAAGGACCATTCACGTCCCGGGGGATCTTCCCAGCATTGGTGCTGCCATTGAACTGGCAGGGAACGGTGATACCATCCTGCTGGCCCCGGGAACCTACCGTGAAAACATCACCTTTTCCAAAGCACTGGTCATCGCATCCCATTACCTGTCCACGGGAACAGAATCCTTTATTGACCAGACCATCCTTGATGGCTCTGCACAAACCGTTATTAATATAAGCGGTCAGGAAAACATGGCAAGTTCCATTATTGGATTAACCATCCGGAACGGAGAGGACGGGATCATGGCCAGCGGGCCCCTGAATCTGCTGCATAATGTAATAACTGCCTGCGAAGATGGCATTGATTATGGAACAGGGGGTGGCGGTAGTTGCATTGGCAACATTTTTAAAGAGAACCTGGATGACGGGATTGACCTCGATGGCAGCCTTTCAGACCTCATCATTGAGGATAATGTCATCGGGGACAACGATGACGACGGGATCGAGATCAGGTTGCATGCCTACTCCGGAATGCTTTCTGTTTGCCGGATCTCCAATAACCGGATCTTCAATAACGGGGAGGACGGGATCCAGTTCATCGATTATCCTGACACCAGCAGCAGAAAGTACATCCTGGAAAGAAACCTGATCTATAACAACAAGATGGCGGGGATCGGCTGCATGGACAACGGGAATACCCGCGAGGACTACCGTGGTGCCGCCATCCCTGAACCGATCTGCTTATTCAACAATACCATCAGCGGACATGTTTACGGGATCACGGGCGGGGCCGGTCTCATTTCGGTGAACAACCTCATTATACAATCTTCGGAGGCAGGCAGTCTGAATGTGGCAGGCAATTCGGTCCACGCTTATTCTCTTTTCTGGGACAACACAAAGGACCTGATCAGTTCCAATTTTGATGATGCTTCCTGCATTTTTGAGGATCCTCTGATCACATTCAGTTTTTACCCGATGCCTGAAAGTCCCTGCATCGACCGGGGGACCTTCCTTTACATCCATGAGACGGATACCCTGTTGCATCTCACTCATGATCAATATGAAGGATCGGGTCCGGATATTGGTGCCATAGAGTACAGGGTGCAAAGCTCAGATGATGAATCCGGTCTGGATACCGGTATCTCCATACATCCCAATCCCTGCAGGGACTATCTGGAAATCTTCCTGCCTGGCAGAGATCCGGATGGATCTGTAATGATCCTGGATCAGGCTGGGAGGATCATCATCAATCAGGAGATCCGGGATGATAAAATCCGGTTACAGCTGGAAAAATACTCGCCTGGTGTATACTTTGTATTGCTACCCGGAGCGGAAAAATACACAAGCCACAAAATCATGAAACTCTGATCCGCTCCGTGATGTCGCATCCCTGAAGGGGGCCGGGGTCCGGCAGATCGCAGGAGGGTCAGCGTGCGGGCCGCATCCGGTATAACTCGTACCTTGATAATTCCAGTGGCTCTCTTTCGAATCCTTCCGGGATCTCAGGATCGCTCCCCTCCTCCACCAGCAGAAAGAGCCGGGATACCGGCTTATGGTCATCCAGGCTGATCCCGGCACGCCTTTGGAAGTAAGCATGGAGTGCCCACTCCTCCCATAATCCCGACGGAACAGCGATGGTGCTTCCCGCGGGGATTTGTTCCTGGAGGATGGAGATATCCCCGATCATTTCGCTGTCCCTTCCCGGCTTCCTGAAATGAACCCCATTGAGTATAAGGGCGGCCACCAGAAGGAACGCGGCAACATACCTGAGGACGACGGATCCCCCGGTCAGAAACCGCACCTGCTCCATCAGGTATTTTACACGTGGTGCGGCATAAAGGGAGATCGCCATGCTGAAAAAGGGAAAGGCTGGAAGGATATAGAACCCCCTCTGTTTCATGCTGATCATGATGGGCAACACGCCCGATAACCCGACAGCCAGGAATGAAAGGATCCACCGGTTCCCTGAATGAAGTCCCTGGTATTTCCTTGTAAACAGCAGGATGACCATCACAAGCACCAGGGCAGGGACCAGCTCGGCAAAGAACCGCCAAAGGATATAGAAGCGGCTTCCCACGGTCACAACGTTCCGGATGCTCCCTGCCACCTGTTTGTGGAAATAGGCAGACAGGCACGTCCTGCTTTCAGGAACCAGCAGGAGAAGCAACAGGAACAGAAGCGCCATGCTGGCCAGCAAAATCCCGGTTTCCTTCAGGAACCTTTTCCAGGACCCGCCGGGCCCCAGCAGCCATGTCCAGAAGGGAAGGGATAGCGGGAACAGCGCTACAAATCCTTTGGTGAGAAAGCCCAGGAAGAGCATGAAACCTGCCAGGAAAAGGTTCAGCACCCGGTTTGATGTGAGGCTTCGCAGGATGAAAAGTACCGACAACCCGGTGAATACCATCAGGGTATTCTCCAGCAGGTTGTTCGGGGCGGACCAGGTAACCAGTGGAATCGTGATCCAGAAAAGCAAGGGCAGCCAGGAGAGGGAGGCGATCTCCTCTCCGGCAACCCTCTTCCATATGCGTATCATGATGATCCCGGAGATGAGATAAGTTCCCACGGAATAGATCCGCTCCGTGAGGAAACCGTCCCCCAGGACCCTGAAAAAAAGGGCCTGCAGCCCGAAGGCAAGCGGTGGATGCTCATGAAAATGAGGATACAGCGTCGAAGTGTAATGCAGGTCCCAGAAGCTTCCCAGTCCCCCGGCCAGGTTCTTCGAAATGGCGGCATAGGTCACCCCGTCCACGAACATCCCCTGCGTGAGCCAGGCCGGGCTGATGATCCCGAAGAACAGGGCCAGAACGGCCAGGGTACAGGGCATTTGTTTACCGGGGACCATCTCACCTGAATATGGCCACGATCCTCTCCCCCTCCGAATTTCCATAGGCACGCAACATACCCGTGGTATTGGTGACCATGGCAGCCCTGCCGTACCTGTCCAGGCAGATCACCCCGCCGCTGCCGCCCGCTTCCACCAGTTTGCCCCCGATTACCCTTCCGGCTGCAGATTCCACGTCCAATCCGCTGTATTCCATCAGGGCGGAGATGTCATGCGCAACTGTCCAGCGGATAAAATACTCACCGTGCCCTGTGGCCGATACCCCGCATGTCGCGTTGTTGGCATAGGTGCCTGCACCGATGATGGGCGAATCACCGATCCGTCCATATCTCTTGTTGGTCATTCCCCCGGTGGAGGTTCCTGCACAGAGGTTCCCCTTTTTGTCCAGGGCCACACAGCCTACCGTACCGTGCTCCTCTTCCCGGGCCCGCTGGAGAGACTCATACCGCCTCTTTGTAAAGAAAAAGGAGGGATCCACCATCTCCAGGCCCGCCTCCCTGGCAAAATCGGAGGCACCCCTTCCCGCAAGCAACACATGGCCGGACTTTTCCATCACGGCCCTGGCAGCAGATATGGGGTGCCTGATATCGGTCACAGCGGCCACTGCACCCGCATTCAGATCCTGGCCGGTCATGATGGAAGCATCCAGCTCGTTCTTCCCCTCGCTGGTAAAAACGGCACCCCTCCCTGCATTGTAGAGCGGGTTGTCCTCGAGATACCTGATCACCGCTTCCACGGCATCTATGCTTGCCCCTCCCCCTTCCAGGAGATCAAGGCCCAGCTGCAGTGCACTGTCCAGTGAACTCATATATTGCTCCCGGTAAGATTCCGGCATACTCTGGAAATTCATGGAGCCTGCTCCCCCATGAAGCACCAGGGCATAATCGTAAGGTTCCTGAGTCGTCTCATTCTTCCGGTCTTCTGGCGGAGAATGGGAACATGCAACAATCAGGAACAGGACGGCGAATACAAGGAATGCATGAAATCTGTATCTATTCATTGGAATGTAGGAAAAAACATGGTAAACGAACCATCCCGAAAATATAAAGAATTCGCATGACATTATTACCGCACATCGAAAAAACTCAAGGATTCCCTGCTGTTCATTCTAAGGCACATATGCCCACGAATTTATACCTTTGACAGGGGCTGGAAATAAACTCTTACGCAACCAACCCGCCAGAATAACCATCTGTTCCTAAGAAGGGGTTGATAATGAAAAAGATAGAAATGATTAAGCTGAAATCAACAAGAGACCAATAATGAAAACATTGATTTCATATGTCGCACGCTATCTCTATGTAATCGGATTCCTGGCAGTACTGTCATTATCATGCTGCGATGATTCAGACGTAGAAGAGAAATTCTTCATTGACAATCTTACCATGGATAATTATCCAAAGGTTGATGGTTCAACTTCGGCAGAACCATTACAGGTCCTGATCGCATGCAAATTACTCGATGTGGAGTATTCCTGGGTATATATGTCATTCTGGTATAGTTATCCGTATCGTTTGATGCCCTCAAGCGATATAAAACCCGAAACCGGACGATTCATCACGGAGGGCATTCACCATTCCGGTACGCATACCTCATATCTCAACCTGATCTATAAGAATGTGGATATGATTATCACTGCAAGGACCGTATCAAAGGATGAACTTCATATAGCCGACAGCCTTGGTGTCATTCTGGTGGAGACACCCATTGCGCTTGATGCATTTGTTTTTCTGGAGAATATCAATAATCCGGTTAATTCCTTAACAACAAAAGAGATACAGGATATATACACTGGTAATATCACCCGCTGGAATGAAGTAGGCGGAACGGATACTGAAATCAGGCCATATCAGAGAGATAGGAACTCAGGCAGCCAGGAACTGATGGAGAAGCTTGTGATGAAAGATTTGAAGATGCTTGATCTACCCGATATGATAGCCTTTGGAATGATGGGAATGATCAATCAGATAGAATACGACAGGGAGGGGTTGGGTTATTCCGTAAACTATTACACCCAATATATGGTGCGGAGCGATAGTGTTAAACTACTTTCTGTCGATGGTGTGTACCCGGATCACAAATCAATTAAGAACAGAGAGTACGGATATTCCACAGATGTCTTTGTGGTAATTCGTGCGGATCTGGATAAATCTTCAACTGCATACGGATTGTACGAGCTGCTTTCAAAACCAGCCGGGCAAAAGGTCATTAATGAGAGTGGCTATATCCCTTATTATTAACTCATTAAAAACCTTCATGATCCCCGGTTACATTTGCTCTACAGGGGGAATATTCCGGGCTGTGCATCAGAACAAGAGGCTGCCCCTATTAAGACAGCCTCTCGCATGATCAAACAGGTATCGCTTGTCATTCAATATCGATATTCCCGTACCTGGCCTCCAGTTTCATGGTGCCTTTGGGTGCGGATCCCACGGTGCCCGATATTGTCATGACGGTATTCTCCTTCATCCGATTCAGTTTTCCTTCCATCGCCACGTTGATCTTGCCATACCTGGCTTCGCCTTCAATCTTAAAGGAGGCACCCTCTTCCACATCTATATATATGTTCCCGTAAGAGGTGACCATGGCCACCTCCTTGAAATCCTTTGAAAGGCGCTGGATATTGATCGGGGTGTATTTTGATTCCACGGAAAGCTTCTTGTTCACAGCGCCGAATTTGATCCCCGAGTATTTCAGCTCACCCACGAAGTTATCCACCTCATCAAAGGTATACTTGTCGTAGGCACCCTCGGTGATAATGCCTCCTGTTTTCTGGCCCATCAGTTTGGAATACTTGCTTTCCACGAACAGCATCTTTGATTCGCCGATTTCCAGATCGGAGTAGGCCAGCTCAAGTTCCATCCATCCGGCAGACTCAATGGTGCCATTGGAATAGGCCAGGTCAAGGTTACTGTATGGTTTTTCATTGCCACGGCTCAGGCTGCCGGCATTCAGGTTGCCATACTTCAGATCGAGCAGGACAAGGCCGGACAGTTCCTGTATGAACAGGTCACCATAGGCTGACTCCATGGTCAGGTTCAGGTATGCCGGTGCCTTTACAGTAATATGGATGTCAACTTTGGCGTTATTTGACCAGCCGTCCTCAAATTCTGTCTCCAGGGTGATGGTATTGCCTGCCTTTCCGATCTCAACGTCGATCTTTGACAGTTTCTCTTCAGCCCTGCTTTTTGAGGAGGCTTTCACTTCAACCTCCACAAGGATGTCAACCACATTCTTTTCCCAGGTAACCAATTCAATGTCAGAATACCTGGTATCGGACGACAGCGTAACCCCTTTGCTTACATTAAAGGTTTCGGTAAAGTCCTTCATGGCATCCTGGGCAGAAAGGGAAAAGCTTACTACGGTCATAGGGAGCAGCAACAGGAGCAAACTTTTCATTCTAGATACTCTCTTTTTCATCTTTATTCTCAGTTTCGGTTTTAAATTGATTCAATTGAAATATAATCTGGTCCATTACCTCCAGTTTGATCTTATAATGCCTGATCAGCGCGTTGATCACCCGTTCATCACCGGGATTTGCCTTCAGGTCGCTCATCAGCTGCTGGTGATAGGCATCCAGCTCATTCAGCTCATCCATCAGCACGGCCTTCTCTTCCGAATCGGCGAATTCGAACTGCCGGATCTGGTCGTACTTCTGGCTGACCTGGGTGGCATAATATTGATCAGCCTCCATGATCGATGCGGGGATCTCATGGACGGCGATCTTGCTTCCGGAGCGGTCCTGCCGGATCAGGACGATGGCCGAGGCAAGAATGATGGCTATGGATGCGGCGATCTGCATCACATGCCTGAAATTGACCCTTCTGGCCGGCTGCCGGTCCAGTTTCCGGAGGAACCGCCGTTCATGGCCCTCCCTCGGAGAATCACTATCCAGCCGGTCCCTCTGTTCCCTGATATATTTTTCCAGTTCAATCATTTTCCTCATCCGTTTTTCGCAACAACTCCGTCAGTCTCTTCTTCGCCCTGTGATACTGGGTCCTTGAAGTGGCATTGGAGATCCTGAGTATCCCCGAAACCTCATCGTGATCGAATCCTTCCAGCAGGATCAGGGAAAGGACGATCCGGTACCCTTCCGGCAGCGCATAAATGGCCTTCTTTATTGCATCTGCCGTGTAAGCTGCCTCAAGGAGCTCACTCTCTTCCTCCGGGACTTCCGCCAGCTCTCCTGCATCTTCCAGGGATATCCGGTCTCTTTTCAACCTCAGGAAGTCCAGCGACTTATTCACAACAATCCGCTTCAGCCATGCCCCGAAGCTCACCTCTCCCCTGTAGGACCTCAGTTTCAAAAATGCTTTCAAGAACGCTTCCTGCATGACATCTTCCGCGTCATCAGGATCCCCCACTATTCTCAGGGTGGTGTTGTACATGGCTGCACTGTACAGCCGGTACAACTCAAACTGCGCTTTCTGGTCTCCGCGCTTACAGGCCTCCACAAGCTCTTTGTGTTTCGGACTGTAGTGTTCGGGATTCGCTTGCTTTGTCACAATGACGATGGTTTACAGTGAATGTTGCATGAAAGATAGGAAAATGATTCCGAATGGAGTAAATTGCCCGTGACCATGAAAGCCCTTCCAGCCATCGCCCTCTCCGCCCTGGCCATCTGTTCCTGCAGCAAACTGCCCAGACCGGGATTTACCTTCTCCCCGGAGGAGAATCCTGAATCGGGCGATACCATCAGGTTTATCAACACATCCAAAAATGCGGTCACTTACCAGTGGGATTTCGGGGATGGCGGCCTCTCCTATGAAGCGGAACCATCCCATATCTTTGAGGAAGCAGGAGTATTCGAGGTGGTCCTGAGTGCTTCCAACGATCAGGGAAGCCAGCCCTTCAGCCAGTCCATCACCATCCATGAACCCACCATACTCGGATTCATGGTATATGACAGCACCGAAACGCTCCCGATCCCCGGGGCGGAGATCCGGGTTTATGAGACTGAAGCTGACCGGGACTGCCTCTGCCAGACTCCCTGGACGGGTGTCACGGACAGCTCAGGGACCATGGAATTCCGGAACCTGGAGCCCGTCATTTACCACGTGTGGGTTTCAAAGGAGGTGCCCGGAGGTTTCTGGACCTTCAGGGGATATACCTTTCAGCTGAAGCAGAACAAGGTGAACTACTACAGGGTGCCGTGCAGCTGGTCGGAAGATCAGTAGCGGTTCAACTGGTGAACGACGTCAATGACGGTACCGTCCACCCACTTGACGGCTGCCACCACCCTTTCCCCGGATTCCGGCACCTCGGGGATCCCGCAGATCCTCTCAGCCTCCGCTTTCAGCTCATCAATTGTCCGGATGGGCAGCCTGCTTGCTCTGGTCAGTTCGATCAGATCTGTCCTGAGGGGATTGATGGCAATTCCCCTTTCGGTGACAATCACATCGATCAGTTCACCCGGCCCGCAGAGGGTCGTTACCCTCTCCCTGATCACCGGCACGCGGTCACGGAACAGCGGAACAGGCAGGATCACTGTTTTGGAAAAGAGGCAGTTCTGCCACCCTCCGATCCCGTGCAGCAGGGTGCCGTCAGAGTGGGTCACCACATTGGCATTGAACTGCAGGTCCACCTCGGTGGCCCCCAGGACCACCACATCCACCAGTGTGGCAAAATTTCCCTTGCCATGGTAATTGTAGCTGGTGAAAGGTGTGGTCCAGACGTGGCCCGGATTCTCCCTCAGGGAACGCACACCGTCAAGGTCAAAGGTCTGTCCATCAAGGATGTAATCTACCAATCCCTCCTCCAGCATGGATACCAGGTATCTGTTGCTTCCTCCCCGGGCGAACCTGGCCGTGATCCCCTTTGCCTGCATGATCGTCCTGAAATACTCCCCCACCGCGAGCGAGGTTCCCCCGGCACCTGACTGGAAGCTGAAACCCTGGCTGATGATCCCGGCAGCATCGCAGAATTTCGCGGTCAGCTCGGCCAGCAGGAGCCTGTCGGGCGACCGGGTGATCTGCGTGGTTCCTGAAACGATCTGCGCCGGATCGCCCAGCCTCTCCACCTCCACCACAAAATCCACGTAATTCCCCTGTATCTGCCATGGAACACATGGAAAAGGCACCAGGTTGTCGGTGGCAACGATCACCCTTTCCGCATACTGCGAATCGGCCAGGGCAAATCCCAGCGATCCGCACGCCGAATCCCCCGAAAGGGCATGGGCATTTCCGAACCGGTCTGCCGTGGGCGCCCCGATCACCGCAATATCGATCTTCACCTCACCATCCTGGATCGCCTGGTACCGCCCACCGTGGGAACGGAGCACACCCACCCCGGCCATCCTGCCCTCCGAGACAAACCTCCCCAGGGGCCCGTTCATGCTGCCTTCTATGCGCTCGATGGTCCCGTCCTCAAGGTAGGGGATCAGGTGGGCGTGACAGGGAAAGGAAGCAGAGGGAAACCAGCGCAATCCTTTTACTCCCATGGCATGGGCAATGTCAAACACCATGTTGGCCAGGAGATCACCGTTCCGGAAATGATGATGGGTGGAGATGGTCATGCCGTCACGCAGCCCGGAGCGTTCCAGGGCTTCCCGGAGGTCTCTGACAAGTTTGTTCCCGTCCGGGGGATAATCGGCGCAGCTCGGTACAGGGGGACCGTCTCTCCGGCCTGCCGGCCTGAACTGGCCAATCCCTTGATAGGGAATGGCCTTCTCCCCGTTGATCTCGGTGATCACTTCCCTTCCGGCAGCATTGGTCGCATAGGTCATGGCACACGGGTTTATGTTCACAAATTACCGGTCATCAGGAGCCTCTCTCAGGCCGAACCTGAAGGCCAGCTCCATGGTCCGCTCAGCCCTCCTGACCACCGGCGGATCGATCATCTTCGTTCCGATGGAGATCACACCCAATCCCTTTGACCTGGCCTCCTCATAGGCTTCGATGATCTTTTCCGCCCTTTCTATCTCTTCCAGGGTGGGAGAGAATCCTTCATGGATCACAGGGATCTGCCTGGGGTGGATACACCCCATCCCTTCAAATCCCAGGGAGCGGGAGCGCACTGCATGCTCCTTCAGCCCCTCCAGGTCGGCCACATCGGAGTAGACCGAATCGATGGGCTGTATCCCCGCCGCCTTGCAGGCATTGACCAGCCTGGTGCGGGCATAGAGCGATTCCTCCCCCCCGGAGGTCCGTGGTACACCCAGATCCGCCGTGAAATCCTCGAGCCCGATGGCCATTGCTGCCACGCTGTCACACGAAGTCGCGATCTCAAAGGCATTTTCGATGCCCAGGCAGCTCTCGATGATGGGCATCAGGAACACCTCCCTCTCCTGACCGTGCACCTTCAGGATCCTGCTGATCCGGTCATCCACCTCTTTTACCTGGGCCCCTCTCTCGCATTTGGGGATCAGGACCATATGCAGATGGTGCGGGACCACCCAATCCAGGTCCTCAAGTCCGGCCGGGAGCTGGTTGATGCGGACCATTCTTTCAGCCCCGTAGAAATCGACCTGCAACAGGGCATTCCGGACCAGTACACGGGCTTCGGGTTTCTTTTGGGGTGCCACAGAGTCCTCCAGGTCCAGTATGATCCCGTCGGGCTTGTGGATCCCCGCATTGAGCATCAGGCTCGGGGTGTTTCCCGGCAGGTAGAGCCTTGAAAACCGGGGCCGCAGCCTGCCGGTCTCATAACGGTTCCGGCCGATCAGCCCAGGCAGGCAGGAGCGGCCCTCTTTTGTCAGCTGCCTCACGGCAGCCTCCAGCCTGGCAGCGATCACAAAGGGCAAGGCTCCGGAGTCCTCCATCCTTACAGCGGCATGCTGAACACCCAGGGCGGCGAGAACCTCATTCACCTGAACCCTGATCTGCTGCCCGTAGATGCGCTCCACCCTGCTTTCGAGCCGGAGGTCAATCCCTCCGCTCCTTCTGGTCACAAGCTCCACGAAACAGTCCGAACGGACATCCTCTCCGCAGTTTCCGCTTGTCGTTCTGTTTTTCATGGCTCAGCTCTCTGCTAACGGTTCCCGCAAAATTCGGTTAAAACCCCAAAGGTGGAGTCCGGGTGCAGAAATCCAATCTGCAGGCCTTCCGCACCTTTGCGGGGCGATTCATCGATCAGCCGGACCCCCTGGCCGGCAGCATGCTTCAATGATTCTGAAACATTTTCCATGGCAAACGCCAGGTGATGGATCCCGGGTCCCCTTTTCTCAATGAACTTCCCTATGGGACCTTCGGGATCGGTGCTCTCAAGCAGCTCGATCTTGGTATCCCCCACGCGGAAGAAGGCAGTCCTCACCTTCTGCTCCGCCACCTCCTCTATGGCATAACACTCCAGCCCAAGTACCTTTTCATAAAAGGCGATCGATTCGCCCAGGTCGGCCACCGCGATTCCTATATGTTCAATATGTGTGGGTTTCATCTTTCGGGTATCATGGTTGCTCCGGTAAAATTAGGCATTCGTTCAACCCCCTGGCAGGACAATGCTCAAAACTATGCCACGGGGATTTGTGTTATGGAGCAGCTAATCCATGATGGCATCATAGATCACCTGCTGGATCCGTGTCCGGATGTTGTCATCGATCAGCTTCATATTTCCCTGGTCAGGGTGGACCCTGTTTGAAAGGAATATGTATATCAGGCCATAGGCCGGGTCAACCCAGGCAATGGTACCTGTAAACCCGCTGTGTCCGTAACTCAAAGGGGAAGCGTCATCACATGCCGGCCCCGCATCAGGCTCATCTGTGACAGGGCGGTCAAATCCAAGCCCCCTGCGGTTCCCGTTTTCACAGTCATAGCAAGAGGTGTAGGTTACCAGGGTGGCTGAATCGATGTACCTTCTCTCCCCGTACCAGCCCCGGTTCAGGTACATCTGCATCATCTTGGCCAGGTCGTTGGCATCTCCGAACAGTCCGGCATGGCCCGATATACCGCCCAGCATGGCGGCACCCGGGTCATGAACGTAACCCTGGAGCAGCTGGCGCCTGAAAAAGAGATCATTCTCGGTGGGAACGATCCTCTCCCTTGGAAACCGGTTCAGCGGAAGGTATCCTAGGGTTTCGGCACCCATGGGGGCATAGAAATTGTACCACACATAGGGATAGAGCATCGTATCTGTCACGCTTTCGATCAGCTTCTGGAAGATGTAGAACCCCAGATCACTGTAACGGTATTCAGGATCAAGCAGTTCTGAATCATAGATCATCCGGTATACCGAATCCCTGAAATCGGTCCTGAGGTAGAGGTCCCCGGCAACCTGGATGGGATGGTCCGGGGTGTAGGATCTTTCAAAAACCCCATCCACATATTTCACATTCCTGTTGGCATAGGCTGACGGCCCTATCTCCAGGGGATAGGTACGTGACCAGTTGGCACTGACCAGGTGCAGCGATGTATCCAATGGTTCGAGGGTGGAATAGTAGAAGGGGATCCACGGGCTGAGCCCCGCCTGGTGGGAAAGGATGTCAGCGATCACCAGGCCCGCCTTGTTGCAGGTGTCGGGCACAATGTGGTAGCTCCCCAGCAATGAATCCTCATGGAACCTCCCCTGGTCGCGCAGCCGCATCAATGCCGGGAGGGTGGCGGCGATCTTGGTGACGGAGGCCAGGTCATAGAGATCGGTCAGCTTTACCGCTCTTCTTCCCTGGTAGGTATGGTGACCATAGGCCCTGTGCCAGACCACCCTGCCATTCCGGGCCACCAGGAGCTGGCAGCCGGGAAATGCCTTCTCCCGGATGGCTGCCGATATGATCGCATCCATCCTGGCCAGGGTATCGGGATTGAGTCCCTCGTCCCGGGGATCGGCATATCCCAGGCGGACCGGTACCCCGCTGAACAGGCCATGGCCGGTGGGAGCGACAGGTTCACCTGACAGCGGCAGCTTCCCGGTGAAGGAGCGTCCCCCGAAGATCCCCTGGAGGGTATATTCCTGGTAAAGGGGCTGGTCACTGTACGAGACGATGATGGCATCCACATGGTCCAGCTCCGGGAATCTGCTCAGTGCATAGGGGATGCCGGCCAGGTTGAGTATCAGGTCACCGCTGGCCTCCAGCTGCTCAATAAAATCGACCGTCTCATCGGTAATGCCGAATCCCCTTGAAGCAAAAGAGCTGGTGTTCAGTACATTGACTATAACCGTCTGATACTCCCCCAGGGCGGACAGCACCTCCGCCCTTGTCTCCCTGCCGGCCGAGCAGGCCAGTGTAAAATGTTGCCCGGCCAGGTAGAGGTCAGAGATGGCGCCTGTGCGGGAGTCCCCCTTCTCGCTGATGGTCACCGTCGCAAGCTTCACCTTCTGCAGGTTCCTCAGGGGAAGCAGCGAATCCCTGTTCCTCACCAGGGTCAGGGAATTTGCTATCAGTTTCCTGTGGCCCGGCCCGTAATCCGGATGGTTCAGATCCTCCAGCAGTGAATCTGTCCTTACCGGTTCATAGGACCCCAGGCCCGCCCAGTATTTGGCCTGAAGGATCTTGCGGCAGCTCCGGTCTATGCGCTCTTCCGGGATCTCCCCCCTTCTGACGGCCCGTTTCACCTCCGAGATGGCCCTTCCCACATCAGCGGGCATGAGCAGGATATCAATCCCTGCCCTGACAGCTTCCACTTCCGCCATGCCGGGTTCAAAGGTTTCGCTCAATCCCTTCATATTCATTGCATCGGTGATCACCAGCCCGCGGAAACCCATCTCCTCCTTTAATAATCCCGTAACCACCGCCTCCGATACGGATGCAGGCCTGTTTTCCCTGGCATCCAGGGCAGGCACCTGGAGGTGTCCCACCATCACCCCGGTGAGTCCGCGGAGGATGGCCTCCCTGAAGGGATAGAGTTCAAGGGAATCAAGGCGTTCACGGGTGAAGGGAATGACCGGCAGGTGATCATGTGAATCTCTGTCTGTATCACCATGGCCGGGAAAATGCTTGGCTGTGACCAGCAATCCTCCCTCCTGCATACCCCTCATCAAAGCGACCACCTTGGTGGCCACATTGCAGCGGTCATCGCCAAAGGAGCGGGTATTGATCACCGGATTGGCCGGGTTGTTGTTGATATCGGCCACCGGTGCAAAATTCAGATGGACCCCGAGCCGTTTCATCTGCCTGGCAATATCCCTGCCCAGGCTGTAAATCAGGCTGTTATCAGAAACGGCCCCCAGGATCATCTGCGATGGATACCGGATGGTGTTCCCAAGCCTCATTCCCAGACCCGTCTCCCCGTCCATGGCCACCAGGAGGGGAACCTCTGATTTCTCCTGGAACAGGTTGGTCATGCGGGCCTGCGAAACAGGATCCCCCTGGAAGAATGCAATCCCCCCCACATGATAGCGGCCAATAAGCCTGGAGACGGCCCTTTCATGTTCCTCCCCGAGGTTCGAATAGGCCTGGACCATGATCATCTGTGCAATGCGGTCCTCCAGGGAAAGTCCCTCCATGACCGAATCCGCCCAGCGATCATCTGCCTCCAGGAACGGGGGTATTTCCGGAAATGATGGATGAAAAGCGGGAACCTCCCGGGGTTCCGGACTGAAACAGGTAAAAAGAAGGACAAATATGGCCAGGATATTGATCTGCAACAGGTTATTCTTCATTCTGTCTCTCCGCTACGCTTTATGTATACGCCTGTGGGTGCCTGTGGTTACAAAGTTAGGCGGATCACCACAACCCCGGAATTGAATTATCAACACCGGCAGGCTTGAAAAAATGCTTATTTTAAGGGCCTGAAAGAACATCAAAACCCGGATCTCTCTTATGGAATGTAAAAAAGATCGGAACATGATCAGCTGCAACTGCAGCTACCCTTGCGGGAAAAAGGGAGTCTGCTGCGATTGCATCGCCTCCCACAGAAGGGCCGGAGAGCTGCCTGCCTGCTATTTCCCAAACGATATTGAGGCGGGATACGACCGGTCGGTGGATAATTTTATCCGGATCTTCAGGGAGCGCGGGATCTGCTGGAACTGACCTACAGGTTCAGCCTGTCAGCGATGGCAGGCGGAAGCGCATCCCTGTGCACCATGAAAAAGATGGTCTTGGCCCGCATGTAATTTTCAGAAACATACAGATATCCCTGATAGATATGGTCCCCGGTTCCCCATGAATTCTTTACCAGGTAGAACCTGTTCCCGTTCCGGTCTGTTGCGGCCCCGGTGATGTGCATAAGGTGCTCGTCGGTTGTCTGATAGTTGTCAAACCACTTCTGCCGTAATTCCTGTGTGATCTCCGGATTGGGAAGCCTGGCCACTCCCGATTCCCAGTCGAACCCTGCTTCTCCGTTATCCGCATCCCAGCAGGCAGTATAACCTGTTTCAATGGCATGATCCAGTACCGCCATCATTTCATCCAGGGGCAGATTCATGATGGATGCCCACAGCCAGTTGTCAGGGACCTCAAGGATAAAGGACTCATAGAAGGGGTGATGGGTGAAGGAGCCGATGGCTACGTAATCATCTGGATTGAGCCCGAGAGCGTCGGCAAATGACCGCGGTGACTCCTCTTTCCCGTTCCATAGAAAAGACTCGGGCACCTCCCCGAGGTAGGCATCCAGGATGCCTTTGAACCCCTCCTTCCAGACCGGAGAGAGGCATCTGTCCGGGTTTGTGATCACCTGGTCCACATATCCCCTGAGCACCGCATCCATTTCGCCGTGCACCGGCAGCGAATCCGCGATGGCCGGACAGTTGTAGGCCGATTCGGGGAGGGCGCCAAATTCCCTCCATAGACGGATCAGGTCCATGGCCAGTCCGCCCTTTCCGAAATTTGTCCTGCCATGCATCCGGACATATTTATCCGCTTTCAGTTCATAGGCCCTGCGGACGTAATACATCTCCGAAAGATCAAGCTCACCTTTCCCGGTCCTGATCAGCTCCGCCTCGATAAAACTTGTGGTGGCGAAACACCAGCAGGTGCCGGAGCGGTGCTGGTCCTTGACCGGGGTGACCGGAATGCTTTTTTCAACGGTGAACTGATACTCCTGCGGCTTTTCACTGGTCTCCTGCTGCTGGGCAAGGAGGCCGGCACCGGTGATGAGCAAACCGGCCAGCGCCACTATCATGCGGTCTGTATGATGATTCTTCATGGTCATGACGGGTAATGAAGCTGAAATTAATAAAAAAACCTGATTCAGGTCCGGCATACCGGATAAGATCGCCCGGGTATCAGAGCGAGACCCGGTTCAGGAACTCATGCACATGTTCGGCATAGGTGCGGGATACCGGGATCCGGATCTCTTCCGGGAAATCGAGGTATATATAGAGATTGGCGCTGATCAGCTTCACCAGCTTGATGTTTTCGAAATTGACCATGTAGGAACGGTGGCACCGCTGTATCATGGTACCTTCGAGCTCCTTCTCGAGCCGCTTCATGGTATTCCGGATCATCACCTTTTTGAGTTTTCCCTCTTCATTTGTGTGGACCGTCACATAGTTGTCCGTGGATTCCACAAAGAGAATGTCCCTTGATTTGATGGAGAACCTCAGTTTTTCCGTCTCGTCCCGGAAGATCACCATCTTACGTTCCCTGAACTCCAGTGATGTGTTCTTGGTCAGGTTCTCAAGTTTGAAACGCTTGTCCTTCAGAGAGAGCCAGAGCCAGGAGAGTGAATAGGGAATGGCCAGCACCAGCAGGGTAATGAACAACAGCCCGGTAAACCGTTCCACCAGCTCTGCACCTGACTTCAGCAGGTAAAGGTCCACCACCAGGTAGGCTACCGCCAGCAGAACGATCTCAACGAGGTTCCAGATCCCGAACAGAAGATAGGTGAACCGAATCTTCACTGCAAGCAAAACGAAGATCAGCTTGAGGATCACGATCACCAGCATCCCGGAAAGGATCAGGGCGCTGGAGTAAAAGAAGAACTCGATCCGCCCGACCTCGAACCATGAGGAGGCATTGAATGGAGAGTAGATATTGATAAAGACCAGGGCAAAGATAGAGACGAACATCACCTGTGTGATGATGGTCGATCTGTCCTTCAGGTATTCCGGTATTTCACGAAAGATGATCTTCATCTGCCAATATCTGTAATTTTCATCTCAGTCCGGCGGTTCTGCGCTCGCCCCTCCTCTGTATCGTTCCCTGCAACCGGTTCCCTCTCCCCGTATCCTGCCGGATGAAGCCGGGCGGGGGGGATCCCCTTCCCCTTCAGATAATCGACCACTGCCCCGGCCCTTCTTTCCGAAAGCTCCTGGTTATGCTCCGCTGATCCGGTATTGTCCGTATGCCCGCTGATCTCAACGGCCAATGAGGGGTTTTCGTTCAGAAAGGCTGCCACCCGGTTCAGCTCTGCCAGGGAAGCATCAAGCAGTTCATCGGAACCGGTATTGAAAAATATATTGTTCAGCACCACGGCGCTGCCGACACCGATCTTCTCCATGGGGATATCCCTTTGAAATGGTTGCTTGCGGCTATGCTCCCCGGTAAATGAGAAGTGGGCGGAATAGAATAGGTAGCCTTCAGCTGAGACATTCAAGGCATAATCCCTGTCAGTGGGCAGGGAAACCAGGTAATCCCCCTCCCCGGGTCCTGAAGCGGTTTCCATGACCACCTCTTCGGTTTCCAGATCGATCAGCCGGATCACCGCGCTGAGCCCCTTCATGTTGTGCGCGTCAAAAACCCGGCCGGCGAGGTATGAGACCAGCACCGGCCTTATTGCCGGCGGCAGCTCAAAGGTATAGATGTCAGTATCGGTCCCCCTCCCCCGGTCAGATGCAAAATAGGCGGTGTTCCCCCTTGCATTCACCGTGAGCCCGATCTCATCGTTGTACGTATTGAGGGGATAGCCCAGGTTCACGGGCCGGGACCAGTGATGGTCACCATCCAGCCTGGAGAGGAAAAGGTCCCCCTGGCCCATGCCCGGCCATCCGGTGGATGAGAAATAGAGGGAGCGCCCGTCCGGATGCAGGAAGGGGGATTGCTCCAGTCCCCCGGTGTTCACGGAATCACCCAGGTTCACGGGTGTACCCCATCCGCCGGCTTCACGGACCGAGGCCCAGATATCGAAGGATCCTTTTCCCCCGGGGCGGTTGGAAGTGAAAAGCAGCATCCTGCCATCGGCCGAGATCGTGGGATGTTTTTCACTGTACCTGGAATTCACCGGGGAACCCAGGTTCTGAGGCTCACCCCAACGATCCCCGCGCCATTCTGACCTGTAGATATCGCACATGCCCTTTCCGTCCCTTCTGTTGCAGGCGGTGAAATAGAGTGTCTTCCCGTCCGCGGTCATGGTATGCGCCCCTTCGTTATCCGGTGTGTTCAGGGGGGCTCCGGCACTGGCCCGGCCGCTCCAGGAATTCCCCTTCCGAAGTACATAGTAGAAATCTTCCTGCAGGTTCCAGGGCAGGAGATCTGCAGCAGGGTCGCGAGGCATCATCACGGTAAACATCAGTAACTGTTCGTCCACCGAGAGGCAGGGCCAGTACTCACTGTACGCCGAATTGACCGAATCACCCAGGTTCTCCGGCTGGAATGGTACCGGGTTTTTCATCGCCTCCATGGCAAAAAGGCATTTCTCCTTCAGGAGGATTCCCGTTTGCCGGGAGCTCACCTGCTCAGGCGGGAAGGAGAGGAACTTCTCCGCCAGTTCCAGGGTGCGCGCGTAATCCCCGGTCTGAATGGTCAGCCCGGCCAGGAGGCGGTATCCGTCAGGATTCCCCTCCGGATCGATCTCCAGTCCCCTCGAATAATAGTGTATGGCCTCCCCGATCCGCCCGGACTCGTAACAGACCTGGGAGATCAGCTGGTAGGCTTCTATGAAATCCCCATCAGACCGAAGGGCTTTCAGAAGGGATGATTCTGCTCCATCCAGATCCATCTCCCTGTAATGGGCAACGGCCTCTTCGAACATCCTGATGGCCCTCTTGGAGCCGGAACTGGTATGCTGCGCAAAGGCTGACACCCGGAAGAGCAATAATAACGATATGAGCCATAGGTGCCTCATGCTGCAAGCTCAGGGGATCCGCATGTATTTATGGGACTGCAGCGAGATCATCCACTGCGGATGTTCCTTGGCAAATTCAATGATCACGGGAAGGATGGTCTCCCGCCGGCTCCACTCCGGCTGTAAATAGAGTCTGCAGCGGCCGCTGACTTTCGTTCCGTTCTCAACGGCCCATCCGATATCATCCTCACAGGCGATGATCACCTTCAGCTCATCGGCCTCCGGATAGATCTCAGGCATGGGCGGGAGGCTGCTTTTAGGTGACAGGCAGATCCAGTCCCACTCCCCGCTCAGGGGGTAGGCGCCACTGGTCTCCAGGAAGGTTTTGATACCCTCTCTTTTAAGGAGCCCCGTGAGGTACCCAAGATTCACCATGAGCGGCTCGCCCCCGGTGACCACCACAGAGGCGGCCGGATGTGCCAGCACGTTCGAGACAATCTGTTCGGCCGGGACCACGGGGTGAAGGGAGGGGTCCCAGGAGAACTTGGTATCACACCAGCTGCAGCCCACGTCACAACCTCCGATCCTGATGAAGTAGGCCGCTTTCCCGGTATGAAATCCCTCTCCCTGGATGGTGTAGAACTCCTCCACCAGGGGAAGCTTCTTCCCATCGTCGAATATTTTCGGATCCACCCCCATGCGAGTATGAAAGGCCTGAGATGATGCAAAGGTAATGATCCATCTTGAACGCTTTACCTTCCTTGCCCATTATTTCCGGTTCCAAAAGCGGGCAACCAGGTAGTAGAGCACCCTGAGCAAAACAACACCCGCGTAAAGGATGAGTGCCACCAGCATCACCACGTGGAGCTGGGTTAAGAGTTCCCTGGCAGGGGAGTGGTGCCTGATGATCCCGATCACGTTCAGGGCATAGGCTGCGAAGAAGCAGAGGAAGAATATGGTCAGTTCCCTTCTTTTCATCTTTTTTTCTATATTGCCGGAAACCTCAGCACTGCATGAAAATCATCAGTACCGCACTCTGTTCCTATGGCATGTCGGGGATGGTCTTTCACGGGCCCCTCCTGGAAGCGCACCCCGGATTTAAAATTACGAAGATCCTCGAGAGAACGAAAAGGGGGTCGGAAGGAAAGCATCCCGGTTCGGTGATCGTGAGGGACTATTTTGAGATCCTCAACGACCCGGGCGTGGAGCTGGTCATCGTGAACACGCCTGACCACCTGCACCATGAGATGGCAGCCAGGGCCATCAGGTCGGGGAAACATGTGGTGGTTGAAAAACCGTTTACCCTGAGAAAGGACCATGCGGAGGAACTGGTTTCACTGGCACAGCGGCAGGGGGTTCTCCTTACCGTTTTCCAGAACCGGAGGTGGGACGGTGATTTTATGACCGTAAAGGAGATCATACAGTCCGGCAAGCTGGGCAGGCTGGTGGACTTCGAGTCCCACTTCGACCGCTACAGGACCGAGATACAGGAGTCATGGAAAGACCGGTCCACGGGAACCGGGACCCTCTATAACCTGGGCTCCCACCTGGTGGACCAGGTACTCCATCTTTTCGGCATGCCTGAAAGGCTCTACTGTGACAGCAGGATGCTCCGCGACGGAGCCATGACCGACGACAGTTACGACCTGTTCCTGCACTACCCGGGTTTCAAGTGCCAGGCCAGGAGCAGCTACCTGGTCAGGGAGCCTGGCCCGAGGTTCATCCTGCACGGTACAGGCGGAAGCTACATGAAATGGGGCATCGACCCGCAGGAGGAGGCGATGAAAAGCGGTGCAATACCGGGATCGCCGGGATGGGGAGAGGAGCCTGACTCGGCTTGGGGCAGGATCAACACCACTTATCACGGTTCCAGGCTGGAGGGGAAATACCCCACCCTCCCGGGGAACTATCCTGCCTTTTATGATAACCTCCAAAGGGCCATCAGGGACAACAGCCCGCTGGCAGTTCCCGCCCGGGAGGCCATGAACGTGGTCCGTGTCATTGAAGCTGCCTATGAAAGCAGCCGCGACAAAAAGGTGGTCACTCTTTGATGAAATCCTCCCCGATCGCTTCGATCTCCTCATCAGAGAGGTCCCCTTTCGCCACCACGATCCGGTGCCTGAAGGACAATGATTCTCCCTTCCTGAGGGTGATTTTGAACTTCTTCAGTTCAGGATTATAAACTTTTCTGCCCAGGTTGTTGACCGAAAAGAGTCCGTACTCCCTGGCATGCCAGCAGGAGGGGTAGTTGATATTCCCGGGATGGTCGAAGATCACGATGGAGTATGGTTCTCCGCCCTTGGTGGCACCCAGTTTCACCCATCTGGCGTTTTTTCCCCATGCATCCGGCCCCTCATCCCCGTTACTGTTCCTGTACCAGCCGGTCACCCCTTCGTTATCGAGCACGGGTACATCAGAAGGATTTCCCGAGGCATCGGTAAAAACAAGGGGCTCGCTGGTTGGGTGTTCGAAAGCCCTGTCGGTCCGGATGGCCAGCATCCCCTCCTTGTTGTCCCTGAACACCACCTTGCCGTTTACCGCTGTCAGGCAGGTGAGCCTGTCGATCATGCGCAGGGTTCCGGTTCCCCTGAAAAGATAGGTCGTATGCTCCTCGAGCAGCTTCCGGGCCAGCTCCGTATCGGGTGCCATCCAGTCCATCTTCACCTCAAGGATTCCCACATCACCCTGGGTCTCAGCCTTCAGGATCTCCCTGTGAATGATCCGGCCGAAGTGGCTCTTTTTGTCCGGGGCCACCGCATAGGAATTGTTCCAGAAATCAAATCCGTTCACATTCCCGAAATTGAACCAGATACCCACGTGGTGGGGATGGTCCACCCTCTCCTTCTCCCTGGGCTCGATGGGGAAACCCCGGGTGACCGTGACGCCGCCCGGTGCCAGCACCGGGAAGAGCACGGGTTTTTCAAGTCCCCGGTCAAACCGATAGGTGGTAAACGGTTCGCCGTCCAGGGTCACCTCCACCCTGCTCCTGCCCTCATCCACCTTCAGATCCACCTGGCCCTGCCGTTCACCCGGCCTGCAGGGCGATATAAGCATCCCCGGGATCACTGTGATCATCCAAATACTCTTCATTCCTTTTAGCATAATATTCACATTTATCCGGTTCATTGCTGGCCCGTTCCGGCACGCTTGACGGTGAACACATAACCGTCCTTCTCCTCAAGCACCTCCAGGAACGGGTAACGTTCCAGGTACTTCTTCTTTTCATCCTTCCGCATGACAAAATAGGCATCCCTGTCCAGTTCATCCTCGAGGATCTGTTTGACGCCGGGATCCTTCTCAGAGGGTTGTTTTTCAAAATAATAAAGATGTGCATAGCTCTCAAACCCGAGTGGATTCACATAAACCTGCTGCCCCTTTAAGGCCTTGTAAAACTTGATGTAAGCCCTTTGTGTATATTCCTCAATACGGCCGGTAAAGGTGTAGATGGATGCGGTAACAAAAAACAGGACCACCACATGCAGGATCAGCATTCCGCTGGAATTGCGCCTCAGAATCCCTACCGCAGCCGTTGCAGTGCCAAGGAACAGGAACAGTCCGATGAGCCACTCCCATCCACTCCAGTGCACATCCCTCTGGAGTGCTGCACGGGTGAAGGAGTTCATGAAGAAAAGGTCTGTTGATTCCACCCACTCCCGGTGATCAGCCAGCAGCGGGAAGAGGACCGCGCCCGCTGAATAGATCAAAGCGATCAGAAGGATAAGCACTACCTGCCAGGTCCCGATCTCGATCTTCCGGTCCACCCATTTCTCCCATACCCATGCTGCCAGAAAGGTCATTGGAAAATAGGCCAGAGAACTGTAGTACAACAGCTTGGTCTTAACAATGGCAAATATGACGAGGATCACGATGATCAGGATGTACATCCACTGTTTGAAGAGTCTCTGAAGATCAGTACTCTCGGTTTTTTTGGTGAAGCTTTTGAGAGAGATAACCGATGCCGGAAAGACTCCCAGCAGCAACACCACAAGGTGGTACCCGAAGAAACCTCCGTGGCCGGTCTTTACCTCTGACAGGATCTTCAACTGGTACTGTATGAATTCCTTCAGGATCTGGCTGTTCCCGCTCAATATCTGGTAGAAGTACCAGGAGCCGCCAACCACGATCAGGATCCCGGCAAACATCAGGGCATGGCCTGCGGTCATTCTTAACCTGAAGCGTTTCATCACCAGGAACACCAGGAAACAGATGAGGAAAATCAGCAGGGCCGCCGGACCCTTGGTCAGCACTGCCAGTCCGAAAAAGAGACCGGACAGCAAAATATTACCGGGCCTCTGACGCTTCCGCCCCGGATCCAGGTAAAAGACAAACCAGGCAATCCCGAGGAAAATAAAGAGGTTGAACCAGGGATCGATAATCCCCGATTTAAAAAAGAAAAAGGGAAGGATGGCTGCTCCGTAGGAGAGGATCCAGTAAAGCCCGAAGCGGTGGCCGTAAAGCCGGTTCCCGAGAAAATAGAGCATGATCAGGGTTGCGATGCCGCAAATGACATTGGGGAACCTGGCGGCAAATTCATTGATACCGAAGAGCTTCATTGAGATGACCTGCAGCCAGAAAAAGAGTGGCGGCTTTTCGGGGAATGGCTTGAAATCGATCTGCACATTCATGTAATTGCCCGTGAGGATCATCTCCCTTGCCGATTCAGCATAATTGATCTCATTGCTGTCAAACAGGTGGACCGATCCCAGGAAGGGCAACAGGAACAATGATGTGATCGCGATGATTCCCAGATATACAAAGAGGGTTTTCATCCGAGTCTGTTTTCCGGTGGAATCCATGAATGCCTAAATGTACTAATATTTTTTTCTACATTTGGCAGTCGGACATTACGAGAACCCTATGAGCATTGAAGAACTGAACGAAACTTTTCTGGGTCTGTATGGCGAGGCAGAGGGTGATGCCATGGTGTTTTTCTCTCCCGGGCGGGTGAACCTGATCGGTGAGCACACAGATTATAACGGGGGGTATGTGTTCCCCTGTGCCCTCTCCTTTGGCACCTACCTCCAGGCCAGGAAGAATGGCAGCCGTACGGTGCATTTCGCCACCACGAACTTTGACCACCGCGGGAGGGTGAACCTGGATGAGGCCTTCGAAAAGGAGGGCAATTCCTGGATCAACTATCCGCTGGGAGTGCTCAATGAATTCCGGAAGTCAGCCATGGAGATAGAGGGTGTTGACCTTCTCTATTCAGGGGATATTCCCAACGGAGCCGGGCTCTCATCCTCCGCCTCCATTGAGATGGTCACCGCCTTTGCCATGAACCAGATGTTCGGTTTCGGCCTGGAGAGGATGGATCTTGTGAAGCTCTCGCAGAAAGCAGAGAACCTCTTTGTTGGAGTGAACTGCGGGATCATGGACCAGTTTGCCTC
>CAYXUD010000042.1:0-111257 GCA_964467775.1 uncultured Bacteroides sp. | reverse complement strand
GCCATTTTTTGTCCCCCTTCAGTGGGAGGAGCTGGATGAAAGTCTGGACAGCGTAATAGATCCCGGCGGGGGTCCTGGCCGAGAGAAGAATCCTCTCCGGTTGAATCTCAAGCCTGTATCCTTCGGGGTTCTGAATGGCTTCATCGAGCCTGAGGATGATCCCGTTTTCAGGCTCCGGAAGGGTCTGGTCATCCTGTACCATATGCAGCGATCCTGGAATTAGCGTGCCGATGGCCTTTTTGAGTTCCATGGCCGATGAAGCAAAACCGGAGGATGAAGTGCCGGTGTAATGGATAACTGTCGATGCATCTATCCTGCAATACTCATTCAAATGCTTGACAGACCGGGGCATGGGAATAACCTGTGGAAAATCAATCCCATGGTTCGCATTCCTGTCAGCCCTGTCGCATGAGCAAAGGATTGCCGCTGCTGCCAGCATAACAATGAAGGCGATGTGACTGATAATGGTTTTATGTCTCATTTGAATTTGAAATAAAGCTGTTTGACCATCAGATCTGTTTCATGGCCCTGTCCAGGATCTCAATGTCCCTTACTGCCATCTCCAGGCTGCTGTTCTGGGGGGCCCCGGCCTCCATGCTGAGCACAAAATCGTCAAATGGGGTATGGGGAAGGGGAAGGATCTCCCACTCCCTGACTACATCCTCCTTTTTGGCACGGATCCTGAGTTTCCCGTTCTCCTCCACCTCGGTGACGTACCAGCCCCTGTCGGTGATCATATGGGAGATGCCGATATGCTCCCGCTCATTCCCGGTCAGCGAATAGACCTCCAGATCGGCCGCCCAGGTGATGAACAGGTAGGCGGCCGCACCCTTTTTGAAATCCACCTTCAGGAATTCGGTGTCATTGCAGGGCAGTTGCTGTGCATGGTTTTCCGAGATGAAAGAGAAGTCCACTATTTCATCTCCCGTCAGGTAGACCGCCTTGTTCAGGTTATGGATCATGGCATCCATGAAGGGCCCGCCGTTTTTTTCCGGGTCGGTGGCCCAGTCGTTCCACTGAGGGTAGTGGTGGAACCAGTCCTCCTTGTAAAGGGCGAGGTGGCCGATCTCCCCGCTTTCAAAGATCCGTTTCAGTTTTTCCACGGCCGCGTTTCCCGTCCGGCCGTAAAATACCGCGCATTCCACCCTGTCACCCACGATCTCCCGGAGCCGCAGGGCATCGTCCAGGTTGGGGGCAAGGGGCTTGGTGGTGATGATGTGCTTTCCTGTCCGGACAGCCGCTTCAAACAGCTCGATCCTGACCCAGGGAGGAGTGAAGATCATGACGATATCCACTTCAGGGTCGCTCCAGACGGCCTCTGCACTCTCCACCGCCACAGCATTCAGCTCCTTTGCCCTTTTTTCACTCTTATTCCGGTCAAGGTCATAGGTGCGAGACACGGTGAACCTTTTGCTCCCGTTCAGGTCATCGATCAGCCAGCGGACGTAATCGCCGCAGCCGATCATGGCAGCTTGATAGATCTTTTCCATTTAAATGACTTTTAATGCCTCCCTGTATTTCTCAAGGATGGTGTCGATAATAATGTTATTCTCTTCCACGATCCGCATCCTGGACGGGTCGGACTCGAACCACCGGATGGTCTCCCTGATCCCTGTTTTGAAGGGAATTGTTGCCTGGAAGCCGGGCACGCAGCGTTTGATCTTGGAGTTGTCGAAGATGGCGCTCACAGATTTGTCCCCGAGCAGGCTGCCCCGCATCCATCCCTGGCCGACCGATTCGGCCACCCTGCAGATGAATTCCGATCCGATATGAACGATCCTGGCTGTGGTTCCGGCCGCCTCGGCAACCGCCTGGTAGACCTGGTCCCAGGTCAGCAGCTCATCGGAGGTGATGTGGAAACTCTCCCCGATGGCCTGCTGGTGCCCCAGCAGTCCCGTAAAACCCCTGGCGAAATCCCTTGAGTGGGTGATCGTCCAGAGCGAAGTGCCGTCGCCGTGTACCACCACCTCGTCTCCCCTTCGCATCCTGTCAACAATGGTGAAATCATCCCAGCTTCCGATGGCCACCGGGATCACGGTCTCGTAGGTAAGTGAGGGCCTGACGATGGTGATTGGGAAATCCTCCTGGCGGTAGAGATGGTTCAGGCGCTCCTCGCAGGCGATCTTATGGCGGGAGTACTCCCAGAACGGGTTCTTCAGCGGGGTCGATTCGGTCACCACCGGGTTCAGCAGGGGTTTCTGGTAGGCAGAAGCCGAGCTGATGAAGATATACTGCCCGGTCTTCCCTCTGAACAGCTCAAAATCGCGGTCGATGTCCGCAGGGGTGAAGGCGATAAAGTTCGCCACCACGTCAAAAGTCCTCTCCTGAAGCAGCGCTTTGACCTGTTTCACATTGTTCATATCCGCATGGAGGGTGGTGACCTGAGGGGGAAGGCCGGATTTCCTGTTGCCCCGGTTCAGGTGATAAACCTCAAGACCGCGGGAGATGGCCATTTCTGTGCAGGCACGGGAGATGTTCCCGGTACCTCCGATAAAAAGGATCTTCATTTCTTAAAGCTTTTCTATCATGACAAAGTAGTTGCGGGTGGTATTGTGCTCCCCGGCCTCGGCTCCCGGCAGGGTGATCCTACCGGCCGGGAACGGCTTGCTGTAGACATCAAAGTAGAAGTACTGGGCCACAATCTGGTCCCCTTCCTCCTTCCTGAAATCCTTCAGCCATCCGGGAATGGTCGACTGGTAAAGCCGGTCCTTCGTCTCGTATGCCACATAAACGGTCACATCCTCATCAACGGTAAAGCTGAGCAGTTCATCCTGCCCCAGCCCGGCTGCTTCCTGGTCAGTGGCAATGCAGGTCAGTCCCCCGTACCGGCCCGGCTGGCTGATGGTGACCTCCGTTCCGGCCCCCAGGTTGGGGAGGGCCCCTTCCCGCATGACGAAAGCCTCTGCCCTGAGGCTGTCGTGGGGGTAGTGGATCTCCCTGACCAGGACCACGCCCTCATCCTTTTCACGGACCGTCAGATCGAACTTTCGCGTGAAAGAACCTCCGCCGGCATCGCCCAGGGTTATCTCTACCGGGTAATGGCCGGGTTCCGTGCATATCCCCTCTATCAATCCATCGCTGTCCATCCGGATCCCGGGGGGCCATTCATACCTTTCATCCAGGGAGAAGACCAGTGGGTCATTCCCTTCTCCCGGGAGGGCGAACTCATAATAGGCACCAGCCCGGGCTTCCGGAAGTTCAGCTGCGGTGATCTCCGGTTCGATATCCACCTGCAAAAGGATGGAGGCGTTACTGCTCTTTCCTTCCGTGTCGTAAGCCACCGCTTCCAGCCACTGGTCACCCGGACCGGGTTCCAGGCGGGTCCTGAAGGGAGGCCCCGTGAGCCTTTCTACCGGAGATGATTTCAACCTGAGTTCCACCTCCCTGACGGAACCATCCGGATCTGAGGCGCAAATCTCAACCTCCACCGGATCACCTGCCGGGTAGAGGGTCCTGTGACGGGGAGTGACAAAATAGACCACAGGGTAGAGGTTCCCGTCATTGATCTTCCCGTAGGCCCATTCGGTCAGGGGAAGCCTGCTGGCAGCATCCCACTGCACCCCGTGCCCGACCCCTTCAAAGCTGGTGTACCGGGGATTCACCCCCGTAACCCACTCCTCAGCTCCACCTGTGTAACCCAGCAGGCGCCGCATAGAATCAACCTGGGCCGGAAGGTTCCTGGCGTGCCAGTCCTCTTCACCCCGGATGGCCCAGATCGGCGTGTACCGGACCGATTCCAGGTCCGCCCGGGCTCCCATTCCCATCGGAATGGCAGCTGCAAGGTACCCGGGGTATTCTTCCATGAACTGCCACGTGCCTCCACCCCCCATGGAGAATCCCGTCATATAGATGCGCTGCGGGTCAACCTTTCCTGCGGCGACCATCCTGTCGATGGCCCTCTTGATGTCGGGGAACTTCTGGGTCCAGCCCCTGGTGGTTTTTGGCGTCATGATGTAGGTGGGCTCTGACTGGAGGTTCCGGCCGAACTGGTGCCACATCCTGGCAGGCGGGTCGACCGCATTTCTCATGGTGGCCTGCTCATCCTCACCGCAGCAGCCATGAAGGAAAACCGCCAGCGGGCAGGGCTTGCCCGGTTCAGCACCGGCAGGGGTGTAGAGCATATACTCCGTTGCTCCCTCTTTTTGCCAGGACCACTCGGGGAATCCCTTGTAGTCGATCTGCTGGGCGTGGGACGGAGGCACCAGGACAAGCAATGCTGCCACCAGGGCCGGGAATGCATGCTTACGCATCAACATGATTTTTTCTAATAAAGATATCCGGCTGCCCCCCCGAAGGGCCGCATGGAGAGACTGATCTTTCCGCCGTCGATGGCCATGACCCCGGACTGAAACTCCCTCCCGGTGGGCCCATCCCCGATGATGAACAGCGTATCAGGAACCGCACCCAGGGGGGAAAGGTCCACAACGAGCTCCTTACTGCTCTCCTCCCCGTTGATCGCACCGATATACCAGCGCTCCCCACTCTTCCTAGCAATAACGGCCTCCTTCCCCGGATACCCTGCCAGGTATTTGGTATCATCCCATACCACCGGGATCTGTTTCAGGAAATCCACCACGTATCCCGGCAATTGTGAAGTACGTTCCGGGGTGTCCATGTAATGCATGATGCCGGATTCAAGGACCACCGGAAGCGCCAGTTCGAATCCGTAGCTGGTCAGGTGCGGGTAGGTGTGGTCCGAAAATCCGCACGGGGTATAGTCAACCGGCCCCACCGCATTCCGCGTGTATGGCAGGATGGCCAGGTGCGAAGGCGCCATTTCCGGGTAGTTACGGTCGAATTTGTAACTCTCCCCTCCCCGCACCGATTCCATGCTGAGCAGGTTGGGCCAGGTCCTCCTCCATCCCCTGGGCAGGGTGCATCCGTGGAAATTAACCACCAGTTCACAGGCGGCTGCATCTTCCAGGATCTCCATGTACTGCCGGATGATCTCCTGTTTGTCGGACTGGAAGAAATCCACCTTGATCCCTTTGATTCCCAGCTTGCTGATCCTTTCGAACTCGGTCCTCCGGGCTTTGGGGAGATCCATCAGGTCACGGGGCTCCCCCCCCACAACGTTGTGTTTGCCGCCCGAATTGTACCACAGCAGCAATCCCACCTCTTTCCCGGCAGCGTATGCAGCCAGCTTTTCCACATTTCCGTTCTTCATCCGGTTCCAGTTGGCATCCACCAGGGAGTATTCCCATCCCAACTCTGATGCCAGGTCAATAAAGGGCACAAGCCTTTCATAATCCTGCGGGCTGTCACTCTCCGACCACCAGCTCCATGAGGCACGTCCCGGAACGATCCAGGAGACATCCCCGAGGGCACACGGGTCTGCCAGGTCCGTGGGAAGCGTTGTTTCGACGATCTCACCCGGGCTTTTCCCGATGGCAATGAAACGCCAGGGTGTATGAAAGGGAAGGGCCGCATGGGAGGTGTTCTCATAATAACCTTCCGCTTCCCCCGGTTCAGCAAACCTGATCATATACCTGCCATCCGGACATTCAGGGGAGAGGTGGCAGGCGCCGTACGCCCCGTCAAATCCCGATTCTGAAACCAGCATCCATGTATTCACAGATTCAACCAGGATGGGGAAAGCCCACCCGTTCTTATTCCAGGGTGCCCTGGTCCCCACCTCCAGCGGTCCCCGGTAATAGGTTTCGTAAGCCGGGGACCATGTTGAAACGGTATCATAGGGATGTGCCCAGAAGTTACCCTCCTTGAAATCAAACCCGGTGAGTTCACCCGTCACGCGCACATCGGTATCGGTGTTCCCGGGGAACTGGTACCGGAATGCAATGCCATGGTCAAATGCCCTGAAAACCAATGATATGGATTGTTTCTGCCCGTTCCTGAACATCAACTCCATCTGATTACAGGTATTGCTGCACTCCAGTTTTTTGCCGCTGACCAGGGTATAGTGATCCGTGATACCCTCTTTGGCGGTCGCAGAGACCAGCTCCAGGTTCTCCACAAACCTTCCGTCCTCGCGCTCGATCCCCAGGGGGGAAGGATCGGTGATCTCCGTGTAGGAGGCATCCTCCTTTTTCGAGAGAGAGTAATACAGGCCTTCAGATCCTTCAGGCCCCTGCATCCTTACCTCCACACGGAGGTTCTTACCGGGGGAATCCAGTTGCCAGAGGTTGTGATTCCGGTGGCAAGATCCAAGCAGGAGAATTGCAGTGGCTCCTGCAAGGATACAGCTTAAATTATTTGTCATATTCATTATCTTTTTGCCTGCGGGCGTTAAGTTCCTTTTCGATTTCAGTCAGTTTTGAATCTTTCAGGTTATAGAAAAACAGAAGGATGGTGCCTGCCAGGGCAATGGCTGCCGGCAGAAGGGTCATGCAGATCCGGATCCCCATCAGCGACCCGGAAGTCTGGTCCGTATTGGCCACGTAGCCAAAATTTCCCATGATGGCAAGCATCAGGGAGGCCCCGAGGGCCACGCCGGTCTTCTGTGCAAAGGTGGCGGCCGAATAGACAAGGCCCGTGGCACGCCGGCCGTTTTTCCATTCAGAATAATCAGCCGAATCGGCCAGCATGGCCCAGAGAAGGGGCATGGTCGGTCCGGAGGCCAGGGAAAAGGTGATCTGGGTGGCAAAGATCAGCACCAGGTTACCGGGACCTGCAAAGAAATTGACGATCAGTGAAAGGGTGATGATCAGCAGGCAGGCGATAAAGAGATTGCGCTTCCCGAATCTTCTGGAAAGGGCCTTCGTGGGGAGTACGCCCAGAAGCACTGCCAGTGTCCCTGAAACCATGAAAACCGCTGCCAGTGTCTTGCGGCCCAGGTAGTACTCGAAATAGTACATTACAGAACCGCTCCTCACACCGATGTAGACAAGAAAGATCAGTGAGGAGAGGAACAGGATAATCCAGGGCCGGTTGCCTGCCAGGTCCTTCAGGTCATCCCTCAGCGAGGACCTGACCGAAGGGTCGGGTTTCACCCGCTCCCTGGAACTCAGGAAGGCCACGATCAGCGCTACGATACAGATGACCCCGAGCCCCATCATCGAAAGCTGGTAGCCGAGGGCTTCATTGCCCTTTCCCAGTCTCTCCACCATGGGGATCAGCAGGGCCTGTACCGTGATGGCTGCCGCATATGCAAATACGAATTTATAGGAGGAGAGGCTCGTGCGTTCAACAGGGTCGGAGGTCATCACCCCGATCAGGGAATTGAAGGGTACCATGATAATGGTGTAAAGCACCAGCAGCATGAAATAGGTGACATAGGCATAGGCCAGTCTCCCTGTTTCCGAAAAGTCCGGGGTGGTGAACATAAGCACCGTTACGATCCCCAGCGGGACTGCCCCGTACAGAAGGTAAGGCCTGAATTTTCCCCAGCGGCTTTTTGTGCGGTCGGCCACTGTTCCCATGATGGGATCGTTGAGTGCATCAAAGATCCTCACCACAACAAACAGGGTGGCGGCAGCCCCGGCAGGGAGCAGGAATACATCGGTGTAAAAGACAGGCAGGAAGAAGGCCATGGTCTGCCACAGGCTGCTGGCTGCGAATTCCCCGAAACTGTAACCCAGTTTCTCTTTGATGGAAAGCTTCATGCTGATCGTGTCAGAGCTGGATACGGAATGCCATATAAAAGTAGTGATTCAATCTGCCCTCCAGGTCCGGTATTTTTCCAATAAAGTATGGTATTTTCTTGAAATATATCGGATATATTTATGAATATGCCTGACTGTAATGATCCTGCCGATCCATACTTTTAAAGATGCAATAACCACCATGATTTCATGCTGGAAAGGCGAATAATATGGGTGCCCGAGCCCAATGTGGCACATGTCCGGACGGACCGGTTCGATGACGGGATCACAGCCGACACAGAGGTAGTGGTCCGGAACATCTTTTCACACATCAGTGCGGGGACCGAGCTGGCCTGCATTGCCGGGCTGGAGTCTTTCTTCACGATCCCCGGTACACCGGGCTACACAGCCGTAGGAGAGGTCCTCAAAACCGGCAGTGGTGTTGAGCACATCCGCGAGGGGGACCTGGTCTACACCTACGGGCCCCATGCAGCGTACTTCAGGATCGATGTGACAGACCGGTGGCATGGTATCTGCGTCAGGCTGCCGGAAGGGATAGATCCGGCGCTTGCCACATTTACCCATATGGCGGGGATCGCCATGACCTCCCTCAGGTGTTCCCGGATCGAGCTCGGGGACCATGTGCTGGTGACCGGGCTGGGGGCCATCGGGAACCTGGCCGCCCAGCTGGCACAACTCCAGGGGGGGAGGGTCATTGCTTCGGATGTGGTGGACAGCCGTATTGAAATAGCCGACAGGTGCGGCATAGCCACCACCCTCAATCCCGTGCAAACTGACCTGAAGGCATTTGTGGAGGAAGCCACGGGGGGAAAGCTGGTTTCCACCTATATTGACGCAACCGGACAGGCGAAGGTGGTGGAGCAGACCCTGGATGCGGTCTCCCTTCACGGGGAGGTGATCCTGCTGGGAAGCCCGAGGGCTCCGTATGAGACCGACCTGGCAGCCCATCTCCGGCATTTTCACTACCTTCCCTGGTCCATGACAATGAAAGGGGCACTGGAGTTCACCTATCCCACGCATGAGACTGAGTTTGTAAAACACTCCATTGAAAGGAACGCCGGGATCATCCTGGAACTCATTCTCAGGGAGCAACTGGTGATAAAGCCGCTGCTTTCCCATGTTATCGGCCCGGATAAGATCCAGTCCGCCTATGATGGCCTCAGGGAGCATCCGGAGCGCTATGCCGGGGTGGTCATAGACTGGAATAAATAGCAAAGAGTATGATATGAATGATGCGAAGATCTATAACGTGGGGGTGATCGGAGCGGGAATGATTGCCCGGACCCACATGGGCAACCTGAAAAAGACCGGGCGTGCAAGGATCGGCTGGATTGCAGCCAGGAACCCGGAGAACCTGGAGAGGGTACGTGCAGAATTTGAAATACCCAACAAGACCCATGATTACCGGGATATGCTGCATGACCCGGGGGTGGACCTGGTCCTGATCACCACCCCTCCCCATCTCCACAGGGAGATGTTCATCGAAACGGTCAGGGCAGGAAAGGATGTGCTGCTGGAGAAACCGATGGCCATCAGCAGGCAGGAGATCGATGAAATGCTTGCGGTGAAGTCCCGCTACCCCGGGGTCAGAGCCATGGAGTGTTCGGGACGGCATGCCCGCCTGACCCCGAAGTTCAGGAGGGTGAAGGAGATCATTGATTCGGGGGCCCTCGGGGAGATCTACGCGGTGCACCATAACAGCATCTGGCGCCAGAACCGGCCCGGGATAGAATTCCACCCCACCGCCAAATGGTTCCTGGATAGGTCCATGGCCGGCGGAGGTCCCCTTTTCGACTGGGGTGTGTATGACCTCTCTTTCCACCTGGGGGTGCTGGGGGACCAGCATGAGGTTGAGAGAGTGGACAGGGTGACCCTGGTGAGCGGGCTGGATGAGGTGGATCCGGGGACCGCCACCTATGATGTGGAGGAGCATTTCATGGTTAGCATGCAGCTCACCGGGAAGATCCGTTATTACTGGGAGAGAGGGGCACACGCCAACGTGGAGGTTCCCAATGAGACCAGGATCTACGGGACACGCGGGGGGATCAGGCTGGGCTACTGTTCCTGGGATCAGCCGGTGGTGATATTCTATGACCTGGACGGGCACGGCAAGGCCAGGGAGCAACGCATCGAGATGGATTACAGGGATCATGATGACGGATATGCACTGTCAGAACACCTCATCAGAGTGCTGGACGGGGAGGAGGATCCGGTGATCACCCTGGAACAGGCCGCAAAGCATATGGATATCATCTTTAAATGCTACGAGAAAGCAGATAATTCACTATAATCGTATCATAATTCAATCGCTGAAACATGTCTTCCGTTACCAAAACCGAAATAGCGAAAATGATCGACCATTCCCTGCTGCATCCCACCATGGATGACCGGGCATTGAGGGATGGGATAGCGCTGGCAAAGAGATACAATGTGGCATCGGTCTGCATCAAACCCTATGCAGTGAAGATGGCAGCAGAGCTGCTGAAAGGATCGGACGTGATGGTGGGGGCCGTGATCGGGTTCCCGCACGGGAACAGCAGGGTGGACGTGAAGGTCTTTGAGACTGAAAGGGCCATAGAGGATGGTGCGGTGGAGATCGACATGGTGGTGAACGTGGGGAAGGTGCTGTCGGAGGAGTGGGAATATATCAGGGATGAGATTGCCGCTGTCGTTTCCACCACGAAGAAGTACGGGGCCACCCTGAAGGTGATTTTTGAGAACGATTTCCTTCCCGAGGACAGGTTCAAGATCAAACTTTGTGAGATCTGCAGCGAACTGCAGGTGGAATTCGTGAAAACCTCCACCGGCTACGGATACGTGAAGCAGCCGGACGGAAGCTACAATTACAGGGGCGCAACGCACCACGACCTGGTCCTGATGCGCAAGCATTCAGCGCCCGGGGTTCAGGTGAAAGCGGCCGGCGGGGTACGGACCCTGGAGGATACGCTGAAGGTGAGGGAGCTGGGGGTGACCCGCATCGGGGCGACGGCCACGGAGGCCATCATCCTGGCTGTTGAAGGGGAGGAAACGAAACATTAAGCGGTCATGCATGATACATACATGCCGGGTTTACCGTACATTCATGAACCAATAACCATATCACCATGAAAGCCTTTGCCCCTGTAATGATCATCTCTCTCCTGGTTTTCGGCTGCAACGGGAAAGCCCCTGAGAAATCTCCGCCCAACATCATCTTCATCATGTCGGACGACCATGCCTACCAGGCCATCAGCGCATATAGCGACCGCCTGATCCGCACGCCCGGTATCGACCGGATTGCCAGGGAAGGGATGCTGTTTACCAATGCATGCGTGACCAACTCCATCTGTGCCCCCTCCAGGGCCACCATACTCACCGGCAAGCACTGCCACATCCACGGGAAGATCGACAACAGGTTCCCTTTCGATACCACCCAGGTGACCTTCCCGCAGCTTTTCCAGCAGGCAGGCTACCAGACCGCCATGTTCGGCAAGCTTCATTTCGGCAACAACCCCAAGGGGATCGATGAGTTCAAGATCCTCCCCGGACAGGGGAATTACTACAATCCCGATTTCATTACCAATGACAGTGTCATACATCTTGAAGGGTACGCCACCGATATCATCACCGACCTGACCCTGGACTGGATGAAAAACCGCAGGGATCCTGAAAGACCCTTCCTGCTCTTTTTCCTGCACAAGGCACCCCACCGGGAATGGCTGCCGGCCGAGCGGCACTACAGGGAATACATCCACAGGACCTTCCCCGAGCCGGCCACGCTGTTCGATGACTATGAAGGCCGCGGCACAGCCGCCAGGGAAGCGGAGATGAACATCCTGCTGCACCAGAACTGGGCGGGGGATTCCAAGCTGAGGCCCGAGGTGCTGGATGAACTGGGGATCACTCCGGCCTCCAACTGGGATAAGATGGCCATGCAATCGAAGTACCAGCGCTTTACCGAAGAACAGCTTGCCTCGTGGAACGAGGTCTACGATCCCATGATCGAGGATTTCAGGAAGCGTTATCCCACCATGACAAAGGAGGATCAGATGAGATGGAAGTACCAGCGCTACATGCAGGACTACCTGGGATGCATCGATGCGGTGGATGAGAGCGTGGGTACCCTGCTGGACTACCTGGACGAGGCGGGGCTGGATCAGAACACCATCGTGGTCTACACCTCTGACCAGGGATTCTACCTGGGGGAACATGGCTGGTTTGACAAGCGTTTCATCTATGACGAGTCATTCAAGACCCCGTTGCTGGTGCGCTGGCCGGGCGTGGTCGAAGCGGGAAACAAGTGCAGCGAGATGGTCCAGAACCTCGATTTCGCCCAGACCTTCCTGGATGCAGCGGGCATTGAAGCCCCGGAAGATATGCAGGGGGAGAGCATTGTCCCGCTCCTGAAAGGGGAGAATAACGCATGGGACCGGGATGCGGTCTACTACCACTATTATGAATATCCGGCGGTACACATGGTAAAGCGGCACTATGGCATTGTGACCAGGGAGTTCAAGCTGGCCCATTTCTATTACGACGTGGATGAGTGGGAGCTCTATGACCGGCTGAAGGACCCCATGGAGATGAGGAACCAGGTTGACAACCCCGAGTATGCGGAGGTGGTTGCTGAGCTGAAGGAGAAGCTGGCCGGACTGAGGGTCAAGTATAAGGACTCGGAAGAGCTTGATCAGAAGTTCATAGATATGTATAAGACAGCCAGGTAAATGGTAAATGGTAATTGGAAACCGATAACCGATAACCGATAACCGACAAATGGTAAGAAACAAGTACATATGGATGGCTGCATGCTGGCTCTGTTTGGGGATCCCTGTGGCCGGGTCCGGCCTGAAACTGCCTGCGATCCTGGGAGACCATATGGTGCTGCAGCAGAATAGTGCGGTCAATATCTGGGGCTGGGCAGCGCCGGGGAAGCGCGTCGAGGTGATTACCGGCTGGAACGGCGCGAAATATGCGGCCAGGGCTGACCAGGAGGGAAACTGGCTGGTGAAGGCAAAGACACACGGGGCAGGCGGCCCATACACGGTGACCGTTACGGCAGATACCACCCTTATATTGAATGATGTGTTGCTGGGAGAGGTCTGGGTCTGCTCCGGACAGTCCAACATGGAGTTCCCCCTCGCAAGGGCAGAGTCTGCACGGCCGGAGATCCCGCAGGCCAACCATCCGGACATCAGGCTCTTCACGGTGGAGAAACGCATCGCATCCAGGCCCCGGGAAGATGTGCATGGGAGCTGGCAGGTGAGCACTCCGTCCACCGCAAGGGATTTCAGCGCCGTGGGGTATTTTTTCGGAAAGTACCTGAATGGGGAGCTGGGCATCCCGGTGGGAATGATCAATACATCCTGGGGAGGCACCCTTTCGGAAGCATGGACCAGCAGGGAGACGCTCACGACCTTCGGCGATTTTGACTATCAGCTGGACAGGCTTTACCGTTTTACCGATGAAGAGCTGGATAAGGCTGAAGCCCGGAGGGACAGCCTCGCGGAAGCAAAGGCACATCAGATGGATTTTGCCAATATGCAGAACATCGGGCTCAGGGATGGATGGATGATGCCCGGTTACGATGATGGCAGCTGGACCGAGGCTGCATGCCCGGCCGAATGGAGCACCATGGAAGGGTTCGGGATGATCGAGGGGGTGGTCTGGCTTCGCAAGCGGTTTGAGATCCCTGCCGGCTGGATCGGGAAGAGCCTGGTACTGGAGCTTGGGCCCATTGATGAAATGGATGTGACCTACCTGAACGGCCATGAGGTGGGGGCCATGAAGGAGGTCGCTGACTGGACCAGGGAGAGGGTCTACCATGTTCCCGGCAGCCTGACTGACCGGAAGGAGATCGTGCTGGCCATCAGGATCGTGAACACCATCAGGGAAGGCGGGCTCTACGGGGAGCCGGGACAGCTCCGCATCTACCCCCAGTCGGGAGGTGGAACGGACACGGTGAAACTGGCCGGAAACTGGAAGTACCGGGTTGCCTACAGATTCCCGGAGATCCCCCAGCTGGCCAATCCCAACACACCTTCGGTACTGTTCAACGGGATGCTCTGTCCCCTGACAAATTTTGCCATCAGGGGAGCCATCTGGTACCAGGGGGAGGCCAATGTGGACAGGGCCATGCAGTACCGTCAGATCTTCCCGGCCATGATCACGGACTGGAGAAGCCACTGGGGGATCGGCGATTTTCCATTTTACTTTGTACAGCTGGCACCCTACAGGTATGGCAACGATCCTGCCGGTGCTGAATTGCGGGAGGCCCAGTTCATGACCCTCTCCAGGCTTGACAACACGGGAATGGCGGTTACCCTCGATATAGGGAATCCTGAAGACATCCACCCCACCAACAAGCGGGATGTAGGCAAAAGGCTGGCGCTCTGGGCGCTGGCAAGGGATTACGGGAAGGACCTGGTCTTTTCAGGTCCGCTCTACAGCGGAATGACCGTCGAAGGCAGCGCCATCCGGGTCGCTTTTGAGCACACCGGGAGAGGGCTCCAGTCGGTGGGGGGACCCCCGACCCATTTCGAGATTGCCGGTGCGGGCAGGGTGTACCATCCGGCCAGAGCGGTCATTGACGGCCATACGGTGCTGGTGGCCCACCCGGATGTGAAATCCCCGGTGGCAGTCCGTTATGGATGGAGCAACACGGCAGAGCCCAATCTCTACAACTGGGAGGGATTGCCAGCCTCCTCTTTTTGCAGCGATGACTGGCCCAGGGTCACGGAGGGGAAGAAATAGCAGAATATTAAAATGTTACAGATGAGAAGATCTGTCCTCATCCTGTTTTTGGGACTGGTTGCCTGTACCGGTGCGGAACAGGCTGAAAAAGCGGGTACCGGTGACAAGCCCAATGTGGTTATCATTACCTGGCACGATACCGGCAGGTGGTTCGGATGCTATGGGAATCCACATGTACACACCCCGAACATTGATGCCCTGGCCGGTGAGGGGATTCTTTTTACCAGCTACTTCTCCAACAGTTCTGTCTGCTCCCCTTCCAGGGCCGCCATGCTCACCGGCAGATACCCGCAGAGCAACGGGTGTGTGGGACTGGCGCATGGACCCTATAACTGGTCGATCCATGAGGAGGAGGAGCACCTTTCGGAGTTATTGAGGGATGCCGGATACGATACCAGGCTCTTTGGATGGCAGCATGAAGTGACCCATGACAGGGTGGAGGAACGGCTGGGATTTAACTTTACCTGCCTTAACGATCCCCTTCCACCCTGCAATGAAGTGGTGGATACCTTCCTCCATTTCATCCGTCACAGGGAACCCGGTGAGGGCCCTTTCTATGCCCAGATAGGTTTTTTTGAGACCCACCGGCCGTTCAATTTCGGCAATGTGGGCCCGGATACCTCAAAAGGCCTATACCTGCCACCCTATCTGAAAGACACGCCAAAAGCCAGGGAGGAGATCGCCCTGATGCAGGGAGCCATCAGGAAAGCGGATGCACAGACAGGAAGGATTCTGGAAGCCATCCGGGAAAATGGTTTTGAGGAGAACACCATCCTGGTGTTCACCGTGGATCACGGGGCACATTTCCCGAGGGCCAAAGCCACCGCCTATGATCCGGGCATAGCGGTCCCCCTGATCATCCGCTGGCCCGACGGGGGGATTCAGGGCGGCAGACGGTCCGATTTCTATTGCAGCCATGTGGATTTCTTCCCCACATTGCTGGGCCTGCTGGGATTTCCGGTGAAGGATCATATCCAGGGGGTAAGTTTCGCCGGCGTATTCACCGGCAAAGAACCGGAATCCCTGCGTGATGGGGCCATTTACGGGATGTTCCTAGACCAGCAGAGGTTCATCAGGACCGGGGATCATAAGCTGATCATCAATTTTGCACCGGCATCCGGTTACCAGGAGCTGCCTGTAAGCATCGAATCCGAACAGAGGTGGCCGATCTATCCATGGGTGCGTGAGCACTGGCCGCTGGGTGAATTATACGACCTGAAGCGGGATCCCAACGAATTTGAGAACCTCTACTACGATCCCGGGTATGACGTGCTGGTCCGTGATCTTTCAGCCAGGTTGCTGATGTGGATGCAATCGGTTGAGGATCCCCTGGTCAGCGGGCCCATGCCCGATCCCTGGTATGAGGACGCCATCCATGACCTGAAGTCAAACATTATCAAACAATAACCATGAGAAAAAACCGGATCATCATTGTCCTGCTCACCGCCATGGTGCCTTTACTCCAGGCCCAGAACCTGCTCAGGTATGAATGGAAGTTCATGACAGGGGATGACCCTGCATGGGCCGCACCCGGATTTGATGATTCCGGCTGGAAAACGATCCAGGCAGGGACTGACTGGGAGAACCAGGGTTACGGGGCCTATGACGGATTTGCCTGGTACCGGCAGACCTTGACCATCCCGGCCTCGCTGAGGGAGGATGCCGAGGAGAACGGGGGCTTCGTGCTCTACCTGGGCAGGATAGATGACGCGGATGTGACCTACTGGAACGGGGAATTCCTCGGGCAGACCGGCCGGATGCCTCCTGACTATGAGTCGGGTTACGGGGATCAAAGGGCATACAGCATCCCGGCGGGGATGGTCAGGTGGGGCCAGGAGAACACCATATCTGTCAGGGTCTATGACGGCGGTGGCGGAGGCGGCATTGTGGCAGAGCCCATTGGCCTCTCCGTGAAAGGATTTGAAGAGCTGGTAACGATCCGGCCTGTTATGGACCGGGAAGATCATCTGGTCCTGCAAAAGGGGCCCGTGAGATTCATGCTGATCCTGGAGAACAAGCTCAAAGAGACCCTGAAGGGCAAGCTGGTTGTCCAGGCCTGGTCGGACTTTGGCAACGAGATCAGCAAAGAGACCTGTGAGGTCAGGGTCAGGAGCGGCGGATCCTCGAAGATCCCCGTTGAACTGGGAGAGCTGGAGCCGGGATTCTACAACGTAATGGTGGTCCTGGAGAGCGAGGCAGACAATAAAAGGGCCGATTTTGCCATCGGGGTCAGGCCTGAAGAGATCGTATCCCCCCTGGACAGGCGGAATGATTTCGAGGATTACTGGATGCGGGCCCGAAGGGAGCTGGATGCGGTGGAACCCCAGTACAGGCTGGTCCGCCAGGATGAACTCTGCACCGATACCCGTGAGGTCTACCTCCTGGAGATGCGCTCGCTTGGCAACATCCTTATACGCGGATGGTACATGCGCCCGGTGAAGGAAGGCGTCTACCCGGCCATCCTGCATGTGCAGGGATACAGCAGCAACATGACCCCTGACAACCTCTATCCCGGGGATGACATGGTGGCCCTTGCGCTGAACATCAGGGGACACGGGAACAGCCGGGACCATGTGGACCCGGGGTTCCCGGGCTACCTGCTCTATCACCTGGAGGATAAGGAACTCTATATCTACAGGGGTGGCTACATGGACTGCATCCGTGCGGTGGACTTTCTCTATTCCCGGGAGGAGGTTGACACGTCCCGCGTGGCCGTGGAGGGGGGGAGCCAGGGGGGCGCCCTCAGTTTTGCCACCGCCGCCCTCGATAACGAGCGCATCGATGTGTGCGTCCCCCATGTCCCCTTCCTGTCAGATTTCAGGGACTATTTCAAGCTGGCAGGCTGGCCCACCGGTGAGGTGATGCAGTTCATGGAGGAGAACTGGGCGATCAGGGAAGAGGAGGTGTTTCATACGCTCAGTTATATTGACATCAAGAACCTGGCCCCGTGGATCAAGGCCCCGGTGCTGATGTCCATCGGACTGAGGGACCGGACCTGCCCGCCCCACATCAACTTTGCCGCGTACAACCAGCTGTCCGTCCCGAAGCAATACATCGTCTATCCCGATGCCGGGCATGGCCTGCCGGGGATATATAACAAGGTGAAGTTTGACTATATCAGGAAGCAGTTTCATATGGAATAAACGCGACGTTATGTTACACAAATGGATCGGCCTCCCGGGCATTCTGGCGGCTATCATGGGTTTTTCCGGTTGTGGTGGACCGGCGGACAGCAATGTGGGCCCGCTCAGGGAAGGCTTCATGAACCCCCCGGTGGAGGCGCGGCCCAGGGCACTGTGGGACTGGGTGGATGGCAACTTCCAGCTGGAGGAGATCACCCGCGAAATGGAGGCGGCGGCCAGGATGGGCATGGGAGGTTTTGATATATGGGATGTAAGGAGCGTGGTGGATGAGGACAGCATCATGCCGGCCGGTCCGCCCTTTATGGGGGATGAGTCCGTGGAGGCCATCTGCCATGCTATCAACGAAGCGGAACGGCTGGGGCTGGACCTGGGACTGATCATCGCCAGCGGATGGAATGCAGGAGGGGCGTGGACCCTGCCCGAACACCAGACCATGGGGTTGTTCAGTTCCGCGGCAACCCTGTCCGGTCCGGGAGAGGTTACCATCCCGCTTGCATTTCCCGACCTGCCCGGTATGGCCGGCAAACCGGGACGGTTGAGCGAGGCGATCATTCCCAGGGGGCAGGATGGCAGGCCGCTGTTCTGCAAAGAGGTACGGGTAGTCGCCTTCCGGGAATCGATGAGGGACCCAGCCATGCTGGTTACCGGGGATGTGATCGATCTTTCAGACCGCATGGATGCAGACGGACTGCTGACCTGGGATATCCCGGAGGGTGAATGGAGGGTGGTGCGCTATATCTGTACCAACACGGGCCAGCCCATGATCTCCAGCACGCCCAACTCCCGCGGGCCGATGATCGACCATTTCAATGCGGAGGCCGGTGAACGACACATACAATACTTTATTGACAGGATAGAATCCAAACTGGGTAAACCCATCGGGGAGTCGGGCCTCACCTATTTCTATACGGACAGCTACGAGGTGCAGGGTCAGCTCTGGACCCCTGCGATGACCACTGAATTCGAAAAGAGGATGGGATACAGCATGGTTCCATACCTGCCTGTGCTGGATGGTTATACCGTGAAGGACAGGGAAACCACCTCGAGGTTCCTCTATGATTATCGCCGTCTCCTGTCGGACCTGATCATCGTGAACCACTATGCCCGTATCCGGGAGATCTGTGAGGACCATGGGGTGGGATTCGTGGCCGAGGCTGCAGGTCCCGGCTGGCCCGTTCACAATTGCCCCTTCGAGTCGCTGAAATCCTCCGGTTCACTCACATTCCCCAGGGGTGAGTTCTGGCATCTGCCCAACAATACGGAGTTCTGGCGAAGGATACGCCGGAGCGAGCGGGGTACCCACTACCTGGAAGATTTGCAGGTGATCAAAGGTGTGGCCAGTGCATCCCATATCTATAACCAGAAGTATGTGGAAGCAGAGGCTTTTACAGGGACCCATCTGTGGAACGAAGGCCCGGGGGACCTGAAACCCACGGCTGACCGTGCCTTCTGCGAAGGCCTGAACCGCATCAATTTCCATACCTGGCCGCATACCCCTGAGGAGGCCGGCACACCGGGCTGGGTCTATGCCTTCGGTACCCTGATCAATGAGCACCGCATCTGGTGGCCCATGGCCCGGCCCTGGATGGATTACCTGGCACGGTGCAGCTATATGCTCCAGCAGGGCAATTTCGTCGGGGATGTGCTCTTCTATTACGGGGATTCAGTCCCCAATTTCGTTCCCGCCAGGCACATCGTTCCCGGACTGGGATTCGGGTATGATTACGATGTGACCAACTCGGATATCCTTCTGAACCAGCTGGAGGTGGAAGAGGGGAAGCTGGCCCTGCCCCATGGCCAGCATTATGAACTGCTGGCACTTCCCGATGAGCCATATATGCAGCCGGAGGTCCTGGAGAAGATCGGGAAGCTGGTCCGTGAGGGTGCCGTGGTGGTCGGTCCCAAGCCAACCAGGAGCCACGGTCTGTTCAACCGGGAGGAGGGTGACCGCAGGGTTCGTGCACTTGCGGAACAGGTATGGGGAGGCTGCGACGGGAAGGCGGTTACGCGTTCTGGTTACGGCAGGGGCACGGTGTGCTGGGGGGAGGAACTCCGTTCCGTCCTGGAGGGGAAAGGGGTGCCGCCTGACTTCGATTTCGAGGGCACAGCTGAAAATACAACCCTCGATTTTATCCACCGGAGATGGGGCGGCACGGATATCTATTTTGTTCGCAATGCTTCTGACAGGCCGGTTTCGGGGAGAGCCAGATTCAGGCAGTCCGGGAAGGAGGTGGAGTACTGGGATCCCTCCACCGGGGAAATGGTCCCGGCCGCCGAAGCAGCGTCCGTGACCGGTGCCACGGAGGTGCCGCTTTCCCTGGATTCCCATGGATCCCTCTTCGTGGTTTTCTCACCGGATATGTCACCGGGTAGAAGCGGGCCGGTGCAGCCGGATCTGCATACAGGCCATTTCCTTGAGGAAAGGCTTGTGACCATCCGGGAACTGGACGGTCCCTGGAGGGTAACTTTCCCGGAAGAGTGTGCCGGGGCGGGAGAGGTCCTTTTTGACTCGCTGGTTTACTGGAACCGGTGCAAGGAGGACGGGATCAGGTTCTTTTCAGGGATCGCCACCTATGAGAAGGAGTTTGAATGGGACAGGGGCCAAACGGATGGAGACCAGGGACTCTTTCTGGAACTGGGTGATGTGGTTGAGGTGGCCCATCTCTACCTGAATGATGCGGATCTCGGGATACTCTGGAAGAGACCCTTCCGGGTGGAGATCTCCGGGGCGGTTCATCCCGGCACCAACAGGCTCAGGGTGGAAGTGGCCAATACCTGGGCCAATGGCCTGGCCGGGGATGCCAGGAAACCGCCGGATCAGCGCCGCACGAGAACCAACATTACCCGGCTGCCCAATGCCTGGTCCTATCCACTGGAAACCATCCCCAACGAGGAGTATGACCTGCTCGAGGGAGGCCTGGCCGGTACCGTGAAGATCTCAGCCCTAAAATCAGACTAACCCACTTACTGTTACCCAATAACCATTCAACCAAACCCATATGATCGTCATCCACTCATACTTCGTTGCGGTACTCATGTGCGTGATCACCATGCTTTGCTGGGGTTCATGGGCCAATACCCAGAAAATGGCCTCTCAGAAATGGGCCTTCCAGCTCTTCTACTGGGACTACTCCCTGGGTGTCCTGATCCTGGCCCTGATCCTTGCCTTTACCATGGGGAGCTCAGGCGAACAGGGAAGGAGCTTCCTTGCCGACCTGGCACAGGCTGATGGCAGGGCCATCGGTTCTGCGCTGCTGGGCGGAGCGGTTTTCAATATTGCCAACCTGCTGATCGTGGTGGCCATCAACATCGCCGGGATGGCAGTGGCATTCCCCATCGGGATAGGCCTGGCCCTGGTCATCGGGGTGATCGTGAATTATGTGGCCACCCCGGTCGGGCACCCCGTCTTCCTGTTTGCAGGAGTTCTCATGGTGGTTGTGGCCATCATCCTGGATGCCGTTGCCTACCGGAAATCGAGCGGCGGAAAGATGTCCGCCACCACAAAGGGCATCGTGGTATCCGTTCTGGGAGGGATCCTGATGGGATTCTTCTACCGTTTCGTCGCTGCATCCATGGCGGCGGACTTTGCTGCGCCCGAGGCAGGCAAACTCACCCCCTATACAGCTTCCGTGGTATTTGCCGTTGGCCTGTTCCTGTCCAATTTCATTTGGAACAGCTTCTTCATGTACAGGCCGGTTTCGGGTGAGAAGGCCACCTATGCCGGTTATTTCAGGAAAGGCAATCCCAGGCTGCACCTGATCGGGATCCTGGGGGGGGTCATCTGGAGCCTCGGGATGACCTTCAACATCATTGCCTCCGGGCAGGCGGGATTTGCCATCTCCTACGGCCTGGGCCAGGGTGCCACCTTGATCGCAGCACTGTGGGGCGTATTTATCTGGAAGGAGTTTGGAAAGGCGGAGGGGCTGAAAGGGACCCTGGCGACCATGTTCCTCTTCTACCTGGCGGGACTGGCACTGATCATCATCGCGCGCCTGATCTAGCTGAGCATACAACCTAAAACCTGGGGTTATGAAGAACATACTGGTAGTAGGAAGTTCAAACACCGACCTGACCATCAAGGTCCCGGAGATCCCGCGGCCCGGGGAGACACTGCTGGGAGGAGCGTTCCAGACCTTCCCGGGAGGCAAGGGGGCCAACCAGGCCGTGGCTGCCGCCCGGGCCGGTGGGAATGTGGTCTTTATTGCATCGGTCGGGGATGATACCTACGGAGCGAATGCGATAAAAGGCTATAAACTGGACAACATCAATACGGAGAATATCAAGATCTGCAGGACCAAGCCCTCCGGAGTTGCCATGATCACCATCTCCGGCGCAGGGGAGAATGCGATCGCCGTGGCCCCCGGTGCCAACCACGAGCTTTTCCCGGCTGATATGGAGGAAGCCGAGGAGGCGTTTGTGGAAGCGGATACCATGCTGGTCCAGCTTGAGATCCCGCTTGATACCGTGCAGAAAGCAGTGGAGCTTTGCAGGGAATTCAGCACGCGGGTGATCCTGAACCCGGCTCCCGCTGCCGAACTGCCCGGTGAGATCCTGGAAGCAACGGACATCATCACCCCCAACGAAACCGAGGCCGAAGTGTTGACGGGGATCGCGGTCAAGGGTGAAGATGACGCTGCCCTGGCCGCGGATCAGCTTCATCGCAGGGGGGTGGGCACGGTGATCATTACCCTGGGATCACAGGGGGCATTCCTGTCGGATAAGAAGTCAGGAATCCGTTCGCTGGTCCAGGGATTCAGGGTGGAAGCCGTGGATACCACAGCTGCCGGGGATGTTTTTAACGGTCAGCTGGCGGTATCGCTTGCCGAAGGGCTGTCACTGGAAGATGCAGTACGGACAGCCCATGCCGCTGCGGCACTCTCCGTTCAGAAACTGGGCGCACAGAGTTCGATCCCGAGGCGGGAGGAGACGGACTATTTTCTTGAGGAACACCTGAAATAACTAAAAATATCGCCATGAAAAAACCAGATCAACTTGTAAAGCTTACCGGCATAACAGCATTCATGCTGGCCGTTCTGCTGGCATTGTCATGCTGCAGCCGGCAGGAGGGAAAAGGTGAGACGGGACAGGATTATCCTGCCACTTTCACAATTTCGAAGTCCGACCTGATGGATAAAATAAAGGGCGGATGGGCAGGCCAGGTCATCGGCTGCACCTTCGGGGGGCCCACCGAATTCAATTTCAACGGGACCATGATCCAGGACTATATCCCCATTGAATGGGATGAGACGAGGATGGAGTGGTATTATACCAATGCGCCCGGCCTGTATGATGATATCTACATGGATCTGACCTTCGTGGAGACCTTCGAGAAGGAGGGCCTGGATGCTCCTGCCCTCTCCCATGCCAGGGCGTTTGCAAACGCTGAATACAGCCTCTGGCATGCCAACCAGGCGGCACGTTACAATATCCTGAACGGGATGGAGCCGCCGGCCACCGGCTACTGGGAGAACAATCCCCATGCGGATGATATCGATTTCCAGATCGAGGCCGACTTTGCCGGGCTGATGAACCCGGGGATGGTGAATTCCGCCTCGGAAGTGTGTGACCGCGTGGGGCATATCATGAACTACGGTGACGGCTGGTACGGCGGGGTTTACGTGGCCGCCATGTACGCTCTTTCATTCTATTCGGACGATATCGGGTTCATTGTTTCTGAAGCCCTGAAGGTGATACCCGGAGAGAGCCAGTTCCACCAGTGCATCCATGACGTGATCACCTGGCACGGGGAGTTCCCGGGTGACTGGAAACGGACCTGGTTCGAAGTGGAAAGGAAGTGGTCCTCGGATATTGGCTGTCCGGACGGAGTCTTCAGGCCGTTCAATATTGATGCGAAAGTCAATGCGGCCTATATCGTCATTGGCCTGCTTTACGGGGAAGGGGACTTTGGGAAGACACTGGATATCAGCACACGCTGCGGACAGGATTCGGACTGCAATCCGGCCAGTGCCGGCGGGATCATGGGAACCATCCTGGGCTACGAGGCCATTCCCGGAAGCTGGAAGCAGGGACTGGACAGGGTGGAGGATATGGACTTCAAATACACCACCATTTCCCTCAATGACACCTACGACATGAGCTTCAGGCAGGCCCTGGGGATGGTCAGCCGCAATGGCGGCGAGGTGGGTGAAGCGAAGGTGGTAATCCCCCTTGAAAGGCCAGAGGCGGTAAAGTTTGAAAGAGCCTTTGAAGGGCATTTCCCGGTAAGCATCATACCGGTGCCCCGGGGAAGCAACAGGCTCCTGCTTGAAGGGCCTGCCGAATACAGCTTTGAATTTGAAGGCAAGGGATTTGTCATCAAGGGTGGGGCCCGGAAACTGCCGGGGATTGAAGAGGAGAGGGTCATTGAGGTGGAGGTCTTTATCGACGGCAGCTTTTACGAGACGGTGCAACTGCCCACCCTCTTCCGGGCCAGGCGGAATGATGTTGCCTGGAAATACAACCTGCCGGAAGGGACCCACCAGGTGAAGATCGTCTGGAAAAATCCCGGGGCAGGCTATGCGATCGGAGTGGATCAGGTGATCATTTACGGACCGGAACCCTCCAGTTGAGGTCAAGCAGCATGAGAACCTTCCCGTTTCTTCTCTCCCTTGCTGCAGGGCTCCTCCTGCAAGGCTGCAAACAGGCACCCCGTGTGGGATGGATCCAGACCACACCGTCGGATCCCTGGGTGCAGATGAATGATCTCTCCCTTTCCGGAAACCCTCCTGAGGATGGGGATATCATCCCCATTGAGACCGGTGATCTGCGTCAGGCCATCGATGGATTCGGTGCCTGTTTCAATGAACTGGGCTGGGAGGCCCTGCAATCCCTGGAGGAGGAGCCCAGGGGATCGACAATCCGGGCGCTGTTCGATCCCGATACGGGATGCGCCTTCACCCTCTGCAGGATGCCGGTGGGAGCCAATGATTATGCGGTGGACTGGTACAGCCTTGATGAGACCCCGGGGGATTTTGAAATGGCCAATTTCTCCATCGACCGGGACAGGCAGAGGCTGATCCCCTATATACGGGCGGCCATGGAGGTCAACCCGGCGATCAGGGTGTGGGCCTCTCCCTGGTCTCCCCCCTCGTGGATGAAGGTCAATGGCCACTATGCCTGCCGCAGCGACCCGCAGGTGAATGACCTCCCCCCGGAAAAGGCCGGCCGGGAGATGGTCACCCAGTTCACCATGGATCCACAGACCCTCTCCGCATATGCGCTCTACTTCTCAAAGTTTGTACAGGCCTACAGGGAGGAGGGAATTGATATTTACGCCGTCCATGTGCAGAACGAGCCAAACTCGTGCCAGAATTTTCCCTCCTGTATCTGGACCCCGCAGGACATGGCCACTTTTATCGGCAGCTACCTGGGTCCACGGTTCGAAGCCGACCTGCCGGAGACGGAGATCTGGCTGGGTACCATTGAGCGTCCCCAGATAGAGCGGGTGGATGCCATCCTGCAGGATGAGCAGGCTGCCCGTTATATCAAAGGAGTTGGTTTCCAGTGGGCAGGAAAGGGAGTGATACCGGAGGTCCGGAGGAAATACCCCGGGATGAAGCTGATGCAGACCGAGTCTGAATGCGGCAATGGTTCCAACGACTGGGCCGCCCTTGAGCATACCTTCTCCCTGATGAAGCACTATTTCACACACGGGGCGGAGAGCTATCTTCACTGGAACATGGTCCTGGATGAAACCGGCAGAAGCCAGTGGGGGTGGAAGCAGAACTCCCTGATCACCATCGGTCCGGATGGCCACGTAACCTGCAACCCGGAGTATTACCTGATGAAACATCTCAGTTCGGCCGTCCGCAGCGGAGCCCGCTTCATAGGCTCCCTCGATGATTCGGAAAACTGCTTTGCTTTTCTGAACCCCGGCCATGAACTGATCCTGCTGGTGCTCAACCCGGAGGAGTCAGACCAAAGCCTTGCTTTCCGGGTAGATGGGGCCTGGTACGTGAACCTGGATCTGCCTGCCAGGTCGTTACACACCTTTAAAATACCTGCTGTCTAACCTTTTCTACAAAGCATGAGCAGAACTGTTTCCCTATTCACCATCCTCCTTGTCACGCTCCTCCTTTGCGCATTCTCAGGGATTGCCCAGAATCCCATCGTCCCACCCGGGATCTATATGGCCGATCCCACGGCACGGGTGTGGGGGGATGGCAGGCTCTGCATCTATGGTTCGGTGGACGAAAGTACCGACTACTACTGTTCCCACAGGTACCATGTGCTCTCCACCACGGACCTGGTGAACTGGACCCTCCATGAGAACACCTTTTCCTCGGCGGGGGAGGATGACCGGGTGGGTTACAGCGACGCCCTGTTGTATGCCCCCGATTGCCAGCTGAAGGGGGATACATTCTACCTCTACTACTGCCAGCCGGATGAGAAGCATGCCGAAGGGGTCGCGGCCTCTGCCAGTCCCACCGGCCCCTTTCATTCTGCGACAGCCATCAACGTGGGCGCGTATCACCAGATCGATCCCTGCCTCTTCATAGACGATGACGGGGTGGGGTACTACATGTGGGGACAGTTCACCCTCAAGATGGCCAGGATGGAGGCGGATATGCGTACCCTGGATCCCTCCACACTGGCCGACAGCGTGATCACCGAATCGGAACACTTTTTCCATGAAGGGGCACACATGGTGAAGCGGGACGGGATCTATTACCTGCTCTATGCCCACCTTGGACGGGCCGACATGCCCACATGCATCGGTTATTGCACCAGCTCGTCCCCCATGGGACCGTTCGAATACGGGGGAGTGATCATCGACAACGACCACTGCGACCCGGGCAACTGGAACAACCACGGTTCCATCATGGAGTTCAAAGGCCAGTGGTATGTTTTCTATCACCGCGCCACCCATAACAGCAAGATGATGCGGAAGGCCTGCATGGAACCGATCTTCTTCAATGAGGATGGGAGCATCGACGAGGTGGAGATGACCTCCCAGGGAGCAGGGCCCCCGCTGAAGGCCACTGCCGTGATCCCTGCAGAAAGGGCCTGCCTGTTGCAGGGGAGTGTCAGGATCCGGGCCTTTGAGGAGGATGATGAAGGGCTGGCCGGGATCAGCAGCGAGGACCGGGCGGCTTTTAAGTACGTAGACTTCGCAACCGGGGTGGACAGCATCGCTCTCCGGGTAAGGCCCGGCGAGGTGCCAGGGGGGATCAGCCTGAGGGCCGATATGCCCTGGGGGCCGCAAATCGGGTATGTGAAAATCCCGCCGCGCGGGGAAGAAGAGTGGATCACCCTGGTCTCGGCGACCGAAAAGGGGGTGGCAGGGGTGCGCGCCCTCTGGCTTGTTTTCTATGGCGAAGAGGAAGGGGAAGGGGAAACGCTCTTCTCCCTTGACTGGCTGGAATTCAGATAATCAAATATCAAAACTACCGGATGATGAAGCGACGGATTTTCCTGGCTGCCCTGGCAGCTCTGTTATTGCAGGCCATGCTTCCGGCACAGTTCCTCAGGGTATCTGACAACCACAGGTTCCTGGTCACTGACCGGGGCGACCCCTTCTTCTGGCTGGGTGATACGGGCTGGGAGATGCTGCACAGGCTCGACCGCGGGGAGATGGAGCACTATATGAGGAACCGTGCCGGAAAAGGGTTCACGGTCATCCAGACCGTGATCGTAAGCGAGATCGACGGGCTGACATTTCCCAACATGGAAGGCAACCTGCCATTCGAGGAGTTTGACCCGGAGAGGCCCAGCGGGGACTATTTCAGCCTGGTGGATTATGCCGTGAAAAAAGCCGGAGAATTCGGGCTGGTCCTGGCCCTGTTGCCCACCTGGCACAGGTATGTGCTTCCCGGTTCCCACCCGCTGCTGAACGAGGAGGCGGTCTTCAATACCCGGAATGCCTATGCCTATGGCAAATTCCTGGGGGACCGCTACAGGGATGCCCCGAATATCGTGTGGGTACTCGGGGGTGACTGGCCGGCCGGACCGCAGATCGGGATCTGGGATGCCATGGCTGCGGGCATTGATGCGGGGGAGGCGGGAGCCCACCTGGTGACCTACCATCCCCGTGGACAGCAGACAAGCTCCACATGGCTGCACAACAGGGAGTGGCTCGATTTCAACATGGTCCAGACCGGGCACCAGGCCCCTTCGTTCAACGTCTACGACTGGATCTTCAACGATTATGCCCTCACTCCGCCCAAACCGGTGGTGAACGGAGAGCCGGCCTATGAGGGCATCGGCATCTGGTTCAATCCGGTCAATGGCCGGCATGATGATTACGAGATCCGGAAACAGGCCTACTGGTCGGTCTTTGCGGGGGCTTTCGGGCACACTTACGGCAACAACAACATCTGGCAGATGAACCGGAATGACCAAGCCAGCCGGATCTGGGCGGATGTAACATGGGAAGAGGCCCTGGAGCACCCCGGGAGCGGAGAGCTGATCCACCTGAGAAGGCTCATGGAATCCCGCCCCTTCCTGACACGGATCCCCGACCAGGAGATCCTGCTTGGAGAGAATCCGTCCCATGCATCGGACCATATCCGGGTCACCCGCGACGGAACCCCCGGGAACAGCGATGCCACTTACATCATGGCCTATATACCCTACGTAAGGGGTTTCGGGATCAATACCACAGTCCTCCGCGGTGAAAGGCTGAAGATCTGGTGGTACAGTCCGGCAACGGGCCGCGCTTTTCCACAGGCCACGGTGGACAATACGGGGGAGATCAGGTTTTCCAACTGGCAGAGCCCGGTCAGGGAGGGCATGGGCGGACCTGACTGGGTGGTGGTGATCGATGATGCCTCGGCAGGATATGATGCCCCCGGATGGTAGATGAACCAACAGTTAAACCAGACAGCCTATGAAGCGAAGGGATTTTATCAGGAGATCTGCCGTTGCGGGAGGGAGCACTGCACTGGCCCCCGCACTGGGCGGATGTGTGCAGGAACAGCGGCCCGCTGAAGCCACCTACCTGAAAGGAGGCAGGCCGGAGGTTAGCCTCCTGCAGGAACTGGACAATGAATACCTGCATGTCGACCTGTTCAGTGATGCTTCCCTGGAGATCCACGATAAGGCAGGCGGCTTCACCTGGAAGAGCGGGCCCGTCGCCCTGCAGGAGCTGGGTGAGATCGAGCAGGGGCATGTCTGGCTCAGGCAGGACCGGAGCATGTGCGAGCAGTATCCGGGGAGGTTCGCGGGCCGCAGGGAAGGGGAGTCCATCCGGTTCACCCTGCTGGGCAGGCAGGACCGGGTCTGGGGAACCTTCAGGGCCACCTTCGGGCTCAGCGGAGAGTGGCTTACACTGCAGACTGACCAGATCGATGATACCATCCCGAGCCTGGTCTTTCCACCACCCATTGAATCGGACCGGCTGGTCATTCCCAGGGGTATTGGCCAGCTGCTCAGCGGCATGGCATCGAGGACCATCTATACCCGCACCCTGAACACCTTCTTTACCCACCTGAACATGAGGTTCATCGGGGGACAGACAGAGGGACATGCCTGGATCGGGATCTATGAGGATGGCTTTGAGGATGCCTGCTGCCTGATCGCCAACGGATCGGTTTCACCCGGTTACATGAGGTCGCTGGCCAAATGGAGACATGGATACAGGATGAAATACCGTTTCATGAAGGGGGATTATGTGGAGGTGGCCAAAGCCTACCGGGAGGATTTTATGGAGAGGGGCCTTTTCAGGCCCCTTGCAGAGAAGGTGAAAGAGAATCCCGCCCTTGACAAGTTCAGAGGCGGGCGGGGATTCTGGATCTCGCTTGCCTTTCCGGGGTACAGGCAGGAATTCATCGAGGACTTTCTCCTGAAAGGTGAGCAGGCCGTTCGAAGGGGCAGTGACCGGGTGAATGTACGGTTGACATACCGGCAGCTGAAACAGTTCATTGACCGGTTGCAGCACCACGGGCTGGAAAAGGGTTTCCTGAAGGTGGCCGGATGGATCAACCGCGGATACGATGCTTCCCATCCCGATGTGTGGCCGCCTGAACCCTCCCTGGGAGCGGTTGAGGAGCTGAGGGAGATCCTGGGCATGGAAGCCTCCTTTGCGCTGGGGCTGCACGACAACTACCAGGACATCTATGAAACTTCGGAATCCTTTCCGGACGGGGTGTGCAGGTGGAAGGACGGGTCGCTGCAGACCGGGGGGGCCTGGGCAGGGGGGCAGGCGTACATCCTGCACGGGACCGCCAGCCTTGCCTATGCAAAAAGGAACTGGGAGAAGATCGGAACCCTTGCGCCCGCCGGAATGATGGTGGATACCACCACGGCCATGCAGCTTTACCAGTCATTCGAGAAAGGCAGGGAGCGCACCAAGGGGGATGACCTGAAGGCAAAGGCTGACATGATAAAATTCTTCAAAGAGCAGGGGACCCTGTTCGGGAGCGAGGAGGTGGCCGATTTTGCCATTCCCCACATTGACTGGTATGAGACCCGGCACCACAGGGTGCAGGGAGAGACCATCCCGCTCTGGCCGCTGGTATTTCACGATGCGGCCCTGCTGATGAGTTACGGATCGGGCTCTCCCCCCGCGGTTCCGCCCGTTGCCACGCCCCTTGAATGGCTGGAGGCCATGCAGTGGGGCTATATGCTCCACTTCTTCCACAGGGATGATTTCGACTTCGGGCGGTTCGGTGAGTCATTCCATGTGGACCGCTGGCATGAGAGGGTGGCCCTGGCTGAAATGACGGACCACCGGTTCATGGATGACGCCATGTCTGTTGAGAGGACCGAATTCTCAAGCGGACAGGCCATCATCTGCAACTACGGGCCAGATCCGGTAGATGTTGAGGGTGTGGTAGTGGAGGGGATCTCTTTCAGGATACTGACTTAAGGGAACAGTGTTTCCTGTATAAACAAATCAGGTCTCAACGACCTTAAAGGAAAAAACTCCTTTCTGGCGGATGAATGAATCTCGGAATGATTGATTCCATAATGATCCTCAAAATGGAATATACGCTTCCAAAATTTGAATTACGCGAGCGCATTCCCCGAAGTTCTACTTCGGGGTTAGCGAGCACAATTAAAATAAGAAATTAATCGATGATTGACTTCGTCTAGCTAAAGGTTCCTCGCAGCTTGCTGCGAGGAGAGTCAATCCCGCTCGCGCATTGGCTGCCGAGCTCGCAGGCTCGGTTCCCCGTAGCTTTGCTGCGGGGTAAGCGAGCACAAATAAAATAATTTATGGATCGAAAATTGACTTCGTCGAGCTTCAATAAGTCTGAGACTTTTACAATACAAACATCAATTCTCTTTTGATTTTTCTATCACAGCCATGATAAATTCTGTCTTGGCTTCAGTATAGCCCTCCCGGTCATTCCTGAACGCGGCCGACAACCTGATTTTCAGTGCCTCGTACTCCCTGGCCGCACCGGGGTGGGAGACCAGGTAATCGCGGAACCGGATCTCATCCCACTCCCCCGGGTACCTGACGTGGAGATGGTATGCCTGTCCCCTGAAACCGGACCGGGTGTATCCCTTCACGAACATCATATGCGGGGGAGGGTTGTCGGCTCTGTGGATATGGTGATAACCCATATGCTGCAATTTCCCGATGAGCCACTTATCTCTGTTGGCCTCAGGCACCTCGATCAGGATGTCAATGCTCGGTTTCGCTTTGATTCCCGGAACGGCCGTGCTTCCGATGTGCTCGATCCTGCGGAAGTGACCGGCTCCGAGTGACCTCGCGATCTCCTCTTTTTCCTGCCGGAACAGCCTTGCCCAGCCGGGATCCGGGTCCGCAAGGATGACGGGGAACAGCATCCCCAGCTCCTCAGGGGTCATCTCATCCAGTGCTTTGTCCATCCCGCGCGGCGTCAGGTCACAGTTCCCCCGTATGGTTAATAAAGTGTTCCACATCAACGGTTCCGGAAACCACATCGATGAAGGGCTCTCCACCCTTCAGTCCAGCCAGGCCGTACCCGGTTTCGGTGGAGATGAAGCACCTGAAATCATCCCCGATCTGTGAATTGATGTGCAGGGTCTTCTCCACTGCATCGTACCTCAGTCCGGTCAGACCCTGCATCAGTGCATAGCTGGAGAGGGCCCTCGCGTACCAGTGCCCGCATTCATATTCATTGAACGGATTCCGGATGGTGCCGTCATACCGCCGACGGGCGGCGCGAACGATGTCAAGTCCCTTATCCACCTCTCCCATCATCATCAGGTGGGAGGCCACCTGGTACTCTATCCCGGTCCATACCTCATTGCTGTAGACGAACGGGAGGGAGGGCCGGCCGCCTTTCGGCCAGGAGCACAGCAGCAGTCCGCCATCCCTTCCCATGGCAAATCCGGGCCTCTGCGGGTTCACATGGTCGGTGAGATCGGTCCTGAAATTGTAGCGGTAGACCGATCTCAGGTGGCTGGTCACTTTCTCGCTGTCAAGGAATTCAGGCAGGCCTCCCGCTGCTCCGAACCAGCCCCCGATGATCCCGTCAGAGAGGCAGCCTGTTCCGTACTGGTATTTGGGTCCCTCTTTTCTGAGCAGTTGCAGGGCCTCCTCGCTGTAGTTGATGTTCCATGATCTCTGGTCCGCATCCGGAGGCGGGGTCTGCAGTCCTTCCCAGGTGGTTTTTTGGAAGAAGTACTCCCCGTTGAAGAGATCCTCCTCCAGATAGCGTCTCCCGCTTTGAAGAAGCCGGGCATACTCTTCCCCGTTCTCGCCAAGGGCTGCGGCCATCTCCTCCATCGCTCTGCATGCGCCCAGGTAGATGCTGGTGCACATGCCATCCGGGCCCCAGAACTCGATATCGTATGTATTGTGGTGGGGTTCCTCGATAATTCCCTTACCCATGGGATCCCAGGTGGTGGAACAGTAATGGAAACTGCTTTGTACAGCCGGCCAGAGGGATCTCAGCCACTGGGTATCCCCGGAGATCCTCCAATCCCTGTATACCTTGATGATCCCTCCCAGCTGGCCATCTGCAGCTGCATGAAAGGAGTGGTCTGCCGCCTGGATGGGGATCGGGGTACGGAAATTCTGGTGCCCTCTCTCATCCTGGCTCACATAGAACTCTGTTTCCCTGAGCGTCCTTTCCAGGCGGGGAAAGAGATGGGGGATGGCCTGGGCATAGTTCCAGACATGGGTGCATGAGCCGTGGCAACAGCCGCTCTGATCGTCGAAACACCCCTCGTAGGCCCAGAGCTTCCCGTTCCGCTGCCTGAGTACGGTGGGGGATTTCAATATGCTCAGGTTGGCAGAAACGGCCTCCATGACCTCCGGCGGGAGGTCGGATGCAAAAAGCGTGTTGCTGAACTGTCCGGTCTCCTGCCGCAGGTGATCGTAATGGCCGGTCCAGTACCGGATCATGTCACGGATGTCGTGGAATTTCTCAGAGTACCAAGGTTCATAAAACTGGGCCGTATAGGCTTCCGAGCAGCAGCCAGTGGAGGGATCGCACACCGGGGGGATCAGTTTTTCGGTGTCCGTTCCGTGGGTGACCAGGGAGTGGGGCACATGCCAGGCGAACAGGAGGTGCACGGTGCACGATTCACCTCCTGCAATCCTGAGGGGCACATAGATGGATGCCCCGGCAGATCCTCCTGTGGCCGTATCGGCCGGTGTGTTCAGGTTCGCAATATCTTTCCACAGCTGGGTATGCGCGTCAAACCATCCGCCGCGGAACCACCTGTAATCGACCACCGCATCCTCCAGTGTGAAAATGGCGAAATCACCCTTGTAGTGGGGCTTATCGGGGAGACATGCCTGTGACAATATGAACCCGTTCTCTGTCTTCTGTACAGTGTGGCCCCTTTCCGGGTAGGTCGGACCCCAGACATCCTCTCCCCTGATGCGCATGAAATTCTCCGAGTGGTAGCTGAAGACCATCTCCAGGGTTGAATCGGTCCGGTTGGTGAAGGTGTACTCAAGAGCTGCCACAGGGAGGGAGGAGTCGTCCTCGCCGGCCGGGATAAAAGGGCTCCATCCCCTGATCTCCGCCTCCATGGGAATATCACTGTCCTTCAGGGTCACCTTTCCAAAGGGGAACCGGGCATCGAACACCGCATGCTCAAAACGGGGCAGCCCGTAGCTTTTGTCTGAATGTCCGTTGCCTGAATGGGGCCTGCCGAAGATCTTGTGATCCTGGACCGGGCCTTCGAGCACCTTTGCCCCTTTTTCCAGGCCTTTCACAGCGATGGCCCCGAACATGTAAGGCTCATTGTAGACATCCGGTTTATGGCGGACAGAGATATGGGAGATACAGCCGTTCCCCTCGAGGCAGACCATTCCGGCACCGATCCCTCCCATCGGAAATGCAACCCTTTCAAGGCGGTCCCCCGAATAGGTCGTGTTGAAGGAGGCATCCGCTCCCTTCGGGCTCTCCGGCCCGGAATCACACCCCCCCAGGAGGAGGGCCGATGTCATGAGGAAAAAGTTGCGCAATAATTTCATTTGGTGAGGTTTAAATAAGTTAGATTCATCTTTCGGATTCATCCGCCCGGCCCTTCCGGGTGGCAATGATATAACGGTGTTCCCCGGCTATGTTCACGCTTGGCCACAGTTTGTTCCGCCACCACTCGTCCTCCCCGGGCTTGGGGCCTATGGCCACCCCGCCTGCGCGGCTGGGCTCGTTCAGGTCGTAACCGAGTTCAAAACCGGTGAAGCAGATCCCGAAGGGTTGCTCCTCCCCGTCGTTGATGTTCCAGACCCCCAGGTTCACCACCAGCCGGTCCGCCTCCAGCTCACTATAACTCTTTCCCCACCCCGCCTGATGATACTCTCCGGCAATATTAAGGATGGTGTCGTACCAGGTGTCAGGCTGCCCGGGGAGTCCCCTCTGTATATAGGGGAACTCCCTGATCTGCCCGTATTGCCTTGCGATATTGACCCATATCTTCCCGGCAGAGAACATCATGTTAAAAACCTTGCTGCTGCCGGAATATCCCTCGATCCAGATGTATCCTCCCGAAAAACCATCTGCATCCGTGATGGTTCCGTCGATCCGGTAACGGAATCTGATGTACGGGTCCCTGCCTTTCCGGATCCCCACCGCCTGGCAGATCCTGTTGATATCCTGGGGCAGGCGGTCCTGTCCGGGTGCCTGGTACCCGCGCCTTCTGCAATAGAGGTAGAGGGAGGATTTGCCCGGTTCACCCGGAGCCGGCCGGACCTCGCACAGATTTGAGGGGTCCACGTCTTCCTGGTAGAGATACCTGCGTGCCCACTGCTTCAGCCCGTCACTGAAATCACTGTTCCGGAAGCTTTCTGCAACAGGGAGCTCCCATGCGTGGCGGAGCCAGAGGGGGTAGGATGCTTCATCCAGTTCGGGGAATGATCCGGGATAGTCAAAGAGCTCCTCGGTCACGGTCTTCACCTGCACGCTGGCCCGGTCACCCTTCAGATGGACCAGCGCGATCCCCTGGCTCGGTCCCCCGTAGTAGTCCTCCTCCCCGAAAGCACGGGGACGGTATCCTGCTGCAGGGAGGTTGATCATGCTGATCCCCCTGTAGGAAACCGCGGTCTTGAAGGAGGCTCTGACCGGGATGTGCACATGGCCGCTCAGCAGGTACTTCACGTTGCCATGCCGGGCCAGGATCTCCAGAAAGGTACGCTTGACCTCCACCGATTCGGCATAACCGATCATGGGGGAGATCCCGATGGGGTGGGAGGGGACATGCTGAAATACCATGGTGGGCCTCTCCCTGTGTTTTTCAAGGTCCCGCTCCAGCCAGTCGAAGTAATGGGGGTGTGTTTCCCAGAACCTGTTCCTCAGCGGGTCCGGCCAGACCACGAAGTGCCACATCCCGGCGTTGAATGAATAGAGCAGTTTCTCCAATCCGTTCATGGCCTTCTGGGCCGCCAGGAAATGGTTGAACGCCTCCATGTTGTACCCGGGAGTGAATTCCGAGCGAAGAAGGGTTTCATGATTCCCGATCCCGTAAAGGACCGGGCACCGGAGCTTTGAAAGGAAGTCATTCATACGGGCCAGGTCCTTTTTGTATCCCCAGTCATCGCAGACATCCCCGATCACCACGGCAAACAGGGGGTCGAACTCCAGCCTGTTGGCCAGGTCGACACTCTCCTGGACAAAGGCATTGTGGATCTTCATCCGGGTCTTCAGTCCGTTCGCATCATCAGGATCCCCTCCCTGGGGATCGGCCATGGCGACAAAACTGAATTCATTCCCGGGATCGGTGATTCCCGCATCCGCCAGGCTGATCTCCCCGATCTCCCGGTCGAGCAGGAAATTGGTCCTTACCCCGGTTCCGTCCATGGTGCCCGAGAGCTCCCCGGCATCCGCCAGTTCCCCCAGCGTGAACCGGAATCTCTCCCCCCTGCCCAGGGTAACCCGCGTCTCTTCAGAGGCACCTTTCAGCCACAGGGCAACAATGGTGCCCTGGAAAAAAGTGCTGATCCTGACCATTTCCCCCCTGCTGATCCTGACCATCCCGTGCATACCTTTGCGATCCAGCACCGGCCTTTCATTGAACTCCACCCGCAGGGAGATCAATCCTTCCCGGGAAACGGCATCTTCCAGTGATTGAATGCCACCGTAACTGTAGTCTTCGATCTCATTCAGGGATGGCGCTGCCGTGGCAGAGAGGGGAGAGGTGGCCGCCACTGCGGCCGAGGTCATCCCGATCCCCCTGAGGAATTGCCTTCTTTTCATGATGCGAGGATTCTCTGTTCAATGATAAAGATAACAATACTTTGGATATCGTTTTCCGCCCCGCAGGGGATATTTAAACCTTTGTATCCTTGCTTTTCAATGGAAGTTGTCATAGTTTCACATGACACAAACTCGGGATCCATCATAAACCAAAACCCTGCCATGAAAAGGTTTCTGAATGAACTGGAGGTGAAGAAGTCCGGGATCAGGATGCTCCTGGAGGAGGCACTGGAAAAGAGCGGAGGCATCATGAGGCTGGCTCCCTGCTGGGTACCGCGTTCCTTCCTGCACCCGGGAGGCAGGCTGAAACTGCACCCTTCCGACATTTATGCCTACGGGCTGGACCGGGGGGGGATCGATGAGCGGTGGTTTGCCTCCACCACCGAAGCGGCCAACGAGGGGCGCGAGCCTGACGAGGGACTCAGCTATGTGGTCCTTGAGGATTCAAGGGTCACCCTGAAGCAGGCTGTGGAAGAGCTGGGAGCGCTGATGGTGGGTAAGGAGATCTGGGAAAAATACAGCCGCTGGCCGGTCTACTCCAAGTTCTTTGACAACATGGGCCCCATTCCCCTTCACATGCACCAGTCGGATCAGGATGCGGCCCTGGTAGGCCAGGAGGGGAAGCCGGAGGCATACTACTTCCCCCCGCAGCACAATTTCGTCACCAACCGTTTCCCCTACACATTTTTCGGGATTGACCCCGGAACCACCCGGGAGGATCTGATCAGGTGCCTGGAGAGGTGGAACTGCGGGGACAACGGGATCCTCGCCCTGTCAAGGGCATACCGTCTCGAACCGGGTACGGGCTGGCAGGTGGGTACCGGGATCCTGCATGCGCCGGGCTCACTCTGCACCTATGAGCCCCAGTGGGGATCAGACGTATTCGGCATATACCAGTCCCTGGTGGAGGGCCGGGAGGTGTCCTGGTCCTTGCTGGTGAAGGATATGCCCCCCGAAAGGCACCGGGACCTGGAGTTCATTGCAGGGCAGCTCGACTGGGAATCGAATGCGGATCCCTTTTTTAAACAGCATCATTTCCTGAAACCTGTGGTGGATCAAGAGAACAGCGGTCCGGGGTTCACCGACAGGTGGGTCTGCTACGGGAGCTTCACGGGATGGCAGCCATTTACGGCCAAGGAGCTGACCGTTGAACCCGGGGTCCGGTGTGTGATCAGGGACAGGGGGGCCTACGGGATGATCACCGTTCAGGGTGAGGGGACCATGAACCGTCTGAGGATCTCATCCCCCTCCCTGATCCGTTTCGGTGAGCTCACCGATGATGAAATTTTCTGTACAGCCCGGGCTGCGCAGGAGGGGGTGGTCTTTGAGAACGGTTCCGGCAGGGAGCCCCTGGTCATGCTCCGCTATTTCGGCCCGGAAGTGAACCCGCAGGCCCCGGAAATCAGCCCGTCACATTAATCCGGGTTCCATGGAGTCAAAACTTCCCCTGATTGATAACCTGATCATCCTGTGCTATTTTGTACTCATCGTTGTCATCGGTGTATCTGCCGGGATAAAAAGGAAAACCAGGAGCAGCGACGGTTTTTTCCTGGCCGGCCGTTCTTTGAACTGGGTAATAATAGGGGCGGCGCTCTTTGCCGCTAATATCTCCACCACCCATCTGGTGGGACTCGTGGCACAGGGATTTCAGGATGGAATGGTCTGGGGAAATTTTGAATGGTTCGCATTCCCGGGACTTATCTTGCTTTCACTGGTCTTCGCGCCTGTATACTATAGAACAAGGATCTCCACACTGCCAGAATTTCTTGAGAGAAGATACGGACCATATACACGCACCATGCTGGGCATCATAGCCCTGCTTTTTGCCGTATTTGCGCATATCGGGATCAGCCTCTATGCAGGGGCCGTTGTATTTAAAAATTTCTTTGGGTTTGAAATCAACCTGTCTCTTGCAGTGATCATCTCAGCAACACTGATCTATACACTTCTGGGAGGTCTCCGGGCAGTGGTCATCACTGAAACTGTACAAACCGTGATCCTGGTGGTCGGGACCATTGTTCTCGGGGTGCTGGCAGTTAAGCAGCTTCCGGCCCATGATATAACATCCATGGCAGATTTCAAGGCTGCCATAAAACCGAACCAGCTGAGCATGGTCAACGGACCCGAGTCCGCAAATCTGCCCTTCATATCAATTGTTCTTGGGTTGCCTGTGATTGCCATCTATTATTTCGGATCGGATCAGACCATTGTCCAGAAGGTGCTGGGAGCCAGGTCAAAACGGGATGCACAGCTGGGACCGGTCTTCACCGGATTCCTGAAGATACTGCCGGTCTTTATGATGGTTGTCCCGGGTATCGTGGCCTACGTGCTGTTTGGTGACCGGATCGTGGATGCCAACGATGCCCTGCCTACGCTGATCCGCGAAATTTTACCTCCGGGAATGAAAGGCCTGCTGGCCGCGGCACTGATCGCAGCATTGATGAGTACCATTGCAGCCGGGCTAAACAGCACGGGTACGCTTGTATCCATGGATATCATGAAACGGTTCTGGCCTTCGGTCTCAGATAGGTACCTGCTCCTGTCCGGCCGGGTAACCATCCTGGTGGTGCTTATCTCTGCTGCCTTCTGGTCTCCCTGGATCGCCAGTTTCAAAAGCATTTTTGAGGCCATCAATGTGATCCTTGTCTCCATTGCTCCGCCAGTGGCGGCAGTCATGGTCCTGGGAGTTTTCTGGAAACGGGGGAACCAGCAGGGTGCCCTGACAACCATGATCTCGGGATTTACCCTCGGTATCCTCGTCTTCTGCCTTGAGTTCGAGCCCATCAGTGGGACTAGGTACATTACATATAACCTTGGAATCCCTCTTATGATGCAGGCCTTCTGGTTGTTTGTGGTCTGTGCGGTGATCCACGTAGCGGTAAGCCTTTCAACATCCCCACCTCCCCTGGTAAAGACAATAGGTATTGCAATGGATAAACCGCTTGATTTCATTACAAGGGACAGAATATCAGGTTTCACTGACCCACGGATTCTTTCTCTGTTCCTGGTGGCAGTGATGGCTATTTTATATGTCATTTTCAGATAAATAGAGAAAAGATGAAGACTCAAGTCATCCAAATATTGCTGATATCAGCTTCGATCCTGATCTGCCTGGGCTGCAGGCAGCATTTGCCCGGTACGGGGAACAGTAAATTCATATTTGAACAGACCATTGAAGAGTTGCACCAGGAGGTCTCCGCGAGCCTGATCGCTGAAGCAAAGGCTGATATGGCCGAGCTGGAGGAAGTGAACCGGAACGGGACCTACCGGGGCACGCTCGAATCCATTGACGCCCATCCCACGCCCGAATGGTACAGGGATGCCAGGCTGGGTATCTTTTATGACTGGGGACCCTATTCAATTGCCGGTTACGGGGAAAAAGGATGGAACAGGGCGCGTTATCCCGACTGGTACCTGAACCGCATGTATCATGAGTATGCTGATTACCACAGGGCGAACTGGGGAGAGGATTTTCAGAGGGATGATTTTATCCCCATGTTCAATGCCAAAAACTTTGATGCAGAGGAGATTGTGGAAATGGTGAAAATGAGCGGTGCCAGATACATCGTCCCCTTCAGCAAGCACCATGACGGATTCTGCCTCTGGGATTCAAAATACACCCGGCGCGATGTGGTGGAGATGAACCCCCACAGGGACCTGACCGCCGAACTGGTGGCAGCATCCAGGAAAGAGGGGATCTTCCATGGGTTCTATTTCTCGGTGGAGGAGTATGAATACCCGGTCATCGATAAAAATGATTCCCTGGCGATCCGGTACTGGTCCGACGGGATAGCGCCCGACGGCGCTGAAATCATCCGTGAGGCCGGTGAGATCAGGGGCGCATTCGACGGTGCACTGCACAACCGGATGCTTTCGGGAAAGATCCCGGTAAGAAGTTTCATTGACGAGCTGATCGTCCCCCAGGCCAAGGATTTCATAGATAAATATGATCCTGATATCCTCTGGTTCGACGGGGAGTGGCAGCGGCCGGCCTCCTACTACCGGACCCCCGAGATTGTAGCCTACTTTTATAACAGGGCCGAAGGGCGGAAAGAGGTGGCTTCCAACGACCGCCTCGGGAGGGGCACAAGGGAGACGCACGGGGACTTCTATACCAGTGAGACCGATGAAGTGGTGGAAAGGATGGATGAACCCTGGGAGGAGAACCGCTCCATGTCCGAATCCTACGGCTACAACCGCACCGACTCCCTTGAAAACTACCTGACTGCAGATGAACTTGTTGAAATGCTGGTGAGGATCGCGGCCAAGGGCGGCAACCTGAACCTGATGGTCAATCCCGACGGAACGGGGAAGGTCCCGGAAATCCAGATGGAGCTATTGAGGGAGCTGGGCGACTGGCTCGGGGTGAACGGGGAGGCCATCTATGCTACAAGGCCCTACGAGGTGACCTGCGACAACACCCAGCTGGGCCAGCCGGTCTGGTACACCATGAGCAAGGACAGCACCTATGGATATGCCATTGTCCTTTACTGGCCCAAAAGCGAAACATTCATCTGCACGGGTGCAAATATTGTCTGGGAGAGCGAGGTGACCATGCTCGGGTATGACAAACCCCTGGAATGGGTGGATACAGGAAGGGACAGGTGGGGCATCTCTGCAAAGGTTCCTGAAGTGATGTTGGGCAACCCGGATGCCAGGCCCTGTGATCATGCCTGGGTGCTGAAATTCAGGTATGATAAGGATAATGAATATGGAAGGTAATGATCTAAAATACACTTGACTTAATCATTAAACAGAACACCATGAAACCAACAAGAACTCTGAAACCGGTCACCATCCTGATCATCCTGCTGGTTGCCCTCACCGGAGCGGCACGCGGAGAGATAATAACACTTGAAAACGGGGACCGGATCTTCTGGGACGGGTGCTACTATGATTTCAGGGACGCGGAGGGTAATCAGATGGTCAAACTCTGGATCCCCCCCGGCATCCATCCTGTAAAAGGGGTATTCATCTCCGGACATGGCGGCGGCGGAGGGGACAGCCGGAACTTCGCACGCGATGAGAATGTCCGTGCCCTGGCCATGCGGCTCGGTTTCGCGGTGGCCGGCCTGCACAATTTCCCCGGGAGAAGGGTGTATGAGCAAGGGGCTGCGGTCTTTTTCAGGGCGCTGGATCATTTTGCAGGCATGGGACACCACCCGGAACTGGCAAATGTGCCCTTCGTCATGTACGGAAGTTCCAACGGCGGGGCCGCCACCTACGGGTTTGTCAACTATGCCCCTGAGCGGGCCATCTGCTTTGTGGCCAATGTTTCAGCCGGGGGCAGCCCTGAAGTGCCCGTTGATGAAGCGCTCAGGGTTCCCGGCGTCTTTATCATGGGGAAGTTTGACGCGCTGATCAGGCAGCGGGGGATCGACCGTACGGAGAAACTGGTCAGCGAGGCAAGGGCCAAAGGTGCCCTTTGGAGCTGGGCCCTGGAGCTCAAAGGGCACGAGGATGGCTTTTCGTTCGACATCTATATGAAGCTTGTGGAACAGGCCGTAAAAATGCGTTATCCCGAAAAGGGAGATCCCTCCACGGGCAAGGTAAAACTGCTGGCCATCGAGGAGGGTCAGGGATGGCTGGTGGACCAGGCGGGCTGGGACAGCGGGCTCACCTGTGTGGAGAGCTACGAAGCCTACAGGGGAGATAAAGCGACGGCAGGGTGGGTGCTGAACAAGGAGATGGCCTACGTCTACCGGAGCCTGGCCACCCATCATAATCCCATCAAAATAGAGGTGAAGGAGTTCGACCGCACCTTCAATCCAAATACCGATCCGGGAACCATGTTCAGCCTGGGCGGACCGGTGGCCAACCCGGGGGACCGGGTCACCATAGCCTGCGATCTCTCCCGGTTTCCCGGCTGGGAGAAGATCGACCTCTTCAACGGTGCACAGAAGCTCGGCGAGGTGAGTGCCGGATCCGATCCGGCCATCACCGTCACGCTTGATGGATCGGAGATGGTTTACTGCCTGACGGCCCTGGCCACCGGCCAGGGGGGTATCCAGAGAACCTGCGATCCCCTGCACTTCTTTGTAAGGGATCCCGCCCTGGACTGGAGATGCGAGAAGCCCTTGCCCCGGTTTGAAGGGATAAAGACCAACGCTGGTTCGAAGAATGCCGGCAAGGAGATCGCCTGCACCGCACCCGATCCGGGGGACAGCATCCTGGTGGCCTACGGGCTGAGCAGCGAAATGGAGGCGCAGTTCTCCTCCACGGATAACAGAGCCTCTGATTTCTGGGAGCTGATCGATGAAGAGAGGGACCGGAACATCCTGATGCAAAGATCCAATGCAGCCGAAGGGGCGGCCTTCAACTTCGTGCTCACCCATGACTGCAACATGGTGGTGAAGGCGGCCTATGGCGCTGACGGGGTCTACCTGCTTCTGGAGATCAACGACGACAATGACGTGGCATGGCCCAACGAATATGTGGGGACGGAGAGGGAGCAGTTCTACCTTGATTTTGATGCCGTGGACCTGCTCACCGACAGCCGTTCCGTCAGGGAGATCTGCAGTCCGGAAGGGAGGGACCAGTTCGTCTCCTGGAGTTTCGGGCTGACCTATACCACGCGCCAGTACCAGGTGGCCTGCGGTACCGGGGATTCCAGGCCCACCGGGTTCAAGCGGGCCCTCTCCGACCCGTGGGATTTTTATGGCACCTATTACACTTTCGAAGAGGCCGGGGCGCTGTTCGGAATCCGGATTGAAAACCTGAAGACGGACTATTTCTATAAGGCCCAGGAGTGGTTCATTCCGTGGAGTGAGTACGGAGGCGGACTGGCCGGGGAGCCAGATGCGGGGACCCGGCTGGCCTTCACGGCCGGGTTCAATGACCGGGATGAGGGAGAGCACTTCCCCCCCGGGGTTAACAGCAGCGGAGGAACGGTGAAGGCCTCCAATGCACTGCGGTGGATCGGCCGCACCGATCCCTGGGGATCAGGCGACCCCCCCTATGCATGGGGCGAGATCGAACTGGGAGAGATGCTGGAGTGATAATATAGCTTACTCATTCCTTAAAATAGTCTGCCTGCAGATGCCGGGGATGTTCTACATTGGCCAGGTATATGAACACAACCTGAAGATACTCATGATCAGACGACCTTTCATTCTGTTATCCGCGATCGTTTCGATCGCAGCCATCAGCTTTTCCTGTGCGCGTTCAGAAACCGGGGATCTCACCCCCAACATCATCTTCATCATGGCCGATGATATGGGGTATGCAGACCTGGGCTGTTACGGGCAGGAGGTGATCCGGACCCCGCGGATCGATGAACTTGCCGCCGGGGGGATGATGTTTATGCAGCACTATGCGGGCAATACAGTGTGCGCCCCTTCACGGTGCGCCCTGATGACCGGATATCATATGGGCCATGCCGAGGTCCGCGGCAACAGCCAGGCGGAGCCGTATGGCCAGCAACCCATTTCTGACCGGGCGGTCACTGTGGCCGAACTGCTTAAAAGTGCAGGGTATCGCACCGGCATGATCGGCAAATGGGGGCTGGGCGTGGAGGTGAATTCTGGAAACCCGCTGAAGCAGGGATTTGATTTCTTCTACGGCTACCTTGACCAGGTACTGGCCCACAACTACTATCCCGAATACCTCTGGAGGAGGGGTGAAAAGGAATACCTGGACAACGAAGTGCACTACCTCGATTCGACCCTCTGGCATAAGGGGCTCGGCAGTTACTCCACAAGGAAATCGACCTATTCCCATGACCTGATGGCCGAAGAGGCACTGAATTTCATCCGGGAGAACAGGGACCGGCCGTTTTTTCTCTACCTGCCCTTTACCATCCCCCATGACAACGGGGAGGAACCTCCGGGGGAACGCCAGGAGGTCCCCGATGATGGGATCTATGCGGATGAGGAGTGGCCCCGGGAGCAGAAAGGGTATGCAGCCATGATCACCAGGCTGGACAAGGATGTGGGAAGGATCACGGACCTCCTGGAGGAGCTCGGCCTGACCGGGAACACCGTGGTTTTCTTCACCAGTGACAATGGCCCCATGCCCGACAGGGAGTTCACAGGCTTCTTCAATTCCAACGGTCCCTTCAGGGGTGGCAAACGGGACCTGTATGAAGGGGGGATCAGGGTGCCCATGATCGTCTCCTGGAAGGGCCGGATCGCACCGGGAACCCGGTCAGAGCATGCGGGCGCTTTCTGGGATTTCCTCCCCACGGCCTGCGAAATTGCAGGTGCAGAACCACCGGCGGAGATTGACGGGATCTCTTACCTGCCTGCCATCATAGGGGGGGCACAATCTTCACATGAGTACCTTTACTGGGAATTCCCTTCCATGGGAGGCAAGCAGGCGATCCGGAAAGGGGAGTGGAAACTGGTGAGGAATGATGTGATCTCGGATCCACCCGGGACCCTTGAACTCTATGACCTGGGAAATGACACCGGGGAGAAGATCAACCTTGCCGGGGATCACCCGGAGCTGGTGGAGAAGCTGCTGGGGCTGATGGAGAAGAACCGGGCTGAATCGGCCCTTTTTCCCCTGTTGAAACAATAAAAACCTGTACCCGTGAAGAAAAGCTGCACCGGCTGTCTGATGATCCTGCTGCTGACTTTCGCAGGCCCCCTCCCTGCCCAGCTCCCCGGTGAGGAGCTGGTGGACCCCCGCGACGGACGGCACTACCAGACCGTGTGGATCGGGGAGCAGCTTTGGATGGCCGAGAACCTCGGTTTCGCAGGCAGGGAAAGGAGTTGTTATGACCATGATCCCGGCAACTGTTCCACCTATGGAGGGCTCTACACGTGGGAGGCCTCCCTTGAGGTTTGCCCCGCGGGATGGCACCTGCCTTCCAGGGATGAATGGGAAAGGCTCTCTGAATTCCTGGGAAGAGAGGATGCCGGGCAGAAGCTGAAGGCCTCGAAGGAGGATCCCGTTCCCTGGGACGGTACCAATGAAACCGGGTTTTCCGCCCTTCCGGCAGGGGCGGGGAACGGGGAGGGGTTCCACCGCATGGGCGACTGGGCGCTCTTCTGGAGTGCCACCGGATACAACGGTCAGAGGGCCTGGTTCGCGCAGCTCGACGGGTACTGGTACCAGGCACCCCCCAAATACAGGAACCTGTACGTGGGATGGTATTACCTGAAAACGAACCAGTTCTCGGTCCGCTGCATCAGGGACCGGGAGGATTAGCATGCTGAACACCATGAAATATTTCATCATTCCCATCCTGATGGCAGCCCTTTTTTCGTGCATCCGCCCGGCGGAGAGGGAAGAGGCCGTCCGGCCCAACATACTCTGCCTGGTCTGCGAGGATATCAGCCCCTTCCTGGGCTGTTACGGCGATCCGGTGGCCCTGACCCCAAACCTGGACAAACTGGCGGAAGAGGGGATCAGGTTCAGCCGCATGTACTCCGTCTCCGGGGTGTGCGCCCCCTCCAGGAATGCGCTGATCACGGGGATTTATCCCAGCAGCATCGGGGGCAACAACATGCGCACCGGAAACAGCAGGAGGGTTGAAAATGTGCCGGACTCGCTGCAGATACCGCCCTATGAATGCACACCGCCCCCTTACGTCAGATGCTTTACCGAGTATCTGAGGGAAGCGGGATACTATTGCACCAACAATGACAAGGAGGATTACCAGTTCAGGGCCCCCCGCTCCGCGTGGGACGAATCGAGCCGTATGGCACACTGGCGGAACAGGCCTGACGGGAAGCCCTTCTTTGCGGTATTCAATCTTATCCGCAGCCATGAATCCCAGGTCTGGGCCTGGGAGCAGGAGCCCTGGATCATCCATCCCGACAGCGTGGAGGTGCCCCCCTATTACCCCGACACACCGCTGGTCCGGAGGGATATCGCCAGGATGCACAGCAACAACACCATCATGGACCGGGAGGTGGGGGAGGTCATTGCCCAGCTGGAGGAGGATGGCCTGCTGGAGAGCACCATCATCATATTCTACTCGGACAACGGGGGGCCGCTTCCCCGGGGCAAGAGGGAGATCCTGGAAACGGGTACACTGGTCCCGTTCATCGTCCGCCTGCCGGGCAGGCAGGAGGCCGGAACCGTGGCGGATGAGCTCTGCAGCTTCGTGGACATCCCCGCAACGATCCTCTCCCTTGCCGGTGTGGATGTCCCGGGATACATGCATGGCCGGCCTTTTATGGGTGAACAGAAGGCTGCCCCCAGGGAGTATGTTTTCGGTGCCAGGGACCGGATGGATGAGTGGTTCGACTGCCGCAGGGCGGTCAGGGATGACCGTTACAGGTACATCAGGAATTACCGGCCTGACCTGGGTGCCTACATGGACCTCGGATTCCGCAAGCAGATGAAAATCATGCAGGAGCTGCTGAAGGGGCGGGATGCCGGAACCCTTGATGATGCCCAGCGGTACTGGTTCAGGAGAGAGAAGGAGGCGGAGGAGCTGTACGACCTGCAGCGTGACCCCTGGGAGCTGAAGAACCTGGCACCGGACCCGGAGTTCAGGGAGGTCAGGGAACGGCTGTCCGGTGCGCTGGACAGGTGGATCGGGGAGATTGATGACAAGGGAGTGAAATATGGTACGGAAAAGGAGTTGATGCTGAGCATGTGGCCAGGGGGGATCCAGCCTGAAACGGCCATCCCCGTGATCTCCCTCAGGGATGGCCGGGTGAACCTGTCATGTGAGACCGGGGGGGCTTCCCTGGTTTACCAGCTGGACCACCGGGGATACAGTGACAACCACTGGTTCCTCTATACCGGGCCCTTTGAGGCGGCACCGGGCACAACGGTCACGGCACTTGCCCACAGGATCGGCTTCAGGGAGAGCCATATCGCGGAGCTGGTGATCCCGGATAAGAACTGACCCAATGAAAAAGGCACTGATTCTACTGGTGGTCCTCACGGGATCCATCGGCTGCAGGCAGCCGGGAACGGATGTCCCACCTGCCATGCCGGAATATACCGGCGAGGCCCTGCGCAATATCTTCTATCCCCTGGGGGGCATCGGTACCGGCAACATCCTGCTCGGTGGCAGGGGGAATATCCTGGAGTTTGAGATCTTCAACAGGGCGCAGAGAGATGAACTGCCCCCCTACATGACCCTCTTCTCCATCTGGTACCGGGAAGAGGGAGAGGATCCCGGGGCGATGGTCCTTGAGCGGCAGTATTTCGACAATTTCACCAACGGGTTCGGGGTCCCGCGCCAGCAGCTTGCCGGCCTGCCCCGGTTCAGGGAGGCCACCTGGTCGGGAGCCCCCCCGGCTGTCGGGATCGATTTTCAGGACAGCAGGGTCCCCCTGGAGATCCGCCTGGAGTGTTTCAATCCCCTGGTACCACTGGATGTGGATGCCAGCAGCATGCCCCTGGGGGAGTTCAGCTGGATACTCACCAACCCGGGTGACGGAGCTGTCACCTTCTCCCTGGCGCTCACCATCGCCAATCCTTTCAAAAACCTGAACTACAGGTCCCGTAAACCCGGTCATCCCGTGAGGAACAGCGGGGTATCGGTCGGAGGGACAAAGGGGATCTATATGGAAAGCCTGATCGATCCCGGCCATCCTGATTTCGGGAATATGGTGGTGGCTGCCGGGTGTGACAGTGTCACACTGCAGACGGGACTTGTTGCAGAGGGATGGTGGGATGATGCACATATCCTGTGGGGGGAGTTCTCCGAAAATGGATCGGTCACCCGGCAGGCTGAACCCTGCACAGCCGGGGGACGGGGTGAAGTGGTTGCCACCCTGCTGGTCCACAGGACCATCGAACCGGGCCAATCGGTGACCATCCCCTTCTATTTCACTTGGTATGTGCCCAACCGGGTGCTGGAGGCCAGCCAGGCATTCGGTGCAGATGAATTGACGGGCCACCAGACCAGTAACTATTATGCCACAAGGTTTGAGGATGCCAGGGATGTGCTCGCGGGCTATCTTTCCGCCAGGGACTCCCTGAAACGGCTCAGTGAGAGATTTTTTGACCGGATGACCGCCACCTCGGTGCCGCTCCCGGTGCATGATGCCCTTCTTTCCAACCTGGCCTCCCTGAAATCGAACCTGCTTGGCCGGATGGAGAACGGGGATGTTCACGGGTACGAAGGCCTGGGACCCGATTTCGGCTGTTGCCCGGGCAACTGCACCCATGTCTGGAATTATGCGCAGACCATGGCCAGCCTCTTCCCCTCCCTGGAGAGGAACATCCGTGAGACGGCCTGCCTGACCCAGACATTTGAAAGCGGGTACCAGTGTTTCAGGACCACCTTTCCCATCGGGGATCACCACTTCAGGAATGTTGCAGCCGACGGGCAGATGGGGAACATCATGCGCGTTTACCGGGAGTGGAAGTTCAGCGGCGACAGCCTCTGGCTTGCACGGCTGTGGCCATCGGTGAAAAGGTGCATTGAATATGCATGGCACGGTCCCAAGCGGGAGAGCAGGGAGGGGGGGTGGACCAGAAGTTACGAACCCTGGGACCCGGAAAGGAAGGGGGTGCTGACCGGGAGACAGCACAATACCTACGACATCGATTTTTATGGCCCCAACATGCTGACCGGGGGGCTCTACCTGGGTGCGCTGAAGGCCTGTTCGGAGATGGCTGACTACCTTGGCGACGGGGCGTCGGAAATGTACCTTGAGGTCTATGCTTCGGGCAGGGCAGCCTACGATTCACTGCTCTGGAACGGCTCCTGGTATGTGCAGCATATCGAAGAGGGCCATGAGAAATACCAGTACGGGAACGGGTGCCTTTCAGACCAGCTGCTGGGCCAGTACCTGGCCTTCAACAGCGGGATGGGGTATATCCTTGACCCGGCAAGGGTGAAAACCTGCCTGGAGGCCATCTTTACGAATAATTTCATTCCTGACTTTTCCGGTTTCCAGAACGTCCAGCGGGTGTATGCCCTGAACCGGGAGGGCGGACTGGTGCTCTGTACATGGCCTGAAGGGAATAGGGAGCTGATTCCGTTTCCATACGCCGATGAGACATGGACCGGTGTGGAGTACCAGGTGGCCGCCTCCCTGATCTGGGCCGGGCTTGTGGAGGAAGGAGTGGAGGTGGTGGAGGCGGTCAGGAAGAGGTATGCAGGCTACAACAGGAATCCCTATGCGGAGATCGAATCGGGATTCTACTATGCAAGGGCACTCTCCAGCTGGTCCGTGCTGCTGGCCCTCTCAGGCTTCCGGTATGACGGGAGCCGGCACTCCATGGCATTTGACCCGGCCATCGGCCAGGACCGGTTCAGCACCTTCTGGTCCTGCGGCACCGGCTGGGGGAATTTCCTTCAGAACCGGTCCGGGGCCGTGCTTGAACTGGATTACGGGACGCTGGATCTGAAAGAGCTCTCCATCGGGAGATCCGGCATAAAGGGCCCCTCCGGTGTTCTCCATGGCAATATACCCCTGCGGTTCACCCTGAATGAGGAGGAGGGCACCATTGTCTTCGATGATATGGTAAGCCTGTCTCCTGCTGATAAAATAATCATATCTTACAGGCAGACCCATCAACAAATCCAACCATTATGAAATTCAGAGCACCTTTTCTGCTGGCACTGGGGATGCTGACCGCATCCATGCTGCCGGCCCAGCCTGTGGTTACCTCCCTTACCACCGATTACAGGACCAATCCCCTGGGGATCGATAACCCGGCCCCTAAACTGAGCTGGAAGACCAGATCCGATCAAATGAATACCATGCAGGACTCCTACCGGATCAGGGCAGCACTGGATGAGCGGGACCTGAAAAAAGGCAGCAACCTGCTCTGGGATTCGGGGAAGAACGGATCCTCCCAGAGCATCCGTGTGAGGTACGGCGGACCGCCGCTCCAGTCATTCCAGCGGGTCTTCTGGCAGGTGAGGGTCTGGGACAACCACGGCAGACCGAGCCAGTGGAGCGAGGTGGCTTGGTGGGAGACGGGTTTCATGCCCGGGACAGGATGGAAAGCTGACTGGATCGCGCCTTCCTGGGAAGAGGATCTCCGGAAATCCAATCCCTCCCCTTACATAAGAAAAAAGTTTCCCATCGAAAAGGAGATCGAAAAGGCAAGGCTCTGTATCAGCAGCCGGGGACTCTACCAGGCGGAGATCAACGGGCAAAGGGTCGGGGACCGGCTCTTCACCCCCGGCTGGACCAGCTACCATACACGGCTGCAGTACCAGGTCTATGATGTGACTGAGATGCTTGACCAGGGGGAAAATACCCTGGGGATCGTCCTTGGCGACGGATGGTACAGGGGCAACCTCAGCTGGGTGGGCAACCGGAATCTCTATGGGAAAGAGCTTTCGGCCATTGCACAGCTGGTGGTCACCTATAAGGATGGGACCACCTGGGTCCTGGGGACCGATGGTTCCTGGAAAGCCACCACCGGGCCGATCCTTGAGTCGGATATTTACAACGGCGAAGTCTATGACGCCATGAAGGAGCTGACGGGCTGGAGCACTCCGGGTTACGACGATTCGGGGTGGAGTCCTGTGAATACCGTGGGAATATCCACAGCCAAGCTGGTTGCCACGGAGGGCCCGCCTGTAAGGATCACTGATCAGCTGGCTCCGGCATCCATTACCAGAACGGCAGAGGGCTGGCAGGTCGACATGGGCCAGAACATGGTGGGATGGATAAAGATCAGTGCCTCGGGTAACCGGGGAGATACCATCACCCTGAGGCATGCCGAAGTGCTGGATAAAAAGGGAAATATGTACTTCGATAACCTGCGAGGTGCCAGGCAGACCAATACCTATATTCTGAAAGGGGGCAGAGAAGAGGTCTTTAATCCCCATTTCACCTTCCAGGGATTCAGGTATGTGATGGTGTCGGGCTATCCGGGGGAGCTGACCGGCGATAAGATCCGCGGGATGGTGATCCACTCCGACATGGACCCTGCCGGGACATTCACCTGTTCCGATCCGTTGATCAACCAGCTTCAGCATAACATAGTGTGGGGACTCAAAGGGAATTTCCTGGATGTTCCCACCGATTGCCCCCAGCGGGATGAGCGGCTCGGATGGACCGGTGATGCCCAGGTGTTCGCACCCACAGCCTGTTTCAATATGAACGCAGCGACTTTCTACACGAAATGGCTGAAGGACCTGGCGGCTGACCAGCGGGAGGACGGTTTGATCCCCAACGTGATCCCCGATATCCTGGGAGGCGGGGGAGCCACCGGCTGGGCGGATGCAGGCGTGGTGATCCCCTGGGTGGTATACCTCGATTACGGGGATCTCTCCGTGCTGGAGAACCAGTATGAGAGCATGAAGCGCTGGATCGGCTATATGGAAGCCCAGGCAGGTGATGATCTTATCTGGCAGGAGAATCACTGGCACTGGGGCGACTGGCTGGCGTTTGATGCAAGCCAGTCGGACTATATGGGTGCCTACACCACGAAAGACCTGATCGCCACCGCCTATTTTGCCTATTCTGCATCCATTGTCAGCAGAGCGGCATCCATCCTGGGGAAATATGAAGATGCGAAGTACTTTGCCGTGCTCTCTGAAAAAGTGAAGGCGGCATTCAATGATGAATTCGTCACGCCCAACGGGAGGCTGGTGGCGCATACCCAGACCGCCTATACGCTGGCCCTTGCCTTCGGACTGCTGGACGGGGAGACCGTCCCGAAGAGCGCGGCCCATCTCGCGAGAGATGTGGAACAGTTCGGGCACATTACCACCGGTTTCCTGGGGACGCCGCTGATCTCCCAGGCACTGACCGATCACGGCCGGATCGACCTGGCCTATATGCTGCTGACCAGTAAGAAATATCCCTCCTGGCTCTACCCCGTCACCATGGGGGCCACCACCATCTGGGAGCGGTGGGACGGGCAGAAGCCCGATTCCACCTTCCAGGACCCCGGCATGAACTCCTTCAACCACTATGCTTACGGGGCCATCGGGAAGTGGCTCTACCAGGTGGTGGCCGGGATCGGGATCGATCCGGACCAGCCCGGTTACAGGCATGTGATCATCCATCCCCGCCCCGGTGGCGGGCTCACTTCGGCCAGGGCCACCCACGAGAGCATGTATGGACCGATCGGATCGGGATGGGAACTGGAGGGCGAAACGATGACCATGGATGTGGAGATCCCGGCGAATGCCGGTGCCACCATCCAGATTCCCGGTGATCCCGGAGAGATCACCATCAACGGGGAACCACTGGAGGGCTCTGCATTTGAGCGCAGGGCCTGTGAAGGAGGGGTGGCGGTGGAAACCGGGTCGGGCCGCTATGTCATTGTGGCAAAAGTAGTTCAGGAAAAGGAGTGACCATGAGAAAGCTGCCCCTGTTTATACTGGCTGTTGCCGTGGCCCTCTTCTCCTGCGGCCGGAATAGGATCATGGTCCCGGTAGTGGACGGCGAACCGTGGAAGATCTGCAGCGTTCCCGACCTGGGCCCCCTGAACGGGCCTGATCCCGTTCGGCAACAGGTGGTCGACCACGGCTTTTTCCAGGCTGGGGATGGCTCGTGGCAATGCTGGGCATGCATCCGAGGGACAGCTGTGGGCAGGATCCTTTACGGGTGGCAGGGGGAATCGCTCACAGGACCTATGTTTGAGAGCACAGGGATTGTTGTCAGGGCAGACAGTGCCTACGGGGAGCAGGTGCAGCCGGAGGAGAAGATCCAGGCCCCGTTCTTCATGAGATCTGATACAGGTTACTACTGTTTCTATAATTCAAACGGTCTGCGGGTGATGTTTTCGAAAGACGGCTGTCATTTCCGGAAGATCGGTTTCAATGAGGGATCCAACCTGGTATTCGAGCAGAGCGGGAGGGATGTGATGGTCTTGGAAGACGGGGGGACCTATTATGCCTACTCCACCATTTCCACGGTAACCAAAGATAACTGGCCGGGCGGATTCATCGTGGTCCGCACCTCCCCGGACCTCAGGAGGTGGTCAGACTATACAATCGTATCCGCGGGTGGGATCGCCGGCAACGGGCCCGTCAGTGCAGAGAGCCCTTTTGTATTGAAAAGGAATGGTCTCTATTACCTCTTCAGGTCTTCCTCCATCACGGGCAGGTGTTACGTCTATGCATCGGATACTCCCTACCATTTCGGGATCAACGATGATTCAAAGCTCGTTACTGTCCTTCCGGTCAGGGCCCCGGAAATTGTATTTGACCGGGGAATTTGGTATATTAGTGACCTGGCAGATTTCAGTTGTATCAGGCTTTGCAGGCTGGTATGGAAAAGAGAATAAGCCATGAAACCAAAAATAATGGACCTTTTTAATAATATACCTGACCTCCCAGAGAGGCAATATAGATATGTTTGTTTAAACTAATTTCCATTTACTAACTTAAAAACGTTACGTATGAAAAGATTTGCTACTTTACTGATGCTCTCCTTTCTTGCCGTGGGAGCTTTTGCCCAGGTGGCATTTTCAGGGGTTTCATGGATTGCCTGGGATACGGAGCCGGCCTACGATGGAATCGTCGGTTATGCAGACAATCCCTATGACAATCCACTTGTGGTGATCCCTCAGGCGCCTGAAGGTGTTTCTCCCGGATTGATCGTGGATGCAGCCACCTTTGACATTGCCTGGGGACTTCTCGGAGATGCCCACTATATGGATAAGATCATTCAGGATCCTGCCAACGGCGATCCCTATGACCTGGTGGATGGGGTTGGCACCTTCGGTGCGTCGTGGAAGGGTGTCCATGACGGATCCAATCTCTACATCTTTTCCAAGTACGTGGATACCAATGCCCAGCTGGATGCAGGCACCCATAACTATGAAGTGATGGTGCAGCCCACGTCCTATTTCCGGCATGAGCCGACTTTTGCGGCAGCAGCTGACAGTGCAGCCGAATGGGATACGGTCTACCATAATATGGCCTACGGCCGCTATGTGGAACTGGGCGGCGGGAAGGCTGTATTCCAGGATGGTACGGTCAGCGAGTACGCTGCCTCCATCGGCCTGCAGAAGTCTACCTTCTGGAAGGGATTTGCCGTGGGTGCCTGGGGAGCCAACGAGCACGGCCTGGAAGGCCTGGCGATGGCCACCCACTTCTGGGATGTGACCGACGGGGTGATCCGCTCCATCCTGGTGATGTCGTTTGACGGTGCACTGGGTTATCCTGCGGATCCGACCGATCTGTCCGGCGATTTCATCCCGGTGAAGGTGGGGGATACCATCTCGTTTGACATCAAATCGAGGGGGACCATTGCTGAGAACGCCGTGGAGTACCACTGGGCCTCTGACCACAACAACTGCTACGGCTCCATCTACTATGCCGGGCACCTGGTGCTTGCGGCTCCTCCCGCGGAACCGGGCGATGTTGCCCTGGCCGGCGTTTCATGGATCGCCTGGGATACGGAACCGGCTTATGACGGAGTCGTCGGTTATGCGGATAATCCTTATGACAACCTCACCGCTGAAATCCTGGAGGCTCCGGATGGATGGAGCTACGCGGGTATCACCGATGCGGCCAGCTTTGATGCCACGTGGGATATCCTGGGAGATTCCATGGTGATGGACAAGATCATCCAGGACCCGGCCAACGGCGATCCCTATGATCTGGACGGGGATGCGACCTTCGGGGCCGCTTGGAAAGGCGTGCATGACGGGTCCAATTTCTACGTTTTCACCAAGTACTGGGACACCAATGCCCAGCTGGATGCAGGTTCCCATAACTATGAAGTGATGGTGCAGCCCACCTCATACATCAGGCATGAGAAGACGTTCGAGGCAGCGGCTGACAGTGCAGCCCAATGGGATACGGTCTACCATAACATGGCCTATGGCCGCTATGTGGAACTCGGCGGAGGAAAAGCCGTGTTCAAGGATGGCGTGGTCAGCGAGTACGCTGCCTCCATCGGCCTGCAGAAATCGACCTTCTGGAAGGGATTTGCCGTGGGAGCCTGGGGAGCCAACGAGCACGGCCTGGAAGGCCTGGCCATGGCCACCCACTTCTGGGATGTGACCGACGGGGTCATCAGGGCCGTCATGGTGATGTCCTTCGACGGGGCCCTTGGTTATCCCGCCGATATTGAAGACCTTTCAGGCGATTACACCCCGGTGGAGGTGGGTGAGACCATCTCGTTCGATATCAAATCGAGGGGGGCCATTGCAGAGAACGCCGTGGAATATCACTGGTCTTCCGATCATAACAACTGTTACGGTTCCATCTACTATGCCGGGCATGTGACCCTCTCCGATGAGCAGATCGTGATCGGGGGTGTGAAGGAGCGTGCAGCCAGCACCGTGAAGGTGTTTGTAGCGAATGACATGTTGAATATCAGGGGAGTTGAGTCTGCTGATATGAAGATCTACAGCATCACCGGTTCACTGGTCAGGTCCGTCCGGAATGTAAGCGGACAGCTTGACATCAGTGATATGGCCGATGGTGTATACTTCATCAAGATTGAAGGTATTCCTTCAGGATTCAAAGTGGTTAAGTAAGTTTTAACTGACAATTCATTCAAAAAAAGGGATGCCTGGTGTGTCCCTTTTTTTGAATTGTCTCTGATGTGCCGGTAACAAGACACTAAACCTATAATCTCAATCACATGAAACTAAAACTGCGAAAGAACTCATTGATAAAATGGCTGTGTGCAGGCATCCTGATCTTTGCCGCACAGGGCCTGTTTGCCCAGCAGTCGGTTTCCGGAAAGGTGACGGATGCTGCGAACGGGCAGGGCGTGCCGGGGGCCAATGTGGTGGTGAAGGGAACCACCATCGGCACGATCACAGACCAGGTGGGCAACTATACCATCAGTGTCACCGGTCCGGATGCCGTGCTTGTCTTCTCCTACATCGGGTACCTGGCCCAGGAGATCCCGGTTGCCGGGCTCACCCGGATCGATGTGGAACTCAGGGAGGATATCCAGGCGCTGGATGAAGTGGTGGTGATCGGGTACGGAACGGTCAAGAAGCAGGACCTGACCGGGTCCGTTGCGGTGGTCACCGCTGAAGATCTCTCCAGGACACCCACCTCAAACCTTGCAAGCGCCATCCAGGGACGGGCCGCCGGGGTGCTGGTGACCCAGAGCGGAAAACCGGGATCGGGCCCGACCATCCGGATCCGGGGGATCGGCTCCATCAACCAGAGTCCCGATCCGCTCTACGTGATCGATGGCGTGGTGGGTGGCGGTATCGGCGATATTAATCCCAACGATATTGAGTCCTTCCAGGTCCTCAAGGATGCTTCGGCATCGGCCATATACGGAGCAGACGGTGCCAATGGCGTGGTCATTGTGACCACCAAAAGAGGGAAGCAAGGGAAACCCAGGGTCACTTTCTCAGCCTACGGCAGCCTGAACCTGCCGCCTGAGCAATTCGAACTGATGAATGCGGACCAGTATGTGGATTTTTATAATCAGATCTACGATGACAACGGAGTGGCACGGCAGGAACCCTACACCGATGAATTCCGGCAGTTCTATTACGGAGAAGGCTGGGAAGAGGGGACCGACTGGCAGAGCGAGATCATCCAGAGGGCTTACACACAGAACTATTTCCTGAATATTTCAGGAGGCGGTGAGTCCAGCAACTATGCCATCTCGGCCAACGTGCTGGACGAGGAGGGGATCCTCAGGAGCACCGGGGCCAACAGGTACAATTTCAGGGCAAATTCCGATTTCAGAATCGGGAAATACATCAGGGTGGGTGAATCATTTGCCGTCGCCCGCAATATCCGGTTTGATGAAGGCATCTGGCAGGGAGGGGCATGGTCGTCACCCCTGATCGCCTCCCCTCTGATGAAGGTATTTAACGAAAACAACAAGGGGGGCTATGACGGGCCCCAGGAGGCGGTTGAATACATCACCCCGGCCGGGGACACCGTTTCCTATTTCAATACAGGCGGAAATGACAAGCCCAATCCCAGGGTCGCCCTGGACCTTTCCGAACTCCAGACCAATTACAACTCTTTCATAGGTAATATCTATCTGGAAATCAAGCCATTCAATTGGCTGACCTTCAAGACTACCCCGTCGGCGATCGGATCCTTTAACCACACCCGCAACTGGAATCCCGCCTTTGAGTCGGGCGTCAGGGACAGGGAGCTGGCAACCCTCGATGAGAACTATTCAGAGAACCTTACCCTCTCCATCGAGAACCAGCTCACCTTTGACAAGAGCTTCGGGAACCACCATGTCACCCTGACCGGTGTGCAGCATTCGCGTACCTTCAATGGATACAGCTCCAATGTGCGTGCCCAGAACTTTGAATATGAAAACCTCAATGTGCTCCACTATTCGACCGATGCTCCGGTAATCGCCGGGTATATTACACCTGTCAGGTGGGTCTCCTACCTGGGAAGGATTATCTACGACTACAGCGGTAAGTACCTGCTGACAGCAAGTGTCAGGCGGGACGGGAATTCACGTTTCGGACCGGGCAACCGCTGGGGGACATTTCCCTCGGCCTCGGCGGCCTGGAAACTGAACGAGGACCTGCTGCCCAATGTGGATGCCATTGAGATGCTGAAACTGCGGGTTGGCTACGGAATGACCGGCAATTCGGATATCGGGAATTTCAGGTATGAGGCGCTGCTCGGGAAATTTAACGAATTCTCCCCCGTTTTCGGGGTTTCGCAATCAGTCACTCCTGCATTGAACGTGCTCTACAGTTTCGGCAATGAACTGATCCGGTGGGAATCCTCTGCCATGACCAATGTGGGGATTGATGCAAGCCTCTTCAGGAACCGGCTGTCAGCCACCGTGGAGTACTATATCAAGAATACGGATAACCTGATCGTGAACCGCTCAGTCTCACAGGTATTCGGAATCGTCGGGCAGCCCTCGGTGAACCTGGGTGATCTGACGAACAGGGGATTCGAGTTCAACGCCACTGTGCGCAAAATGGAGGGTGATTTCAACTATGAGGTCACCGGTATGCTGACCACCATCAAGAATGAGGTGGTGGATATCCCGGAGACCTATATCTCGGGGGACAATATTGCCAGGATCGGGAATACTGTGGGATCCCTTCGGGGCTGGATTGCCGAACGCATCATCACCCCGGAGGACTGGGATAACGGTGATCCTGAAACGGGCAACTACCTCTATGCCATACCGGCAGAAGGGGTGCCATCCCCGGGTGACCTGAAATACACCGACCTGAACCTGGATGGGGTGATCAATGATGATGACAGGACCATCATCGGCAAGCCCATACCCGATATGATCTATTCACTCAACGTCAATCTCTATTATAAGAATTTCGATTTCTCCATGTACTGGTACGGGGCAAAGCATGTGGATGTATTCAACTCCCAGCGTGCGGGTATCGAGTGTTTCTGGAGCCAGGACCTGGACCATAACAAATCCCTGGAGTACTCCCAGAATTATTACCAGCCGGACCGGCCGTCGGAGGAGTTCGTGAGGGCCGATATCAATAACAGCAACCGGAATGACAGGATCTCCACATGGTGGATAGAAGATGCTTCGTTCCTGAGGCTCAAGGACCTTCAGCTCGGGTATTCCCTTCCGAAACAGGTGTCGCATAGCGTGGGGATCTCCAGGGCCAGGATCTATGTAAGCGCGGTCAATCTCTGGACCATTACCAAATACAAGGGACGCGATCCAGAATCCCCGACCACGGGTTCCCCCATGGGCGTGGGAACCGATGGCGGAAGCTATCCGCTGCCGAGGATCCTGACGGCAGGGGTGCAGATTGAATTCTAATGGAATAGAAAAAACAGATCGTCATGAGAAATATAATAAGAAATACGCTGGTCCTTATCACACTTGTGATAATGACAGGATGCACTGAAGAGTTTCTGGAGGTAGAGAACAAGAACAACCTGACGGACGGGAGTTTCTACCAGACCCAGAATGACTTCCTTCTGGCCATGAACTCCTGTTACTGCCCGCTGGCCGACAGGGGGATGTTCGGATTAGAGTTCCAGCTGCAGAACGGAACCTGGGAAGACAGGACCCTCTTTGAAACCACCAACAGGGACAACCTGGCGACCATGAGTTCCAGCAGCGGTGAGAACTCCTCGATCTGGCGGGCCATGTACTTTGGAATTTTCAGGACCAGCCAGTTCCTGAGGAAGCTGAATGAGAGGCAAGATGTAGAAGGATTTACACAGAAAACCAGGGACATGTATGAAGCCCAGGTGAGGGCTCTTCGTGCCATCTACTACTTCTACCTGGTGACCTTCTACCATAGTCCCATCTATTATGATGAGACTCCGGAAACCTTCCCTCTGGACTATAACGAGAATTTCAGCAACGGGGACCCGATCCGGTTCTGGGACCAGATCGAGACAGACCTGGGATTTGCCATCCCGAACCTTCCCAAGAAGTCGGAATATTCGGATGCAGACCTTGGAAGGGTCACCACGGGTGGGGCCAGCGCCTTGCTCGGGAAGGCCATGCTCTATAAGTACTACCATTACCATGTAAGGAACGGGACCCAGAACGGTGCCGAGGCACAGGAGGACCTGGCCACGGCCAGGGATGCGTTCCTGGATGTGATGAATTCCGGGGAGTATGCCCTTGTGTTGCCGAAAGCACCCAAGACGAGGAAGGATTACATGATGGCCCTGCTTTCCAATACAGCCTACCTGGACCTGCCATCGGAGAACAATACCTATAGAGCGGAGAACAACATAGAATCGATCTGGGAGGTCCAGTACTCTGATGACCTGATGCAGCCCGGATGGCTGCCCGGGTGGCAGTGGAGCGGCTCCCTGAACACCCAGTACTTCTCCCCCCACAGCAACAGCTACAAGAACCACGAAGTCCACCCCGACTGGTTCTACGCGTGTGACTCCGTGGGTACACCCCCGGGTTTCGACAGGGACCCGAGGGCCTATGCCTCCTGTTACCTGGATGGTGACACCATGCATGTGGACCCGGACAACGCCTACTACAAGAAATTCAACTCTTTCATCCATACCAAGCGTATCGCCGCCTCAAGGGGGCTTGCTCACCCGGGCCAGCCCAGCGTCTCCTTCGGAATGAAGAAGTACTATTTCCCGATCTATGACGTGCCCGGGACGGCCTCGCCCAACAACGATCCGACCAACAGGAAGGTGATCCGGTATGCCGATGTATTGCTGATGTATGCAGAGGTGATGTTCCTGCTGGGGGATAACGGAACGGGACTGGCGGCCCTGAACGAGGTGAGGGCCCGTGTGGACATGGCTCCCGTGCCAGCCCTTACACGGGAAGCCATTATCCATGAGCGGGATATTGAACTGGCGTTTGAAACCCACCGATGGAACGACCTGGTCAGGTGGAGCTTTGATCCGGCCTGGGGCATCAACTGGGACGAGATCCTGGGGCCGGGGATATTCCAGGTGGGCAAGAATGAGTATTACCCCATTCCCCTCAGTGAGATCGATGTGAACAACGGGGTATTGAAACAAAATCCAGGATGGTAACCATAAAACCGGAAATTATGAAACAGATCATATTCGTCTTCGCAGCGGTGGCTCTGCTCCTGTGTCCATGCAGCTGCAACAAGGAAGAGCCCGGACCCACATCCGCGGCATTTACCACGAACCTGCAGAACAATACGGCGACAGCAGGGAAGAGTATCACCTTTTACACCTCCGAGGCAACCGGGGAGTTCCTGACCTATTTTAAAGGGGATAAACCCGAAAATAGCTATGGTACCGGTAAGGGGACCCTGCTGGAGCTGGGGACCGATTCCCTCCTGCTGACCTATTACAATGCAGGTGAATATACCTTCACCCTTGTGGCCACCAGCTACGGGAACTGGAGCGAGACCGTGAGCCGGGACATTGACTCTGTTAACATTACCATAGTCGCTGCCAGGTAACCCGGCCGGATCACTTCATCTTAGAGAAAGAAGAGGCTGTCTCAGAAGGGGCAGCCTCTTAATGGTTCCTGATTCAACAGGGTCAAGTTGTTCACCACTCTGAACAAAACAGCCTTTTCTGTCAGGACGGTCAAACCCATGAATAAATGCCTCAGATACAGGTGTCCGCGGCGATGGCGGGGTATGACCGATCATGAAAGGCCCGGCCCTGTGGGTAAAAAAAAATTATACAAATGTTTACATTTCGTTAATAATTGCTATATTTCAGTGAAATTTTAGGTAATTCACAGTATTAACAAACCATATAAACCTTTGCATATGAAAAGAAAACTACGAAAACTCTTGATGACGGCCTTGTTTACAGGCTTAATCAGTCCAGTCTTATTCGGACAGATTGCTACCCCCCCGGTTATTGACGGGGATGGAAGCGATGCTGTCTGGGCTGCTGTTCCGGCATGGGACCTTTTAAGGCCCCTTAATCATGTAGCCGGATTCATTACTGGTGCTGATGACTTCAGCGCAACCATCAAAGCTATATGGGATGCAGATGCGATCTACTGCCTGGTGGAGGTTTTGGACGACACCCTTGACACTGAATCGAACAATTCATGGGAGCGTGACCACTACAGCATCTATTTCGACATGTCCAACATCAAGCAGAACGGGGCATTGCTGCATGATGCCGCCGAGCCGATGGATTCAGTCCAGTTCATGCTGGAGAAGATCTGGAGCGTTGAGGGGGATCTGCAGCTTGGTCTGTTGATCAATCAGGATACGCTGAAATGGGGTGTTGATTTTGTGGAGACCATTGACTCAGGAACAGGTTACGTTCTGGAGGTAGCGGTTCCCTTCTCCAGATTCGGTGTCACCCTGGCAGCTGACCAGGTGATCGGGTTTGACGCCAAGGTGGGGGACAATGATGCCGACGGTCAGCTCGATGGCAAGTGGGCGTTGTACCAGACCGCAGACGAGGGCTGGCACAATGCAAGCTACATCGGAACAGCGATGCTTGAAGCGGATGGTTCCCTGTCGAAGGTCAAGGTCCCGCCGGTCATTGATGGTGTGTGGGATCCTGCCTGGTACAGCGCGAAGAGTTACAACCTTACCGTTGAAAACCTCTGGCTCGATGAGTTTGTGGATGGTGCTGCCGATTTCAGCGGCTCCTACAGGGTGATGCACGACAATGACAACATCTATGTGCTGCTGGATGTGAAGGATGATACCCTTGACACTGAATCGAACAATTCATGGGAGCGTGACCACTACAGTGTCTATTTTGACATGTCCAACATCAAGCAGAACGGGGAATTGCTGGATGATGCCGCCGAGCCCATGGATTCGGTCCAGTTCATGCTCGAGAAGATCTGGAGTGTGGAAGGCGATCTCAGCCTTGGCCTGGCGATCAATCAGGACACCCTGAGGTGGGGTGTTGATTTCGCGGAGACCATTGACTCGGGAACAGGTTACATGTTGGAGGTGGCAGTCCCCTTCTCCAGGATCGGTGTGACGTTGACCGATGGTATGGTGATCGGGTATGATACAAAGATCGGGGACAATGATGGCGACGGGCAGCTCGATGCCAAGCTGTCATGGCACCAGAATGCGGATGAAAGCTGGCACAATGCCGCCTATATGGGCAACATGAAACTGGATCCCGTTTTCTTTGATCTGGGATCGATGTCACCTGTCCCTGTTGAGATTGAGATTGATGGAGAGATAGATGGTGCATGGGCGCAAGCAAATGTATGGCAGCTTGAGAGGCAGAACCTCTGGCTCGAAGATTTTGTTTCCGGGCCAGCTGACTTCAGCGGACAAATCAGAGCCCTGTGGGATGCGGATAACTTCTATGTGCTGCTGGAGGTGAATGATGACACCCTGGATACTGAATCGAACAATTCATGGGAGCGTGACCACTACAGCATCTATTTTGACATTTCCGACATCAAGCAGGATGGCGAATTGCTGGATGATGCTGTCGAGCCCATGGATTCAGTCCAGTTCATGCTGGAGAAGATCTGGAGTGTGGAAGGCGATATCAGCCTTGGCCTGGCGATCAATCAGGATACGTTAAGATGGGGTGTTGATTTCGTGGAGGTGATCGATTCAGGAACCAGCTACCGGGTGGAACTGGTCGTTCCGTTCAGCGATATCGGGGTCACCCTGCAATCAGGCATGACCATTGGCTGGGATGCGAAGATCGGGGACAACGATGGCGACGGGCAGCTTGATGCCAAGCTGGCATGGAACCAGCTTGCCGACGAAGGCTGGCACAACGCAAGCTACCTGGGTGATGTGACCCTTGAGGCGAACGGCACAATATCCGGTACGCCTGTAACACCGCCTGAGGATGTCACCTTCAATGTGGATATGACTGGTATGATTGACGCTGAAATATTCGATCCCGCAGCCGACAATGTGGACATTGCAGGTTCATTCAACAACTGGGGAGACCCTGTCGTGAATGCAAGTGATGGCGATGCGGATGGCATTTACACCTATGTGCTTGCCGACCAGGAAGTCGGAACAGAGCTGCAGTTTAAATTCAGGGTAAATGGACTGTGGGATCCGATCTCCGAATTCCCGGGTGGCGGACCCAACAGGGTATACACTGTTGTCGAAGGAGAAAATGTCGTTGATGTTGTCTTCAATGACGGTGATTATTCACCCTGGACAGGAGTTGATCTGGATGAAGCTTCCTACCTGCGCATCTATCCGAACCCGGCTGCCAGCATGTTCACTGTCTCAAGTATCACCGAGATTCGATCGGTTAGTATTTCGAGCATTACAGGACAATTGATAATGAATGTTCCTGTGAATGCTTTCACTAAGGATGTGAATATTGGTAAGCTTGAGTCCGGATTGTACATTATCTCCGTACAATTTAAATCAAAGGCTGTTTCCAACCGCGTTTTTGTGAAACAGTAGAACTGATTGGATTACATTGAAGGAGCCGCCTCATCATTGATGAGGCGGTTTCTTTTTATACCCTGGTTCCCAGGATTCCTGCGCAGTTCCCAGGATTCCTGCGCAGTTCCCGTGATTTACTGTCCCGGTTCCGGTGATGAATGCCCTTCAAGGAGATAGGCTTTGAGGAATCCAGCCATCCGTTCATGGCCGAACTCGTTCCAGTGGTTATCGTTGTGGATATAATATTTCCTGATGACGGTTTCGGGGTCTTCCCCGTTGATGAACAGGGGGTAGAGATTGAGGAAGTCTATTCCGTTTGCCCGTGCAAATGATTCCCAGATCTGTACATATTCATCGGTGGCCTCTCCCTTCCTGATCTGGGAATGCCAGGGATGGACCGACAGGGTAAGCCCGATCCCGTGATCATCACATAGCTGCTTCAGCAGTTTCATATGCGATTGCCCCATCCCGATCCCCTTCATTGCCAGTTCCCGGAAATCCTCATCCTCCATCCAGCTTCCCATGCCGTGGAACTGGGGGTTCGAAAGGAGCACCTCGTCGCTGAAGTGGCTGAAAAAGCCTGAATAGATCTCCCACATGTTCCGGTTGGCCGAACCCCTGGCATCCTCGTAAAATGATTCAATGCTTTTGAAGAACCGCTCCTGCTGTCTCCTGGTACGCATGGCATCTGCAAGGTAGTAGATGGCCGAGCTTCTCTTCAGGCTGTTCCGCAGCCGGTAAAAAAGGCCGGTCACCCGCGATTCCTCCCCGGCTTCGTACTTCTCATAGACCAGCTCATTCTGGATATCAGAGATATCGACCGGTACGATGATCTCATCCACCTTCAGGCCAGCGGTCTCGATCAGGTATTTTGCCTTCAGGTATTCGATCTTCTGGCTGTAGCTCACTGCCGAGGCATTGACCACCTCCATTCCGTAAGGCTTCAGGCTACGTGCCAGCCTTCCTGCAAAGGTCCTGAGGTAGGGGACCCCGACCCCTTCAGAATGGGAATCCCCCAGGATCAGGATCCGGTGGCTGCCGGTCTGCTTGCTGATCCTGTATGCGGCTGAATCGATCAACCCCAGTGAATTGGTGCAGACGGGGTAGATCAGGGCCCCCCAGGCGGCCATGGATTCCCGGCCGGGCAGCATTCCATGGTGGTAATAGTAGTGCCTGGTCCGGAAGGAGTTGAAGCTGTCGGGGATCAGGAAAAGCCCGGTCACCAGGTCAAGTCCCGCGAAGATCAGCAGGGATATCGCGACGGTTATGAACGTTTTTCTCATGATTCGGTGCCGGCGGTTACCGGACGGATTTTACCACATGTTCTCAAAATCATCCGGCCTGTAGAGGTGGTCCCTCTGGTGGTAACAGCTGGTCCCGCGGTTCCTCAGGTTCATGATGTCTTTCCGCAGCCACCTGGAGAGCAGGCCCATGGGAAGCACGATCACAATGAATACGGCCCCAAGCACGATCTTTCCGACAACGAAGCCCAGTTTCTCCCCCAGGAAGAACCAGCCCCTGTGGATCCAGCAGTTCAGCTTCAGGGAGAGCATCCCGGCAATTCCCGCGGCCAGGGCAGTGTAGAGCATCCAGTTCCTGTCAAGGATCAGGTAGAGTACCGTGAATCCCAGCACGATCACCAGGAGGGTCTCCCTGTATCTGGCTCTGTCCGGTTTCTGCATCTCAGAAGAGGGTATAGATGTTTATCATTGTTCTGCGATCAGTCCCTTCCCACCTTTTTCCTCCAGCCCTTCTCCTCCCAGGGGGGCTGGTCCTCTTTCCTTAAAAGAAAATCCCCCATGACCAGCCAATCCATCTCAGTCCGCATGAAACACCTGTAGGCATCCTCCGGGGTGCATACCACGGGTTCGCCGCGGACGTTGAAGCTGGTATTGACGATCACGGCATATCCGGTCAGCTCCTTGAAATCGCTGATCAGCTGCCAGTACCTTTTGTTGGTCTCCCTGTGCACGGTCTGCAGCCTGGCGGAGAAATCGATGTGTGTGATGGCCGGCACATCGCTTCTGCGGATGTACAGCCGCTCCATACAGGGAAGCTCATCATAGTTTGGCGGAAGGGTAAGCCGGCGCTCTTTCTTCACAGGGGCCACCATCAGCATGTAGGGAGAGGCACCGCTGAATTCAAAATATTCCTGCACATCCTCCGAGAGGACGGACGGGGCGAAGGGCCGGAATCCCTCCCGGTACTTCACCTTCAGGTTCAGTTTTCTCTGCATTTCGGGGTTCCTGGCATCTGCCAGGATGCTGCGGTTGCCCAGGGCCCGGGGACCGAACTCCATGCGGCCCTGGAACCAGCCCACCACATTCCCTTCGGCGATCAGCTTTGCGGTGGTTTTGCTCAGGCGTGGAAAATCCGGGATCTCCCCCGCCTTTGCATGATGCTTCCGGAGGGTTGCCAGGATCTCTTTCGCATCAAAGGAGGGCCCCAGGCAGGCACCTTTCATGGAGTCGGGCCGTTGTATGGTCCGTTCATTCCGGTTGAAGATGTGGTGGACGGCCAGTGCCGCCCCGGGGGCTCCCCCCGCGTCGCCGGCTGCGGGCTGGACAAAGATCTCCCGGAACAGCCCGGCGGCCTTCAGTTTACCGTTGGCCACACAGTTCAGGGCGACACCGCCTGCCAGGCAGAGGTTCCCGGCCTGTGCTTCACTCTCTGCAAAGCTCCTGGCATGGGCAACCATCTTCATCACGATCTCTTCGGTGACATGCTGGATGGCAAGTGCAAGGTCACAGTGCACCTGCTCAATGGGCTCCTCCTCCCTGCGCCTGGGGAAACCGAACAGTTTTTCCCACCTTCGGCCACGGATCATCCTGAGCCCGGTGGCATATTTGAACCAGCGCTGGTTCAGCCATAATGATCCGTCCCCGTTCACGCTGGCCATTTCGGACGTGATGGCCCGGGTGAACCGTTCCACCCTTTCAGAGGAGGGATTCCCGTATGGGGCCAGGCCCATCAGCTTGTATTCCCCCGAATTGACCCGGAAGCCCAGGTAGTAGGTGAAGGCTGAATAGAGCAGGCCAATGGAGTGCGGGAACCGGAGCTCTTTGATGATCCTGATCTGGTTGCCGCTGCCGAGGCAGATGGAGGCAGTGGCCCATTCACCCACGCCATCCAGGGTCACGATGACCGACTTCTCGAAGGGGGAAGGGAAGAAAGCGCTGGCTGCATGGGAGAGGTGGTGTTCCGGGAACAGCAGTTGCTGCCTCTTTGCATCAAAGCGGCCGATGGCCTGAAGCCCCCTCCTGATGTTGCGCTTCAGGAACAGTTTCTCATTGATCCAGACCGGGATGGCAGTGACAAAAGAGGGGATCCCTCGGGGAACGAAATTGTAGTAGGTCTCCAGCAGCCGCTCGAATTTCAGGAAAGGCTTGTCGTAAAAAACCACCTGGTCCACCCCGGAGAGTTCCAGTCCCGCTTCCTCAAGGCAATAGCGGATGGCGTTCTCAGGAAAACCGGCATCGTGCTTCTTCCGGCTGAAGCGCTCCTCCTGGGCTGCTGCAACCAGCTCCCCGTCCACCAGGATGGCAGCTGCAGAATCGTGGTAATATGCCGATATGCCCAGTATATTCATTCGCTGTTCTGCTGCCGGTTCACGAAGATCTTCTGTTTCAGCGAAGGGTCAATGACAATGCCCCGCCGTTCCTGCTCCCAGAGGTACTGCCTGGCTGTCTCCTGCTGGCCGGCCTGAACCCAGACCAGTGCTTTTGCCAGGATCAGGTTCATCTGATCCGGATTCTTTTCCAGGCCCCGGTCGAGGGTTTCCTGCGCACGGATAAACATACCCATGGACGCCAGTCCCCGGGATTTCTGCAGATACCCGGGGAAAGAGAGCGGATCCCCGGAGATCAGCTTTTCTCCTTCAAGCACCTTGCTGACCATGGAGATATGGTGCCTGTATTCCTCCCGGTCTTCGATGTTGTATGCCAGTTTCATGAAACAGAGTGCCGAGTCATACTCCTCTCCCTGGAGCCTGATGAGCCCCTTCAGGAAAACTGCGTGGTGGCTGGTACTGTCCAGCTCCAGGATGGCATTCAGGACTGAATCAGATGCGCCGTACTCTTTTTGCGCCATCAACACCCGGGCTCTGTCAAGCATCTTTTCCGCCTGGGAACCGGGGCTTTCCGCTCCCTTTGCATTGTCCAGCAACAACCTGATCTTCTCATTGTCCGGATCCCCTGCCAGGGCCTTTTCAAAATCTGCCAGTGCCAGGCCGGGCTGCAGCTCATGCTGGTAGCATAATCCGTGAAGGGCCAGCAGGTCGCTGGAATGGATCCCGTTTCTTTCCAGGTTGTCAATACAATACCGGGCTTCGGTCGGATATCCGCAGGAGATCATCTCATTGATCAGCGGGATCGCCTGTTCCGGTGTGATGCTCCTTGTGGTGGAGAGGTAGGCGGCATATGCGTAAACGATGTTATACCGGTCTGTCTCCTCCGACTTGAGACGGTCAAACTGCTTTAGCATCCTGTCATGGCTGTTCTGACATGAGAGCAGAACGAGCAGGGCAGGGGCCAGCCATATGGAGGAGGGGACGCGCATAAACCGTTCTTGATTCCTATGCAAAAAAAGCGAATTTTTCGTTGTCTGAAGCATACATCCACAGATAATGGCTAATTTAGGAGGATTGATGAAACTCCACTCATTGATATTCCTGATGTCGGTTGTGGCCTGTTCCCTCACAATGGCCCAACCTCTTTCAATCACTTCCAACGGCCATTTTCTGACGACCCGCGACGGAGAACCATTTTTCTGGCTTGGGGATACTGCCTGGGAGCTCTTTCACCGTCTCGATCGCGGGGAGGCCCGCAGGTATCTGGCAGACCGGGCCGATAAAGGATTCAATGTGATCCAGGCTGTTGCACTCTATGAGCTGGAGGCATTTGAAAGTCCCAACGCTTATGGTGATTTTCCCCTGGCAGGTGAGGATATCCAGCAGCCTGATACTACAACCGGTAATGATTTCAGCGACCCGACGCAGTATGATTACTGGGATCATGTGGAATTCATGATCCGGGAGGCAGCGGCCCTGGGCATAATCACGGGATTGCTCCCGTGCTGGGGGGAATATGTGACACCCAGGTTCCGGGAGCGGACCATCAGCAGCGTGATGGAGGGGTACGCCTTCGGATGGTTCATCGGAAACCGGTTCCGGGAGCTGAATGATCACATCATCTGGATCCTTGGCGGTGACCGTCTCCCGGATGAACGGCCGCAAGGGGTGGATATCTGGCGCGCCATGGCAGAGGGCATTACTGACGGCGTAACCGGCAAGTATGGGTTTGATGGGGTATCGGAGTACGATCGCACCTTTATGACCTACCACTGTTACACCAGCTCAGCCCGCTGGTTCCATCATGACCCCTGGATAGACATGCATACATGGGGTTCCTACCATGAGAAGCGTGACAATGAAAGAGCCTATTACGAGGCACAGGATGACTGGAACCTGCCCGGTCCCAAGCCCACGCTCAACAGCGAACCGGCCTATGAACTGCACCCGGTCAATTATGACCATCAGAATCCAGACGCCATCAGGTTTGATGATTTTGATGTGAGGCAGCAGGCCTACTGGTCGATTTTCGCCGGAACCTGCGGCCATACCTACGGATGCCACCTGGTCTGGCAGATGTACAAGAAGGAATATCCGCATCCCCCGCTCACCCTGTACAATCCGAAAGAGTGGCACGAGGCGCTGGATGAAACGGGGGCCTTCCAGATGGGTTACCTGAAGCAATTGATCCTTTCACGGCACTTTTTCAGCAGGAGGCCCGACCAGTCGATCCTGGCCGAAAATCCGCATGATCCCACAGGTCACCTGCAGGCCTGCTCGGGGGAGGGCTTCTGGATGGTTTATATACCGACGGGAAAGGAGATTATTGTGCACCTGGACCGGATCCGGCAGGACAAGGTCAGCTGCAGCTGGTTCAATCCCAGGGCAGGGAGCTTCAAGGCCCTGGGTGAATTCCCGGCAGGGAAGATCACCTCCTTTGATCCACCCGGTGAGGAGGCCAGGGGCAATGATTGGGTCCTGGTCATTGATTATGAATGATCTTCTTATCTGAAGAATAACCTGCAATGAGATATTTGTTTCTGACAACCGTTTTGCTGTTAATGGCCGGCTGCAGCCAGCAGAAAAAGGCTCCCCTCCTGCCCAATATCCTTTTTATTGCTGTGGATGACCTGCGCCCGGAGCTGGGTTGCTACGGGGTGGAGAGGATCCATTCCCCGAACATCGACAGGCTGGCGCAGCAGGGGACCCGGTTTGACAGGTCCTACTGCAACATTCCGGTATGCGGCGCCTCCAGGGCCAGCCTGATGACCGGTCTTCGCCCGGCCCGAAACAGGTTCCTCTATTACGACACCCGTGCCGACGAGGATGCCCCCGGGATCACCACCCTACCGCAGCTTTTCCGGGAGAACGGGTACCATACCATCAGCAACGGGAAGGTCTTCCACCACGGGGATGATGCGGCCCATAGCTGGGACGAGATCTGGCATCCACCGTCCAGCAGCCGTTCATGGAGGGATTATGCCATGCCTGGAAACATCCTGCAGGATACGGCTCCCAGTTTCAGGGGGCCTCCCTTCGAAAGGGCAGTGCTGCATGATACCATCTATAAGGATGGGAAGACCGCGGAGAAGGTGATCAGCGACCTGAGAAGGCTTAAAGAGATGGACAAACCGTTTTTCCTGGCAGCAGGGTTCCTGAAACCCCACCTGCCATTCAACGCCCCGGAGAAGTACTGGAAATTGTATGACGGAACAGTAAGGCTTCCCTATAACAACTACCCACCGGACAATGCACCGCCTGAATCTCTGCACAATTGGGGTGAATTGAGGAACTATGCGCAGATTCCGGAGAAAGGCCCGGTTTCCGATGAAATGGCCAGGGAACTGATCCATGGATATGATGCCTGTGTGAGCTACACGGATGCCCAGATCGGGAAGGTCCTGGATGAACTCCGCAGGCTGGGACTTGAAAACTCCACCATTGTCATTCTCTGGGGGGACCATGGCTGGAACCTGAGGGAACACGGATTATGGTGCAAGCACTGCAACTATGAAACGTCGCTTCATACGCCGCTGATCCTGAAGGTCCCTGACACTGAACAGGTCCCTGTCACCGATGAGATCGTGGAGTATGTAGATATCTACCCGACGCTCTGCGAACTGGCGGGACTGGATCAGCCTGAGCATCTTCAGGGAAGCAGTTTCATGGAATTGCTGTTCGATCCTGCTGCAACCAGTGATGGGGTGGCTGTCTGCCAGTGGTTCGATGGCATCACCACCATCAGGGAGCACTATTTCTATACCGAGTGGGTGGATGACAGTGATGTGGCTTACACCAGGATGCTTTACGATCATTTGGCGGACCCGGATGAGAATGTCAATATCTCGGAGGTTCCGGGCAATGCAGGAATTGTTGAAGGATTGAGTACGCAGATGCGGCGAAGCAGGGCAGACAACTATTTTCGGGAATGACCGGGGAATGAACCGTTGAACTCCCTGTCAGGCCCTCCAGGGTCGGCTCCTCTCCTGCATATTCTCCAGGGCTGCCAGGGCAATGTTCACATCCTCGATGATCTGGAAATCATACATCCCCACGCAGATGAAGTCCGCACCGCTGTTGAAACAGTACCGGAAGGCCTCCTGCGGACGGAGGGCCCCTGCAGCCAGTGTCTTAAAGGCGATCCAGGGCTTCTCCAGGGTCTCCATGAAACGGATGGTCTCGCCCGGATCATAGCAATAGAGGTTGTCATGCCATGTGGGATGCTGGGCCGACCAGTAATCGTGGGTATGGAGGGTCTTCATCCAGAAATCGTGTTCCAGTCCCAGTTCCACACACCTCTTGATGGTCTCGATCTTGTGTGCCCCGATACCCACCGAAAGGCCGTTCTGGCGGATCATATCCATGACCTTCACCAGCTTCTCGGGCTGGTTGTTCTCAATGTAGTAATCGGCAGTCTCGCCCTGAATGTAACAGGAGCTGGCCCCTTGATCAATGGCCGTCTTCACAAGGTCCATGTACTTGTCAAAATCCATGGCCTTTATCCCGTCGGAGTAATCCAGTCCCGCGCAATCGGTCAGGAACTGGATCTTCCCGTATCCCCCCTTCCAGTACTCCTCCATCAGCGGCATCACCACCGGGTTGGAGAGCAGCGTATTGATGCCTGATTGTTCAGCCAGCATCAGCGTACGGAAGATACGGTCCTTCTGGTGGTAGTGGAGCACCAGCGAGGAGACATAGATCAGGTCCCGGGAGTGCACATAACCGCTGAGCAGGTTGCCCCCCAGGATCAGCTTGGAAGACTCCATGTTCCCCAGCATCCCCGTGGGCAGGGTGCCTGTAAGCTGGCTTGTCTCATCAGTGAACTGCTTCCCTTTCAGGTCCTTCAGGAGATCGCTGCCGGACCCTGCCATGATCCTTTGGACAAACTGTTGCGTGGCCCCCGAGGTTGAATCCACCAGGTTCTGCTCCTCCAGGCTGCTCATCCGGCTCCTTCGAATCGCCCCGTAGACCACCGCGCCAAGGAAAGGTATCGTGGCCAGGTGCTTCAGCACCTCACGCCGCCTGATCTGCTCTGTATCGGCCCTGGTCTCTTCGGCCCCGGGCTGCCCGTGGTCCATCCTGTGCATGGGCCTGCGGGCCATCCCGGCCAGCAGGCCCTCCAGTCCCAGGAACCTGCCGGTGGGGAAGAACATCAAAACCAGCAGTGACAGCATCTCCAGGAAATCCTTGCTGATGAAAAAGTAGGAACCTTCCCTGAAGAAGCCCGGTTCGGAGAGGACAGGGGGGTGGGCGATATAGTAGGCAAAGAGCAGGGCAATCCCGGCCACCTGTGCGATGCGGGTAAAGATCCCCAGGAAGAGACCCAGCCCGATGAGGACCAGTCCCCAGGTATTCAGGATATTGATCAGGGTGAGGAGGGTTTCGTTCCCCGCCATGGCCTGGAACAATCCGGCCAGGGGACCGGTGGCACTCTCCAGATATCCTGCGGCAGTCCAGCCGGGATTCAACAGTTTGGTCAGTCCCTCATAGAGAAAATGCCAGCCAATGGCCACCCTCAGGATGGTCATGACAATGAGGGTTGCCTTTTTTTGCTTTGTATCTGTCAGTTTTGCCTCCATGATCATCAGTTTTTTTCATCCTGCGGGTGGTGCCGCTATGCAAATTAATCCACAGCTGCGAAAAATCAAATAGCGTGGACAGATTCATGAAAATAGGTGACCCTTTTATGAAATCTGTGGCTATTTTTAATATCTGATTGACATCATCATCCAAGGCTGCATCCATGAGAATTAAACCGATCATAGTCCTGGCAATGCTGGTTACCGGTTGTACCACCGGGGAGATCCCTGCAACCCGGACAGGGATCGACATCAGCAGGACCCATCCTCAATACTGGGAATACAACGGTGAACCGGTCCTGCTGCTGGGCGGGTCCGACGAGGACAACCTGTTCCAGATGCCCGGGATTGAACAGCAGCTCGACCTGCTGGCCTCCGTGGGTGGCAATTATGTACGCAATACCATGTCGAGCCGGGACAGCGGCAATGTGTGGCCCTTTTACCTCGACCCCGGCACCGGGAAATATGACCTGCAAAGATGGAACGAGGAGTACTGGGACCGTTTCCAGGCGCTGCTGGAACTCACCTCTGCAAGGGATATCATTGTCCAGGTGGAGGTATGGGCCACCTTTGATTTCTACAGGGATAACTGGTCGTGCAATCCCTTCAATCCGGTTAACAACACCAATTACACTGAGGAGAGGACCAGACTGCCGGCCGAGGTGAAGACACATCCCGTTTACTGTGACAATCCCTTCTTCTGGTCGGTGCCCTCCCATCAGAACAACATGCCATTGCTGGCTTACCAGCAGCGCTATGTGGACAGGCTGCTGTCCCACTCCCTTGAATTTGACAACGTACTGTACTGCATTGACAATGAGACATCGGTGACCTCCGAATGGGGAAGGTTCTGGTCGGAGTACATCCGGAAAAAAGCAGCAGAACGGGGCAGGAAGGTACACGTGACCGAAATGTGGGATCCGTGGGACCTTGACCATATCTCCCACAGGGAGAGTTTTGACCACCCTGAGACCTATTCATTCGTGGAGATCTCCCAGAACAACCACCAGCTGGGGGAGGAGCAGTGGAACAACGGGCTGCGCCAGATCGAAAGGCTCAGAAAGGCCGGGAGGCTGAGGCCGGTGAACAATGTGAAGACCTATGGCTGTGACCGGGGCGTGCACGGGGGAGGCACCCACAATGGCATCCAGAGCTTTATACGCAGCGCCCTCTTCGGATCCGCTGCAGTCCGCTTCCATCGCCCGCCCTCGGGCCTTGGCCTGGGCGATACCGCCTGTGCAGTGATCCGGGGAGTGCGGATGGCCACCGGCCGGATCGATTTTTTCAATGCACAGCCTCACAACGACCTGCTGGGCGGCCGGGAAGTGAATGAGGCCTACTGCAGGGCTGTGCCCGGCCAGGATTACCTGGTATACTTCCCCGATTCCGGTGAGGTGACCCTCGATGCGGGAGCCGGCAGATTGGGTTTTGAGGTGGAACGCCTGCAGATCCTCACCGGTGAATGGACCGGTACAGGGGAAGCCAAAGAGGAGTCCGGGCACCATGTGACACTGCGCAGCCCGGGCAAACATTTCATATTCGTGATTAAGAAAACTGAATAAGATGAAAAGCCTTCCATCTGTGATCTATGCTTTGGCCATTCTTGCCCTGGTCTCATTCATGGGATCACCGGGGTCAGTTGGGGGACAGGCTGAGGCCGAAACCCCCGCAACCGTTCGACTCTGTCCCGCCAATCCCCGTTACCTGGAGTATAAGGGCGAGCCCGTGGTCCTGATCACATCGGCCGAACACTATGGTGCTGTGATGAACCTCGATTTCGATTACAGGCTTTACCTGGAGACGCTGGGAAGCGAGGGATTCAATTACACCAGGATCTTTACGGGTTCCTATGTCGAACCTGTGGAGAATATCTTTGGGATCAAAAGGAACACACTTGCACCGCTGCCCGGAAGGTACCTGGCGCCCTGGGCCAGGGAGGGAGGGAAATATGACCTCGGAAGGTTCAATCCCGACTACTTCACGCGGTTGAAGGATTTTGTGAAGGAGGCAGGGAAACACAATATTGTGGTGGAGGTGACGCTGTTCAGCTCCATTTATGCAGAGAGTGCATGGAACCTCTCTCCTTTCAATAGTGCCAACAACCTGAATGGTGTGGGTGATATCGGGTTCCAGCAGGTGAACACGCTCCATAACGGGGGATTGAAAAAATACCAGGAGCAGTTCATACGGAAGATAGTCAGCGAGCTGAACGGGTACGACAATCTCTTTTTCGAGATCCAGAACGAACCCTGGTCGGATAATCCCTGCCTGTCCGGGTACGTGAACAAGGAGGATGATCTCTTCAGCAGGCCATGGCAGAAGAAGGTGGAGGTGGCCAACGGGATGGCCGTGGAGTGGCAGGAATGGGTTGTCTCTGTCATACGCGGAGAGGAGTCAAAACTGCCCGGATCCCATCTCATCGCACGGAACATCTGCAATTTCCAGGTTGACCTGGAAGAGATCCCTGACGGGGTATCCATCGTTAATTTCCACTATGCCATGCCGGGAGCAGTCCGGATGAACCTCCGGATCGGGGGGGTGATCGGACTGGATGAGACCGGTTTCATGCCCCATATGGACCACCTCTATATTGACCAGGCCTGGCGGTTTATCCTTTCGGGAGGCGGGTTGTACAACAACCTGGATTACTCCTTCACGGCAGGCCATGAAGCGGGCGACTGGCCCATTCCGGAGACCAATCCCGGATGGGGAGGCCCCCAGTTCCGGAAGAAGCTCTCCATCCTGGTGGAAACCATGGCGCAGGTACCCTTCCATCAGATGGAGTTTTCTGACACCATCCTGGAACCATCCGTGCCGGGTGTAAAGCAATATGGACTGCAGCTCCCGGGTGAAACCTACCTGCTCTTTCTTGAACACCTTGAAGGAGCTCTGTTGACACCCCGTGTTCCGGCCGCTGTATACGAAGTGACCTGGATCAACGTGGAGTCCGGGGAGAGGAAGTCAGAAAAGCGCTCCCTGGGCGGGGGAGCTTCGATTGGCTCTCCCTTTGCCGTGAACAAGGCAGCGCTGATGATCAGAAAACCAGCATAAAAATATCACCGCACACATGAAAAAACTACTATTCTGCCTGCTGACAGCCCTCATGGCTGCATCCTGCATGGCCCAGAACCAGGTTCTGCCGTTGTGGGAAGATGACCCCCCCAATTACAGGGAGACGGGAGAGGTCACCGTCTGGGATACCTCCGATATTTTAGTGGTGAGGAGTGTCCGGAAGCCCGACCTGGCCGTATACATTCCCTCGAAGAGGAATGCCACCGGCCAGGCGGTGGTGGTCTGTCCGGGAGGCGGTTATCGGGTCCTTGCCTACGACTGGGAAGGGAGTGACATTGCCCGCTGGCTGAACTCGAAAGGGATTGCAGCTTTTGTCCTGAAATACCGCCTGCCGGGTTCGAAAAGCAACATCATTCCGCATCGATCACCCCTGATGGATGCCCAGCGTGCCATGCGCCTGGTCAGGTCCAACGCCGGAAAATGGAACGTGGATCCGGGGAAGATAGGGATCATGGGATTTTCCGCAGGGGGCCATCTGGCTTCAACGCTTTCCACCCATTTTGATCCGGGCAACCCGTCCAGTTCCGACCCGGTGGAGCGTGCAAGCTGCCGGCCTGATTTCTCTGTCCTCGTATACCCGGTGATCTCCTTTACCGGTGAATGTGCCCACTCGGGTTCGAGGAGGGCACTGCTGGGTGAAGCGCCCGATGAAGAGCTGGTGAGGTACTACTCCAATGAGCTGCAGGTCACGGAGCAGACACCGCCTGCCATACTGATCCACTCTAACGATGACACGGGGGTGCCGGTGGGAAACAGCATCCTCTATTTTGAGGCCCTCAGGGCAAACCAGATCCCTGCTGAACTGCATATTTATCCCTACGGGGGGCATGGCTACTCACTGGCCATCGGTAAAGGGCACCTCGCCACCTGGCCTGACCGTGTCATTGACTGGATCAGGTACCTGCAACCGTGAGACCGGGGATTTAGCGCCATCCGTTTAAAATACTGATCCCTTCTGCGAAAATAGGGAGTATCCGCTTCCTGTCAATGGTGTATCTTTGGTGTCAAACCCACATACCTTCACCAACATGATCTCCACCAACCATGAAAACCGCCGCCGTTTCCTGAAGAAATTCTCACTTCTGGGAGGTATCGCTGCTGCGGGCTCCCTGCCGGCTGCAGCCGCCGTTGAGTGGCTCCGGACCTCTGTTCCCGGAGGGAACGGGTCTATCCTTCTTCTGGAACCTGAACCCGCAGGCCGGATCTTCAAACCGCTTCAGATCCTGAAGATCAGATCGGGCCAGCCCGGCACCATCCGCCTGTTTGACGGGAAGAACCGGGAGTATTGGTCCGGTGAGCTGGAGGATGCTTTGGCCCTCACCACAGGGGGAGCACTGGGTTATCATCTGGTGGTCCTCTATGACAAGAAGGGCCGCCCGCTCGATTTTGCCACATTCAGAGTGGATTGTAAGACCTCCATCAGCGATTCAGCAGGCAGATATAAAAAGCTGCTCGACGTCCTTTACTACACCATGACCAACCAAGCGGAGAGGGAATCGAGTGTGGTTCGCTATAACGGCAAGTTCTACCACCATTTCGTCAGCTGGATCCGGGACCATGTCCACACCCTGAAGGGGATGAAGTACTTCTACCCGGAACTGAAATCGGGGATTGACCTCTATGCGGAGAGCCAGCGGGAGGACGGGATGATCTGGGATAATTACAACAAGCGCCCCCCGGAGGGTGATTACTGGGAACAGCGCTTCGATGATGGCGGTTTTGTAAGGGTGGTGGATGATGGAAAGCAGGAATTCAGGAGGATCCCGGTGGAAAATGATGTGGAGTACCTTTTCATCGAGGGGATCTACTATACCTGGAAGGCCAGCGGTGATGACCCCTGGATGGAGGGCCTGCTGGACCACGCCCTGAAGGCGGTCGGATACAGTACCACCGATCCCTACCGCTGGTCGGAGAGATACCGGTTGCTGAAGCGCGGGTATACCATTGATACCTGGGATTTCCAGAACGATGAGGATGCCGGGATCTCCGCAGGTCCCGGCCATCCCGGAGATCCCATGGTGATCAGGCTCCCCTATACCCGCTTCGGGGTGATGTTCGGTGACAATACGGGCATGTACGCCGGCTGCCGCTACCTGGCAGAGATGCTGGAGTACGCAGGGCGCGACGAGGAGGCGGCAAGAATTCGTGAGACCGGGGAGGGGATCAAGCAGCGGCTCGATGCTCTGTCCTGGAACGGGCGGTTCTATACGCACCATGTGCCCGAAGACCCTGACGTGACAAGGGACCTCGGGGTGGATGAGAAGGAACAGCTCTCCCTCTCCAATGCCTATTCACTGAACCGGTTCCTGGAAAGGGACAAAGCCGCCGCCATCATCAGGGCCTACCAGGGGCTGAGGAAAAGGATGCCCTCCACCTCCCCGGGGGAGTGGTACACCATTTTCCCGCCTTTTGGCAAAGGTTACGGTGGACACAACGCCATGTGGTCCTATATGAACGGGGGAGTGACCACCATTGTGGCCGGGGAACTGGCACACGGGGCTTTCGAGCACGGTTTTGAATCCTACGGCGTGGAGATCCTGAACCGGCTGCTGGATCTCTCCGGCAGGACCGGTGGATTTTTGCACTGTACCTACCGGGGAGCCATGGAGCCTGCTCCTGAACGCAGTTTCACAACCCTCTCACTCTCCGCTATTGCCAATACCGACACCAGCGGGAATAGTGTGGAAGGTGTGGCCGGGTGGACCGGGGAAGGGGAGAATGACCTGCATGAGTTCCCCACCGGCAGGCAGGTTTTCCATGAGATCCCGTTCGAGATCACCGATCCCGCGGAGAACGGAAGGAAGGCCTGCCTCGGACTTTCCGGGGATGAACCCTACGCCGCGGAGGCGGCTCTTGAGGTGAACAGCAGGGCAGCATCCGTCTATTTCCTGCATGCAACCAACAGGCCCTATTATGTGGGGAGCATCACTTTGCAGTATGAAGACGGAACCTCATACCTGGACCATATCGGCCCGGGAAAGATCTCCAACTGGTGGTACCCGTCAGCATCGCAGGACAGGAAGCAAACCCCGACAATGAAAGTGGCGTGGAGGGGGGAGAACGCACTCAGCAGGAATGTGGGGGTCTGCCTGTACGGATTGAACAACCCGCATCCGGAAAGGAGGGTCGGGAAGATCCTTTTCAGGAGCGCCGGTGACACTGCCCGGTGGATCATCCTGGGCGTCACCCTGTCGGATGAGAAGGTGTTTTTCATGCCCGAACTGGTTTCTGCCGGGATCCCGGACAACTGGGGGGCTGCAGCGGTGGTCTATGCGCTTGTGGAGGGATTGTGCGGTGTGAAGGATACCGGTGTGGCCTTTAACCGGGCCCTGCTTTCTCCCCGCTGGACTGCTGCGGGCGAAAAGGAGGCAAAGGTGACCGTCAAATACCCTGCATCGGACGGATACCTCTCCTACCGTTACCTGCTCCGGGGGAACACCCTGAAGCTGGATTATACCGGCAGCCTGGACCATTCAGAGCTGGAGGTCATGCTGCCTGCGGGCAGGGAGGTCGGCGGTGTGAGGATCAATGGCACAGATGTGAAGTACCAGATATCTGAAAGAGGATCGGCCCGGTACCTGGCGGTCCGGGATATTCAAACAGCAATAAACCAGTTAGTTATAATTCTCATTTAAGGATGTATAGACTTCACCAGTTCTTATGCGTGGGGGTCATCCTTCCTGCCCTGGGGATCCTGACGGGATGCACATCCCCCGCCGGCGATTCAGGGAAGGGGGCAAAGTCGGTGGACCGCACATCCGATGAGGCCAGTGAATCGACGCTCGCCATCAATGCTTCCCAATACGGGGTGGGGTATCCGGAGACATTTATCCTGATGCAGAACCGGATGGGTGTGCGCATTGAATATTGCGTGGACCGCAGCAACCTGCAGCTCTGGATCAGCCCCCAGGCGGGCAGATCGATGTCATACGCGGACCGCAACTGGTCGAACAGGGACGACCATACCTGCGTGTTTGACAGGATCCTGATCCCGGGACTGGACCTTGCACGGTTCGACAGCTGCCGGTGGGATCCTTTCCACAGCAGGCTCTGTTTCGGGGACCAGGTCCTGCACCTGGCACAGGTGTATGACCAGCCCATGGTACTGGTCTGGTTCGAACGGTCCGGGGCTGTGGACTTCAAGTCCTATGGACACAGCGTGATGAAGCAACCATACCAGTTCTACGTCGGATTCACTGATCGTGGCCGGGACTTTCAATCTGCCGCTGCCATTTCGGACGGACCGGGCATTTTCCAATACATGCCTGTAGGCGACCAGGGCAGGAGCTCCTATGTACGGGCGCACCTCGAACCCGGCCAGTTCCTTGTAATCGGGTCCGAGCTGGAAAAGGAGATGATCAGAAAAAAGGTGTGGGAGATCTCACGCACACAGTTGCAGGCGATCCTGGAGCGAAATGAGGAACTGATCGCCCGGGATCTGAGCACTGGCCTGTTCCGTCTGAAGGGTCACACTGAAATGCAGAAGCTGATGGACATCAGCCGCAGGGTGGCCCTCTCCATGCAGGATTTCGATGGTTTCATGCGCTCCACCAACCAGTATATCTACTACCTGCTGTGGTACCGGGACGGGGGTATGAATACAGCTCATCTGGGTTATTCGGGATGGATCGAACCGGCCTGCGACCAGGCCCGCTTCGCACTTATGAATCCGAATACGACCATATTTCCCCCGGAAGGAAAATTCTTCGGGCAGGTGATGGGCGGACCCATTACCAAGTGGGAGGAGGACGGGCTGTTCTACGTACTCTGGCCTGCATTTACCTACTGGACCCAGACCGGGGATGACAGCATGATCAGGGAGGGGCTCCTGGAAACAGCCAAAGAGGCCATGCGCTGGCTTGAAGATTACTGTTTTGATGAGGAGCTGGGACTCTTCGGCCGTTACTACTATTGCGAAACCCCGCTCAGCGATTCGAGGGATGACGGATGGGACAACGCCACCGGGGCCCCTACCGGGACCATAGGCGTGATGTACAAAGGCCACCGGATCGTACGCTCCTATGACCTTTACATCAACCTGCTCAACTATGCCAACTACATCATGCTCTCCGCCATGAGCGAAGGGAAGGAGGCTGAGCTCTATCTCAGGAAAGCCACAGGCCTTGAAAAAAGTCTTGTGAAGTTCTACCATACCGGGGAGTCCCTGCCCAGCTATGGTGACCTGCAGTCTGATATGGGGGAGATGGTTCCGGCAGAGCCTTACGGGCTGGATATCTGGGATTATGTGTGGGGCCTGTCGGTGCCTCCCTTCACCCCGACACTTCCCGGGGAGTACAGGGCGCTTCGCGAACAGGTGACCACCGATATGACCACCACCGGATCGCGCTATTTCATCTGCGTATACAACGCCATGCTCACCTCCATGGATCCCCTGATCCACGGTGAGGAGAGGATCATGGCCGCACTGGAGCAACTGGTGCCCGAAAGTGTCCGGCCCGGCAGGTACCTCCCGATGCCCTACTCGGTCCCTGAGCTGATCAACATTGAGGATGGCGACCCCTTCCATGATGTAAGGCCCCTGGTCTACTCCATCGCTCCCTGGATGTCGGCCATCTCCAACCTGGGTGTACGGCGGCTTCCGTTCGGCATCGCCCTCCGGCCCACCAGGTACCTGGAAGGCATTGAAAACTACGTGTACCAGAAGGGAGAGATTGATATCAGTTTCGAGGGAGAGGGATCCCTGACGGAGATCCTGGTCAACGGCCAGCCGCTGGAAGGAAGCTACCAGGTTCCCGATCTCCTTGTGAGGAATGGGGAGAACCGGATCGTTGTCAGGATGGGACACCCGGGACCTGCCGTTCCGGTCCTGGCCTCCTCCACGGTGAAGTTGCTGAGTGTGGAGGGGGGTGCCTACCGGGTGGAGGCATTCGGGAAGAATGTACTCACCTTCAAGGGCCTCGACCGGGAGGTGGTGATACGGAATGGATCCGGGGAGGTGATCGGTGCAGAGGTGACCACCATGGATGACCTGACCTTCCTCGAGTTTGAAGGCCGTGGCATCTTCATTGTAAAAATCTGAAATGTTCAGGAATATGGAGAGGATGAACGAAAGAGTAATGAGATTTGCGGCAGCGTGGATCCTGCTGCCAGTGCTGCTGATCCATTCATGCCAGGATAAACCCGCATCCGGGCCCCGGTTCCGGAATGTGGTGGTGATTGTTTCCGATGACCACACTTTCAAGGCCGCCGGGTGTTACGGGAATCCCTGCATACGGACCCCCAACATCGACCGGATCGCCGCTGAAGGGATCAGGTTCACAAACGCCTATGCCAATACCCCGATCTGTTCGGGGTCCCGGCAATCCATGCTGACCGGCAAATATCCCCATGCCTCCGGGGTGAACCTGCTCTTCACCCCCTTCAACGACGAGATGAACTATACGGTGGCCGAGCATATGCAGGCCCATGGCATAGCCACCGCGATCATGGGGAAGACCCACTGGAATGACTGGATCTACTGGAACTACTGGGATCAGTGGCCCCACTTCGGGTTCGATACCATCGTTACGGGGGCTGACTGGCAGAGCCAACTGGAGGCAAATCCTCCCTTACCGATCCCCGGCACCATCCCCACCCGGGCCAATACCCCCCATGAGAATGACATCGCGTGGCAGAAAAATGCACAGATGCTGCCGGTCCCTTACCATGACGGGGAGAGCCAGGGCACCTTCCTGGCCGGAAGGGCAATTGATTTCATCCGCAACCATAAGGATGGCCGGTTCTTCCTCTGGGTGGCCTTTCATGAGCCCCATGCACCCTTCAGCTTTCCGGTTGAATATGCCGGCAGTTACGATCCCGGAAAGGTGCCTTTGCCGGAGGGGGGAGCTGAAGACCGGCGCTGGGTTCCGGAGATCTTCAGGGACCTGACCGAGCAGGAGAAGCGCGGTATCGTGGCCTCCTATTACACTTCGGTGGAGTACATGGACAAAAACGTGGGACTGATCATGGATGAACTGGAGGCTTCCGGGCTGGACCAGCAAACGCTGGTCGTCTACCTGTCAGACCAGGGCTACCTGCTCAACGAGCACGGCCGCTTCGAGAAGCATACCATGTGGGCCGAATCCATCAAGGCACCCCTGATTGTAAAGGGGAATAACCTTCGAAGCGGCACTGTGGTGGAGGAGGTGGTCGAATTCATAGACCTGGCACCCACCCTGTTTGAAGCTATGGGGATCGAACCGCACAGTGCGCTCCAGGGCCAGAGCCTGGTCCCCTGCCTGACGGGAGAGGAGGGACCGGTCAGGGAATATGCCTTTGCGGAGTACCTGGAGGACAACATGGCCATGGTGGCATCGAGGAGATGGAAATATGTTTTCACCACCGGGAAACGGGACCTGGGACTGGGATATGCCACGGGCTTCGGCCCCTCCGGGGTGGTGCACATGCTCTATGACCTGGAAAGGGACCCGGGGGAGACCACCAACCTGGCCTACAGGCAGGAGTACTCGGAGATGGTCGACAGCCTGCAGTCGGTGATGCTGGAGCGCTTCATGGCCACTCATCCGGCAGCACGGTTTGTACCTTCCGGGCTCAACAGAACAGGGAAGCTGATCTGGTTCTGCGAACCCGGTGATGTGGGGGACGAACCGGGAGGGGGAGATGAAGTGCAGAGGATCTTTGAAAAAAAGGAGAACTATGAATAGAACAGCCTTGATGCTGGGCTCCCTGATCCTGGCGTTTTCGGGATTCGCCCAGGAGCGCACCGCAAAATTCGTCTGGAAGGATCCGGAAGGAAGCGGCCGCCAGCAAACCCTCCTTTTCAGGAGGAGCTTCAATCTGGAGGAGGCCCCCGGGAGGGCAGCTATCCATCTTTTTGCTGATTCCCGTTACCACCTCTACGTGAACGGTACCCACATCAACTTCGGTCCGTCCCGCTTCTACCCGGCCCATCCGGAGTACGACAGTTATGACATTTCACGCTTCCTGGTGCCGGGAAGGAACGTGGTGGCCGTGGAGGTGCTCACCAACGGTACGGTGACCTTCCAGGTGCCGCTGAGCGTGGGCGGGTTCATCGCATGGGGGGAGGTGGAGACCGGGCATGGGCCGGTCCCCCTGGCCACCCCCGGGGAGTGGAGGATGTTTGTGTCAGATGCGTACGACCATGAGGCGTTGCGGTTCTCATTTGCATGCGGGCCCATGGAGCTCTTTGACGGCACGAAGCAGCCTGCGGATTGGAACCGGCCGGATTTCGATGACAGCGGATGGGGAAAGCCGGTACTCCACGGGGACCAGGACTACTGGGGAGAACTGACCCCAAGGACCATCCCGCATTTGACGCAGGATGAACTGCTGCCTTTCCGGCTGACCGGGATCTACAGGGAGCGCCATGAGGAGGAGGTCTATACCTTCTTTATCAAGACGCCGGACCGGACAGCAGCGCAGTACAATGCAGGGAAACAGGTGTATGCCTGCACCTATATCTACTCCCCGGCAGAGCAGGATGTGACGCTGGGCCTGTGGTGGGGTGATTACTACCTGAACGGTGAGGGACCCATCCGGGTTTCGGGCAGGGAGCCGGGGAACCCGGTAAGGGAGAACAGGATCTTTGCGCTGAAAAAGGGATGGAATTTCCTCTTTGTGAGTTATGTAGCCATCTGGGGCGGATGGGATTTTTACATGGCAGTCCCCCGTGAGGCCGGACTGCTGTTTTCGCCGGACAGGGCCGGCCGCAAGGGGCCTTTTGTGCTGACCGCAGGGCCCTTTCCAAGAGAAGCAGGGGTGTTCGATCCCGTGGAGGATGACCCGGGGGATGACCGTGATATAATGAAAAACAAGAAGTTCCACTGGGTGCCAAGGGAGAACCTGTCTGCTGGTCCCAACCCGGCCCGTGACCTTGTCTGGAGAAGACCCGACCTGCAGCACAACCTGAAGAACAATGATTTCCAGGTCTCCGGTTTTTCGATCGGGGAACCCCTGATGCTGGTGTTCGACATGGGCGGCAAAAGACTTGGAAGGATCTTCTGTGAACTGGAAGCAAAAGAGGGAACCCTGGTGGATATTGCCTGGTCGGAGGACCTTGATTCACTGGGGATGCCCTTTCTCTACAAACGCCTGCAGGTAAATGCCGCTGCCAGGTTTATTGCCTCCGGGGGATCGCGCCGTTACGAGACCTTCAAACCTTACGGGGTGAGGTATCTGCTGGTTAGGATCGATCCAGGGCCAGATCCGTGCAGGCTGAAGAGGGTGGGAATGGTCGAACAGCTCTATCCCCACCGGAAGAAGGGCAGTTTTTCCTGTTCCAATCCGATGCTCGACAGGATCTGGGAGATGGGATGGCGGACCCTCAGGGTCTGCTCGGAAGACTCCTATATCGATACTCCCTTCCGGGAGAGAGGGCTTTATGCGGGTGATGCGGTTCCGGAGTATGCGATCACCCTGGCCACTTCAGGGGATTCGCGCCTGATGAAACGTTCCCTGATGCTGTTCCAGGAGATCTACCGGGAGAACATGGTTGAAGGGAAGGAGGAGGGGCTCAACGACTTTGTATTGAAGACCCTGCTCCTTCTTGACTGGTATTACCAGGTGACGGGGGACAGGGAGTTCCTGGAGCAGCTATACCCGAATTACCACTCCCTGATGCAGCACATCATGGCCCGGAGGAATGAAATGGGCTGTTACCCCACCCGGAGGGTGTTTATCGAATGGACCAGGATCAACAGGGATGCCGACCTGACAGCCTACCAGGCCCTGGTGGCCAGGAGCTTCCATATCATGTCATCTCTTGCAGCGGAGCTGGGCCACGGGGATGAGGCGGAGCGCTATGCCGGGGAAGCAGACCGGCTGGGAAAGCTGGTTTCAAGCCTCTACTGGGATCCCGGAAAGCAGGCATACCATGACGGGTTCCGGGACGGGGATGCCATTGATCACCATTACCCCATTTCGAGCGCCTTCCCCCTTCTCTTCGACCTTTGCCCTGAGGAGCAGAAATCACCGATCCTGGCATTTCTGGAAACCGAGCTTCAGGAGATCGGGGAGGAGACCCGGAACCGGAAGATCTCTCCCTACGGGAGTTTCTATCTTTTTGCCGCGCTATACAAGGAGGGAAGGGCTGACCTGGCCGAGCAATTCATGCTCCGGTACTGGTCCCGCATGATCCACCAGGGGGACGATACCTCCTGGGAGAACTTTGATATCAAGGATGAGGAGAGCGGGGGACAGGGGACCGCCAGTCATGCATGGAGCGGGCATCCCACCTTCTTCCTCTCCACCGAGGTGCTTGGGGTGAAGCTGGGCTTCAACCCTGAACTGAACCGTGACCGGATCGAGATCAGCCCGCAGTCAGAGGCCCTTTCATGGGCCAGGGGCAGTGTTCCGCATCCTGCGGGGATGGTGCACGTGGAGTGGCGGATTATCGGGAACCGGCTTGAAATGGAACTCACGGTTCCCGGGGGAGTGGAATACACGGTTCAGCCCCGGGGAAGGCTTGCGACATACACGCTGGATGTGAATGTGAAAATAGAAAACTCTTTTTAGCAGCTAGTGAACCCGCCTGCCTGCTCATTTTGGCAATTTTGTACCAAACAAGCGGGTTCCAATGAAGAGGGTCGTCAAGGTGCTGGCGGGGCTGTATGCTGTTGTACTGGTGGCGGGATGTGCAGGGGATAAAACCTCCCTTTCCGGATCCCGGCCCAACATCGTGCTGATCATGGCCGATGACCTGGGTTACAGCGACCTGGGCATCCACGGGAACAGCATCGTGGAGACCCCTAACCTGGACCGGCTGGCAGCTGGATCCTTACAATTCAGCCAGTTCTATGTGACTCCTGTCTGTGCCACCACCCGGGCGTCGCTGCTCACGGGAAGGCATTTCCTGAGGACCGGGGTCTCCCATGTGCACGGGGGCAAGGATTTCCTGCACCTGGATGAGATCATCCTGGCTGACATACTGAAACAGGCAGGGTATGCCACCGGGATGTGGGGGAAATGGCACTCGGGCAAAACCCCAGGTTATTTCCCCTGGGAACGCGGTTTTGATGAAGCATTTATGGCCGGACTTTATCAATACCAGGATAATGCGGGACTCTGCAACGGAAACGTGGTGGAGACAGAAGGCTGGATCACAGAGGTGATCACAGACTATGCCATCGATTTCATAAGACGTAACAGGGAACAGCCGTTCTTTGCCTACCTGCCCTACCTGACATGCCATGCCCCTTTGAAAGCCCCGCCACCATACATTGAGAAATATGTTGAAAAAGGGCTTTCCGAAAACCTGGCCACGCTGTACGGCATGGTTGACCATCTCGATTTTCACCTGGGCCGGCTGCTGGATTGCCTGGACGACCTTGAGCTTTCAGACCGAACCATCGTCCTGTTCCTGAGCGATAATGGCCCGGCCATTAACAATGGACTGCTCACCGATGAGGACCGCAGGATACGGAATGTGAACGGCCTGCGGGGATATAAGGGAGATATCTGGGAGAACGGGATCAGGTCGCCCCTTTTTATACGCTGGGCTGGACGGCTCTCACCGGCAAAGGTGGAGCATCTGGCCGATGTGACCGATCTCTTCCCCACGCTGCTTGAACTGGCAGGAGAGGAGATTTCTCCCGCTCAGGTTGTTCTGGATGGAAGAAGCCTTATCCCTTACCTGGAGTCCGGCCGCGATGCGATGCCGGGCAAAGAGCTCTTCCTTTATGCCAATCCGGGCTGGCCTCCCACTGACCAGCCCTGGACACCCGAGGGCGTGAAGGATGAATACCGGCCCTGGAAATGTGCAGGGGGAGACAACCTTTCCTATGAAAAACAGATCATTGGGTTAAGGGGTGAGCAATACAAGCTGCTTCTGAACCCGGGGCCCTCGGATGGCACCATTGCAACTGACCAATCCGGGTATCTACTGGTGGAGATCAGAGTTGATCCGGAAGAAAAGACCAACGTGATCGGAAACCATCCAGCGGAATATGAGGCGATGAAGGCTTCTTTAAAGAGATGGCATCATGACCTGTTTGCAAGTGAACATGCATTTGAAATGCCGCTTTTCCTGGTCGGTCCGGATCCGGGTGCAACCTACCCTGTGCTGGCCTACGGCCCTCAGTGTACCAGCAACGGTGTAAAGAGTGCGTTCAACTATATCACCGGATTCAGCCAGCCCGGAGAGAGTGCTTTATACCGGATCATGGTGGATGAAGCAGGAACATATGACATGGAGATTAAATACCAGATGGCAGGGGATCGCCCCACAAAATTTGACCTCGTATTCCCGGGCGAATCCTTTGCCTTTGAGCTGGAAGCCGGGTCCCCGCCTGTTCATATCAAGGATATCCCATTATCAAAAGGAATCACTAATTTTACACTCACCTGCACTTCAACAAATCCTGGATCTGACCCAAGATTGTATGAAATGGTGTTCAGCCCCGGGAATTGAGCCATGGAACATTTTAACGAAACCTAAATAGATCAGATATCATGAGTAGAGAAAGAAACATTCCCGGGAGATTTCAGAAGCTGTACAACCGGTTAAGGAGCTTCAAGGTTCCCTACAAGGTTATATTTTTCATCATAGGGATCGCATCCACCCTGTGGTTCCTGGTCAGGGTGATCCCCAAGCCATCCCGTGCGGGCTATCCCTGCATGCGGGCAGCCGCGCCTTTCATGTCCGGCTTTGTCATCTACCTGCTCTCCGTCACCGGATCGGCCATGCTTTTCAAGCGTTCCCGCCAGTTCTTCCGGAGGGCCCGGTACATCATGGCCGCAGCGGCCTTTGTGGGTGCGCTGGTGCTTTTTGCCTTTTCATCAAACCTGTTCCCGGAAAAGGCCGTGGCCGCTGAGGCCAAAGCGGATCCGTCCGATTTTCCGGCCAACCAGCCCATGGGGGAGGAGCGGGGCATTTTCCCGGGCAGGGTGGTCTGGGAATGGAATCCCGATGCCACCGATGAGAACTGCACCAACACTTTTGACGACCCGGTCCGGGGCGAGGACGGTTACTTTTTGGCCAAGAACTCCGACCAGGATGTGATCGATGAGATGTTGGCCAACGTGGTGATGAAGCTGACCGGTACCTATGACGTGAGCACTGCATGGGAGAGGCTCTTTGTCGATTTCAACAAGAGGAAGGGCCGGGGAGAGGTCTCCTATGAGGAGGGCCAGACGATCTTTATCAAGATGAACATGGGTGTGGGGGGCTGGCTTACCAACAATGACCTGACCAGGCAAACAAATCCCTGGAATTTAGGCAATTACGGTATTGCCGAAACCAGCCCCGCCATGATGATCAGTGTGCTGGACCAGCTGGTGAACGATTTTGGGATCCCGCAGCAGGAGATCTATGTGGGCGACCCCATTGCCCATATATTTCAGGATGTGTATGAACAGATGGTGGCACTATTCCCCGACGTGAACTACGTGGACAAGTCGCACAGTGACCTGGGAAGGACCAGGATCTATGAAGCAGCAGAGCCGGCCATTGTCTGGTCTGACAAAGGGGAAGTGATGGGCCAGGCCGGTTTCGATTACCTTTACGATGTCACGGATAACGCCGATTACCTGATCAACGTGGCTGCCCTGAAGGCACATGCCAGGGCCGGGGTGACCCTGACGGCCAAGAACCACTTCGGGACACACACACGTGACGGGGCAACCCACCTTCATCCGGGACTGGTCGCACCTGAAAATGACCAGCCCATCAGAACTGAATACGGTATGTACAGGGCGCTGACCGATATTATGGGGCATGAAAAGCTGGGAGGAAATACTGTTCTTTTCATTATTGAAGGGTTGTGGGGCGGACCGGAGGCCACGGAAAAACCGGTGAAGTGGGACTCAGCCCCCTTTAACGGGGACTGGCCGAACTCGATCCTTGGTGCCCAGGATGCCGTGGCGCTGGAGTCGGTCTGCTTTGACCTCCTGAGGACAGAATTCAATGACCCTCACGCCATTGGGAAGGACCGTCCCTGGTATGGCGGGGTGGATGACCACCTGCACCAGGCTGCGGATTCCAGGAACTGGCCCGAGGGGTTCACCTACGACCCGGAGGGGGACGGAACCCCCATGGGCAGCATGGGCGTGCACGAGCACTGGAACAACGAGGTGGACAAACAGTATTCCAGGAACCTGGGTTATGACTACGGGATCGAGCTGGTGGCGGACAAATCGCTGGTCAAGACAACCGTCTCGGCCCTTGAGGCCGGAACCGTGCCCCTGATCGACGGGGATGCAGCCGATGATTGCTGGGATACAGCACAGTGGTATTATATCGATGAGACCTGGATCATCTGGGGTGAGGAGATCGACTCTTCCGACTATTTCGGCCGGTTCAAGGTGAGCTGGTCTGAACCGGAGAACCTGGTCTATTTCCTGGTGGAGATCACTGACGATGCTTTCGTTGACGGATATGTTTATCCCGACGGTGATTATCCCGATTTTGATATAGTGGAGGTTTTCCTGGATGAGGACATGTCAGGCGGGTTGCACGTTTTTGACGACAATCCCACCCTGGGGCAGAACAGCGAGAACGCGTTCTCCTACCACATTGCGGTGGATGCACCGGCCGACGGAGAAACGTCATCAGCGTTCCACGCCTGTGACATCGACGGAACCGACTGGCCGGCTGTGATCATGGATTACGCCGGTCACATCCCGGAACTGACCATGAAGAGATCGGGCAACAAATACCTCTACGAATTCTCCATGAAGGTTTTCAATGACACCTATGACGATGCAAATCCCGAGGCATCCAGGGTCGTTCTGACAAACGGAAAGGAGATGGGAATGAGCCTGGCCTACTGTGACAACGATACACCCGGAACAGCCAGGGATAATTTCTTCGGATCCGTCTGGGTTCCCGAAGAAGAGTACAACGATCACTGGATGAACGCCGATGGGTATGGCCGGGTGCGGCTGATCAAAGAAGGAGAGGATATCAACCACGCGGTGGAGGTGACCGGGTCCATTTCCGATTTCGAGGTGACCCAGCTGAACACCGACCTGGTGGTCCATGACAACCTCTTGAATGTTTTCAATGATCCTGATGGTGACCTGCTCACCTACACGGTGGAATGTGACGAGGCGAACCTCACCTTTATAGTTACCGGTAACGAATTAAAGGTCAATGCCTCCGCTGAATTTTCAGGGGAGGTCGATGTGACCGTGGTTGCTTCTGACGGGGAGTTTGAGGCCAGTGCCGCCTTTAAGATCACCGCCAGTATTGTCGGGATCCCTGAAAGGGGAACATCCGCGCAGCTGAACTGCTATCCGAATCCGTTCACCGGCCTGCTCTCCCTCGATGTTCTCCTGGAATCGGGTTATACCGGACCTTACATGGTCCAGGTGTACAACATGGCCGGGATGAGTGTGATGACCCATGCCTCAGGCCGGCTTACCGGAGGAAGGGGGAGCCTGACCATCGACCTGCGTAGCGAGCCGCGTGGTTATTATGTCCTGAAGGTTGAAGCCGGAGCTGAAACCCATACCACTATTCTCAACAAGCATTGATGAGGCTGATCCGCTTCATATTGATGTTCTGCCTGCTGATGGGGCTTGTCATCTCAGCCCGCAACCAGGATTCCCGGACCATGGAACCGGCCAGCGGGGGCGTCTTCGTGGTGAAGGCGGTCTATGTGGACAGCGACGGGGTGAAGTGGTTCGGGACCAACAGGGGTTTGTGCCGTTATACCGGACTCAGCTGGCGATACTATACCGATGCGGACCACCTGGTGGGAAACCAGGTGAATGCGCTGGCCTTCGAACAGAGCGCTTCGGGCCCGGGTCTGTGGGTGGCCACCACTCAGGGCGTTTCATTGCTGGAGGTTGATGTGAACGGGGTTACCGAATCAACAGGCTATACCACGGGTGACGGCCTGCTGGATGATGATGTGGCGGACATCGCCATTGATTCACGCCAGGGAAAGTTCTTTGGTTCGGCCGGGGGGATCACCTGGTTTCACGACGGGGTGATGGATCAACTGACCTACGGGCAGAATAAAGAGTATATGTGCAACAGCCCGGTTCGGCGGATGGATATGTTCAATGACACACTCTATATTGCCCAGGACGGGGGCATCGGCCGGTTTGTATCGGGGGTGGACGGTGTAAGCGGGGCTACCAGGTGGACCAGTGAATACGGGATGACCCCGTGGTCCGGAAATATCCGGAGCGTGATGGTCACAGGTGTGGACAGGCAGTATTTCGGGACCGATGCGGGAGTGGAGACGCATAGTGGTTATTATGCCAAAGCCAACTGGGGGCTTTTTTCAACCGATTCGGGACTCGTACACAACGATGTGATCTCCATTGCCGAGGACAGCAACGGGGGACTCTGGTTCGGTACCTGCGGAGGCGTATCAAACTACGCGGGGGGTACATGGACCTCCTATACCATGGCGGACGGGTTGCTGAACGATACGGTGTACGATATCGGCTTTGACCTGGATGGCTCTGTCTGGTTTGCCACCGGTGCCGGTGCCTGCAGGCTCTTCGAGGGGACCTTCCAGGACTTCATTACCGCTGTGCCGGAACAGGTCGCATCGCTCTTCCGGTTCGAGGTATTTTATAACAGAACATCCGGATCCATGCACCTTGCCTACCACCTGAACGAGCCGGACCCCGTATCAGCCCGCCTTTACAGTGTGAACGGCATGCTGGCGGGCGAATGGACCGGCCTGCCTTCGCAGGCCGGTGACCACCGGGTGGAACTGCCGCTTACAGGCCGGTCACAGGGAGGAGCCTTTGACGGGATCTATGTGGTACAGCTGATCCACGGATACCGGTCCGGCTCTCAGAAACTGATCATCACCCACTAACCTGCTAACTTATAACCATATACCATGAAAAAAAGATACTTGCTTTCAATCGTCATACTGGCCTCCGCGGTGTATCTTTTTGCCCAGACCCCTCCGACCATCGGCACCCCGGATACCGATACCCTGCTGGTGGGATCGGGCCAGAATTTCCTGCTGATACCGGAGGTAGATGACGGGGATGCCGGGACGGACCAGGAGATCACCTTTACAGTCACTTCATCCGACCCGGGGATCCTGGAGATCAATGATGTGGCTTATGAAACCGGACACACTCTGGCTATTGTCCATGTGACGGAAAAGGGCCTGTCCGGAACCGTGACCATCCAGGTGGAGGCCACCGATGCGGATGGCACGGCAAATACCTCTTTTGATGTTTTTGTGGGCCCTTACAATAATCCCGGGATCAACTTCGAGATCCATGATATTGTCTTCTGGCAGCAGTTTGTACCGATAGATGCCAACCCCGCCTTCAGCATGATCGCCCCGGACGGGGTGGCACCCTACGACCAGATCGACCTGGCAGGGCTGAACCTGTCGGTCTACTCCGATTGCCAGACTTTTCCTCCCTGCACCGGGACAGATTTCTTCACCGCTTTTTTCAAGGGATACCTGATCCCCCCTGCCACCGGGGACTACTATTTCACCATGATCGCCGGGGACCACTGCTGCATCGGGCTGAGCACCGATGAGGATTTTGACAATGCGCGGGTGATCCTGCGCTCATACGACGGAATAGGGACCAATCCTGCCAGCAAGGAGTGGAGATCTGTGATGGTATCCCTTGAAGCAGGCAAGATATATGCCATCTACGGCACCCAGTGGAACATTCATACACTGATAGGCGGGATGCTCTGGGAGGGACCGGGCATTGAGAAGCAATATATTCCGGGAGAGTGCCTCTCCTTCGTCCACGATGTGGAGAAGCCCTCCTCACCCGGTGACTTCACGCTGGTAAATACAGGGCTCACTGACCTGATGGTGGAGTGGTCACCCGCCTCGGACGACCGCAACCTGGCCGGATACAACCTCTACCTGAACGGCAGACAGATCAATGAAGGGATCATTACGGAAACCATCTGCCAGGTGACCGGCCTGGTGACGGAAACAAGGTACTGTGTAATGGTGACATCGATGGACAGGGCCGGGAATGAGTCCCCGGAGAGTGAGATCATCTGCACCACTACCTACGGCAGCGATGACGTACCCCCCACCCCCCCGACCACCGTGGAGGCATCGGTCATCTCCGACCTCTCCCTCAAGATCGCATGGAGCGGTGCAACGGATGCTGAAACAGAGATCAGGGGATACAACCTTTATGTGGACGGTGAACTCTATAATGCCGGGGGGCTGATCTATGGAGAAGAGGCTGTTATCCTGGGGCTGAGCCCGGAAACAGATTACATCATTGAGATAGAGGCCGTGGATGCTGCCTATAACGTGTCAGTAAAGAGTCAGCCGGCAACCTTTACCACCACGGCGTTTGATCCCCATGATACAAGCATCACGGATAAGAAAGCGAGGCTGAAGGTGATCATGGATCCCATTGGAAGGAGTGATGGCCTGGGGGTCAATCCCGATTTTGTGAACGGCGAGTTCATGGATGACCCGGAGCAGGTGAAACTGATCAAAGAGTTGGGTGTGGCAGCCATACGCTGGGGGGCTTTGACCGCCAATCCATTGAATTTCAATGATTTTATTGGTTCCGGGAAGGCCATGACCTTCGGCCGGATGATGGATTTCTGCAATCAGATAGGTGCCTATACCGTCATCTGCTGCGGGGTTGAGGAATCCACCGACTGGATGACAGAACCGGAGACCTTCACCAATTTCCTGGAGTACCTGGCGGGACCGGCAGATTCGGAATACGGGGCCAGGCGGGCTGAAGAAGGTTTCACCGAACCTTTGCTGGATAACAGCCGGGGACTGGTCTTTGAATTCGGGAACGAGGTCTGGGGTGCCGCTGCACACAATGCCCAGATCGGCTCGAACTATACCGCTTATGGTGAATGGTGCCGCGAGATGGCCACCCTGATGCGTGCTTCGGAGTATTACGATGCAGACAGGATCTTTCTGACCTACAGCGGCAGGAACCCGCATCCCGCTGACTACAGCGAATCGCTCCACAGGAGTCTGGTGACAGGGGACCATGGGGAGGTGGACTGGCTTGCCGTGAGCGGGTACATGGGGGGGAACCTCGATTACTCGCCGGAGATCGATCCGGGAAAGAGCGAACTGGACTACTACAAGAACGGGATCGGAAGCATGGTCCGGAATATCGAAGGGCTTCAGCTTACCATGGACCTTGTTCTCCAGTCCTGCGGATATTTGAAACCGACCTACATGTATGAGGCCAACATGACCCACAGCAGCTATTTTGGCAGGCTGGGCCAGGCGCTTGTGCAGACCGATTACTATGCCTCCGCGGTGGAGACGGGCAGTGCCATCCCCACGCTGTTCCACCTGACGGGCGGACAGTGGAAAATGGTCGTTCCCGCCCAGGATTATAAGAAGTTGCCCCTGTTCTATACCACCATGTATTACAACAAATTATGCAAGGGGAATGCCCTGAGAACCGAGCTTGAAACAAGCGGCTACCTGACCAGTTCAGCAGGGTCTCCCACTGCTACACCCCCGGTGGGCTGCCACGCCTACAACGAAGGGGAGGCATTCGGTATCCTGCTGATCAGCCGCGATTTTGAGCATGACTGGGTGGTGCAGATCGACCTCCCTGACCAGTTGCAGCTGACGGCCCCGGAAACGGTCAAGAAGTATGTGATCACGGGGGAGGGGTACAGTGCCAGGGATGCCACGGTGGATTCCACCGTGATCACCATGTCGGACAGCCTGCTGGTGACCGTGCCCAGATACAGCATGGTGGTGATCGGCTTTGCCGGCGATGGGGTGGCCGTGGAGGATGTGCCCCTGGGATATTACGACTATGTGTCGGCCGAATCGGTCACCATTCATGCACTGGGAACGGATGTTTACGAGATCGAGGGCAGGGGGAAACTGATCCTTCAGGCGGAGGTGGAACCTGAGAACGTGCTGTCGGATGCGGTGATCTGGAGCGTCGACTCCGGCGGGATCGAATTTGTCTACAGCCTGATGTCCTACGGGTTCGACCTGAAAGGGTCCGGGACCTGTGAAGGGAACGGGACCATGAGGGTCAGGGCCACGGCCTGGGACAACCCGGATATATACGACGAGGTGGAGATCGCCATTTCCGGTCAGGGCTCGGACTGTGAGGTGAGATTCAACGATCCTGAAGGGGTCCGGTTAAGGATCTACCCGAATCCTGCCGGGGAGATGTTGTATATAGACTGGCTTCCCGCATATACGGAGCAGCTGGAGGTGACGGACATCAGCGGCCGCCTCTGCATTTCGAAAGAGTGCAACGGGCCGCAGGCCGAACTGGACCTCTCAGCATTGGAGGCCGGGTTCTATTACCTGAGGATCTCAGGCAGGGACGGGGTGGTCATCAGGCCTTTCATCAGGGAATAGAGTCATCGCCGTCCATTTAAATATAGAAGATGATTGGCAGGTTGAGAGAACTATCACTGGTCTGCATGGCATTGCTGGGAGTTGCCAAAGTCCAGGCGTCCGACCTGGTGGATCTTATCCCGCTGACCCCCACGGTCATTGCGTTGCACTTTGATGACGGGTATGTGAAGTACCACGGGTACCACCAGGATGAGAAGGAGGATGTGGTCGTCAACAGCAGACTGGATACCTACAGGGCCACGCATCCCTACTCCTATCACATATTCAGCCCTGACGATGCGAATTACATGGACGGGAGGAACCCGGTGCATATCGGCCGCAAAAGCAAGCCCACTGCAATTTCCGACAGTTGCATCTGGATGCGGGAGATCTGTGACAACCAGTATGTGCTGGAGCACTGGATCTACCTGGAGCTGCCTTATGAGCTTGAAAGGAACAGGCACTACACCATCTGGTTCGGGGAGCTGGCGGAGAACCTCGACGAGGTGTCATTCGAGTACGATGAAATGTATCTTCGAAGCGAGATGGTCCATGTGAACCAGCACGGATACAGGCCTTCCTCCCGCATGAAATTCGGTTACCTGGCCCACTGGGCCGGGGATTTCGGCCCCATTGACATGGATTTCCTCCAGGGGAATGCTTTCTGCCTGGTGAACATGGCCGACAATACGGTGGCCTACGAGGGAACCATTACCACCAGGCGGCGCGGCCTCGGGGATGGGGAGCAGGATTTCGGTACGCCCGATGGCTGGGGCACCACCAACAATGTGTATGGTTCAGACGTATGGGAAGTGGACTTCTCAGCGTTCACCACTCCCGGTGAGTACCGGCTGGTGGTGGAGGGAGTCGGATGCAGCTACCCCTTCAGCCTGGATGAGAATGCCTACAGGGAAGCTTACTACTATACGGCCCGCGGATTATATTACCAGCGGGCGGGGATCGCCAAGGAGGAGGCTTATGCCGGCAGGTGGGCCCAGCCCAGGGACCATCACCCGGAGGACGGGGTGATGAAGCTCTATTACACCAGGTACCCCTCGGTGCTCTCCGGGGAGGGGGACAGCTCCAGGGACAGCATCCTGGCCAACGTGGTGGGGGAGATCACCGGCTGGGGATGGGGGTGGTACCACGATGCCGGGGACTGGGACGGCTATGTGCACCATACCGATGTTCCCTATTTCCTGCTGGCCGGCTATGAACTGGCACCCCAGAATTACAGGGACAATGAACTGAATATTCCCGAAAGCGGGAACGGGATCCCCGATATCCTCGATGAGGCCGGCTGGCTGATCAACTACTTCAGGCGGAACCAGCAGCCGGGAGGGGGGATCGCGGGAGGAAGGGTCAATTCCGATTTCAACGAAAAACCCGCCTCTTCGCCCTCCTATGAAGATGCGCGGCCCTGGTATGTGTGCGGCGAGGATCCGCACACCTCCTACCTGTTTGCGGGACTGGCGGCACAGGTTGCTTACTGCCTGGAGATGGCCGGCATCACAGATTCAACCCCTGCGCTCCTGGCGGAGGCAGTGGCAGCCTTCAACTGGGCCGGGGAGAACCATCAGATTGCCCCGGGGGAGACCGTGAAGGGTGCCACGCTGGATGATATGCGGATGTATGCCGCGGCAAACCTGTTCAAGCTGACCGGGGAGACTGCTTACCAGGATGAACTGAAAGCGCTGAACCGGGTGACCTCGGAGGTGACCAGCCTGGCCGGCGGGGATTACAACCAGACAAAGGCAGTGTGGTCCTTCATCACCAGCCCGGATCATCCCGGCATTGATGCCGGTCTTAAAGAGATGCTGAGCCAGGCCGCTATCAGGTACGCCGTCAATGATTTTCTCGATCCGGCCAAAAAGAGGACCGGGCGGATGGGATATTCCTGGAACATGCCGGCCATTGTGGGATCCACCACCACCCCGATCAACATCGCCCCCATGTTTGCCCAGCATGTGGCGGAGGGGGATCAAAAAGAGGAATTTATCGATTACATGCAGACCACGGCGGACTATTTCCTGGGGAACAACCCGCTGAATACAAGCTGGATTACCGGACTGGGCGACAGGCACCCGCAACGGATGCTTCACCTGGACTCCAGGTATAACATCAGCCACCTGGACGAATATGTGCCGGGACTGGTGCCTTACGGGCCGATGGGGAACGGGGACCATTTCCTGGGAGAAGATGCCCAGGGTCCGTGGGATGCCGATTTTGCCAAGATCCGGTCCTACCCTGACCGCTACCAGTGGCCCGTCTCTGAATTCTGGTTCGACAGTCCCTACTCGGTCCTGGATGGCGAGTTTACGGTTCACCAGACCAATGCGCCTGCTGCCGCTTCCTATGGATTCCTGGCTGCCGATACCACCTTCGCCTTTGTTCCCAATGCCGCCCCGGAGATTTCCATTGTCTCACCCGTTTCCCCTTCCTCTGTTGATGAGAGCGATTCACTGAAGGTGGATGTGGAGGTAAATGATGATGCGGCAGTGTTCTGTGTGATGTACTACCTGGATCACCATCCTCTCTGCGTGGAATTCCTTCCGCCCTATGATGCCGGCCTCCCTGTAAAAGATCTGCAGGGGGGCACTTTTCAACTGAGGGCCAGGGTGGTGGACAACGACGGGATGGAGAGATGGGCTGAAGGTCCGCAGGTGACCATCGGGCACAATTACCAGCCGGTTATCCTGGTCTCGCCGGATAGCGACACCCTGGCCCAGGGGCAGCCGGTTGATGTGGTGGTCGATGTGGCGGGGATCACGGGAGCGGCCGTTCAGGGCGTTACCCTCTACCTGAACGGCATGGAGAAGGGCAGCGCTATTGCACCTCCCTTTCAGTTCAGCATCGACAGCCTCTCTCCCCTCTACAACGAGATCAAAGCCGTGGTGACCTTTACAGAAGGGTTTGAAAGCGCGGCAAAGGTGCAGACATATGGTGTGCCCGGTGTGGCGGGTGTGGCATTTAAAAAAAAAGAGATCGAGATCCACGCGGGGGAGTATGAAACCCTTGAATATGAAGTTTTCCCTGCTGAGGCGGAGAACAGGGGGGTCACCTTCCGCTCCACTGATCAGGCCATAGCCTCTGTCAATGATCAGGGAAGGGTGGGTGGCATGAAGGAAGGCGAAGCGCAGATCGTGGTCACCACCGAGGAGGGCAATTTTACCGATACAGTTACCATCACGGTTCTTCCACCGCGCCCCCAGGGACCCTACGGGGGCCTCCCGGCCTTTCTCCCTGCCCTGATCGAGGCAGAGCATTTTGATTACGGGGGGGAGGGTTTTTCCTATCATGACATGACCCCGGGCAATGCCGAGGGGGTATACAGGTTCGAGGATGTGGACGTGGGCCAGTCCTATGACGATGGGGCGACGGCCTTTCACGTGACCGGCATCGATGCAGGGGAGTGGCTGAACTTCACGGTCGACGCGCCGGAGGACAACCTGTATGATTTCCGTTTCAGGTATACCGCCGGATCGGGAGAACCTTCCATTACCCTGAAGGCTGACGGGGAGGTGATCGCATCCATGACACTTCCGGTAGTCGGATGGTATCCTTTCATGGATCACATCGTGGAAGATATCCCACTGAAGGAGGGGGAGCAGACGCTGACCATCCGGTTTGACAACGGGATGATGACCCTGAACTATTTCGAAGTGTTGTGCCGATCGTGCAGCTCCATTCCTCCCAGGGGGATCCGTCTCAATTACCACCGCCTGGATATCCCGGCAGGGGGAAAGATCCAGCTGGCGGCCACCCTCATCCCGGAGTCCGCCACCAATAAGTCAGTGCTCTGGAGAACTCCGGATGACGGGGTGCTCTTCGTGGACCAGGAGGGGAATGTGACCGCTCTCAAGGCGGGTTCCACCATGGTGATCGCTGAAACCGGGGTGCGCGGACTGACCGATACCTGTGTGGTGAACGTGGTGGAGGGAAGTGCCAATACTCCTGGCCTGAACTACCAGTATTACGAAGGGGACTGGGACATCACGCCGGACTTTGATACCCTGGCACCGGTATTCGCGGGACGGATCAGTAATTTCGACATTTCTCCGGCCCTTCAGGAGGATTACTTCGGATTCAGGTTTTATGGTGACATATCGGTTTACCGGGAGGGAGCCTATCATTTTTATACCGCATCGGATGACGGGAGCCTGCTCTTCATAGACGGGGTGTTGATTGTGGATAATGACGGGCTGCACGCCACGGTGGAACAGGGCGGTGTCATTGAGATGGATTCGGGAAGTCACCAGATCGGGGTACACTTCTTTGAAAAAGATGGAGGGGCGGTTCTGCAGGTGAGCTATGAAGGACCTGGAATTGAAAAAGGAGCCATCCCTGACAGTGTGCTGAGCACCTGCCTGGAGGGTGGGGAGCTAATTCCTCTGGAGGGGATCTCCATGCCCGGAACACTGACGCTGCCGGTTGGATCCGAACTGGCCATCCCGGTGGAATTTGATCCGGCCAACGCTTCGGACCGGACTGTCCGGTTTTCCTCTTCTGACCCGGGTGTGGCCCGGGTGGACCCCTGCGGGAATGTGGAGGGAGTGGCCGCAGGAACCGTGGTCATCACCGGAACTGCGCGGGACGGAGGTTTTTCCGATGCAACCACCCTCACCGTTGTGAATGATACACCGCTGGTCATCCTGTTGGAGCCCGTGGATGATCGGGCGATCGCTATCACTGCAATTCCCAATCCCTTCAGCGATATCGTCCAGTTCAGGATCAGCCTGTCTCAGGAAGGGAACCTGACCCTGAAGGTCTATGACCTGGCGGGTACCCTTCAACACATCAGCGGACCCCACGCCCTGAAAGCCGGGGCATCGGTGATCGAATGGGACGGGAGGGGAAATGATCACCAGGCTTTGCCACAGGGGGCTTACCTGTGCAGGTTCCTCCTGGAGAGTCAGGGTGACCGGCAAAGGGCCCACCGGATGATCATAAAAAAATAGGTAGCTTCTGCGGAAATCCCTAAATTTAATCCCGTGTAATGAAGACACGGGAAATGAGGCGGTCGTTTCTATTATCCGTTGCTGTCCTTGCGGGATGGATCCTTTATGCAGACGGACAGCAATCAGAGATCAGGTTCCACCACATAGGGATCGAGGATGGGCTGTCCCACAGCCTGGTCGCATCCATTGCCGAGGACAGCCTGGGATTTCTCTGGTTCGGGACCCAGGACGGGCTGAACAGGTTTGACGGGTATAGCTTTAAGAACTACTACAAGGGAAAGAGCAACCGGAATCCCTCCGACAGCTGGATCAGCGATATCTACCTCGATGGAAGCAACCAGCTCTGGATCAATTACGTAGGTGGCGGGATTGAGAGGTTCGACCCCTCTACGGAGACATTTCACCCCTGCCGCCCCGACCCCCTGGTGGAGGGATCCATTTCCAGCAGTTCCATCGTTTCAGGATCCCCCGGCATGTCACACAATTATTATGAAGATTCGGACGGGATCCTGTGGATCGGAACGGACAACGGCCTGAACCGCTATAACAGGGAGAACGATTCGTTCACCGTATACCTGCATGATCCGGGCGATCCGGGCAGCCTGAGTGACAACCGCATTGTAACGGTTTTCGAGGACCAGCGAGGTTTTCTCTGGGTGGGTACCGAAAACGGGTTGAACCGGATGGATCGCTCCACAGGAAGCGTACGAAGGTGCCATACCGGTTTGAATGGTGATGTCCAACTCAACGACCAGTCCATCTCCTGTGGATTCAGCGCTCCCGATGGTTCCATCTGGGTGGGGACTGAGCATGGCGGACTGAACATCATTCAAAATCCCTATGAGGAGAGGTGCCTGGTCATCACCCTGGTGGATACCCCGCTGAATCCGAACCTGCTTCCCACTATTTTCGATATACTGCGGACCTCTTCAGGGATCATGCTCGTGGCCTCCGAACATGGATTATACAGGATCCACAGGAAGGGAGGGGAGTTTGAAGAGCAGTTGATCACCGAGACAAGCGGCATCAGGATCATCAGGCTTCTTGAAGACTCGAAAGGATATATCTGGGCTGCATCCAATGAGAATAAGGACAGAAGCCTCTTCATGCTCTCTCCCGATCTGGCCAGTGTGGAGGTGTTCAAGACCAGGAGCAAGGATCCTTTCATGTTCGGAGGGGCGAAGGTGATGGGGCTGCACGAGAGCAGGACCGGCCTGTTGTGGGTCGGGACCGAGAAACATGGTATCTACCGGGTGGATCTGAATGCCAGGCAGTTCAGGACCATCGACAATTATCCTGACCGGGGATTGTTCATCACCAACAGCGAGGTATACTCCATCTTCGAGGATGATGACCGGCTCCTCTATGTGGGAACAAAGACCGAGTTGAACAGGGTCGACCTTAAAAATGGCACAACCCGGGGATACAACAATCATTTTGACCTGAAAAGGGGAGTGAGTTATGAGGTTTCTAGCCAGCTTCCCGCCAACCTTATCGGGGTAATGAAAGAGGCCCCTGACGGGAAGATTTGGATGGGCTCTTTCGATTACAAGGCCAGCCTCTATGATCCGGGCCGGGACCGGTTCCTCAATTTCCACCTCAACGAACAGGACAGCGCCTCTTTCCTGCTCTGGTCCATGCGATCGATCTGCGTGACCCGTGATGGTCATGTCTACTTTGGCTCCACGGGCAATCCGCTCTGCAGGCTGAAGGAGGACGGTGTTTCATTCGAATACTTTCCGGTGGTGAGCACAGGTGACAGTTCCGGCACCAATGACAGCCACATCCAGTATATCTATGAAGATTCGGAAGGGATCCTCTGGCTGGGAACCATCCGAGGCGGGCTGAACAGGTTTGATCCGGAGACAGGCCGGTTCGGGCACCTGGTGCACGATCCCGCCAATCCAGGTTCCATCAGCAACAACCGGGTGAAATGTATCCTTGAACCGGAAATCCACAGGAATGATATCCTCTGGGTGGGAACCCAGAACGGAGGGTTGAACAGGTTTGACAGGAGAAGTGGTAAGTTCTCTGCCATCACCATGGACGAGGGGCTTCCCAGCAATACCATCCACGGGATCCTGGAGGATAAAATGGGAAACCTTTGGCTCAGCACCAACCGGGGGCTGGTCCAGTTTGACCCCCTGACGGAGAAGATCAGCATCTATAGCAAGGAGGATGGGCTGGTGGGAGATGAGTTCAACGAAGGCGCTTTTTTTAAGAACAATGAGGGGATCATGTACTTCGGGGGCACCAACGGGATCAACTATTTCAATCCTGAAGAGATCAGGGAGAAGCCTGAGTATGATGCCCCGGTGATCTTTACCGGATTGAGCGTTTCGGGCAAGCCTGTCCTTCCCCGTGATACCATCAACGGTCGGGTTCTGCTAGAGCGTTCCATCTCCTATACGGACCAGATCTCCCTCACTTACAGGGAGAGGTTCATCTCTTTCGAGTTCGCCTCCCTAGACATGGCTGCAGCCGGGAAGATCAGGTACAGGTATATGCTCGACGGATTCGATGAATCGTGGAACGAGTTGGGGCCCGGCCAGCGGTTCATCAGCTATACCAGCATTCCCAGCGGTACCTATACCCTCAGGGTAACGGGGACCAACAGCGATGGAACAGCATTCAGGGAGCCATCGGAGATCATACTGAATGTCCTGCCGCCCTTCTGGCAGACTCCCCTGTTCAAGATGGTCATCACCTTCACGATCCTCATGATATTCCTGATGATCGTGCAGATCAGGACCCGGATGCTGAAGAACCAGAAAGAGACCCTGGCCAGGGAGGTGGAAGCGAGAACCCATGACCTGAAAGAGGCAAACAGGCTCCTGGCGGAGAGAAATGACGAGATCCAGCAAATGGCCGAGAGGCTGCATGAATCTGACCAGATGAAGCTCAAGTTCTTCACCAATATTTCGCACGAATTCAGGACCCCGCTGACCCTGCTCATGGGTCCCACGGAGAAGCTTCTCGGGAAGGAAGACTTCAGCGACATTCATTCGGTGAAGCAAGAGCTTGAACTGATGTACCGGAATGAGCGGCGTCTCTTCAGACTGATCAACCAGCTGCTGGAGGTGAGGCGCGTGGAGACCGGAAATCTTCAGCTGGCAGTGGCCGAGGATGATCTTGCCAAATACCTGCAGGACATTCACCAGCTCTTTATCCCTTATGCTGAGAAGAAAAAGATCGATTTCATATTCAGGGCCGTTCCCTCCTCCGTACAGGTGCTGTTTGACGCGGACAAGATCGAAAAGATCTTTTATAACCTTCTCTCCAACGCATTCAAGTATACCCCGGTGGGGGGAAAGATACTGTTCCTGATGGAAAAGGTGAGCCCGGATGGGGATGAGTGGCTGAAGATCACTGTCCATGACAGTGGCCCGGGGATTCCGGAAGAGCACCTTCCCCATATTTTTGACCGGTTTTACCAGGTCTCCAACAAACACCGGTCAGCCCGTATCAGTTCCGGGATCGGGCTTTCATTGTCGAGAGACCTGGTATTGAGGCATTACGGAAGGATCGAGGTTCACAGTGACGCCGGTCACGGCACCATGATCGAGGTCCTTATTCCGGCAAGCAGGGAGGTCTATAAACCGGAGGAGATCCTGGTCGAACCGGAAACCGACCTGACCATGGAATATATCTCCTCCATGCTGGAAACCTATGAGTACAGCAGCGGGGATCCTTTTGGCAAACCCCTGGTGGGGGAGGACCTCTTCAGGATCCTGCTAGTGGAAGATAACCTGGACATGCAGAAGTTCCTCTATAACGAGATGAGCGATACCTATAACGTGATGCTGGCCCAGAACGGTGAAGAGGGACTGCTGGTTTCGAGGCAAAACCTTCCCGACCTGATCATCAGCGATGTGATGATGCCCGGGATGGATGGAGTGGAGTTTTGCAGCATGATCAAGGGGGACGAACTCACAAGCCACATTCCCGTCATCCTGCTCACTGCAAAAACAGGTGCCGAAAGCCAGATCCTGGGCCTCGAGTCGGGTGCAGACGATTACATTACAAAGCCTTTCAATCCTGAGATCCTGAAGCTGAAGATCAGGAACATCCTGGACAGCCGGAAGCACATGGCGGAAAAATTTGCCAGCGCTGCCAGCTATATACCGGAGAACATCAAGATCAGCCAGATTGACCAGGGATTCCTGGAAAAGTTCGTGAAGCTAGTGGAGGACAACATTGACGATACGGAGCTCTCGGGTGATGTGCTGGCCTGCGAACTGGGCATGAGCAAGGGGAACCTCTATAAGAAGCTGAAGACACTCACCGGATTGACCGTGAATATTTTTGTCCGTACCATCCGGCTGAAAGTTGCAGCCAGGCTGCTGAAACAGGGGAAATACAATATCTCGGAAGTAGCCTATGCAGTCGGGTTCAACAACCCAAAATACTTCTCAACCTGTTTCAGCGAGATGTTCTCTGTCTCTCCCAAAGAGTACATGAAATAGCATCTTCCTTCAAAACAATCTATTATACCTTTTTTGCAATGGAGATGACCTTCAAAGGCCTGTTCGGCACTATTTTTACGTGCAGATTGGGAAGGGATGTCGATCTTTAGCCGCATCAACGGACGCCAGGGCATTGAAGCTCTGCTGATGATCATACTGGTGGTACTGATCCTCCTCCTCCTTTTCGTGATCCTTTGACAGGCTGCCCGGCGCGGGAACCATCTGCCGGGCCTTTTCAGGCTTCTGCCTTAAAATACAAGACCAAAACGGGAATATAATGAACTTAAGCCATCCGGCGAATCCATAGATTCGCTCTTATGGAATACAGGAGATCTCCAGGCAGGCCTGCCATGTTGCTGGTCGTGCTGCTGTGGTCACTGACAGTTACCTCTCTGGTTGCCCAGGCACCCGCTGAAAGGGGGATCAGTGAGACCTTTACAGGTGCTGACAGGGTCCGGAGCGGGATAGCCATCGGGGGACTCGGCACGGGGTACATTGAGCTTAGGAAAGATGGCCAGTTCTGCAACTGGACCATCATGAACAACTGGCCGTTTGGAACAGGTCAGCCCCTGAAAGTCAAGACCTATCCCAGGAGTTATGCTGACCAGTCATTCTTTTTTTTCCTGGTGCGGTACCAGGTGGAGGGCGAGCCGCCACAGATCAAGCTGCTCCAGCTGAACAACAGCCTTTCGGAAGGCGGAATGCAAAGCATCTCCTACTACTATCCATGGATGTCCGCAGTTGATACGATCCGTTACTCAGCCTGCTTTCCGGTCACAGAGCTCACCTTTACGGATCCCGGGATGCCCCTGAAGATCCGGATGGAAGCATTCTCACCTTTCATTCCCCATGACGCCAGGAACTCTTCCATTCCCGGGGCATATTTCAAATTTAAGGTGGAAGCAACCGGGGAGAAACCGGTTAAGGTCTTCCTGGTGGGCACCCTGCGCAACCTGGTGGGCTATGACGTGACAGACAAGTATTTTATCAGCCAGCCACATGAAGGTGAGGGCTACAAGGGATTTACCATGACCTGCGGGGGGATGGATCCCGGTCACTCCTCCGCCGGGGAGATGGGACTCTTTTCCCTCTCCGGCCGGTCGAGCTACTACCTGGGTTGGGAGCATAAACATCCTTACTATGAAAAGCTGCTGGTTTCAGATAGGTTTGAGGATATCAACGATACGGATGGAAGGAACCGGGAGGTGGAAGGAAAACTGGAGGGCCGTGTCCAGCAGGGGAATAACGACCAGCGCTGTTTCAGCTCCATCGGGGTGGACCATCTGCTGGGCCAGGGCGAGGCTTTTGAGCATACATTTGTGCTGGCATGGTACTTTCCAAACCGTTACGGGGCTGTCACTGACACTCCCGAGCCGGTAGATGGCGACTATGACCTTGGGTTAGAGCAAACACGCATAGTTGGCCACTATTACAACAATTTCTTCGGCTCCAGCGAAGAGGTGGGGCTCTACCTGGCCGGCAACCAGGAGGATCTGACGGAAAGGACCCTGCAGTTCCGGGAGGACTTCTACAACAGTTCTCTGCCGCCATTTGTGCTGAACCAGGTGAACTCCCATTTCAATACCTTCATTACCAGTTCCATCTTCTCAAAGGCGGGGACATTTGCCATCCGGGAGGGAATGACCCCGGATAAACCCTGGGGGCCTCTCGGGACCATCGATGTATCACTCTATGGCTCCTGCTCCATCATTGCCCTTTTCCCGGAGCTGCAGAAAAGCATGATGCACGCCCACAGGCGTATCCAGTCTGCCGGGGGGGAGATCCACCACGGGCTGCAGGAGGATATAGACCTGGAGCACAACGGGACCTGGGGAACGTTCGAGAGGATCGACCTGGTTCCCAATTATATCCAGCTGGTGCTGCGGGACTTTTTCTGGACCGGGGACCGGGAATACCTGGAGGCCATGTGGCCTTCCGTAACACGCGGGATCGATTATATCCTCACACAACGGGACGGGGACGGTGACAGGATGCCGGATATGGAGGGGATCATGTGCAGCTACGACAATTTCCCCATGTACGGCCTGGCCTCTTACATCCAGTCCCAGTGGCTGGCAGCCATGAAATCCGTCAGCATGGCTGCAGGGGTGATGGGGGACAGGAAGACAGGGGAACTGGCCAGCGGGATCCTGGAGCAGGGTACCCGCCTGATGGAGGATAAGCTCTGGAACGGAAGGTACTACATGCTGTCCAATGATTACATGGGCGAGCGGGGGGAGGATGACGGGGTGCTCACCGACCAGCTGGTTGGGCAGTGGGTGGCCCACCAGAGCGGACTGGGGTACCTGGTGGAACCGCAGCGGGTAAGGTCATCCCTTGCTTCGGTGATGGAATACTCGTTCCGGGAGGGTTTCGGGCTGAGGAACTGCACATGGCCTGCCACGCCCGACCTGTTCCCCATCCAGGAATCGGACCTCTGGGTGGACCAGGCCAATACCTGCTGGACCGGGGTGGAGCTCGCCTTTGCCTCCCTGCTGCTCTACGAAGGGATGGTGGGTGAAGCGGAACGGGTGATCAGGGCCGTGGATGACCGGTACCGGAAAGCGGGGCTCTACTGGGACCACCAGGAATTCGGCGGGCACTATTACCGGCCCATGTCGGCCTGGTCGATCCTGCACGGGTACCTCGGACTGGGCATTGCGGACGGGGCCTACTCCTTCAGCCCCAAACTGGACCGGCAGGAGTACACCCTGTTCTTTGCACACGGGAACGGGACCGCCCATTATAAGAGGGCGGAGACCGGGATCGGGTTGATGGTCCGGACCGGGAAGATGGGCCTCTTTTCGCTGCGGATCGAAGATTCCGGGTTCACAACGGCAAAGCCGGCCATTACCGTGAACGGAAAGCCGTTAAAGGCAAAGGTTGAATCGAAGGATGGGATCCTTTCACTATCTTTGCCCGAAAGCGTGGAGCTCGGTCCGGGGGATCACCTCGACATCAGGTTCTGACCATCCCTCTTCAAGCTGCCACCACTTAACAGCCAAACTGCGTAACTGCCATGCAATACGGACATTTTGATGACCGCAACAAGGAGTATGTGATCACCCGTCCCGATACCCCCAAACCGTGGAGCAACTACCTGGGGGATACCGGTTACGGGGCGATCATCACCAATAACGCCGGGGGGTACAGCTTCTATAAATCAGGAGGGATGGGCCGTTTCATGCGCATGCGCTTCAACAGCGTCCCCCTGGACCAGCCGGGCAGGTACATCTATTTCCATGACAGGGATTCGAAGCAGTTCTGGTCCAACGCCTGGCAGCCGGCGGGCAAACCGCTGGACAGCTATGAATCCACCTGCAGGCACGGGACCGCCTATACGGTGATCACTTCGAAATACGACCGGATCGGGTCCGAGACCACCTATTTTGTGCCGCTGGGCCGCAGCCTGGAGCTGTGGAAGGTCAGGGTGACCAATCATGGTAAGGAGCCCAGGAGGCTGAGGGTATTCAGTTACGTGGAGTATGCCGGCAACTGGAATGCCGTTGACGACCTGCTGAACATCCAGTATGTCCAGTACACGGCGAGGATGGAGGTGTCTGACGGCATCATAGACCACGGAACCAATGTGAATATACCCGAAATGCCCCATGACTTCAGGGAGAAGGACCAGGGGCGGCACACCTTCCATGCCATGACGGGGCTCGAACTGGTGGGCTTTGATACCGACCGGGAGGCTTTCCTGGGCCCTTACAGGACCTATGCCAATCCCGGCACGGTTGAAGAGGGTGCTCCCTCCAACAGCCTTGGATACGGGGACAACCCGTGCGGCTCGCTGTGCGGGGAACTCGACCTGGAACCGGGAGAAAGCAGGGAGTTCCTGGTGTTGACCGGTATCGGCAAAGCAGGCATTGAAGGGAAGAGGGCGGTGGAGGAGTTCTCCGGCATGGCCCGGGTGGATGCCGAGTTTGAGGCACTCAAACAATCCTGGCATAACCGGATGGCCGGCCTGACGGCAGAGACCCCGGACCGGGAGCTGAACAGCACCATCAATGCCTGGGGGATCTACAATGCCCTGATCACCTTCAACTGGTCCAGGGCGGCCAGCCTGATCTACTCGGGGATTGACCGGGACGGGCTCGGATACCGTGACACGGTCCAGGATATCGTCGGCATCGTGCACGCGATCCCTGAAGAGGCCAGGGAAAGGCTGGAACTGATGATCAGCGGGCAGGTCTCCACGGGAGGGGCCATGCCGGTGGTAACCCCGGTTTCCCACACCCCGGGGGCGGAAACGGCTCCCGATCCTTCCGAGTACCGCAGTGACGATTGCCTGTGGCTCTTCAATGCCGTTCCGGCCTATGTGAAAGAGTCAGGCGAGGTGGATTTTTACAGAAAGGAGATACCCTATGCAGACAGGGGGAGCGGGACGGTGCTGATGCACCTGAGGCGGGCCATCGAGTTCTCCGTCGAGAGATCGGGCGGGCACGGGCTGCCCTACGGGCTGAAAGCGGACTGGAACGATTGTCTCAGGTTCGGGGAGAGCGGGGAGTCTGTTTTTGTGGCCATGCAGCTGCGCCTTGCCCTCAGGGAATATGTGGAGATCTCCGGGATGCTGGGTGAAACAGCAGAAGAGAGGTGGGGCAGGCAGGAACTGGGGAAACTGGACGTCAGTCTCCAGCAGCATGCCTGGGACGGCAAATGGTTCATGAGGGGGTACAGGGCGGATGGCATGAAGTTCGGTTCGTCGGACAGCCCGGAGGGGCAGATCTTCCTGAACCCGCAGGCGTGGTCGGTGATCAGCGGCGCCGCCACTCCGGAGCAGGCCGGAACGGCCATGGAGCAGGTCAATGCACGGCTGGCCACAGATTTTGGGCTGAAGATCTGTACGCCTCCCTATACCGCATCGGATTACAACATCGTGCGGGCCATGCTGATGAATCCCGGCCTGAAAGAGAACGGGGGGATCTTTATCCACACGCAGGCGTGGGGAGTGATGGCCGAAGCCATGCTGGGCCAAGGGAACCGGGCCTACCGGTACCTAAGGGCCTACCTGCCTGCCGCCTGCAATACCAGGGCTGAAGTGAGGGAGATCGAGCCCTATGTGGTCTGCCAGAGCACCCATACCGAACACAGCCCCAAACAGGGGGCTTCCAGGATCCCCTGGCTCAGCGGTTCGGCAGCCTGGACCTATCATGCGGTGAGCCACTACATCCTCGGGATCAGGCCTGAATACCATGGCATAACCATTGATCCCTGCATCCCCGCGCAGTGGAAGCACTTTACGGCTGTACGGATCTTCCGCGGGAAAACCCTGGATATCAGGGTAAGCAACCCGGAGGGGGTGCAGCGCGGAGTGCGCACCATCCGCGTCAACGGCCGGGAGCTGCAGGACCCTTATATTCCGGCCGATCTGTTAACTTCAACCACCGGGATTGAAGTGGTCATGGGGTAGGCCCCGTTGCCGGCAGGATGCCGGTACCGGTAAAATGATCCTACTGTTTTTCAGCGAATTCAGTTATGAGGAGAAACGCGTAAATCAGGCCCTGATATTTAATTGCGATTTTTAATACTTTCCTTTGCCGGAATGAAAAAATCATCTATTTTTGCCACGCATTTTCATTATGCACGTTCTAAGAAAGAGTACCCATAGCCATCAATAATAAAAAGGTCTGGTAGTTCAGCTGGTTAGAATGCCGGCCTGTCACGCCGGAGGTCGCGGGTTCGAGTCCCGTCCAGACCGCAAGACTCAACCCTGAGATTTCGCTCAGGGTTTTTTCATTTCCGGAAGCTGCAAATAGATGCACTTTTAGCCCATTTGCCTTATA
>CAYXUD010000041.1:0-20947 GCA_964467775.1 uncultured Bacteroides sp. | reverse complement strand
GTCCATTACCAGGCGCACATGATAGCGGCTGAAATGGCCAGGCTGCTGGGTGAACCGTTTGAGGTCTACCTGGAAAGGGCAGAAGGAATCAGGAAGGGGATCAATGAATATCTCTGGATGGAGGAAAAAGGGTATTACGGACAATACCTCTACGGCAGAACATATATGAATCTTTCTCCCCGGTTCGAGGCACTTGGCGAGGCATTAGCCATCCTGTATGATATTGCTGATCCTGAGCAGGCAAAGTCCATAATAGCGCGTTCACCTGTAACCGTCTATGGAACTTCCTGCATCTACCCGCAGATCCCCGGCATCCCTCCTTACCATAACAACGGGATCTGGCCCTTTGTGCAGTCATTTTGGAATCTTGCCGCAGGCAAAGCAGGAAATGAAACAGCCCTGGAGCATGGATTGGCTTCAATTTACAGGGCAGGCGGGCTGTTCCTTACAAACTACGAAAACTTTGTAGCAGAAACAGGTGATTATGTCGGGACTGAGATCAACTCTCACCGGATGCTGTGGAGCATAGCCGGGAATCTTGCCATGGTCCACCGGCTCTTTATGGGTCTTTCATTTGAGATTGACGGGATTCGATTTCAGCCGGTTATTCCTGAAGTTTATGCAGGGGAAAAAACGCTTTCCAACTTTAAATACCGGAATGCGGTATTGGAAATAACGGTCATAGGACACGGGAATGAAATTGCCGGGATAACACTGGATGGTGATCCGCTAGAAAATGCCTTCCTGCCCGGTTCCGTATCCGGAAAACACCATATTGAAATTGTGATGATGAACAACGATTTCAGGGAAAGGGGCATTAACCGGGTACCCAACAGATTCTCTTTACCAGGCCCGCATGCTCAACTGGCTGATTCAAAAATTGTGTGGGATACAATTTCCGGAGCAGCCTTTTATCATGTCATCAGGAACGGGCATTTGATAAGTACGGTCAAAGACAACTCTATTGACGTGAATGAGGATGCTTTTGGTGAATACAAAGTCATTGCAATTGACAATGAGGGTTCGGAATCGTTTTCAAGCGAACCCATCCTTGTATACCCCGAATCCGATCATATGATCGTGGAGATCGAGGCTTTTCTCCCTCGGTCAAACAGGCTCTGTACCAACTATTCCGGGGAAGGTTTTTCAGAGATAAGCACGACCATGAACAGGGAAATAGTGATCCCCGTACGTGTCGGTTCTGAAGGTGAGTACCTGATTGATTGCAGATATTCAAACGGAACCGGTCCCTGGAATACGGATAATAACTGTGCCGTCAGAAGTTTTTATGTGAACAGTGATTATAAAGGAGTGCTGGTCTTTCCTCAAAGGGGAACCGGTGAATGGTCGGATTGGGGATTTTCAAATGGTGTTGTTGTATCTCTGAAAGAGGGGACAAACGAATTCCGGATTGAATTCGATGACTGGAACATCAACATGGATGGTGAGATTAACGATGCCATGCTTGATTATCTGCGCATCATAAAAATCTCCTGATCAAACCTGCAGTTTTCAGGTGGAACCTGGAATCCCCGCTCCTTGGGGCAGGGTAAGCGAGCACAATTGGGATGATATATGAATCGAAGGTTGACTGCTAAAGGTTCCTCGCGACTGGCCGCTTATGCTTAGCGGGTTGTATCGGACTCACATTATTTTGATCTTATTCTGGAAAAAATATGCCATTTGGAGTAATAAAAGTAGAAAATATTTGCCTATATTTGAATTTTAATAGAAATTATTTTCCTTTCTGCTGAATTAATCATCCTGACATGGAAAATGTTTTACCCATGCATCTGCAGGAGATAATCTTCAGTTCCTCTGATACGGGAATATCAAAACAGATTTCCAGACTGGTAAAGAATGGCAGGATACGCAAAATTGCCCCCCGCGTTTATTCCTCAAACCTGACAGAACCAGCTGAAGTGATCATTAGAAGAAACCTCTTCCTGATTCTTGGCAGGCTCTATCCGGGAGCGCTGCTGAGTCATCGGTCAGCGTTTGAATTCGAACCTACAGCAGCAGGCCATATCTTTTTAACTTACACTTATACCAAAAGGATTAATCTGCCTGGTATTATTCTCAGGTTTCTTGAAGGTCCCGATCCGGTTGACGGGGATAATCCAATTTCAGGAGATCTGTATGTATCACAAAAAGCAAGGGCATTCCTGGAGAATCTGCAACTTTCAAAGCAGAGTAATGACACTTCAAAATGCCTGCCACTCGATCAGCTGGAAAGTAAGCTGGAGCAGATCATCAGGGTGAATGGTGAAGGTGAGATAAACAGGATAAGAGATAAAGCCGGATCGATTGCTTCTGAGCTGAATATGCAGAAGGAATTCGGGAGACTAAATAAAATCATTAGTGCCCTGCTCGCTACAGAAGCATCAAAGATACTCTCTTCTCCTGTTGCAGCAGCAAGAGCATTTGGAGTTCCTTATGACCCTGGCAGAATAGCATTGTTTGAAGGCCTTTTCCGTGAACTGCAAAAGAGAGAATTCAAATACAGGCCTGACAGAAACAGAACCGGGAAGTCGTTTCGCAATTTCGCTTTTTTTGAGAGTTATTTTTCGAATTTTATAGAAGGAACAGTTTTCGGAATAGATGAAGCAAGGCAAATCATAGAAACGAACAGACCGTTACCGGCCAGAAATGAAGATAGTCACGATGTTCTGGGAACTTTTCAGATCGTCTCAAATCACCTGGAAATGTCAGTTACACCCCAATCTTCCGAGGGATTTCTGGATATGCTTATTTATCGTCATGGAATTTTACTGGGTGCAAGGCCGGATAAAAATCCGGGTCTGTTCAAAGACCGTAATAATTTTGCAGGAAATACTTCATTTGTTGACTTCAATCTGGCAAAAGGAACACTGATCAAAAGTTTTGATCTTTGCAAAGCACTGGAGCATCCATTTTCAAAAGCCGCCTATATCATGTTTATTTTAAGCGAAGTGCACCCGTTCATAGATGGTAACGGGAGAATTGCACGAATTATGATGAATGCAGAACTTGCCGCTGCGGGTCAGTCAAAAATTATTATACCAACTGTTTACAGGGATGATTATCTGGGTGCTTTGAGGAAATTAACCAGGCAGGGAGAGAGTGCCCCATATATCAGAATGATGCAGAGAGCTCATGAATTCAGTGAGAACATCTTTGGCGAGGACCAGGATGAGATGCTGGAATATCTGAAACGGTGCAATGCTTTTTCAGAACACACGGAAGCAAAACTGAGAATAATTCCAAGATGAAGTTATTGTCACCATTTCGATTGACCCGGTGCACCGGCCCTGAAAAGCAGGACAGATTTTACTTGCCCACATTAGAAGATTGTTCTGCTTAATATCTATTTTTGGGTCTATGAAAAATCTTATGAAGGAGAGGTTTTCGCTGATGGCGGCGGTGATCCTTTTCCTGCCGGCAGTGACCGTGCACGCACAGGATTATGCGGTGAGGATCGCTTTTATGGGCAACAGCATCACCTACGGGGCCGGGACCTCAATCCCCGCGACCCAGAGCTACCCCGCCCAAGTCGGGGACCTTCTGGAGGGGGTGTTCGGCGACACCTGTGTGATTGGCAATTTTGCAATTTCTTCAAGGACAATGCTCAAAAACGGCGATTTTCCAACCTGGGATGATCCGGAATTTGACCAGGCCCTGGCCTTCAAGCCGAATATCGTGGTCATTGCCCTTGGTACAAACGATTCAAAGCCTCAGAACTGGGACGCTTACGGGGGTGAATTCTATGGTGACTACATGTCGATGATCGACACATTCAAGCGGATAAACCCTTTCGCAGAGTTTTTTGTCTGTTACCCGCCCCCTGCATTCGAAATTGTCTGGGGTATCAGGGATTCGGTGATCGTCAATGGCGTGATCCCGGTGGTGGACCAGGTTCTGGCGGAAACCGGTGCCGAATTGATCGATTTTTATAACCCACTGAAAGACAGCGTCCACCTGTTCCCCGATTTCATACACCCGAATTACGATGGTGCGACTGCCATGGCCCGGATCGTTTTTGACAGGTTCATGGAGACCGATGTGATCCGGCAGGCTGAAAAAGGTGTAACCTTTATTACCAGTCTTGAAAGCGACAGGAAGTACATCACAAGCGAATACACCGTGGGTATACTGAGCTGGACCACCATCAATGCCACGGCCGTCTACCTTGACGGGTCAGAGGTTGATTTCAACGGCAGCCGCCAGGTGGACCATCTTCAGGGAACGATCCATACCATGGTCGCGGAGGGCGCAAAGTATACCGATACCGCGGTCTATGAATTCGTCCTGTATACCCCGCTGGTCGAGAAAATTACACTATCCGCCAGTGAGACATCATTCTATACCGGAGACACGGTTACGATATCCGCCGTGTACAATGACCAGCACGGATACCCTTTGAATGACACGGTATTGGATCTTCAGTGGAGCATCAGCTATGGGAAAGGAACCCTTTTCGGGCCGGTGGACAACGCAGTTTATTTTACAACTACTGCGGCCGGAACTGTCGTTATTGCGGGCAGTTACATGGGGATAAGAGGGGGGATCACGCTGAAGGCCAGTGAAAGGGACCACACTTCTGCAGGGAAAATGGCGGTGCTTCCGGCCCTGGAGGTATTCCCGAATCCTTTCGGCGACCACATAACCTTAAGGATCAACCGGGCCGGGACCGGGGAATGCTGCCTGAAGATTATCGACCTGCTGGGCAAGACCTGCATCAATCGAAAAATTGACATGGGTGAAGCAGGGCAGTATGACCTGGATACAGGCCAGCTGCCGGAAGGGATATACATGTATCAACTGGATACCGGCCAAAGCGTGGTCACCGGTAAGTTGGTAAAGAGTCGTGCCGCCATCCGTTAAAGGTAAGTAAAATCCAGCCCTGAAGAAAAGGCAGCAACTTCTCTCTGACTGCATGCGCCAGTTCGGTCGGCATCTCCGGATGGATAGGCGGTGAAAGGGTAACCGTAATACTCAAAGATAAATCATGAAGAAACTCATTCTCATCTCACCACTGCTGGTCCTGGCAGTCCAGTTGAGCGCCCAGCCCCTGAAAAGGGCAGAAAGCTATTTCGGGATCCATTTCGATTTCCATGCGAACCAGGATGACATGGAGATCGGGAAGACCTTTACCCCTGAAATGATCGATTCGTTCCTGATGGTTGTAAAACCCGATTATGTACAGGTGGACTGCAAGGGCCACCCGGGATATTCAAGCTATCCGACAAGGGTAGGGAACCAGGCCGGTGGCTTCACCAGAGATATCCTGAAGATCTGGCGGGAGGTGACGGCCCGGCACAATGTGGCCCTGTACGTGCATTACTCGGGGCTGTGGGATACGAAAGCAGTCAGCGATCATCCCGAATGGGCCCGGATAAATGCTGACGGGCAACCCGACAGGCAAAAGGCGGCATACCGGGGTGGCTACCTGGATAACCTCTTGATACCGCAGTTGAAGGAGATTTCCGATTATGGCCTGGATGGAGCATGGGTCGATGGTGAATGCTGGGCAACCGGGCTTGATTATTCTCCTGAATTGCTGGTTCAGTTCAGAAAGGAAACTGGGATTGCCAGTGCGCCCCGATCAAGAGAAGATCCCGGTTTTCAGGAGTTTGTCGAGTTGAACCGGAAGGCTTTCAGGAGTTTTGTGAGAAAGTACGTTGATGAGATTCACCAGTATAACCCGGATTTCCAGATCACCAGCAACTGGGCCTTCTCTTCCATGATGCCGGAGCCGGTGGATGTGAACGTTGACTACCTGTCAGGCGATGTTGCCGGGCAAAACTGTGTTTACAACGCCGGTTTTCAGGCGCGCTGTATGGCTTTGCAGGGAAAGCCATGGGATCTGATGGCATGGGGATTCACATACGATTTTGGCGATGCAGGCCATTTTGCGGGTCCCAAATCGATCACGCAGCTGGAGCAGGAGGCAGCCGAGGTGATGGCCATGGGCGGCGGGTTTCAGGCCTATTTTACACAGAACCGCGATGGTTCGATCAAGCCCTGGTATTTTGGTCCTATGGGCGAATTAAGCGAGTTTTGCCATGAACGCCAGCCCTTTTGCAAGGGAGCGGAGGCCATTCCACAGATCGGGCTCTGGTATTCGACCTTCAGCAAACGGAAGCAAACAGCACAGGTGTATGGCTGGAACGTCCGGAACGTGGAGGGTAACCTCTCCATGCTGCTCGATGGCCAGAAATGTGTGGAGATCCTGATGGACCACCAGCTTGAAAAGAGGATGGAGGAATATCCGGTCATTGTCATCCCCGAGTGGACAGGGCTGGAAGGTTCTTTAAAAGAGAAGGTCCTGGACTATGTGCGGAAAGGCGGAAACCTTCTGGTGATCGGGGCAGCAGCGGTGAAGGAATTCGAACCCCAGCTGGGGGTTGCATTCCATGGGGATCCAGAGACGAGGGTCTGTACGATGGGTTTCGGCAACCAGATGTCGGCAGTCAGAACGGCTGTTCAGGATGTGGTGCCGAAGGCGGGGACAGAGACCGTCGGAGCGCTTTATAAGGGAGATGACTTCCGCTTTCCGGCGGGAAATCCGGTGGCCACCATCACCTCCTTTGGAGAAGGGAAAATAGCAGGCTGTTACCTGGACCTGGCCGATGCCTACTATACCTACCAGGCAAGGGGATACCTGAAAACCGTGATGGCGGTTCTCGACAGGCTGTTTCCGGATCCCGTCGTCCGCCTCTCGGGTTCCGACTATGTGCATACGGCTGTAAGCCAGAAGGAGGAGAGATGGTATGTCCATATCATCAATACAGCCGGGAATCATTTCAATCAGAAAGTGTATGAATACGACCATATTCCGGCGACCGGCGAGCTGACACTCGAATTGAACACCCCGAAACCGGTCAGAAAAGTGGTCTTACAACCAGGTGACCGGCCTTTGAGATTCAATTCAAAAGGGGGAAAAGCAACGGTCATGGTTCCACCTGTACAGGTACATTCCATTGTTCAGATGGAATTCTGAGCTGCATTCCCTGGCGGCACCATCACGGTGCACGTCGGGGTCTGCCTGTATCAGCCCGATACCGGCCAAAACATGGTCAGCGGGGTTTATACACTATCTTTGATGCGTGATCAACCGTGAAAAGGATATTGACAATATCAGGAAACTGCAACCGGCCTTTCCTGTAACTGCGATCCTGGGTGCCAGGCAGACAGGGAAGACAACGCTTGCAAAACAGCTGAATGCGGATCGCTTCCAGCATTCAGGTTAGTGTCCGGTCGCTGGTTATGCAAAAGAGATGCCTCCATATGGTTACGCTCCTTTTGATCCTGGCGGTCCCGGACAATCAGGCCCAGGAGGCTGTCGATCACTGGGAAACCATTGTTTTCCCCTTTCATACATGGCACTACAGGGCCGGGTCGGCCGGTATTCCCCCGGACTGGAGCAATCCGGGATTTGACCCGGGCAGCTGGGATACCGGCCGGGGCGGCATCGGTTACGGGGACGGGGATGATGAAACGGTCATTCCCGGGGCCATCTCCCTCTACATGAGGCTCGGTTTTGAAGTCCTGGATACCGGCAAGATTGCCATGGCCCTGCTTCATGCCGATTATGACGATGCCTTCGTGGCCTACCTGAACGGGGAGGAGATCGCAAGGTCGAATATCGGTCAGCCGGGCGTGCCTCCCTCCTGGGATGAAACAGCTGCAGAAGACCATGAAGCGGTCATGAAAGACGGGGGTGTTCCCGAACCCTTCCAGGTTCCGGAAGCCGCACTCGACACCCTTCTGAGGAACGGGACCAACATCCTGGCTGTGCAGGTCCATAACCGCAGTGCCGCCTCTTCTGATATGTCGGCCATCTTTTTCCTTACGGTGGGCATCACCGGCCCTGACCGTTATTACGCCTATCCGCCCGATTGGTTCAGTGCCCCCTTCGATTCATCCAACCTGCCCCTGATGGTGATCGAAACCAACGGGCAGGCCATCGGAACGGGTGACAGGATCGTTGCGGAGATGGGGCTGCTGGATTATACCCCTTCCGGAAGAATGAATTTCCCGGCAGATTCCTTCAATGTCTACAACGGGAGGATCTCCATCAAGATTCGAGGTTCCTCCTCACAACAGTTCCCCAAAAAGAATTACAACTTTGAAACCCAGGATGAGTCGGGGGCCAACAACAATGTCTCCCTTCTGGGAATGCCCTCAGAAAATGACTGGGTGCTGCACGGGCCTTACAGCGACAAGACCCTTATCAGGAACGTTCTTTCCTACCACATTGCCGCTGTCACTGGACGCTACGCACCCCGCACCAGGTGGATCGAACTCTTCCTCAACAGCCAGTATGCCGGGGTCTATGTGCTTACCGAAAAGATCAAGCAGGACCATGACCGGGTGGATATTGCAGAGCTGGATCCATGGGATATCAGCGGGGACCAGCTTACGGGAGGCTATATCTTCCAGGTCGACAGGAATGACCCGGAACCCGATGACGGCTGGTACTCGGCATACAGGCCGGGTGTCTTTTACGCCTACCACGATCCCGGCTGGGATGAACTGGTGCCGGAGCAGAAGGCATATATCCGGGATTTCATCTCCGGTTTCGAGGATGCGGTGAAGTATGCCGCGGACGATACGGATTTCCTCCCGTACATCGATGTCAATTCCTTTGCGGATTACTGGATCCCCACGGAGATATACAAACATGTGGACGGCTATAAGCTCAGTTTTTACATGTACAAGGAGATTGACAGCCGCGGGGGCAGGCTGCATTTCGGACCGGTATGGGACCTGAACCTTGCCTACGGGAACTCCGATTTCGGGGATGAACCCGTTCCCCAGGGCTGGTCATGGACCAAGGCCCTGACCAGTTCCATCCGTCCCTTCTGGATCGCTGACCTGGTGGAAACAGAACCCGTCCGAAACTGCATCGCCTGCAAATGGCAGGAGCTCAGGGCGGGAGGGATGCATACCGATACGCTGATGCGGTTCATCGACGACAACCTGGAGTATATCGGGGAGGCCAGGATCCGGAATTTCGCCCGCTGGCCGGTGCTGGGGATCTATGTGTGGCCCAACTATTATGTGGGGGCGGACTACGGGGATGAGGTGGATTTCCTGAAAGAGTGGCTGGCCACCCGCCTCAGCTGGATGGATGCGAACATGGTCGGAACCTGCAGCCCGGCAGGGATTGATCCGGAACCAGCCATCCGGAGGTCCGGCGCCTTCCCGAATCCCTTCACCGGTAAGGTCACCTTCAGTTTTGAACCTGCTGCAGACCCCGTCCGGATTGAGATCTACACCTCCACGGGCAGACTGCTGCTTGTTTCCGGACCCGCCATCGAGGACGGCCTGCAGAACAGTGTGCAGAACAGTGTGCAGAACAGTGTGCAGAACGGTGTGCAGAACGGTGTGCAGAACGGTGTGCAGGTGGACCTGGGCCACCTGGGCCCGGGGATGTATCTCTACAGGCTCGTCTCTTCCGGCAGGGTAGTAGGTTCCGGGCGAATCATAAGGGAATAATGTTCCTCCTGGAAGCTTCCCGGAAACAGGCATCTCCCGGCAAACAAAAAGCACTCATATTTGTTTATCAGTTAAAATTAGCGATAACAACAAAGAATATTTCTTTGAGGAACATGCAATTGACAACTTATGTTAAACAGAATGATAAACAACAACTGGTAAATCTCAAGAAAATGGAAAATCAAATCGGATTACAGAAAGCCTATGCAGATAAGATGGCAGAGAGCCTCAATGCATACCTGAGCAGTGTGCAGGTAGCTTACATGAATGTCAGGGGATATCACTGGAATATTACCGGCAATCAGTTCTATCTTCTGCATGAGAAATTTGAAGAGATCTACAACAGCCTGAATGAAATGGCCGATGAGATCGCCGAAAGAATACTCATGCTCGGGGTATCACCGGTTCATGCATATTCAAAATACCTGAAGCTGGCAAAGATCAGGGAAAAAGAGAATGTCAGTACCTCAAAAGAGACAGTCAGGGAAGTGCTGGATGAAACCAGGCAGCTTCTGAAAGCAGAACGTGAGATCGTCCGCCTGGCTTCTGAGAATGGTGATGACGGGACCGTTAACCTGATCACGGGATATATTGACGAACAGGAGAAAATGATCTGGATGCTCAGCGCACTTGGTAAATAAAATTGTGCTTCCGGCATTTATCCCGGCATTGCTGTTGGTGTTCCGGTGTGTGTGTCCGGGCAGGGAATAATCATTAGCTTTGAGGTACAGCTTCAAAACCAAGGTATCATGGATATACAGGACTGCATCGGGTTCGCCGGCGAGAATCCCATCTGCTCTTTTGCTACCATGGAGAACAACTTCAGGCCCGGGGAGATCATTGAGTTCTGATGCCCGGCAGTCGATCCGCCACCCCTATTTGTCGTAATCCGGGTTCCCCACTTTCCCCATGAAGAGGATGGCCCCCGTGGAGTTCTCCTTGATCACGTAGAGGAAGGGCCTGTCGGCTATAAAGCGAGGTTCCTCCGGCATGGATGTTTCACAGAGCTCCACGATGGTGGCCGCGGCCGCCTCGGTGCCCTCCTCCTGCACGTCGATGAAGGTCTGGTGGATGACCCTGGAAATGAAGAGTGCTGCAGCGGGAGTGATGCGTGAGAAATCGGCGCCCCCGCCGAAGGCGATCCCGAGCCCCAGGTTGATCAGGGGTTCGTTGAGCAGGTCCTTCCACCCGTAGGTGAATTTGGGCAGCTCGACCCGGATGTTCTGAACCGAAGGTGTTGTGAACCAGGCATCCCATTTGGCATAATCCATCTCCTCCGCCAGGCCGGCGGTGGTATGACCCCCCGAGGGCAGCATGACCACCATGGAGAAGGTGCTGTCGCCGTAGGGCAGTTCCACGGCTGTAAATAGATCATTGACGGTGTAATTGAACGCCCCTTTGATCTTCATGAAATCTGCTTCCCGGGAGGTGCCGTCCTCCAGGTTGAAGAGGCCGCTACAGGTCTCCTCGGGATCGAACCGGTACTTCCACTTGGCATTGAAGTAGATGGCATTCACCAGGTACATGACGGCATCGGGAGGGATATAATCCAGCATATCCCTGATCTTGTCGTTGGTCTTCTCCTCGATCCACCCGTTGATGATATCCACCGAAGCCGGATCGGAGAAGTCCAGTTCCTCCACCGCGGCATCGAAATAGTCCTGGTTGGTCTGTATGAACTCGCCCAGGACCGGGTAACCCTCTTTGTACCAGATACTGTTGGCTATTGCGAACTCCACCTTGTCATCAAGATGGATCAGCTGCCCCATCAGTTCCTTGTAGCTTTCGTTCACCTCCTCATCGGTCAGTCCCCCGAAATGGAGCACATCCCTGAAAGCGTCCAGGGTGGTCCCAGAGGCCCCGTTGAGGGTCATTCCAAGAGCATAGGAGACACTGAGCGGGGAGACCATGATGTTCTCCTGCTGGCTGAGCGACATCACCTCTTTGAAGAGTTCAAAGGCAAATTGCTGGTCCGCCTCGATGATCTCTGCCGATTTCTTCGTGAGTTCGATGGTGTTGGGCTTGTCGGGAGCCGGGTCTTCCTTCTCGCAGGCCGGGATCGTCACAATGATGGCCAGCAGTGCCACGGTTGGGTTGATGTATTTTTTCATGATACAGATTGCTTTTTTCTGATCTTGATCTGTTTGGTAGAAAGACGCGCGGATATGCCGGCAGGTTGCGTCCGGTATGCATCAGCCCCTGGAATGGCCGGACAGAATCCCTCAGCAGATTGGAGTATGCCTGACCTGACAATTAATTCGGGGCCTGATGATCCTTTCGGCTGTTACGAACCTTCCTGTCCTGGCGGTAATGAAATAGATTCCGCGAGACTTGCCTTTTTAAAAAGTTTCATTAGATTTGTGTTACGATTATCTGAAAAGATAACACGGAGTGGGAGGTGATGATGGTGGTGAATGGAAGCGTGATCGAATGTTTCGTTTTTTTTTGCCCAAATAGTAACACGAAAGTATAAAATAGTAACACTAAATAGGATTGTTATGGGAAGAAGAGCTTTGTTCCCGCTGGCTGCGATCGCTGCTCTGGTGATCGCGGGACCGGGATTTTCACAGGAAGTCAAAAGCCGCCTGGGCGATACCCTGAGCATCGAGGAGGTCGTTGTCACGGGGTCCAGGACAAAGGTGAACAGGAACAACGTCCCGCTGACCGTTTCGGTGGTCTCCAGGGATGAGATCGAGAGCAGTTCCGAATCGGCACTCCTGCCCGTCCTGGCAGAGCAGGTGCCGGGCCTGTTCGTCACCGAAAGGGGCATCACCGGATTTGGCGTGGCCACGGGTGCGGCGGGCCAGATCTCCCTCAGGGGGGTTGGGGGGAGCCCGAATACGCAGGTCCTGATTTTGCTGAACGGCAATCCCCAGTTCATGGGGATCATGGGACACCCGCTGCCCGATGCCTATATCGCCTCCGATGTTGAAAAGGTGGAGATCATTCATGGCCCGGCATCGACACTCTACGGGACAAATGCCATGGGAGGGGTGATCAACATCATCACCAAGGAGCAGAAAGAGGATGGCCTCAGGGCGAATGCACGGATAATGTACGGTTCCTTCAATACGCAGAAATATATGGCAAACGGCGGATTCAGGAAGAGGGGATTCAGTCTCTTTGCATCATTTAACCATGACCAGACCGACGGCCATCGTGATTCGTCAGATTTCAGCATCAACAACGGGTACCTGCGCGTGGGATACGAGATCAACAGGCACCTCAGGGTGAACGGGGATCTCAGCCTGGCAAATTTCGATGCCACCGATCCGGGTCCAGAAGGCTCCCCGGCAGGCAGCAGCTACGATATCACAAGGGGGATAGGAGCGGTTGTCCTGGACAACGACTTCAACCGGACAAGCGGCTCACTGCGTTTCTTCTACAATTTTGGAGAACATGACATATCAGATGGGTTTCATTCGAAGGATAAGAACTTTGGCATCGTTCTATACCAGGCTTTCAGGCCTTTTAAAGGAAATACGGTCACGCTGGGCATCGATTATAAAAAGTACGGTGGAATGTCAGAAAATATACTGGCCATGAACGGAAACGGGATGCTGTTCGGCGATACCACCGTCCGGGAAGTGGCCGGCTATGGGTTTGTCCAGCAGGAGCTGTTCGGGAAGGTGACCCTGAATGCGGGCTTCAGGATGGAGCACAACAGTGTGTTCGGGAACGAGCCGGTGCCGTCCGGGGGGATTGCCTATCGCCCCACAGCCACAACCACATTGAAGGGGTCGGTGGCCAAGGGGTTCAGAAGTCCCACCATACGTGAACTTTACCTGTGGGCCCCGGCAAATGCCACCCTGGAACCCGAAAGGATGGTCAATTACGAGTTGGGCATCCTGCAAAGGCTGTTCGCCAGCAGGCTCTCGCTTGAACTTACATTTTTCAGGGTGAACGGGGACAACCTGATCCAGACGGTCATGGGCCTTGACGGCCCGATCAATGAGAATACCGGCTGGTTCACGAATACAGGGGTGGAGTTTTCAGGTACCTTCCGGCCAACCGGGGCAATCACCCTGGTTGCGAACTACAGCTATACCTCCATGAAAGAACCTGTGGCCGCCTTTCCCGGACAACAGCTTTTTGTCAGCGGGACCTATAAACTGGAGAGACTGGCCGTCAACCTTTCGCTGCAGCACATACACGATCTTTACACACGGACAACACCCGAACCGGATCTCACAAGCTATACGCTTCTCAACTCAAGGGTCTCTTTCAGGATCATCAGGTATATCGATGTTTTTATCAAAGGAGAGAACCTGACAAACAGGAAATACTATATCAACTTCGGTTATCCCATGCCGGGGATCGTGGTCCTCGGGGGGGTGAACCTGCATATAACGGGCGGGATGAAAGGTCATGCACGGCCCGGTCCTGTTGACGGGTGACAATCCTGGTTACCAGCAGAAGCTCACCGGCCCGGAGATCCCGGCCTCCTTCAGGGGTTTCCCGGGGTCCAGGTACTGCCGGATGGGCGATGTGGTCCAGAGCGTTTTCAATCCGCCTTCACGGGTCATCTCCCCGATGATCCTGTTCCTGTAGCAGTTGCCTACCTTCACTTCCAGCGTGTTCCCTCCCGGGACCGCGACCGAGGTGGCAGTGAACCGGTAACCCGGGAAGACGGCAGATCCCAGGGATTTGCCGTTCAGGGAGACCGCGCAGCCGTCTGCAACGGCTCCCAGTGAAAGATAGAGCGGATCCATGCCTGCAACGGAGTCAGGAAGCTCAAAACTCACCCTGTATAACGCTTCCCCGGAATAGTACCTGATATCCTGATCATCGAACGCCGGGTAGGGCCTGAAGGCTGAAATGGCCAACGGGTCCCTCTCCTCGAGATCCTCGAAGGTGATGGTGCCTGAAAACTCCGTAACGGTGAATGAGCTCAGGTGACCCGTGCGGACGGGCAGGGAGCTGTTTTCCGGGAGGCCGAAAAGGACAAAGAGCGAACCCTTCGGGGGGAAGGTGAGGCTGAACCCGGTGGTTGCGCCTGTGGTCGTGACATGATCCGCATTAAACATCTCCCCGTACAGCGGATCCCATACCTGAGGAGCGGTTCCGGCGGCCAGGAAGCGGCAGGTACGGGTCACCTCCCTCTCCTCCTGGTTCACCACGAACCATATATCGGCGTCTCCCCGCTTCTTATGGATATAGATCAGCGGGGGATCCGCATCTTCAGCGGTGGAGAAATCAGGCTCAAGATTTTCGGCTTTGATCACCTCCTCGACGGTGTATCCACTGTATACCCTGCCCTTTCCGTAACCATTCACATATTTTCCGGAATCGCCGGCCGGGCCCCACAGCCTGTCTGCCAGCGCCCGGAGCTCCCTGTCGTTCGCTTCCGCATTCTCCAGCGACAGTGTACGAATGGGTTTCTGCCCGGAAACGATGGCTCCCCTGTTCACAAGTGACCCGATGATCTGCAGTGTCTCCACTTCCATCCCCTGATCATCGGGCAGCAGGAGCACCCGGTAGCTCATCCCGTCCTCCAGTACGACTCTGCCATCCTCAACCCCGGCCCGCCGGAGGATATCCGTATTACATTTCTGGACCCCGAAACCCAGCGGAAGCGACTGTTCCCACTCACGGCTCCACGGGTCATAAAGACGGTCCCCCATGAAGCAGAGCAGGTCGGCCTGCATGGTGCCCCCCTGCATCAGGTACTGGATCCTCCGGTGATAGTCGAACCACTGGGAGGCATAGGGCCACCAGGGATTGTGCCGGTTAAAGGTTTGCCCGAAACCGCCGAGGGTGATCCCCGGCCTGCGTTCACCGGGCTGATGCACATAGCTGTGGAGGACCATCTGGTTCACACCCATGCAAAAAGCCCTGTCCCCGAACGGCTTCAGCTCCCAGGGCGTTTCGGAGTAATTGGCATAACCGGTATAGGCCTCCGCGGGAACGACCTGCTTGCCGTAAAGGGCCGCGGCATACATGGGCATATCAGATTCCACCCTCCGGACCGGTCTGTAGGAGACCAGACCGCTTTGCTGGTCAAAGCCTGCCCAGAATTCAAACATCGGCACATCGATATAGCTGTTGGACCTGAGCACATCCAGGGGAGGGTAGCCGGCACCCCCGTAAATCACCTCAGCATGTGACCTCACCCCCATGCGGTGGCAGAGGGTGTTATAGTGCTCATAATAGTTGTGCTCTATCAGTTCGGCGATCGTGGTACGGTAATCGTGCAGGAATCTCTCGGTCTTTTCCGTGTTCCCGACCACCTCCCCGGATATCACCGGGAGCCATGGGATGATGCTGTAGCCCCTGAGCCTGGCAAATTCGGCCGGGAAATCCTGCGTCCAGTTCTGGTATTTGCATTCCCAGCTGTCGATGAACAGGTACTCAAAGGTGTTGCCCGTGAATTCCCCGGCGGTCTCTGCCAGCCTGGCAGGGAACGCTGCGAAATGGGAATTCAGCGCCGAGGTATCCATCTTGTCGCATTCAAGCCCCCGGCCTGCTGCGGTGGCCGGACCGTTCACCACACCCGTGGTGGTATACCCGATACGGAGTATGGTCCACTCACCGGCCGGGACATCCCATTGGAGGACCCCGTCCTTCCCGAGCTGCGGGGTGAGGTCGGTCACCTGTGCCGGGTCAACGGACCAGGCCCCCGGGTCACCGGCTGCAAACAGGTCACTCAGCGGATCGGCTTTGGTGGTCGCGGTCTTCTCAAGATGATGGGGGATCTCTGTAAAATAGGCCGGCAATCCATTCCCGGGAAGAAGTTCCAGCTCCGAGATCCCGAAAGGATTATAACGTTCGCTGTCCCGGGTTTCGCCTGCCAGGACCCTGAACCGTGCCGCAGTGGTTTCGGGGAAAGGGATCATCGCCGTCTGGTTGATCCCCTGGATTTCGCATTCCGCGATGGTCCTGAACCCGGAGCTGCCATCCACTGCCTGCAGGGTGATCCTGAAACCGATATCCTGCATGGAACCCCATTGAAAATCCTTGCGCGGATGGATGGCAAGCGTAGATACCGTGATTGGCCCGGGCAGTTTAATATCGATCGAGGCCGGGCCTGTCAGCGGGATCATGCTGAACGGGTTCCCGTCAAAAAGGAGGTCCCCGGCCGGGGAACCGTTCACACTGATCACCGGGGAAGAGGAGGCAAAGGGATCACTGTTGTGCCGGGAAGGATATACCACGACAGCAATATCCCTGTAGAAATCATGGTTCGACTTCGGCTGTGGCAGCTGCACCGGTCCTGTTGCGGGCCCGCTTACAAAACGCTTGCTCCACATGCATATTTTCATCGACTGTTCGGGGGTGATCCATGGGCCCCCGCTGGTGCTCCATCCGTCGCAGTTATGCACACCGATGGTTATCCCGAGCCTGTCCGCCTCCTCCAGTGCCCACCTGAACATCCCATACCATTCGGGCGTTCCGAATAGTACCGGTTCAACGCCCAGGTCCCTCTCCCGGTGTAGGCTTACATTCAAAATGGTGGCGGTGGATATACCCTCGCGTTTCATCGCCTCGAGGTCGGCCGTGATCCCCTCCCTGGTAATGGCGTTATCGAGCCAGTGCCACCAGGTGTGGATGGAATATTCAGGTGCGGGATCACGGAATACGGCAGGATCGGGGGTTTGCATATCTCCGGGGCTGCACCCCGCCACGATCAGGAACAGGAGCGTGAATAGTCCGGTACGCTGAAGGAAGACACTTTTTTTCATTCTTGTCATCGGTTGGATTGGCTGATAAAAGTTCTGAACATTTTGTACATATGCGCTCGCGGGATTCATTCGGCCGTCCTTTTATCGAAGGGGTACCGGGAATTGATCCCGGCCAGCGCGGAAGCTTGCTACCGGCTCCTCCCCGTCATGGCAGGAGGCCTGAACTGCGGGGCATAGCTGGTGGTCACCTCCACGGTCACCTGATCCCCTTCAAACAGGCAGGTAATCACTTCGTGGTGCGGGCTTTCGATATAGCGCAGAATATATTCAATGGTCTTTTCATCCTTCCATCTGTAGCTCCCGGCAGCCAGTGAAACGGGCAATACCTCGAAGTGTGCAATGGCGTTGTTGAGCAGGTTCGGTCCCGGCATTGCCGTTTCCTGCTCGATCCATGCTCCTCTGCCGAAGGAGAGGGGATAGGCGGCCCCTTTCTGATTCAGTATCATCCGGCATGTTCCCTCTTCGAACACCGCCACCACGGAATCCACCCTCGCCTCGTTCGGATCAAAGCGGAAGGTTTTGCCCGAGATCTCTTCCTCAAACGGGGATTCAACATCCGGGGCCGGCAGGGGCAGGGCCAGCGAGGAGAGTCTCTCTTCCAGTTCCGATGCCGTTCCGGCGTCCTCGGGCAGTGCTTCCGCATGCATGGCCGGGAGAAGGTGTTCCCATACCAGGTTCAGCTCCTCCTGCATGTCGGCCGATTCGGCGGTGATGGTGATGACGGCGTTCTTTTCAGGGAGAACGACAATGAACTGCCCGAACGCGCCGTCTGCCCTGAAACCATTGTTCCGGCAGCGCCAGAACTGGTAGCAGTATCCCTGCAGCCAGTCGCTCGAGTCCTTCACGGATTGGGGGGCTTCGGGGGCCTGGTCAATGTGGGCGGTGGTGGCCTCCTCCACCCACGCTTCAGGCAGGAGCTGGACGCCGTTCCAGTTGCCTTTCTGCAAATAGAGCTGGCCGAATTTGGCCATGTCCGCGGTTTTGAGCCTGAGGCCCCATCCCCCCGTATTGATGCCCTTCGGGTCCACCTCCCAGTCCATACCCTCGATGCCCAGCGGTTCAAACAGCCTGGGGGTGAGGTAATCGATCACCTTTTCGCCGGTCACCTCCTGGACAATGGCGGAAAGCATATAGGTGGCCATGGAGTTATAGAGGAACCTGCTCCCCGGCTCATTGACCACGGGCAGGGACAGGAATGCCCTCACCCAGTCGCTTCCGGAAGAGGTGATCATGCGGGTCGGATCGGGATCCAGCCCCGCGGCCATGCAGAGCAGGTCCTTCACCTCCAGTTCAGCCAGGAAGGGGCTCAGCGTGTCGGGCAACTCTTCCGGGAAGAAGGAGATGACCCTGTCGTTCACGGTCAGCAGTCCTTCGCTGACCGCAAACCCGACGGCGGTGGAAGAAAAGCTCTTGCTGGTGGAATAGAGTGTGTGCCTGAGCTCCGGCCGGTAGGGATCCCACCAGCCCTCTGCGATCACCCTGCCGTTGCGCAGGAACATGAAACTGTGGAACTCTGTGGTGCTGCGGGAAGCCGCATCGAGAAAGTCGATGATGCCGCGGGACGAGACCCCCTCAGCTTCGGGGACGCTCCCGGGAAGCGATGATGAGGCAGGCTGCGTCCCGGTGTTGCAGGAAACCAGTGCAAGGAGCAGAAGCAGCGGTACACAGGTCAGTGTCAGGTTTTGTTTTCTCATGATCTTTCGATATATATTTTATAATGTTTCCGGCCATCTAAATCATGACGGCATTGTCCGTTTCCCGGATCCCCGGCTGATTAAAAATAGAAAAAATCTTCAAATAATACCTTGTATTTATAATACAAAATACTTTGTATTGTTAATACAAAATAATTATATTTGCATGTAAATATTTGAAGAAATGCTGAATAAGTCTATAATCGCCAGGGTAGTTGAGGATCAGGGAACGGGATTTCAGTCAGGGAATCTCATTGAAAGAGATACCAGGATTCCAGGATCCACCAGGAGGATTGTCATTATATCGGGCGTCAGGCGCTGTGGCAAAAGCACGATGATCAGGAGCATTTTCATGAAGGGGAACCCGGCACTCTATATCAATTTTGAAGATCCGCGGCTTATCAACTTTGAGCTGCCGGATTTTGAACGCCTGGAGGAGCTGTTGACGGAACAGGGAAAAACCTATTTGCTGCTGGATGAAGTGCAGAACATCCACCAGTGGGAGATATATGCCCGTTCAGCATTTGACAGGGGGATTCAGCTGGTCATTACAGGCTCAAACGGAAGCCTGCTGAGCAGGGAACTGGGTACGAAACTGACCGGTAGGTACATGCAGCTTGAACTGTTCCCTTTTAACTATGACGAGTTTCTCAGGTACTCTGGCATGGATCGGAATGCAAAGAGTTTTGAACACTACTTCGAATACGGAGGGTTCCCCGAGTTCCTGTCAGAGAAGGATCCTGATTACCACAGGCAGTTGTTGAGGGATATCATCACGCGGGATATCGCAGTAAGGCGCAATATCACCAATGAAAACCAGCTGGTGCGACTGGCAGTTCATCTTTTGAGCAACATCGGCAAAGATTTCAGTTTCAATAAGATCTCAAAGCTGCTGGAGATAAAATCGGTCCGTACCGTCATCGATTACTGTGATTACCTGAGGGAGAGTTATCTCCTGGACTATGTTCCGATGTATTCGACTTCGATAAAAAAGCAGATTGCGAATCCCAAAAAAGCCTATGCCATCGATCCTGCCTTTGCAAAGGCAAACAGCCTCTCGTTCAGCAAGGACCTGGGTCGCAGGCTTGAAAATTTCGTCTACCTGAAGCTGCGGTACAGCGGTCATCCAGTATATTATTACAGGAATAAGGGAAGTGAATGCGATTTCCTGGTGAAGGAGAATGAGATGATCCGGAGCCTGGTCCAGGTGTGCTGGGAGCTGAACGGGGAGAACCAGCAGAGAGAACTCAGCGGGATCAGGAACGCAATGGCGGAGACCGGGGTTGATAACGGTATTGTGGTCACCTTCAACCAGGAGGATCTGCTTGACGGGATCCCCCTGGTTCCTGCATGGAAATGGATCTAAGGGGTGACCGCTTCTGCCTGATCCTGCCCGGCCACTGCCTTCTGGACCAGCTTCTGGTACTCTTCCGCGAAGGGTACCCCCATGAAGGGTACATATTGCGTGAAGGCAAGGACCACCATGTTGTTTTTGGGATCTGCGACGAAATCGGTGGATGCCATGCCCGACCACGAGTATGCGCCGGTCTCCTTCACCACCTGGCCTCCCAGGCCATAACCGATCCCCTCCCGGTAGGTGGTGGTGGAGGGCATCTGGTCGGACATGATCAGCTTCACGGTGGATTCCTGAAGGACGCGCACCCCATTCAGCTCCCCGCCATTCAGCAGCATCTGCCCGAATTTGCCGTAATCGCCGATGGTCGAGACCATCCCGCCCCCGCCGGAGAACAGGGTCACTTTCTGTTTCACTCCGCTGGTAAGGTCTTCCACCGGGGTCAGCTTCCCGGATTCCTGGTCCGTCGTGTAGATCATCGCCAGCCTGCCGAAGTTTTCTTCAGGCACCTCGAACCCGGTATCCTCCATTCCAAGGGGACCGAGCAGCCGGGCCTGCAGGAACTGATCGAAGGGCATTCCCGAGAGGACCTCTGTAAGGTAGCCCGCCACATCGATGGATACAGAGTATTCCCATTTTGAGCCGGGCTGGTTCTTCAGGGGGATGGTGGCAAGGACCCCGATCATCTCTGCCAGGGTCTTGAAGCTCAACATGCCTTCGGGAGCGGCTTCCCG
>CAYXUD010000040.1:0-3426 GCA_964467775.1 uncultured Bacteroides sp. | reverse complement strand
GGCTAAAAAGCGACAGCTGGTACAGATCCTGCCTGGAGTCCCGTCAACCACAAATCGTCAATGACCCGGAGTCTATAAAGAGGATTATAACAGAATTTACTGGGAACAGAACACTCCGCAGGCTGATCCCTTCGATCATCCGGAAGCTTGGTATCGGATGTGTCATGGGTGTACCCCTTCGTGTGAATGGCAGGCCCGTCGGATTGCTTGAACTTTCAAGCCAGGAGTACATTGATGATGCAACCCGGGAAAGGATAGTCAGGATCTCAGACTTTATCGCCAATATCGTGTCAAGGAAGCTTTCGGATGAGGCCCTGGCAGAAGAGGAGGAGAAATACAGGATGCTCCATGAACTCGCGCCAATAGGCATTGCCACGGTCGATTTGAAGGGATATGTCAGATCGGTCAACAGGGCCATAACAGAGATCACCGGCTATTCTTCCCCGGAAATCCTCGGAAAACATATAAAAGACCTGCCTGCCATCGAAGAGGGATCCATCAGGGAATACCTGCGGCTGTTGAACAGCATCTTCAAAAAGAGGAGAGAAGCCCCGGTTGAATTTACCTTGATTGACAAAGAGGGTACCTGCAGGCATTGCGATGCCCATTTCAGTCTTATCAGGAAGAACGAAAGAATCAATGGGATCCAGGTAGTGGTGATTGACACTACTGTACGTAAAAGGAGCGAAGCGCTGATGCGGAAGAGTTCGATCATCATCGAATCAACCTCGGATTCAGTCATCTCAACCGATGTAGAGGGTTTCATCACTGCCTGGAACAAGGGTGCCAGAAGGGTTTTTGGTTATGCCGGGGAAGAGATGCTGGGCAAGTCCATCAAACTGCTTTACAAAAAGGAGAACCTCCCGCTGCTGGAGGCCATGATCGGGGGAACCCTTGATGGAACCGGGCCAGCCGAATTAGAAGTAACCTGCCTCAATAAGCGGGGGAATGATGTGCATATCCTCCTGTCACTGACCGCCCTTAAAGATGAACAGGGGAGCATCACCGAAATAGTCGGTATCGCCAAGGACATCACGGCCAGGATCCAGGAGGAGAAGAGGCTGAAACTTCAATCCCGCTTTGATGAGCTCCTCTCCGGGATCTCGACAGATTTTATCCATGTCCATCCGCTTGAAATGGAGCAAGGGATGAGAAAGGCGCTCGAAAAGGTCGGCAGGTCCCTGGATCTCGATGGTTGCAGCATCGGGGCTTTAAAAAAAGGAGAAGATGAAATAGTCATTTCGGAAGCCTGGAACCGGCCCGGTGCAAAGGGCTTTGCGGACAGGTACTCTTTAGAGGAGTGTCCCTGTTTCGGAGCCCCGTTTATGACAGGGAAAACCCTCATCTGGAAGAGATCCGGCGAATCCGTAAAGGCGCTTTCCGCCGAAGAATTACTGCTCATTGAACAGACGGGGACAGACTCTGTGAAGATCGTCCCGTTAGTATCACAAGGGGATCACTTCCAATGTATGATATTAATCAAGGACTCGGCAGATGACTGGACCGACCTTTTTTACGACCGCATCGTCCTGCTGGGTCACATATTCGGGAATGCGCTGCTGCGAAAACAGGCTGAACTCTCCGTCATAAAAAGCGAGGAGAAATACAGGACCCTCTTCCAGAATATGGCCCAGGGGGTGTTTTACCAGAATGCGGACGGCCATATTGTTGATGTGAACAGGGCTGCACTGAAAATATTCGGGATCACAAAGGGGGAATTGCTGGGCCGGACATCCATGAATCCTGAATGGAGGGTGGTGAATGAGCATGGCGAAACGCTTCCCGGGGAACGGTATCCCTCCATGGTTTCCCTGAAAACGGGGAAAAAACTGAAGGACCGGGTGATCGGGATTTTCAATCCGAAGCTGAACAGGTTCGTCTGGCTCGCGGTCAATACCCATCCCCAGTTCCGCCCGGGTGAGGAACACCCCTGCCAGGTTTTTGTAACCTTTCACGACCTGACCGAGATCCGGCTGGCCCGGGAGGCCGCCCTGAAGGAGCGGGACCGTGCCAGCCAATGCCTGGAGATTGCAGCCTCCATCATTGTGGCACTCGATTCAAAGGGGAATGTTTCAATGATCAATGATAACGGGGCGAAACTCCTTGGATTCAATAAAAAAGAGGTGATCGGCATGAACTGGTTCGAACGCTTCATTCCCTCCGATCATCAGAAGGAGGTGAAAGGTGAGTTTCTGGCCCTGATGCACGACAGAAAGGACAGACCGGTCTATTTTGAGAACCCTGTACGGGTAAAATCCGGGAAGATTCGGTTCATCCGCTGGTACAGCAGCATTCTCAGGGACAGTCAGGGGAAGATCACCGGGACACTGAGTTCAGGTGAGGACGTCACCGACAGGAGAATTGCCGAACAGGCCCTGATTGAGAGCAAGGCAAGGTACAAGGACCTGGTGGAGAAATCGGGAGTGGCCATCGTAATGGATGACCGGGAAGGGAATTTCAGTTTCTTCAACAGGGATTTTGCCAGCCTCTTTGGATACCGGGTGGATGAGATGAAACTGATCACAAGGGCAGATCTTTTCCGCGCAGAGGATCTGGGGAGGATAAATTTTTACCATCAGTTACGAATGGAGGGGAAGAGGGCCCCGAACCGGTACGAGGTCAAAGGCATCAGAAAAGAGGGATCGGAGATATGGATTGAGGTAAAAACAACCGTTCTGAAGGAGCACGGGAATTTTACCGGAACCCGGAATTACATCTGGGATATCACGGAAAGGAAACTGTCAGAACAGGCACTGGCAGAGAGCGAGGTACGGTTCAGGGAGCTATTCTCAAAAATGAACAGTGGTGTGATCATTCTTGAATTCGATGCGAAGAAGAAGGATTGCCGAATCCGGGACCTGAACCGGGCGGCAGAATCCATCCTGGGGATCAGGGGCCCCGATGTAGTTTCCGGATACCTTTTCAGGGACATCCCTCAACTGGCCGAACCGGAAGCCCGGCTAATGATCCTGCAGGCAATATCGGGCGGAGGTTCTGCATTCTTCCCCATCTCACTGTTTAAAGGGAAAGAACTGCTGGTCTACCTCGAGAACCACCTCATTAACCTGCCAGGCGGGGAGGTGGTCCTGATTTTTGACGATTTTACTGAACGCATTACCTATGAACTCGAGCTGCGCAAGAGCTATACGGAGATAAAAAAACTCTCCCGGCACATTGAAGAGGTCCGTGAGGAGGAACGCAAACAAATGGCCCGTAACCTGCATGATGAGCTGGGTCAGATGCTTACAGCCGTTAAGATGGATGTGAGCTGGATCAGGAACAACCTGCAGGCGGACCGGAAATTACTTGCCTCACGGAGCGATGCTGCGCTGGAGATCATCAACCGTGGTTTCAGCGGGATTCAGCGGATGACAACAGAACTCCGGCCACCTGTCCTGGAAAACCTGGGTCTGTATGAGGCACTGA
>CAYXUD010000039.1:0-32545 GCA_964467775.1 uncultured Bacteroides sp. | reverse complement strand
ATAACCTTTTGAAAAAGATAATTGTTGAATCGCCTGATTATTATGTTGAACAGGAAAATAAACTTGTTTAATCAGAAATCATTTTTTTTCAGCACCCTCGAAAAAATACCTTGCATATTATATTTGAAAAATACCTCAAATCCAGCTTGGAGAGGGCTTTTACAAAATAGCATTTTTATTGATGTTTTTTAATTAAAGAAACCTGGAATATTGGATTGGATATGCAAAAGAAAGATTGATTAAAATTTTCCATGGCAAAAACTTACCAGATCCCTATTATAGCATATAGAAAGCCCCATTACAATAATGAGGCTTTCATTTAAAGCAGGTAAGGAACCAGTATCCTTACTCTGGGATAAATATCAATGCACGATCAAAATTATTACTGGTAAGGGCCGTCCCACTTTCAGGAGAGGCAACTTTAATGTAATTGTTGGCAAGGAACCTAACTCGTTCCCAGTCATTGCTGGCTTCTTCTGTACGTCCTAACTGATTGAAACAATAGCCTCTGAAGATTAGAATACTTTCGTTATTTGGAAAGAGTGAAGCAGCTTTGCAATAATAATATAATGCTTTCTCAGGTTTGTTTTTTATGAACATCAATTCGTTCGCCTTTTTCAAGTAGTACTGAGCCGTTTCCAGCATGTCTTGGATTGAATGTAAGGCAAAAACAACAGAAATCTCCCTGACCATTGTTGTTGGCTCTCCGTCGATAGCACCCGGGTCCCATTTACCGTTTGTATTTTGAAGGACGCGTAATACTTCGCTGTCAATATCTTCACATACACTGTTAACCACGATGAAGTCTTCAATTTCACCGGCATCGGATATAGCGAACCGGATCACTTCCGTTCCCTGAAAACCATCATATATGGCACTGGAGGGGTATTCTAAAGAAGCACGTAAAAGCACATTCAAATTCTCATAATACTCATTACGAAAAGAGGGAGGGGTTATAGTCATCTCATTCAGTAGTTTATTCTGGCTGAATGCATTGTAATATGCTGATATGAAAACCAGCAAAAGTCCGATAGAAAATAACTTTTTCATAACATTTGGGTTTAAAAAACATATTATCACTTATGTAAGAATCATTATCAATCTCACGAAACTCTAAAATATCACCCGGTTGTCAATTATAGTTCTGAATAGAATCAAGAGTGGATAATATTCCTTTTAGTTAAACATTTGTTGAACCAAAATAAATTCAATGAATAAGCTTATGAAAAAGAGAATTGCTGGATCGCCTGATTATTATGCTGAACAGGAATATAAACTTGTTTAATCAGAAATCATATTTACATTTCCACTCAATCTATTTCATTAAATAACCATTGCCTTGGATGAATGTATAAATATTCCTTTGTAGTGAATTGAAGGATTAATATTGTATTCATAAAATTGCCAGGTAATTTGCCATACGAACGGAAAACAGGTGGAGCATATAGGAAAAACAACTGTACATTATTTTTGTAATGTAGTGAAATAGAGTATAGTGTAGTTTGGTGGAAAATGTCGTATTGTCCCTGGCAGTCAAGAGGTCATCGGTTCGATTCCGATATGCTCCACGAAGAAACTCAAAGGGTTACTCCGCCGTGGCGGATGTAACCCTTTCTTTTTTGCCAGATTTTTGCCAAACAGATGGTAGTAAAACCAGAGAGCAGAATCCACAGTTCAGGTTAGGCTACAAATAGGGTAAGTCTACTAATCAGCTTCCTCGATTTCTATTTCTAACACTTTTGTGTCAAATTCTGTTGATACAATTTCAATGGTTTCAAAGCTTGTGGACTCAAGATATATATCACAACCTGCCCCTCCTGTTGATACACTGCCTGTAACGGAGATTTTATATGTTTTACCTGATTCTACATACTTTTTACAGCTTACTTCATTTTCAGGCCCGCAGGCTGTTATTTTGATGTTTCCACTCTCATTTCCGGATACTATAAATTTACTGTGCCAGATCCAGGAGACCCTTACTCCACTACTATACCCGTATGTGATATACGAATAGACAGGATTCCCCATTATAGTCGTTTCAACCCAGGTTATTTCTAAATCATCGATGTTGGGACAGGAGGTAAGACCTGTAAGCCCTAACATTAGCGCTATCAACACAACTCTGCCAGAATTTCTCACAGTTATTGTTTTAAATAATTATTACTCGGTTTTATCTCTGACACAACGCACAGAAGCACCATTCGACCTGTGATGCTGCGCCTGTCTTACCTTATTATTTTTGAAATTCAGGTAGATGGCCCAAAAAACTTCCTTTTCTAAAATATCTTCCAAGGCACTGAGAAGATCTGTCCCTGTAGTTTGTAGGTACCAGTCCGAAGTCCACCACCAGGCATACCTTTCCAGATGAACAAAATCATCTCCGATATGCGTACCGCCGGGAAGTGCTGAAAAACTATTTTCATCCATAGAAACCATGTTGTTGCCCGCTTCCTTATTGCCGCCGTAGTAATATTTCAGATCTTTCCATTCTTCCAGTGAAGGCAAATGCCAACCATCTGGACAAGCATTCCAAGCAGCTGAGATATCATACAGATAGCCGTACCTTGCCACATTGGCCGAGTCATTATTGTAAGCCCAGTAACGTCCTGTTTCGGTTTTGAAGGCAAGGTTCTCGGCCATCCATAGCTGACCGTTAGCTTCCACTAGTTTATAGACCTTACCATCCCTGGAATCGGTGAAGAATTTGTCTGTTGTTTGAGCAAAGGACACCGTCGATAATGATGGTCCCATCATCATCAGTATTCCAAAAACGCTTCTTTTGAGTTTCATTTTGGGAGGGTTTTGAGAATCAGTAGAATCAGCTATTTACTTTTATGAACTCCCGGGCGTATTTTTCATTCTTGAACTCTAGCAAAACCGTTACCCCGTTGAAACCGGGATTTGTGACGGACTTCAGGAAAAGTGTATTGTAGCAGGTTTCGCAATAAGGAATATTGAGTTCTACGGACCTGGGACCAACCAGTTTATGAGCCTGAGTGTTGTAAGGATTACGATCATTTTCCACTTTTAGTCTTTTAAATTTCAGGTCATCGGTTTTGGCTAAACAATTTGAGCATTTCAAGGGCCATTTCAGGTCTGATTTGGGATAAAACTCAATAAACAATCTGTCTTTCACGGAGTGATTTTCAAATGGTATAGCAAATGGAATATTTGCTGCTTGACAAATTTTTCTGGGAAAATCTTCAATCGAGGATGAATCTGTAAAATTGCCGTTAGTGATTGAACGAGATTTGCCATTATTCAATTCAATGTCAATGGTACTGCATTCGGAAATCATACTGGCCCCCTGTAATAATCCGACCGATTTTATACTGGAAAATTCCAGGACATCCAGAAGTGCTAAATCCGGGGCTCCGCCAAAAATTTTCAGGGACTTATTCGTTATGATATTGAATCTTACATTAAGCGCTAACTCCTTTGCTTTATCTTCATCAAAATCCCCATTATGCTGACCAAAATTCCCATCGCCCAGCACATATGAAACATATTTCTCCCCTTGATCTAAATAACTGACTTCCTTTGAAATATTCGGATTATGATCGTTATCAATTCCCAGATGAATTAAGCGCTTATCGGTAAGTAATTCAAGTGATTTAGTCAAAACAGCAAACGATTCGCCTTCATTTAATATGTTTTTCTCCGCGACTGATTTGTCTTTCTCTTCAACAATAAAAAACTTCTGCTTTGTTATTAAATAATAAGTCTTTGATGAAAACAGAGGACCCTGAGTAATAAAACTGAGAATAGGATACTGTTCTGTATCAATCGAATTTGACTTAAGAATCTTAATGATTTTTGCTCGTGACACAACTTTTTTTTAAAGCTTAATACTATTGAAAATGGATGGGGCTCATAATATTAAAGTTACTGAAGTTTGAATATGCAAGTCAAGTTTTTCTATTGGAACTTTAAGGATTGCCCTCCATCTGTTTACGGCAAAGTCCTTATGCAAAGAAATTAGTTACCGGCAGATTCTGAATGAAACCCTGATGTAAGCTTATGAAAAAAATAATTGCTGAATAGGAAAATAGACTTGTTTAATCAAAAATTGTATTTGCATTTCCACTCAATCCATTTCACTATATAACAATTGCCTTGGATGAATGTATTTATATTCCTACGTTTTACATTGTTTTTGTAATGTAGTGTATTAGTGTCTAATGGAGTCCAGTGGAAAATCCCATGTTTTCCCTGGCAGTCAAGAGTTCACCGGTTCGACTCCAGTATGCTCCACGTAGAGAATGAAGCAGTCGCAAGTTTGATAGTTTGTGGCTGCTTTTTTTATGTGCCAACTATTTGCCTATTTTACCCCGTTCAAAATTCAAAGTATTAATATGAAACGGAATATATCAGAATACAATATTCCTTTTGTACTGAGAATTGCCCTGATAGGGGCACTGGGAGGATTCCTGTTTGGCTATGACTGGGTGGTGATCGGAGGTGCCAAACCTTTTTACGAAAAATTTTTTCTCATCAGCGATATTCCCCGGATGCAGGGATGGGTTATGAGCAGTGCCCTCCTTGGATGTATCCTTGGCGCTTTGAGTTCGGGTATAATCAGTGACCGGTTCGGCAGGAGAATGGCGCTTTTCTCAGCCGCCATCCTGTTTACCACCTCTGCCCTTGGGACCGGTTTGTCGAATACCATTGCCTCATTTGTCTTTTTCCGTATCTGGGGAGGGATCGGGATCGGCATCGCATCGTCGGTTTCACCCATTTTCATATCTGAAATGTCTCCCGCAGATATCAGAGGGCGTTTCGTTTCCCTGAACCAGTTGACCATCGTTGTGGGCATCCTGCTGGCGCAGATTATTAACTGGCTTATTGCCAGGCCTGTGCCGGATGAAGCCACTGATCAGTTTATTCTTGAATCTTGGAACGGACAGATGGGATGGCGATGGATGTTCTGGGTGGAGACGGTACCCGCTTTCCTGTTCTTTGTCCTGCTTTTTGCTGTTCCCGAGAGCCCGAGATGGCTGGTAAGAGCAGGCAGAACGGAGAAAGCCCGCGAAGTTCTGAATAGAATCGGGGGCGGTCGGTACGCTGATAACCGGTTGATCGATATCAAATCTTCGTTCAGGGAGATATCTGAAAAGGTTGATTTCAGATCTCTTTTTTCGAAAAGTGTCCTCCCCATCCTGTTGCTGGGGATGGTCCTGGCGTTTTTCCAGCAATGGTGTGGAATCAATGTAATCTTTAACTATGCAGAGGAGGTTTTTGCTGCAGCGGGATATGGGATCAGCGACACCCTGTTCAATATTGTGATCACGGGCTTCATTAACCTGGTATTCACTTTTGTTGCCATACGTACGGTGGATCACTGGGGGAGAAGGGCCTTGATGATCACAGGGTCACTCGGTCTGTCTATCGTCTATCTCCTGATTGGGTCAGGTTACTATTTCAGTTTCACCGGCATCAGTGTGCTGGCTTTCATCCTTGCGGGGATTTCCGTCTATGCCATGACACTGGCGCCCATTACCTGGGTTGTCCTTTCCGAGATTTTCCCCAACCGCGTCAGGGGGGCGGCCATGTCTTTGGCTACCACCTCTCTCTGGATCGGCAGCTTCCTGCTTGTGATCCTTTTCCCCATGCTGAACGATGCGCTGGGCACGCACGGTACTTTCTGGCTATTTGCCGGAATATGCTTCCTCGGTTTTCTTTTTATCATGAAGAAATTGCCGGAGACAAAAGGCAAGACCCTCGAGGAAGTTGAAGATTTGTTAACCCGCTCATGACTGCTTCCTATGGGGGAATGCCTCAGAACTTCTCCACGGCCCTGCTGATCTCATCATCCCGGAACAGTTCCACCTGCGGGATCAGTTCCAGGAAGTCGTCCTTTGTGCAGAGTGCCGGTCCGGGTCGCAGGGTGGTGGCAGTCCCCGCGGCAACAGCGCAGACCAGGGCCTCCTGCATGGTTTTGCCGGTAAGGATCCCGAAAACGTAGCCGGCGACGGCCGAATCCCCTGCCCCAATGGTATTGACCACCTTCACCCGGGGCGGGACTGCCAGGTGAAGTTCCTTCTCACTGGCCAGCAGGATCCCCCTGGCTCCCATGGAAACCAGCACCGTCCGGGTGCCCCGGTCACAGATCTCCTGTGCCGTGCGTATCACCTGCCCGATATCTTTCAGCTCTCTCCCCGAAAGGCGGCTCAGTTCATGAATATTCGGCTTGATCACATCAGGTGATATTTGGATGCCCGTTTTAAGGGCATCGCCATCGGTATCGAGCACAATCTTCGAACCCTTGCTCCGGGCGATCTCCATGATCTTGTAATATATTTCCGGGTTGACACCGGGAGGCAGGCTCCCGCAGATGATGACAAACTCGGGATGCTCGAGCTTCTCTACCTGCTCAATGAGCCTCATCAGCTCGTAGGGCTCAATCTCCGGGCCGCCGGCACTGAAAATGGTCTGGCTCTCCGTTTCCTCATCATAGATCACAATGTTGGTGCGGGTTTCACCCGAGATTTTGGTGAAATTGCAGCTGATCCCCTCGTTGAGCAGGCGGCCTTCCATCTCTTCCCCGTCAAATCCCCCCACAAATCCCAGCGCCCTGTTCCTGATCCCAAAAGCTGTCAGGACCCGCGAAACATCGATCCCCTTCCCGGCAGCATACCGCTTCTCATCCCGGATGCGGTTCGAGTCATTCATCCTGACCTTCTCGATCCAGATGTTGCGGTCAAGTGCCGGGTTTAAGGTGATTGTGTAGACCATGATGATTTCTTTATTTACCGTGAAGCTGAGTTTCCATCAGTTTCATGACCGGATATCCCTGACCAGCTCCTCCAGGTCCTTTTCCTTGCCGATGACAAGGAGGGTATGTTCCTCTGTCAGGACCGTTTTTTCAAAGCCCACATAATCCATCGTATATGCCCCCGGATCCCCTGAATCGCTGATCTTGCTTTTCAATCCGATGATATTCACATTGTATCTGGACCTGATCCCCAGATCCACGATCTTTTTTCCGGCTGATTTCGGGGGTATCCTGACCTCGATCAGGTATATATCGGGGGCAAACTCATCGATGAAATGTATATCCCGGTTGAGCAGTTTCAGGGCAAACCTTCTTCCTCCCTGCTTCTCGGGGAAAAGTATCTCGGTGATATCCATTTTTTCAAGCACCTTGTACTGGATATCCTTGGTAGCCCTCGAATAGATCGATTTCACGCCCAGCTCCTTCAGCATTTCAATGGTCAGGATGTTCGCCTCGAAGTCATCCCCCATTGAAAGGATCACAACATCATCCGGTTTGATGAATTTGGCAAGGGCAGACGGATCAAGGTTATCGATATGTACCGCATACTTGAATCCCTCTGCTTTCATGTTGCTGACGATGACCGGATCATGATCCATGATGATGATATCCGCATCATGTTCATAAAGGGTTCTGGCAATCTCCCTGCCAAAAGCCCCGAGTCCGATTAAGACAAACCGCTGATTCTCCATAATTATCCGACCATTATATTAGTTTCGGGAAAGTTATAGCTGATATCATCGCGTTCTTCACTCATGGCCACTGCAAAGGTAAAAAGTCCTATCCTTCCGGCGAACATCACCACAATGATCATGATTCTGCCCGCCAGGCTGAGGTCCGGGGTAATCCCCCTGGTCAGTCCGACCGTCCCAAAGGCCGAGACGACTTCGAACAAGATATCCAAAAAAGGCTGATCTTCCGTCATTGTCATTAAAAACAGGATGAAAAATATCAGAAGGATGGAAACCAGAAAGACGATAAATGCCCTTCTGACCGTCCTCCCGGGAACGGTGTTCCAGCCTAATTCAACCCTGCTTTTGCCCATGATATAGGTTCGTAAACTTGCCATAACAGTGACTGCCGTGGTCAGTTTAATGCCCCCTGAAGTGGAATTGGGGGCGCCCCCGATATACATCAGGAGGATGACCACCATCAGGGTGGGAATGGCCAGATCTGCAACTGAAATGGTGGAAAATCCGGCGGTACGGGCTGTAATGCTCAGGAATAAGGCATTGATCACCTGTTTGCCGAAACCAAGATCCTTCCAGTGGGCATGCTGGATGATCCACACCAGCAATGCACCTGAGAGGATCATCAGAAGGGTCGCGGTGAGGATGATCCTGGATTGCAGGGTGAGCCCCTTCTTCTGTACCATTTTTATCTCACCTATCCGAAGGATATCGGAAATTGTATAAAAACCCAGTCCCCCGAAAACAATCAAAATCATGATGGTGATGAGCGACATGAGATTGAAATGAAGGCCGGGTGTCTCCAGTCCCCCGGGAAAAATACTGAACCCGGCGTTGCAGTAAGCACTGACAGAATGAAAAACTGCGCTGAAGATCCTGTCAAATTCGCTCAGCCCAAGATCTTTCCACGAAAAATAGAGCCCCAGGGCACCTGCCAGTTCAGTGATGAACGTGATGGCCACAATGGCTTTGAGAATGGATGTCAGTGAACTGAAATTCTCGCTGTCCAGTACCTCCTTCACAACGATCTGGTTCCTTAGCCGCAATCCCCTTTGAATGAACAGTGCAATAAAGGATGTCAGGGTAATGATCCCCAGTCCGCCAAGCTGGATCAGCAGCAATATCAACACCTGTCCTTCAAAAGTAAATACCTCGGATACATTCAAGGTTGTCAGTCCCGTGACACATACGGCTGATGTGGAAGTGAACAGGGCATTGATCCATGTAATGCCGGAGTAGGTGGCTTTTGGCATCTTCAGCATGAAGGTTCCGGCAATGATGACCATCAGGAAGGAGATCATCAGTATTCTTGCGGGGCTCAGGGAAAAGAAGAGCCATTTTTGCCTCGTTCTGGCCAGTGAGATAATACCATTGACAACGATATAGACCTGGATAAGGACAAAATAGAGCTTGATGAAAGTGTGCGAGGTGGTTCTTTTCAACAGGTAATGGGGCTCTTCAATGGAGAGGATCTCTTCAAGAATGACGGAGATGATCAACAGGAACAGCAGGATGAATTCAATGGGAGATTGCCGGATATATTTCCATTTATGATCGCTGATAAAAAATTTTATGAGCAGGGTGGCCACAAAGAAGCCGGCAATGACCTGATCGGCAAACAGCAGGTTGATCATCCACCGGTCAGGCAGAGGAAACCCATATTTCAGGAAAAGGGAGGTGAAAGCTGCAACCCCGAAGAGCGGCGTGATAAAACCAATGAACTGGTTGATCCGGTTCTGAACGCTCAGTTTCATCTGTCCGACGATAGATTGAAGCTCCTCGGAGCAAGCTCCGAGGAATCTTCGATCCATAAATTATTTTATTTGTGCTCGCTTACCCCGCAGCAAGCAGCGGGGATTGCGCGAGCGGGATTCAGTGCGGGTTTCCTGTTTTTTTTTCATTCTTTTAACCACTATCAGTGCAATGCCGCACAGGACCAGGAACCCTTAGGGACCATAAAAGGCAGGAGCTTACTTCTCCTGCAGCTTCCTGACCTGGTAAAATACCCCCCGCTCCTGCCTGGAGGTCTCAATCTTCCCTGCTTCCTGAAGCACTCCCAGGTACTTGTTGATCTCGTTGGGATGGAGTCCGAGGATCTTCTCCATGTCTCCCAGCGTACAGGGCCTCCTGGAGAGGGTTTCCAGGATGGCTGCTTCCGTATCGGTCCGGTAGGCGGCTGCCGTTTGCCTTGCGGCGGCAGGGGCAACGATCTCGACCTCCAGGGGGGCCCACTGCCGTGCAATCTGTTCCAGCCGGGAACGGGTGGCAGCCAGGAGTCCTTCCACCACCCCGGGCCTGTCGAGCGTATTGAGCTGGATCCTGTCCGGACCGATGGATGTAATGGCCTCCTTCAGCGCAAGGAGGTTTGCTGGATCATCGTTGTACCCGGGGAGAATGAACACCTCCAGCCAGAACTCCCCCCCGAACTCCTCCCTGAACCTTTTCAATCCCTCTATATACGCTTGCACCGTGAAATTCTTCCCTGGCCGGTTGATCCTCCTGAAGGCCGCCCCGGTGGCAGCATCCAGGGAGGGCAGCACGATGTCTGCCTGCATCAGCTCCTGCCTTACACCGGGATCGCTGAAAAGGGTGCCGTTGGTCAGCACCGCCACCGGGACCCCGGGCTTTGCTCTCTTCAGGAACCCAAGGAGCTCCCCCAGGTGCGAGTTGAGTGTTGGTTCCCCCGCGCCTGAAAAGGTGATGGTTTCGGGATCGGGATGGTGTTCGAAGTAGTGGGAGAGCTCCCTCAGGACATCTTCCGCCGCAACATACCCGGCCCGCTCCATGGTCAGGGTGGTGGTTCTGCCGCACTCACAGTAGACGCAGTTGAGTGAACAGACCTTGTGCGGGACCAGGTCAACCCCCAGGGAGATCCCCAGCCTGCGGGAGGGAACCGGTCCGAATAAGTGCTTGTACATGGTTATTAAAATCATCACAAAGTAATGCAGATAGCTCCACTCTTCAAAACAGGTGGCGTAAAACTTGTATCTTTATCGTTCCAAAGCTCTGTGAATTGATGAACCAACCCAAAGCATCATGAAGAAGGCCCTTTCTGTTTTTCTCCTGCTGCTGGCCGGAACCGCCGTTTCGCCGGCACAGGTATCCCTGGGTGAAAGAGTCCCCAATTTTTCGGCCACAGACCAGGACGGGTTGAAATGGACCCTGAACCGGCACCTGAGACCGGTTGAATACCTGGTGATCTACTTTTACCCGGCATCTTTCACCGCGGGATGCACCAGGCAGGCATGCACCTACCGTGACCGGAAAGGTGAACTGGAGAAGTTGAATGCCGGGGTGGTGGGGGTTTCCGGTGACGCGCCCGGAACACTCGCCCTGTTTGCCCTGCAGAACCAGCTGAACTTCACCCTGCTCTCTGACCCGGACGGCAGGATCGCCGGCCTGTTCGGTGTTCCGCACAGCGCAGGGGGCACCATCCAAAGGGAGATCGGGGGCAAGGTGACGGACCTTTCCAGGGCTGCCACGATCCAGCGGTGGACCTTTATCCTGGACAGGAAGGGCACGCTGATCTACATGGACACGGAGGTGAATCCCGGGGAGGACAGCAGCAGGGTGGCCGAGTTTCTCTCCTCCATCGAAAACTGATTGAACGCTCTTTTTTGCCGGATTTTTATTTAGAAAAATTCTAATTAATTCTTTTTAACAGCACCCGTAACAGGAATATTTCCTATTTTTCACAAAATTTGTCCCTGAAACTGAACCAATGAAGCCCGGCTTTCGATTCGGATTTGATATCGGGAGTATCTCCATCAACACGGTGGTCATGGACGCCGGAGGCGCCATCCGGCTGGACCGCTACGATTATTGCCACGGCAAGCCCTTTGAGAAGCTGAAAAAGATCCTGGAAACGCTCGGAGAGACCTACTCCATGGATCAGTTTGAACAGGTCAGTTTTACCGGGACCGGGGGCAAGCTGGCCGCGGAACTGGTAGGCGGGGTCTATGTCAACGAGATTGTCGCCCAGTCCACCTCCGTTTCAAAATACTACCCCAAGGTACGTACCATCATCGAGATGGGGGGCGAGGACTCGAAACTGATCTTAATGGATGAGCTTGACAACCAGGCATCCAGGTTATCCGACTTCGAAATGAATACCCTGTGCGCCGCCGGGACCGGGTCATTCCTTGACCAGCAGGCCAAAAGGATCGGCATCTCCATTGAGAATGAGTTCGGGGAGCTGTCGCTCAAATCCACCGAACCGCCAAGGATCGCCGGGCGATGCAGTGTTTTTGCCAAGACTGACATGATCCACCTTCAGCAGATCGCCACGCCGGTGCACGATATCGTGGCTGGCCTCTGCTTTGCTGTGGCACGTAACTTCATCAGTTCGCTGGGCCGCGGGAAGACCCTCCGTTTCCCGGTCATCTTCCAGGGAGGGGTATCCTCAAACATCGGGATGGTAAGGGCTTTCGGGGATCTGCTGAATGCCGGCGATGGTGACCTGATCATCCCCGAGCACAACAGGTCGATGGGGGCCATCGGGGCCATCCTGCACAACCTGGAAAATGGTACCCCAGGGCAGACCGCCTATCTCGGGGTGACGGAGCTTGACAACTATATCAACGGGGAGAAATCGAGGGGGAAATCCTTCGATCCCCTGCAAACCTCTGAATCGGAGATCAACAAAGAGGTATACCCGATCCCTGAATCGAAGGAGAAATATGAAGTCTACCTGGGGCTGGACATCGGTTCTCTGAGTACCAATGTGGTCCTGATCGACGACCTGAACAGGGTGGTTGCCCGCCGTTACCTGCCTACCGCCAGCAAACCGCTGGAGGCCATCCGCACGGGCATGTCGGAGATCCGGGATGAAGTGGGCGACCGGGTCGTGGTGAAGGGGGTGGGAACCACCGGATCGGGAAGGTATTTGACCGGTGACTTTGTGGGGGCGGATGTGATCCGCAATGAGATCACCGCCCAGGCCACTGCGGCGATTGCATTCGATCCGGAAGTAGATACCATTTTTGAGATCGGGGGACAGGATTCAAAGTTCATCAGCATTGACAACGGAGTTGTGGTTGATTTCGAAATGAACAAGGTGTGTGCCGCCGGTACCGGCTCCTTCCTCGAAGAACAGGCTGAAAAACTGGATATCAATATTATCGGAGAATTCGGGGAGATGGCCCTCAGGGCATGCAATCCGGCGGGTCTGGGGGACCGCTGTACCGTCTTCATGGAATCGGACCTGAACGCCTTCCAGCAGAGGGGCGTTGAAAAGGAAAACCTGGTGGGCGGGCTCGCATATTCCATTGTCCACAACTATATCCAGAAGGTGGTGCGCAAGAAAAGGGTGGGCAACCATATCCTTTTCCAGGGAGGGGTGACCAACAACAAGGCTGTGGTGGCAGCCTTTGAAAAGGTGACCGGCAAGAAGATCCACATACCGCCCCATTTCGATGTGACCGGGGCCATTGGCGCTGCCATGCTGGCCCGCGATCATGTCAGGGAGAAGGGACTTGAAACACGGTTCAAGGGTTTTGATATCAGCAAGATCCCTTACAAGGTGGACAAATTCACCTGCAAGGCCTGCTCCAACCAGTGTGAGATCAGGCGCGTCCGCATCGAAGGAGAGAAGAAGCCGCTCTTTTACGGCGGAAGGTGCGAAAAGTACGAACTGGATGAAAGAAAGGGCAAGGGGGCCGGGATCCCCAACTATTTCGAAGAGCGGATCGGGATGCTCATGGAGGGTTTCGATCCGGGGATCGACCCCGCCAAAAAGACGGTCGGCATTCCCAGGGGGCTGATGGTCTTCTTCCAGCAGTTTCCCTTCTGGAGCACCTTCTTTAAAGAACTTGGGTTCAATGTGACCGTCTCGGAGGAGACCAGCAACCGGACCGTGAAAAAGGCGCTGAGCATGATCGTTGCAGAGACCTGCTTCCCCGTGGAGGTGATGCACGGACATATTTACGAGATGCTGGAGAGCGATGTGGACTATGTGTTTACTCCCTTCATTATCAATGCAAAAGCTGCGCCTGATAATCCCACGAGCAACATCAACTGTCCCTGGGTCCAGACCGTTCCCTTCATGGTAAGGGCATCCATTCCTGTGGAGCTCAGGGAAAAGCTGCTCTCCCCGACCCTCAATTTCAGGTATTACGGGAAGGTGCTGGAGAAAGAGCTGTACGATTCAATAGGGAAGCAGTTCGGGATCAGCAGGAAGAAGATCGCTGATGCGATGAAGAAGGCCGATGACAGGCAGGAGATCTTCGAGGAGCGGGTCAGGCAGCGCGGCCGCGAGGTGCTTGCAAACCTGCCCGATAACCATGAAGTGCTCGTCATCATGGGACGTCCCTATAACACGGGTGATCCGGCGCTGAACCTCAGCATGGTTGAGAAGCTGATCAACCTCGATGTGCTTCCCATCCCGATGGATTTCCTTCCGCTGGAAGAGGAGCGGATCACCGACGACTACAACAAGATGTACTGGCCCAACGGCCAGAAGATCCTTGCCGCTGCCAGGATCATTGCACGGGATAACAGGCTGCACGGGATCTGCATGGGGAACTTCAGGTGCGGCCCCGACTCCTTCCTGGCCCACTTTATCCATGAAGAGATGGCCGGGAAACCCTATATGGAGATCGAGATCGATGAGCACGGGGCCGATGCCGGGATGATCACGCGGTACGAGGCGTTCCTGGACAGCCTGAAAGGCTCCAGGCTTGCAAAAGACAAAAAGAAAAGGGTCTATGTTCCGGGTAAGATGACCGCCTCCCCCATGAAGGACCGGGTGCTCTATTTCCCTTACATGAGCGACGCCTCCTATGTGATTGCCGCCGTATGCAGGAGTTTCGGCATAGAGTCGGAATCCCTTCCCATGCAGACCCAGGAGGACCTCGACCTGGCCAGGAAGTATACCTCCGCAAGGGAGTGCTTCCCCATGATCTGCACCACCGGGAGCTTCCTTAAAAAACTGATGCAGCCGGGTGTCGATCCCGCCAAGGCCAGTTTTTTTATGCCCGACCACAACGGCCCGTGCCGTTTCGGGCAGTACAACCGGTTCCAGCGGGTGCTTTTCGACAGGCTTGGATACAACAAGACCGAGATCATTGCACCGAGCAACGACGGGTCTTACGAGGATATTTCGGCCGGACATGGTTCCAAGTTCCGGCTCAACTGCTGGAAGGGATTCGTGGCCATGGATATGATCCGCAAGCTGAAACAGGAACGCAAACCCTACGAGGTGGTCCCCGGAAATACTGAAAAGGTTTACCAGCAGGCATTGGCCGCCCTGGTGAAATGCATGGAAAACGGCGGCGATGATCTGACCGATACCATTGCAGGGATTGCCCATGCCTTTACCCAGATCCCGCTTTACAACGGCAAACGAAAGCCGGTGGTGGCCGTTGTGGGTGAGATCTTCATGCGCGACAACGACTTTTGCAGCGGACACCTGGTCACCAGGCTGGAGAAATTCGGTGCCGAGACCTGGATCGCCCCCTTTGCTGAATGGCTCTCCTACTCCACCATTCGCTATACACGTGACAGCAAGTGGAAGGGGGACTTCAAGGGGGTGATCAAATCGAAGCTGCAGGAGTACTTCCAGGAAACCACGGCCAGGAAGATCACCCGCCAGTTCCACGGACTGTTTGACGAGGACAAGGAGGTCGCCGTAAAGGAGATGCTGAATGCCTGCGGCCCATACGTGCACCGGCACTACGACGGCGACCCTGCCCTGAACCTGGGCACATCGGCCATCCTGGCAGACAGGGGTATCTCGGGGATTGCCAATATCCTGCCCTTTACCTGCATGCCGGGAACACTGGTGGCCTCGGTCTCCGACCAGCTGAGGAAGGACAAGGGGAACATCCCCTATGTGAGCATTGCCTATGACGGCCAGGAGGACGCCTCCATTGAGCTGAGGCTGCAGGCCTTCATGCACCAGGCATACCAGTACGCGGACGAGAAGAACCTGATGGAGGTGGTGAAGGACCTTCCCTGATGAGCAGTGGTTGGTACCAGCCATTTTATTCTTAAATTGCATACCGGCAACCCAAGGACCAAATTCCTGTTATGATGAAACGAGTTTTTATTGCACTGACAACGATCGCCCTGTGCCTGCCGATCCAGGATATCCATTCGCAGGACCTCCAGGAGATCATGGGAAAGGTGACCAATCCCAATAAGAAAGCTGTAGTTGCACCGGAATATAAATTTGATGCCTACCTCAGGATGGAGATGACCGTGGAGGGTGAGCAGGTTGTCTATGATTCTTACCTGAACAAGGGAGGTGGCAACCTGGCCATGAAATTCACCCAAAAGGGTGTCCCCACGATTGTGATCGTCGATACCGAGAACAATTCCATGATCCTGCTGATGGAGAGTGAAGGTCAGAAAATGGGAATTGCCATGGCTGTAAATCCCGAAGCCATTGAGGAGCTTGCAGCAGGACTGGAGAAAGACAAACCGTTGAATGAACTGAAGACCGGAAAAACAAAAACCATACTCGGGTATTCCTGTGATGAATACCTGATCAAGGACGCGTCGTCTGAGATCCGCGTATGGACCTCTGAAAAACTGGGGAAGGAGGTCGGGCAGGAGACGCTGAAAAACCAGCAGGTGTTCGGCGGCACTTTCAGCCGCGCCCTGTTCAGCAGCGGTATGGTCATGGAGTACAGCTATTCGGGTGGAGGCAAGAAAATGGTCCTGAAGGTGACCGACCTTGACCTGAACAGGTCCCATACTATCTCCACCGGCGGATATCAGGTGATCTCCCCCGGAGAAGGGATGTAGGGCTGATGGATTACAGCGCGCTGCTGGAGGGTCTGGCTTCTGCTGCAGAAAAGGAGCTCTATGTCCGGGAGGTGAGCAATTCCGAAGAGAAATTCAACGCCCTCCTGGAACTTGCCCTTATTCATAAAGATCCGGTGGCCTGGCGGGCCGCGTGGATCGTGGACGGAAGCGACGAGCAGCACCCCGGCCTGGCATCCCGTTCCATTTCGAGGATCGTTCGCCGGCTTCCGGAAATCGGTTCGGCAGGCTCGCTCCGCTCCCTCCTGAGGATGCTGAGCCGTTATGACATTGGCAAAGGGGACCAGGGGGTGCTGATCGACCTCTGTTTTGGTTATATGGTGTCTGAACTCTATCCCGTTGCCGTCAAGGTGCATGCCATGCAGATCATCTACAACCATGTGCTGCTCTATCCCGAACTGAAGGATGAACTGGTTACGGTGATCATGGACCAGGTGGACAATAACAGCGTGGGATTCAGGGCAAGGGGCATGCGGATCATCAGGCAGCTTGAGGGTGCCCCCGGATCCGGCCCGGGCTGATGCGGCCGGGGATTGATCATCATAGAGGCTTTTGCGTTGGAGATTTACTTTATCCTATACAGGCCTTCCGTTCCCGGGAATGTGGGTGCAGCTGCCCGGGCACTGAAAACGATGGGTTTTTCCAGGCTCCGTCTGATCGACCCCTGTGACCACCTGGGAAGGGAGGCCAGGATGATGGCCCACGGATCCCATGATATCCTTGAAAACGCCGCACTGTTCGGTTCCTTCGGAGAGGCCGCTGCCGACCTGGACCTGGTGGTTTGCACCACCTCCAGGAAGCGGTCAGCCAAACATGACTATCACTCCGCCAGGGAGCTGCTGCAGCTGCTGGGCGAGAAAAGCGGTCAGCTGGAAAAGGTGGGCATCCTCTTCGGCACCGAGGAGAGCGGGTTGCCCAACCGCCTGGTCCTTCAGTCGGATATGGCCATGAGCATCCCCATGAGCTCCGGGTACCCTTCACTGAACCTGTCCCAGTCGGTGATGGTGACCGCCTACGAGCTCTCCCCCCTGAACCGGCTTGAAAAACCTGGACAACCCCTTTCAAAAACAGGGGAAGGATGGGGAGAGCTGAAAAGCCAGACACAGCAGCTGCTTGCCGCTGCAGGGATCCGGGAGGGGACACCCCTCTACCACCGCATCATGGAACGGCTCTCGACGGTGGGAGCCAACGACATCCCCCTCCTTCTTTCGGTGATCAAACGGATCAACAAACCCGGCTGACCCTACCAGTCCCCCAGGTAATAACCCTCCCCGTGCCGCTCGAGCAGCAGATCATAAAAGGCATGGTCGGCTTCCTGCACCATGACCAGGCTTTCGGGAAATTCCCCTTTCGAGGCCCTGTATGCCTCCATGAGTGCCACCATCTCGGCTCTCTTTTCAGGATTTTCCGCACAGAGGTTCACACTTTCCGCCGGATCCTCCTTCAGGTTGAACAGCAGGGTGTCATGGGGGGCCACCGCCTTCTTGCCCCGTGATCCCCTGTAGCCCTCGAACGGCAGCTTCAGTTTCCAGTCCCCGTTCCTGTAGCACTCCAGCCTACCCCCGTCGTAGTACAGGAATTCCCTGGGCCACCGGGTCACCTCCCCTTTCAGGACAGGAAGAATGCTCTCCCCGTCATAATCCCTGTCACAGGGCACTTCAGCGCCCGCTATTTCCGCAAAGGTGGGGAACCAGTCCATCATCAGCCCCATATCCTCATAGACCGACCCGGCGGGGATCACTCCCGGCCAGAGGGCCAGGGTGGGAACACGCTGCCCCCCTTCAAAGGTATACTGCTTCCCCTCCCTCAGGATCCCGGCCGATCCCCCCATTTCGCGCATCACCAGCCAGGGCCCGTTATCGCTTGAAAATACCACCAGGGTACTGCCAAGGATCCCGTGCTCCTCGAGCCTGCCCAGCACCTCGCCCACGCTCCAGTCGATCTCTTCGATCACATCGGCATAGAGCCCGTTGCCCGACCGGCCGTCAAACCCGGGTGAGGCATAGATGGGAACGTGCGGCATGGAGTGGGCCAGGTAGAGGAAAAATGGGCCCCCGGCATGCCGGTCAATGAAGTCACACGCCTTCTCGGTATAGGTCCTGGTTGTAAAATGCTGGTCCACGTGGAATTCCGCAACTTCGTTCCCCTCCAGGTAGACCACGCTCTGCATGTCATTGCTGTAGGGGATCCCGAAATATTCGTCGAATCCCCTCTGAAGCGGGAGGAACTCCCGGCGGTGGCCCAGGTGCCACTTCCCCACATGGCCGGTTGCATAGCCCTTTGCCCTGAGCACCTCCGCAATGGTGACCTCCTCCAGCGGCATCCCGGTATAGGATATGGGAAAGAATACCCCGTTGATCCCCATGCGCTGGGGGATCCTTCCGGTCAGCAGTGCAGCCCTGGAAGGGGAGCATACAGGTGAGGCGGAGTAGAACTCGGTGAACTTTATCCCTTCGGCAGCCATACGGTCCACGTTGGGGGTCCTGATCACACGGTTCCCGAAGCATCCCAGGTCCCCGTATCCCAGGTCGTCGCAATAGATGACCACGATGTTCGGGAGGGATCCGCCGGTGGCCGGCCGGCCACCGTTGTCACATGCCGCAGCCACCAGGAGCATCGCGAACACTCCTGTAAAAGTTTTGTTTTTCATATCAGAAGCGGTTTTAATTGTTCAAGTTAGCAATTCGGCAAATAAAATTCCACGGGTTCAAACAGGAGTTGTATTTTTGAGACATCATGGAGCTGCCGGATCATAAGTACCTGAAATACCTGATCGCACAGGGGGAGCACCAGGAGCTGGATTTCAAATTTGAGATCAGCGATGCCCGGAAGATCGCACGGACCCTCTCTGCCTTTTCAAACAGGACGGGGGGAACGCTGCTCATCGGTGTAAAAGACAACGGACGGATCACCGGTATCCGCTCCGAGGAGGAGTATTACATGGTGGAATCGGCTGCCTCGCTCTATTGCAAACCCGAAGTGAAGTTCACCACCAGGGACCACTCCGTCGAGGGGAAGAGCGTGCTCGAGATCTACATCCCCCCGGTGGAACGCAGGCCGGTCTATGCCCGGGATGAGGAGAACAGGTGGCGGGCCTATATCCGGGTGAACGACCAGAACATCCTGGCCAACATCGTCCAGCTGCAGGTGTGGAAGGAAGAGCACAGGCGCAGGGGCCGGTTGCTGGAGATCACACACAAGGAGGAGATCCTGCTCGATATGCTGGAAAAGAACCCGGGAGCATCCCTTTCCAGGATCCAGCGGGATACGGGATTCCGGAGGAACGAACTGGTGGAGCTGATGACAAAGCTGGTCCTCTTTGACGTGGTGGAGATGGTTTTCAGCGGGGACAGGAGCGGTTTCCGGCTGAAAGAGAGACCGGGGGAGCAGGCAGGGTGAAGCAGGGATCCTGCCCCGCCCCTAAATATAATCCATGATGGAATCGAAGATGGCCCTTCCGTCGGTGTTCCCCCCGTATTGGAACACAGCCCGTTCTGGCTGCGGGATCATGCCAAACACATTCTTCTTCTCGTTGCAGACCCCCGCGATGTTATCCACGGCGCCCGTGACATTGATCTCCTCGGAGATAACGGCAAACTTGTCACAGTACCTGAACAGGATCTGTTCATGCAGCCTCATCCGCACCAGTGTATCCTCCTTGGCGAAGTAACGGCCGTATCCGGTGGCAATGGGAATGCAGTATGCCTGGCTGTTGGAAAGCCTCCCGGTCACGGCAGTCTGGTCGTTATCGGGCTTGATATAGGTATTCGTACAGATAAAGCGCTGGTTCCTGTTCATCTTCAGCGAGCCGGGGACCAGTCCCGTTTCGCACAGGATCCTGAAACCGTTTCCGATGCCGATCAGGATCCTGCCCCGGTCGGCAAACTCCAGCATCGATTCGATGACCGGAGATTCCCTGATGCTCCTGGATGAACTGGATGACCCCTTGCAGGGGAAGCCGCCGGGGATCAAAAGGACATTGATACCGTTCAGGTTGGTTTCACGGTTCCAGACAGGAACGACCTTCTTGCCGTAATGATCCTCCAGTACTCTGGCCAGATCCTTATCACCATGGGCTCCCGGGAATATGAGGATTCCAAAGGCCATCACGCGAATGCTTGTTCCTCTCAAAGTTAGCCACAAAAGGATTTTATCCAAATTTGAAGGTAACTATTAAATCGTTAGTTTTACATAAGTATGGTGCAGCAGCCTGACAGACACCCTATGGAGGTCGTTGAGAATGACATACGAAGCTTTCAGGAATCGATCCGGGATCATTCCGATTACGATTTCACCGCATACTCCCTTACCTCCCTCCGGCGCCGGCTGACCAAGATCCTCCTGGAGTATGACATGGGCATGGATGAGCTGACAAACCGGCTGGGTTCCGATCCTGAATTTCTGGAAAAGACCGTCAAAAAGCTCACTGTGCATACCACCGAGCTGTTCAGGGATCCCAAGATCTGGACCATGATCCGGAAAGAGCTGCTTCCCTCCCTGAGGGAGAAAACCACATTGAATATCTGGCATCCCGGCTGTTCGACCGGGCAGGAGGTTTTTTCCATGATGATGGTCCTGGAGGACCTCGGCATGCTGGAAAAGACCCTCATCTGCGGGAGTGACATCAACCCTGATGTCATCGAGACCGCCAGGCAGGGAAGGTATAAATACCACTTTAACCAGAGTTACCTTGAGAACTTTGACCGGGTGCTGCTGAACGGGACGGGGGAGGATGCCTCCCGCGACCATAAAAAGCTGTGGAGGAAATACTTCACCATCGACGAGTCACGCGACGTGATCCAGATGAACACACACCTCTGCTCAAAACCGGTGTATAAGAAACTGGACCTGGTCAAGGACCCGAACCTCTTTTTGGTTAAATTCGATCTGATCGTATGCAGAAACGTGATCATCTATTTCAATAACGAACTCCAGAACAGGGTGTTTGATCTCTTTTACGAGAACCTGTATGACGGGGGCACGCTCCTGCTGGGTGTGCATGAATCGATCATGGGTCCATTCTCCAGGCGGTTTGTCAGGAAGGACCCCTTTTATCACAAGCGGCTCGTATGATCATCAAGGCTATATCCGTCCGGTCCAATCTTCTGCTGGTGACACTGGCCACCCTGGTGCTGCTGATCGCACTGTTACTGGTATTCATGGATGCCTCGGACCGGATTTCCATGGAGGGTGAGCTGGCGGATGCCCGTTCAGAGATGCTTTCTGAAATGCTCTCCCTGAACCGGTCCTTCGAGAAACTGGTCATCGGTGGGGAACCCGGCATGGCTGCAGAATGCCTGGGCCACCTGCGCAGCCTTGAATCAATGGTTTCACAACTGAAAGCGCATGAGATCCTCTCCGGTGACCAGCAGGTTGTCCTCAAGGCAGGGCAGGTACAGGCCACCCTGGAGAGGCTGGCAAGCGATCTTCATTTTCCTGCCGGAGCGGATCCCCAGGGGTGGAGGCAGGCCAGGACCGATATGCTGGTCCTCGGCCAACTGGTGAAGGAGTATGACAATTCGGTGGCCCGGCAGCAGGAGCGTGTGGTCCGCAGAGGCCTGTTCCGGCTGGCCGCGATCTTTGCCCTGGGGATATTCCTGATCGGCACCTGTTTGTTTATCCTTTCAGCCGGCCTTTCCAGGGCTTTCCGGAAACTGATGGCATTTACGGGTCAACTGAGAATCGGGAAGATCCCCCTGCCGCTCGATGCTTTCTCCGGGGATGAATTCGGGCAGCTGGCTGCTGACCTGAACACCCATGCGGCGGAGCTGCAGTCGAAGATCCACCACATCTCCACCCTCTCGGAAGAGGGCCCGGTCGAACTGTACACCCCCGGAGAGGAGGATGAACTTGGCAATGCCCTGGTGGTACTCTCCAACTACCTCTCACGGAAGGAGCTGAACGAGGTCACACGAAACCGTGAGGACAAGAAGCAGAACTGGATCTCCGAGGGGGTTGCACAGCTGGGGGAGGTCCTTCGTTCAGAGAGGGAGAACGTGGTGGAGCTCTCCTTCTCCATCATACAGAAACTGGTGACCTACATGGGCGTGGAGATGGGTTCACTCTTCATTACCAGCAGCACGGACCCCGGGAACCTGTTCCTGGAGCTGGCTGCTTCCTATGCATACGATCGCCGCAAGTACCGGAACAGGACCCTTGCGTGGGGCGAGGGACTCCCCGGGGCCTGCGCACAGGAGAAGAAACTGATCTTCCTGACGGAGGTCCCGGACGACTATTTTGAGATCTCATCGGGAACGGGGACCGCGAAACCCAACTGCCTCCTTTTGGTCCCCATGATGATCAAGGAGAAGGTTTACGGGGTCGTGGAGCTGGCCACCGTGCGGCTGCTGAGGCCTTTCGAGATCGAATTTGTGGAATCGCTGGCAGAGAGCATTGCCTCTTCGCTGCAGGCGGTCCGTACCAATGAACGCACCTCCGGACTGCTGAAGCAATCCCAGGCCCAGGCCGAGGCACTGAAGAGCCAGGAGGCCGTCATGATGGAGAATCTGAAGAAGCTGGAAGAGGCGCAGTCCGAATCAAGCAAGAAAGAGTCGGAGATCACAGGGATCCTGAATGCCATCAACCACTCCACCCTGGTGGCTGAACTGGGACTGAACGGCCGGTTTACCAGCATCAACGACCGCTTCCTGCTGCTCCTGGAATCACAGCGGGACCAGGTGCTGGGGAAGCTGCACAGCGAATTTGCACAGGTGGACCCCTACTCCGATGAATATAAAGGATTCTGGGCTTCACTCAGGGAGGGCCGGAGCATCTCCAACACGGAAAGGTACAGGCTCTTTTCAGGAAAGGAGGTGTGGCTTCAGCAGACCTTCACCCCCCTGGTCAATACCGAGGGCCATGTTCACAGGATCCTCTGCATTGCGGCGGATATCACTGAAACACGGATGCTGCAGGAACAGCTCGAATCACGCGAACTGGAGATCACCCGCAGCAGCCTGGAGATGCAGACACTCAACGAGGCAGTGAACAGCGCACTGATCAAGTGCGAGCTGGACGCGGAGGGCATCATCATGGAGGTGAACGAAAAGTATACGGAAGCCACCGGGTACGGCAGGAAGGAGCTGCTGGGAAGGAACTACCGCCTCTTTCTGAAGGACAGTGAAAAGGAGCAGTTTGAAAAGATCTGGGCGGAGGTGACCAAACAGAAGGTGTATGAAGGGGTGGTCCGCCGGTCCAGGCCCACCGGTGAGGAGGCCTGGCTGGTCTCCACATTCTCTCCGGTGATCGATGAGGCCGGGGTGATCTACAAGGTCTATTTCATGGGCCTTGACATCACCGAGAAAAAACTGAAATACCAGCTGCTGGAGGATGCCAACCAGGAGATCGAGCGGCTCCGGGAAAGGCTGAAGGATCATGAAACATAGGATACAATATGTGCTGACCTGGGTGGCCCTGGGGGTGCTGCTGGCAGCAGGGCTGCTGCTGATGGCTCTCTCGTGGAACGGGGCCGTCAGAGGCTCACCGGCCTATGTTTTGATGGCCCTGTTATGGATCTGCACCTCTGCATCCGGTATTTTCCTCTTCATGCTGGCAGTAAAGAAGGCCCACCGGCTCATGGTCCACGAGGAGCGCCGGCGGAAACAGGCCGGAGCTGAAAGAGGGGAGCGGCATGAATCATCGAAAGGCCCCTCCGCGGAACAGCACTCCCTGGACATTGCCGCCACAGCCAGGAAGCTCGTAAGGCGTTTCCCCGAAAAGGGCTCCCTGGAAGCATCGGGCCATGAACTGCTCAAGAACCTTGCCCGGGAACTGGAGATCATGTCCGGGATACTCTACATCCGGAAGCGAAGGGTCTTTGAGGCCGTTTCCACCTATGCCCTTGCATCCCCCACCGGGCCCGAACCGTTCAGGGAGGGAGAGGGGCTTCCGGGACAGGTGGCACGGAACAGGCAGATCATGGTGGTGACGCGGTTCCCCGAAGAGTACCTCAAGGTCTGCTCGGGACTGGGAAAATCGGAGCCCACCTGGCTGGCCATCGTACCGCTTGTCCACAGGAACAGGACCATCGCGGTTGTGGAGTGCTCGGGATTCAGGTACGATCCCCATGACGTTGAGAACATGTTCAGGATCTTTGCCAGGGACCTGATGGAGAAGCTGTCACCAAACCTTAAATAGAAGAGGTGTCGAGAAGGGACCCATATATCATCAGGCGCATCAACTTCCGAAGGGTCATGGTGGTCACCATCATCAGCGCACTGCTGGTGATCCTGATCCTCTGCGCCTTGATGATGGAGAGCGGCCTCACCATCACCTTCGGGAACCTGGCACGGATCCACCGGGACCATCCCTCGATCTTCCTGATCGACCTGCTTCCCCTGTTCATCTCCGCCCTCCTCCACCCCATGCACTGGATCATGAACAGCGCCATCAGGGATTACGAGGAGCGGGTGAAAGAATCAAACCTGCTGGTCAGCCGGAACACCGAGTTCGCCCGGCAGCTTTCAGAAGGGGATGATCCGGAACCCTACAGTGAAATGATGGAAACGGAGCTGGGGAAGGCGCTGCGCATGATCCAGCTGAACATAAAGTCGAACCGGAGGAAAGAACGGGAGCAGACCTGGATCGCGGAGGGCAAGGACATTGTCTCCAGGATCCTGCGGGAGCACCAGGACCTGGATGAGCTCTCCTACCAGGTGGTGCAATCCCTGATCCAATATATCCAGGCCACCCAGGGAGCCCTCTACCTTTACGACGAAGAGGCAAAGACCCTTACCAACAGGGCCACCTACGCCTATAACAGGAGGAAATACATCAACCAGGACTTCCGGCTGGGAGAGGGGCTGGTGGGACAGTGTGCCTACGAGATGGATTTCATCTACAGGACCGAGATCCCGGAAGACTACGTGACCATTACCTCGGGGATCCTGGGTGACCAGAAACCGGGAAGTATCCTGCTGGTGCCGCTGATCGCCAATGAAGAGCTTCACGGGATCGTGGAATTCGCCTTCCTGGGGGATCGCATCCCCAAGCTGACCATCCAGTTCCTGCTTGAACTGGGGGAGATCATTGCCCGGACCCTGAAGAACCTGAAGATGAACCTGCAGACCCGGTACCTCCTCGAGGAGTCCCGCAAGATGACCGAGGAGCTTCAGAAAAACGAACTGCAGCTGCAGGAGAACGCCCTGGAGATGAGATCGGCAAAGGAGAAACTGGAAAACGCCAATATCCAGCTCGAGGGAAAGATCCTGGAGGCCCAGCATGCTACCGACCGGATCCGCCTCCTGCTTGAGCACGCTTCGGAGATCATCTCCATCTACGATGAATCTTATAGCCTTACCTATATCAGCCCTTCGGTCATCAACATATTCGGCTACACTGTGGAGGAGATGATGGCCGGGAAGGATATGGAGCGCATCGGCAGGGATGATGCCGGCCGGCTCAGGAAAATCCTGGAGAGCCTCAGGGACCACCCGGACCGGGTCGAAAGCCTGCAGTACTCCTTTATCCGGAAGAACGGCGAAAGGATCTTCCTTCGCACCTACTGCCGGAATATGCTTGCCGATTCCGCCATCAAGGGATTCGTGCTGAACACCACCGACATCACCGAATCGGTCCGCGTGGAGAGGGAACAGCGCCTGAAAACCAGGATGCAGTCGCTCTCCGAGAACTCGCTGGACCTGATCCTGCGCATCAGCAGCTCGGGGGTGATCTATTACGCCAATCCCGTCGTGGAGGATTATACCGATATCGCCCCGTACACCATGGTGAACCGGAACCAGAGCGAGATCCCGTTCAAGAAGGACTTCAGTGACCTGCTGGGGGAAGTGCTCGCCTCCATGGGTGAATCGCCGGTGAAAAAGAACATACAGGTGACCCTTCCCCTCCAGATGGGCGAATACCGGACCGACCGTATCCTGAATGTGGATGCCATCCCCGAGTTCGAGGACAACGAGCTGGAAACCATTCTGATCGTGGGGCACGATATCACCGAAGCCAAGCGGATCGAGAAGGAGATCCAGGTCCAGAACCGCAAGATCCAGGACAGCATCAACTATGCCGAACGGATCCAGTCATCGATCCTTCCCGAGGTGGCCCGGATCCGCAGGGCATTCCCCAAAAGCTTCGTTTACTATAAACCCAGGGACGTGATCTCGGGCGACTTCCCCTGGTTCTTTGAAACGGATGAAGCCTGGTATATCGCGGCGGTGGACTGCACCGGGCACGGGGTTCCGGGGGCGCTGCTCTCCCTGGTGGGGCTCTTTCTGATGAACAACATCACCGGCCTGAACCCGCAGATCACCGCAGGCGGGCTCTGTGAAGCGCTTCACCAGGAGGTGAGGAGGGCCCTGAAGCAGGACCGGGAGAAACCTGAGACCCGTGACGGGATGGACATGGCCCTCTGCAGGTTCCTTAAAAAAAGGCCGGTGATGGAGTTTGCCGGTGCCCACCGCCCCCTCCTCGTGCTGAGCGAAGGTGAGATCACCCTTCACCAGGGGGACCGGAAGGCCATCGGGGGGATCAGGCATCCCAAGAAGCCCGAACAGCCGTTCACCAACATTGAGGTGGCCTACCATCCCGGGGATAAGTTCTTCTTCTTTACCGACGGGCTTACCGACCAGATGGGCGGCCCCGGCGGACTGAAGTACGGGTCAGGCAGGGTCAGGCAGGTGCTGCTGGAGAACCCGGGGTACACCATGCACCAGTTCCATGACTTCTTCCAGGCCGATTTTACCAGCTGGATGGGCCGTGAACGCCAGCTGGACGATCTTCTGCTCATAGGGATCGAGGTTTGAAATGCCCCTTTTCAAACAGCGGCCTAATATCATATCCTGGATAGACATATTTCCAATTAATCCATATATTTATACCTGTTATGGCTTTTTCCGGCGAAGGCAAAGGGTTTATCAACTATATCTATGATCGTTATGCCAACCTGAAGATCAAAGATATCTCCCTCCTGTTCGAAGGCCAGATCACCCACCAGGTGATGAAAGCGCTTACCGGCCTCGTGGAGGAGCAGCTCGACAATGTGGAGGATGACCGGGTGCTCCGCAGGGTATACCACGTGATGGTGGAATCGCTGCAGAACATCAACCGCCATGCAGAATCGTATGAAAACCATGGGCATCCCTATCCCGGCGTGGGCCTTGTCCTGGTGGCCAGGAACAAGGAGCGGTTCCAGGTGACCACCGGCAACATTGTTGAAAAAGCACAGGTGGAGGAACTCTCCATGTTCCTGGGGAGGCTGAACACCATGGATTCAGATACCCTGGACGACCTCTATAAAAAGCAGATGCGCGAAGGGATCATGTCCCCGCAGGGAGGGGCCGGACTGGGATTCATTGATATCCGCCGCAAAACGGGGAATCCGCTTGACTACAGCTTCGTGGAGATCGACCAGGAGACCTCGTTTTTCATATTCACCTCAACCATTACGAGATAGCGTCTATGGAAGTACTTATGATCGAACAGACCGATGACAGTCCGCAGGTAATCCTGGACCAGGAGGGCAATCGCTTTGAGATCTCGGGGAAATCGCTTCCCGAGGATGTGGTTGATTTTTACCAGCCGGTGCTCGACTGGCTGGGTGAATACCGGAAAAAACCCAATCCCCGGACCGAATTCAGCTTCAAACTGATATATTTCAATACCGCTTCCTCCAAGCTGATCCTGGATATCCTGATGATCTTCGAGGAGATGGTGGAGGAGGGCCACGACGTTCTTGTCAGGTGGCTTTCCCTGGGCACCGACGAGGACATGCAGGAGGCGGGGCGCGAATACGAGGAGATGGTCGACGTTCCATTCGAGCACGCCACCTATGAGATGTAAGCCAGGAGCAACCAAGCCCCCCGTTCCATGAGCGAAGAGATCCTGAAGGCCCTGATGCAGCTGTTTGCCCTGATCACCAAGCAGGACGGTGGGATCGGGGAAAAAGAGATCGACTATGTGAACCGCTTCCTGATCCAGCAGATCGGCGTCGAATCGGCCCGGGAGTACCTGCAGCTTTACAGGGATACTGCGGAGGCAGGGGAAGATGCCGGGCCACCGGATGACTCAGAAACTGCTGGTTCAGAAGCTGCTCCCCGGGAAGAGTCCCCTGTCAGATCCAAAAAACTCACTTCGGTCCTCGATTCGGTCAGGGTCCTCAAGCTCTGCAAGCAGATCAGCAAGACCATCAACCAGCGCCAGAAAGTGGTGGTGCTGGTACGCATCCTGGAGCTGGTCAATACCGAATACAACCTTTCCGATCAGCGGCTGGGGATCATCAGGACCGTTTCGGACATCTTCCGGATCAGCAAGGAGGAGTACCAGGGCATCTTCACCTTCGTCACCTCCGGGGAGGCCGAAGCCTTTCGTGACGAGAACCACCTGGTGGTCTCCGCAATAAGGCCCGGTCCCGTCAACCTCCCCCGCACCGCACACCACTACCACTTTCCGGGCATCGATGCCCCGCTCTTTTTTCTCAGGGTCCCCTCCGTGGAACTCTATTTCCTGAAGTATGCGGGCACCATGGAGTGCTTCCTGAACGGACTGGGTGTGCACCGGGGAGTGGTCTACCTCTTTGCCTCCGGCAGCACCCTCAGGCTCCCTGTGGGCCAGCCCATCCTCTACAGCGACATTTCAACCCAGTTCATGGCCGGTCTCTCTGCCGGGAAGATCTTCCTGGAGGCCGACAACCTCTCTTTCCGGTTCCCGGGAGGTGTAACGGGGCTGGACAGGATCTCATTCTCGGCGAATCAGGGCAACCTGGTGGGCATCATGGGTTCCAGCGGATCGGGGAAGACCACCCTGATGAATGTCCTGACAGGCATGTACAAACCCTCCGGGGGAGCGGTGCGGATCAACGGGCTGGATCTGCAATCCGATGCCGGGAAACTCACCGGGGTTTCGGGATTCGTACCGCAGGATGACCTGCTCATCGAGGAGCTCTCGGTCTTTGATAACCTCTACTTCAACGCTAAATTCTGCTTCAGGCACCTTTCAGATACGAAAATCCGGGAAAAGGTCGGTGAAACCCTCTCCAGCCTGGGGCTGGCCGGGAAACGGGACCTGAAGGTGGGTTCCGTGATGAACAGGACCATCAGCGGGGGACAGCGCAAACGGCTCAATATCGCCCTGGAACTGATCCGCGAACCCTCCCTGCTTTTCCTGGACGAACCCACCTCGGGGCTCTCTTCCAGGGACTCGGAAAACGTGATGGACCTGCTCAGGGAGCTGACCCTCAAGGGCAAGCTGGTCTTCGTGGTGATCCACCAGCCCTCGTCCGAGCTCTTTAAGATGTTCGACCGGGTGGTGATCCTCGATGAGGGGGGCCGGATGGTCTATTTCGGGAACCCGGTGGAGGCGGTGATCCACTTCAAGCAGGCGGACAACCAGGTGAACGCCGGGGTGGGCCAGTGCCCCGTGTGCGGTAACGTGAACCCCGAGCTGATCTTCAACATCATCGAAGCCCTCCAGGTGGATGAGTTCGGGAACTACACCCACCAGCGCAAGGTCAGCCCCCGGACCTGGGAGGAGATCTACCTGCAGAAGCGGGCCGCCCGGGCAGCCGCTCCGGAAACAGCCCCCACGGAGGCTCCCCCCCAGAAAGAGGCACGGCAGCCCGCAGAACAGCCACCAACCCAGGAGCAGCCGCCTCCAACAGAGCCGCCATCAACCCAGGAGCAGCCGCCCCCTGGCCACCTCAATGTGCCCGGCTGGCTCAGCCAGCTCACCAACTACCTGCGGCGGGATGTGAAATCGAAGCTCAACAACTCCCAGTACATGCTGATGACCTTGCTGGTGAGCCCTGTGCTGGCATTTATCCTGGCCTATATCATCCGCTACATCGCCGACCCAACCAGCAACACCTATATTTTCAGGGAGAACGAGAACATCCCCATCTACATCTTCATGGCCCTGATAGTGGCCCTTTTCCTGGGACTGATCGTGAGTGCCGAGGAGATCTTCAGGGACAGGAAGATCCTGAAGCGGGAGCGGTTCCTCCACCTTAGCCGCTCCTCCTACCTGCTGGCCAAGATCGGCACCCTGGTGGCCATCTCCGCCATCCAGGCCATCACTTTCGTGCTGGTCGCCAACGGGATCCTGGAGATCCGCAAGATGACCCTTGCCTACTGGCTTGCCCTTTTCTCCACCGCGGTCTGCGCCAACATGATCGGCCTGGTGATCTCCTCGGCCTTCAACTCGGCCGTCACCATCTACATTGTCATCCCCCTGGTGATGATCCCCATGATGGTGCTCAGCGGGGCCATGTTCTCCTTCGAGAAACTGAACCGGCGGATCACCGCGGTGAACAAGGTGCCGGTGATCGCCGAGCTGATGCCCACCATGTGGTCCTACGAGGCCCTGATGGTGCACCAGTTCAAGGAGAACCAGTTCGAAAAGAACTTCTACGGTTACGAGAAGCGGATCAGTGCCAACAACTTCAAGGCCGCCTACCTGCTCCCCGAACTGGAGGAGCGCCTCAACCGGTGCATCTATGAGTTCAGGGAGACAGGCAAGATCACGGAAAAACTTCCGGCCCTTGAAGTACTGAAGAATGAGATCATGAAGGCAGACCCGCTGGTCAGGGACATCTCATTCAGGCCGCAGGAGTGGGCCCCGGAAGCCTTCAGTGAATCGCTGATCGTGAAGGCCACCCGCTTCCTCTCTGACCTGAAAAGGCACTACATCAACCAGTTCTCCATTGCCAGCCGGGAAAAAGAGAGGCACCTGGGGAAGCTGATGCAGGAGAGGCGGTCGCTCTATTTTTCCATGCTCGACCGTTACCACAACGAAAGCGTTTCCGACCAGGTGAAGAAGATCTACGAGAAGAACCAGATCATCGAATACAACGGCAGGCTCTACCAGCAGATCGACCCGGTATTCCTCGATCCTGACCCGGAGGGCTTCCCCGGCATCAGGACCCATTTCTTCGCGCCCCGGAAATACTTCCTGGGCAGGTATTACGACACCTTCGGCTTTAACATCGCCTTCATCTGGTTCCTGACCATCCTGTTCTATATCATCCTCTATTTCGACCTGGCCGGAAGGCTTGTGAACAGCAGGTTATTCAGCCGGCGATCCGAATAACTATCCGGTTTTCTGATTTTATGCAGGAATGATTATTTTTATGTAGTGAACCCTTGAACAGAACAGATTCTTAAGAACCCATGCCATGATAAGAAACTTTTCGCTATTTGTAATTGCAACCCTGTTCCTGGCGGCCTGCGGACAGCGTCCCTCCGAGAAACTGGAAGTCGACCTGGAAGATGCGGAGGCTGGTGAGCTCCAGATCTCCTCGGAGACCATGAACGATATCATCCAGAACATCGCCTCACCCATCGAGGTGGCCGCACTGATCAGTTCACTGAATATCCCCTTCTCCACCTCCTACCTGGCCGATCCGGAAAAACTTTCCACCAGTACCACGAGTTTCGAGATGGCTTACAGCCTGGGGGCCCTCAGTGCGGACCTGGGTTACCTGAACATGTATGAAAAAACAGGGACGGCGGTGAACTACCTCTCCAGCATCAACCGCCTGGCCGATGCCCTTCAGATCGGGCAGTTCTTCGACTTTGCCACCATCAAACGGCTGGCCACCACCAGCTCCGACCTCGACTCGCTCCTGTTCATCTCCATCAACAGCTTCAACAACATGGACGATTACCTGAGGGAGACCGACCGCAGCAACCTGAGCACCCTGATGATCGCCGGAGTGTGGATGGAGGGATTGTACCTGGCCACCCAGGTGGCCGTCCAGAACAGCAACGAGGAGCTGAAATCGATGATCGGGGAGCAGAAGCTGATCCTGAATGACCTGCTCCTGGTGCTGAACAACTTCAGGAACGAACCCGTGATCAAGGGATATATCGATGATTTTGAGGCCATCAAGGGTGCCTACACCGATGTAAAGATCACATACGAGGTGGGTGAACCCGAGACCATCGAGAAGGATGGCATGCTGATGGTGGTCCAGAGCGAAACCTCGCATGTGGCCATGGACGATGCCACCCTCCGGAAGATCATCGAAACCACCCGGGAGATCCGCAACAGGCAGATGAACATTTAACAACAGAAGCGGCTGTACCGAAAAATAGTCAGATAAACACGATGCGAACCCTATGAAACCTATCCGCATGAAACCTAAAGATACCAGGATCCTGAATCCGCTCATCGCCATCATATTCTGTTTCACCACCGTAGCCCTGGTCCAGAGCGACCGCAAGGAACGCGTCCGTGAGTGCGCCTCAAGATCGGGCGAAGGCGCCATCTACCTGAAGGAGTTCGTTGTGAGCCTCCCGAAAGCCGAAAAAGGGCAGACTCCCCCGATGTACCGCCAGGCCGTCATCCTCCGCGGCAACAACATTTACCG
>CAYXUD010000038.1:0-4000 GCA_964467775.1 uncultured Bacteroides sp. | reverse complement strand
CAACCAGATCCTTGCTGCCGGGCATACGGTGGGCAACCACAGCTACAGCCACCTGAGGGGGTTCCGCTCCAGCATCAAAAGGTACATGGACGATATCCACCTGGCGGGGAACATGATCAATTCGAAACTGTTCCGCCCTCCCTACGGCCGGATCTTCCCCGGGCAGGTCAGGGCAGTGCTCGAACATTATGACCTGATCATGTGGGATGTGCTGAGCATCGATTACAACACGGGCCTGGATGGCGACAGGGTGCTGCAGAATGTGATCCGGAACGTCAAGCCCGGCTCCATCATTGTCTTCCACGACTCCGACAAGGCCAGCGACAACCTGGCCTTCGCCCTTCCCCGCACCCTGGAGTTCCTCCGGGAAAAAGGCTACCAAATGAAGGCCATCCCCAGCAGCGGCGTGACCGGGAAAGGCTATGCCATCAACTGAACGAAACCCAGTAAACCCAGCAGGATCCAGATGACCAGTTCCTGGCTCCAGTGATTCCGTTTCCGGTGGAAGTAGTTGGAGAGGATGAACGCCACCGGGATCGCCACAAAGACCAGGCTTGCAGGATCGAAACGTGCTATGAGCATATAGAAGAGAATCCCGGCCACGAACATGTAGAACAACACCTGGAAGATATTCTGGACCACTGTTTTCCTTGCCTGGAAGCGGTTTACCATATAGATGCTGGCCAGCGACACCAGCAGCAGGAAGAACCCGTAATAGAGGTAGACACTGTAGTGATACGGTCTCCATGATCCCCTGAAGGCGAGGTTCCTTCCAATGAGTGCAGCCAGAGCGGCTGCATCATCCAGGACGACCCAGTACCAGGTGAAAAGGAACAAACCCAGGAGGAGATAGGCAATCACAGGGTAGAGGAGCTCCCGCCAGGTGACCGGCCGCATGGTGCCCAGCGAGATCCAGATCAGGGGCAGGAACCAGATAAGCTTCAGGTAGAACATGCTCCCAAACGCGAGCACCAGTCCGGCCGTGAAAACAGTGAAAGTGTCAGGTGGTTTGTCATACACCTCGAAAAGGATGGCAAAACAGAGGAGGTAAAACAGCGATCCCACCAGGATGGGGTTCACCTGCTGTGCTGAGGGCAGGGCCATGGAGAACAGGATGAAGAAGAGGGCGGGCATGAAGGAACGGAATTCCAGCAGTACATTCCGGACCCCGATGCGGATCAGCATGTAGCAGAGGATCAGCAGCAGGATCAGGGCGATGATGCCGTCAATGACGGGGACCTTGTGGATGGATGAGAACAGGAGGTTATAGAAGGGCATTGCCGTGAAAGAGCCGAACTCCCCTGGCCGGATGAGCGATTTAATGAATATGGCCAGAGACAGGAGGATGACTACCGCCATCCCGGCCGACCGGTTATTCTTGAATAGACGCAGCAGGATCATACACCGGAACCGCTAAAGATCAAACCCAATGTCCCGCCGGTAATACTTGCCCTCAAACCCGACTTTTTCAGCATTCCTGTAAGACCTGGCAAGCGACTCTTCCAGGGTATCCCCGTAGGAGCTGATGGCAACCACCCTGCCCCCGCTGGTAAGGGCCCTCCCGTTATTCAGCCTGGTGCCGGCATGGAAAACCATGCTTTCCTCCACCCTGTCCAGGCCCGAGATCTCCTTGCCCTTCTCGTAGCTTCCCGGGTAACCTCCTGAAACCAGCATCACGGTTGCCACGGTCCTCTCATCGAATTCCACCCTGAGATCTGACAGTCTCTTCTCGGCTGTGGCTTTCAGGATCTCAATGAAATCAGTCTTGATCCGGGGCAGTACCACCTCGGCTTCCGGGTCACCCATCCGCACGTTGTACTCGATCACGTACGGATCTCCATCCCTGTTCATGAGCCCAAGGAATATAAAACCCTGGTAATCGATCCCATCCAATTTCAATCCCTCGAGTGTGGGTATCACAATACGCTCCTCCACCTTCTTCATGAACTCCTTGTCCGCAAAGGGAACCGGGGATACGGCACCCATGCCGCCGGTGTTCAGTCCCGTGTCCCCCTCCCCGATCCGCTTATAATCCTTGGCCTCTGGCAGGATCACATACCCTTCCCCGTCGGTGATCACAAATGCCGAAAGCTCGATTCCCTTCAGGTGCTCCTCCACCACCACCTTGCTGGAGGCAGCCCCGAATTTCCCGTGAACCATGTTATGAAGCTCCTGCTGTGCCTCCTTCAGGTTGTCGATGATCAGCACCCCTTTCCCGGCAGCCAGTCCGTCCGCCTTCAACACATAGGGCGGATCAGATTTGCTTAGGTAGTGCCAGCCCTCAGACACTGTATAATCGATGAAAGTCCGGAAATCCCCTGTGGGGATGCCGTTTTCCTGCATGAACACCTTGGCAAAATCCTTGCTTCCCTCCAGCATGGCACCTGCCCGGCCTGGCCCTATCACAGGCACTTTTTTCAGCCTGCGATCCTTGCGGAAAAAATCGGCCACACCCGCCACCAGGGGGGCTTCGGGCCCCACCACCACCATGTCAATCGCCTCTTTGAGCACCAGCTTTCTGATCCCCCTGAAATCATTCACTCCCACGTTCACATTTCTCCCCAGTTCAGCCGTCCCCGCATTCCCGGGAGCAATGAAAAGCTTCTTCAGCTGGGGGCTCTTCCTGATGGCCCAGGCCAGGGCATGTTCCCTGCCTCCGCCTCCAATAATGAGTATGTTCATGGTTGTTCGATTCTGGTTGGTACCCGGTCGTCTCCGATAAAGGTAAGGAAATGTGGGGAATGAAAAAGGGGCTGCCTCATGTTGCGTTATGAGACAACCCCTTTATTTGGGTTCAATGGATTTCCTTTAATTCACTACAATGCCGGACCTCAATGTCTGCCCGTCCACCCGGAGCATATACATGCCCTTTTCAAGAGCCGAGACATCAATGGTTTCCCTCAGCATCCCGCTTGAGGTGTGGGCCTTCATATTGAACACCACCTGGCCGGTGAGGTTCAATATCTCCAGGATCACCTCTTCAGCCTTTGAGGGCATCTCAATGGTAATCTCGCCTGAAGTTGGATTGGGGAAAACTTTCAGCCCCATGACCGAAAGGTCCTCAAACCCGGTGGAGTGGTCCCTGATCACGATCGCGTCAGTGGCAACCGGTCCGCAGTTATTGGCATCATCGACTTCAACAGTATAGGTACCCGAATCCCCTGCTGCAAATGTAAAGGTCCCGAATGCCTGGACCGTGCCATCCGGCTGCAACGTGAAAGTATAGGGAATTGTCCCGCCTGACGCGGTCACCACGATAGAGCCGTCCTCCTCTGGGGTAATATCTGAAGTACTGAACACTTCAACTGCCAGTGGATCAGGCTGATTGATGGTTACCGTGGGACCCAGCTCTGAACAGTTCTCATGGTCAATGACCACGATCTCGTATTGCCCTGCAGGAAGATCGGTGAAAACTGACTGCCCGGTCCAGTAGGTATCACCGCCATCAATAGAATACTTCCAGGGTGCCCCGTATCCTCCCGAGACCGAAATCTCCAGGGAACCGGTACTTTCACCATAACAGGTGGTAACATCGCCTATTTCGATATTATCTATCGAGATGGCCAGGCAGCCCATGGCTGTTCTGTCTTCAATGTGAATGGTATCGGTGGCGACAGGCCCGCAATCCCGGGCATCATTCACCTCCACTACGTAGCGTCCCGAATCCCCGGCCTGGAATGTAAACGTCCCGAATCCCTGCATGATCCCGTCCGGCTGCAATGTATAGGTATACGGGAATGTCCCGCCCGACGCCTGAACCTGAATCCTCCCATCGGCACTCTCCGTGATATGTGCCGTATCAATTATATTGACTACCAGCGGCTCCGGCTCACCGACCGTCAGCAGCGGCCCTTCCTGTGTGCAATTTTCTGCATCATATACCACAACCTGGTAATCCCCTGCCGGTAGGTTCGGGAAATAGGTCAGATCCTGCTGATAGGTCTCCCCATCATCAATAGAATAATGCCACGGTGCCCCGAATCCTCCTGAAGCTGAAACT
>CAYXUD010000037.1:0-31016 GCA_964467775.1 uncultured Bacteroides sp. | reverse complement strand
GGCAAGCATGAATGTTGAGGAAACGGCAGAAGTACCGGCGGCTGATTTCGGGAAAAACGATATCCAATGGGTGAATTATCCACTGGGAGTGATGAACCAGCTGAGGACCATGGGGTATGCCATGGAGGGCATGGACCTGCTGTTCTCCGGGGATGTCCCGGGCGGGGCCGGACTTTCTTCTTCGGCCAGCATTGAAATGGTCACAGCTGTTGCCCTTAATGACATGCTCCGGCTTGGCCTGGAGATGCTGGACCTGATCAAATTGTCACAGAAAGCGGAGAATGAGTTCGTGGGTGTGAATTGCGGCATCATGGACCAGTTTGCCTCGGGGATGGGTGCTTCAGACCATGCCCTCTTCCTGAATTGCGATACACTGGACTATAAGCGTGTTCCGCTGAAGCTAGAAGGAAGGAAGATCGTCATCGCCAATACCAACAAAAGAAGGGGTCTGGCGGACTCAAAATACAACGAGCGAAGAGCCCAGTGTGAAGCTGCAGTTGAAGCCCTTCGCAAGGGCAGGCCGATCAGGCATCTGAGCGATCTGGACCTGTCAGAATTCAATTCCCTCTCCCACCTGATACCCGATGGTGACCTGCTGAAAAGGGCCAGGCATGTGATCTCTGAGAACGGCCGGACCCTGGCTGCCGTTGAGGCCCTGAACAGCGGGAACATTGAAATTTTCGGCAGGCTGATGAACGAGTCGCACGATTCACTCAGGGACGACTATGAGGTGACAGGCCCGGAACTGGACACCCTGGTGGATGAGGCCAGGAAAATCGACGGAACGGTGGGGAGCAGGATGACAGGTGCCGGGTTCGGGGGCTGCACGGTGAGCATCGTCAACGAGGATGCCGTGGAGACTTTCATCCGCGATGTAAGCAAAGGCTATTCAGGGAAGACAGGGCTGGTGGCCGATTTCTACGTGGCCGAGACCGGCGACGGATCGAAGCAGATCCGGTAGGGTTTTATCTCACCAGCAGGCTCGCTCCAATCAAACGGGATTCCTCAGAAGAGGGTCCTACGAGGACTTCATATACTCCCTTCTCAACCTGGTATGCGCCTGCATCAGGATCATAAACCGATAACTCTTCCGGTCCCAGGGTCAGGGTAACCACCCTTGTCTGGCCCCTGTTGATATGCACCCTTTCAAAACCGCGCAGCTCCTTGAGCGGCCGCACAATCTTCGACTCAGGTTTACGGATGTACATCTGGACCACCTCCTCCCCGTCCAGTTTTCCCTCATTGGTCACCTCGACACTGACCATCAGGGACTCATCCCGGGAGACCTCATGCTTTTCAAGGATCAGGTTGTCATAGGTAAAAGATGAATAACTGAGCCCGTGCCCGAAGGGATAGAGAACCTCCCCCTCATAGTAACGGTATGTCCTTCCTTCCATGCCATAATCCTCAAATCCCGGAAGGTCATCCACCGATCTGTAGAAGGTGACAGGCAGCCTGCCAGCCGGATTATAATCCCCGAACAGCACATCGGCCACTGCCGTGCCGGCAGCCTCTCCACCATACCATGCCTGCAGGATGGCCGGCAGCTGCTCCCCGCCGGAACCAATGGTAACAGCCGATCCGGTCATCAGCACCAGGGTCACCGGTTTCCCGGTGGCTGCAATGCTGTGTATCAGCCGGCGCTGTACCCCGGGCAGCTCCAGGAAGGTCCGGTCCCCTCCGCTGAAACCTTCCATCTGCAACCCGCTCATCTCCTCCCCTTCCATCCGGGCAGTCAGCCCCATCACCAGCACCACGTGGTCCGCCCAGTTTGCTGCCTGGATCGCTTCCCACAGCAGGGGCACACCGGGCTCTTCCCAGCAGACGGAGAGAGGTGCATCCCCGTGCACATCCCTCATCACCACTTTTACCCGGTAGGCCCTTCCGGCCACCAGCTCCAGTCTCCTGCTGCTCCTGTCCGGATCGTGGTAGTTGTCCGCACGGATCAGGGTATCCCCTTCGAAGATCAGCCGGTAGAATTTACCCTTCACCCCGAGGGCATGGGTGCCTGTCTTCCGGGGGACCAGATAGCCGGACCACACCACGGAATAGCGGTCGTCTTCCAGCCCTTCCACAGGGAGTTCCCCGTCCCGCCAGCAGACATCCACTACCGGGTCGGTGCGCTCCCCGACGGGCTGGCCCTGTGCTTCAAGATTGGGAAAAAACCGTACCTTCAGTCCCGCAACCGTTGCTCCCCTGTCGGCAAAGAAGATCCCCTCAGGTACGGGGACAAGGGCCGGCAGACTTTCATGGTGGGGACTGCCGGGTGCATACCTTACCTCGGCACCTTCCCCCAGCTTTGATCTGATACCCTCATAGACACTTACCGGGTCCACAGGGGTGCCGTGATAGTTCCCGAGCTGGGCATCCGTATTACGGGCATTGGGACCGATCACCGCCACCTTCTTCAGCTCCCTGCTCAATGGCAGGCAGCCGTGATCGTTCTTAAGCAGGACGATGGACTTTCTGGCCATCTCCTCCGCCACTGCCTTGTGTGACCTGCAGGCCACTGTATCCATGGAAATACCTGACCAGGGGACCATCTCAACGGGATCGAACATCCCCAGTTTCATGCGTGCAAGCATCAGCCTTCTGGCAGCCGCATCGATCCTCTCCTCGGGAACGAGCCCCTTTTCCACGGCCTTCACCAGGAACCGGTAGAGGTCTCCGCAATTCAGATCAGTGCCTGCTTTTATTCCCATAGCGGCAGCTTCCTCCGGGGTTCCCGCCAGTTTGTGCCCGGCATGGAGATCGCTGATGGCCCCGCAATCTGAAACAACATAGCCCCTGAACCCGAGCTCGCCCCGCAGCAGCTCTTCCAGCAGCGGGATGCTTCCGCAGCATGGTTCACCCATCACCGTGTTGTAGGCACACATGACCGAACTGACACCCCCCTTCTCCACTGTTTTTTTAAAGGCCGGAAGGTAGGTGTCCCTGAAATCCCTTTCGCTGACCACCGCATCAAATTCATGCCTCAGGATCTCAGGGCCGCTGTGAACAACATAGTGCTTGGAGGTGGCCACAGCCTTCAGGTAGCGCGGATCATCCCCCTGGAGACCCCTGATGAACTGTACGGCCATCTCACCCGTGAGGTAGGGATCCTCCCCGTAGGTCTCATGCCCCCTGCCCCAGCGGGGATCCCTGAATATATTGATGTTGGGCGACCAGAAGGTGAGCCCCTGGTAGATCCCGTGCTTGCCCCTGGCCATGAAATCATGGTACTTGGCCCTGGCCTCCGTGGAGGTCACATCGGCCATCCGGAACATGATCTCCCGGTCGAAGGTGGCCGCCATGCCGATGGCCTGCGGGAAGACCGTCGCCCTGCCCGCCCTGGCCACTCCGTGCAGGCATTCATTCCACCAGTTGTAGGGCGGAATACCCAGGTGTTCCACTCCGGCTGCATCATAGGTGAGCTGGCCCACCTTCTCCTCAAGGGTCATCCTCGAGACCAGGTCCTCTGCCCTATCCTCAAACCCGAGTTCCGTGTTCCGGAAAGGGTACCTGGGTGCCGTTTCACATGAGAACAGCAGCATGCATGCCAGCGGGAACAGCCTGAAGGCAGAGTGGTGCATTACTATGTCAGGTCTCATTGGTTCTTCGATATTTTGACAATCCGTTCGAGGTAGGACCCGGAGCTGTTAGAGAGTTCAAGCAGGTAGGGGCCGTCGGCCAGAAAAGAGAGGTCCATGGTCACCGGATTGCCCGCATCGGACCACCTCAGCACCTCCCGGCCCGACATGCTGGTGATGCGGATCTCATCAATGGTGTTGATATTCGGGAAGAGGATATGAAGCTCGCCGGAAACCGGGTTCGGGCCAATCCGGAAAGCCCTTTTCACAGGAAGCTGGTGGATTACGGAGACTGTTTTCAACAGGTGGTTGCCGGGATCGAAGATCAGGTCTTCCACCACTCCCTCCACTGCAATCTCATACTCCTGAAGCACACTGTTCTGCGCCAGCCTGATCCTGTCATGGATGCCCCCGGACATCCTGATCTCCAGTTCAAAAGGAACCTGGAACAGGGGGGTCACCGAGGGCGATGACGTGGTCTGCTCACTCTGGATCCTCAGGATATCTCCCTGCTGTCCCCAGTAGAGTGTGAACCTGGGGAAGCCCTCCCCGTAATACCACTGGTCGAAGAAGCAGGAGAAATCCACACCGCTTCCCGATTCCAGGATGCCACGGAAATCCTCTCCTGTGGCCACGCTGTTCCCGAACACGGCAAGGTACTCTCTGATCAGACCGAAAAAGAGGCTGTCGTCATCCAGGATAAACCTGATCATGTGAAGCAGGATGGCGCCTTTCTTGTAGCTGAGCCCGTAGTCAAAGAGCCTGTAGGTATCCTCCACCTGTTCTTCCGGCACATATACCGAGCCATCCGTCTCCCTCAGGGCAATGGACATGGCATTGTCCATCCAGGCCCCGGCAGCCTCCTCTCCCAGGAGCTGCTGGGCGACCACATATTCAAAATAGGAGGCAAATCCCTCGTTGATCCATATATCCTGCCAGTTCCCGCAGGTGATATGGTCCCCGAACCACTGGTGGGCCAGTTCATGGGCCACCAGGTAGAAGCTGAAGTCCTGCAGGGTGGTCATGGTCTGGTGTTCCATACCGCCGCCCATAGGTGCCATGCAATGGCCGTATTTCTCTTTCGAAAAGGGGTAGTCTGCCACGAGTCCTGAAATTGCTTCAATCATGGGACCGGTCATCCGGATCCCCTCCTCCCACTCCGAAAACACCTCATCTTCATTGTAGATGAAGTTCTGGACGAGCACAGAGTCGCCTTCCGCTGAGAGGGGGGCATAGAAGGAGAAATCGCGGTAATCGGCCACTGCAAAGAAGATCAGGTAATAGGCCATGGGGTACCCTGTTTTCCAGGTCAGGACATGTTCATCCCCCTCCTCCTTCACATCCACCAGCAATCCGTTGGAACCGGCCAGCAGCTTCCTGTCACAGCGAAGCCTGAAGGTGACCGAGTCGATCTTGTCCTCCAGCACCTGTTTTACCGGGAACCAGTCCTTTGCATTGAGGGGTTCGGAGAGTGTATAGGTCACATCAAACCCATAATCATGATCAGTGCCGGTGGTGATCCCGGCAAAGAAGCCGCGGTTCTGCCCTGCATCACCTGCGTAATCTATCCTTACCTGAACCAGTTCGCCGGAATTCCGGGCACGGTCAAGGGCAATATAGATGGCATCCCCCTTTCGTTCAAATCCCGGTGCATGAAAGCCCGCGGGAGCCTCTTTACCCATCCCGTCCATGATGACGACCCCGCTCACCTCCAGTGCTTCCTGAAGTTCGAGGACCAGCGTGTCCAGCCTCCTTGATGCTTCAACAAGGATCGCCGCGCTGCCCCCGATCCGGGTATTCCTGTTGGAGACGGCCAGGCTGAGGTCGTAGCTCTTCACGTCATAGGCCGACAGCCATCTCTCATTCAGGGGGTTTTCGTACGCATCCTGACCAGGGTAGTGAAGGGAACAGCTGTGGTGCACCTGTCCTTTTGCCAGGGCCAGCGCCCCCAGGAACAGAAGAGGGGTCAGGAACCTGCCCATCTTAGTGGCTGAATCTGTAAACCGTGACTTCATCAAACAGGTCGCCCGGTCTTAAGAGTGTGGAGGGAAAGGAGGGCTGGTTAGGAGTGTCGGGGAAATACTGGGTCTCCAGGCAAACCGCACAATGTTTCCCGTACAGAAGGCCTGCCTTCCCGCCGATCCCGTTGATGTGGTTGGAAGTGTACAGCTGGAGGCCGGGGAGGGTTGTCAGCACTTCCATGGTCCGTCCCGAACGGGGATCATACAGGGCTGCCACCCGGGCAAGTTCCCCGGGTTTTTTATCCAGCACATAGTTGATGTCGTATCCGGGTGCCACCTCCCCGATGCTTGTACCAATCGGCCTGGAAAGCCTGAAATCATAGGGCGTATCCTCCACGCTCAGGATACGGCCCGTGGGGATGCTTTCACCATCCAGTTCCGTGAAAGAACCGCTGTCAATGAAGAGTTCATGATCATATATGGTGCCCCGGCAGCCGTCCAGGTTGAAATAACTGTGATTGGTCAGGTTCAAGTGGGTGGGTTTGTCGGTTCTGGCACGGCACCTGATGCCCAGTTCATTCTGGTCGTTCAGTGAGTATTCGGTCTCCACCATCAGGCTGCCAGGGTAACCCTCCTCGCCATCGGGGCTGTGATAAGTCAGGGCTAGGGCAACCTGGCCGGGCGACCTCCGGGAGGAAGCACTCCAGACCTGTTTGTCAAATCCCCTCTTCCCCCCGTGCAAATGGTTGCTTCCCTCGTTGGCAGTCAGGGAACAGATGCTTCCGCCGAGCTCAAACCGGGATTTCCCGATCCGGTTGCAGAACCTTCCCACCATGGCCCCGAAATAGGGGTGGTCACCCAGGTACGGTTCCAGGGCGTCAAACCCGAGTACCACATCACCCGGTTCGTTCTCCCTGTCCGGGACCCTGATGGCGGTAATGATCGCCCCATAGTTGATCACATCAATCTCCATGCCCCGGCTGTTCTTCAGGGTGTAGCGCTGAACATCCTCCCCGGCGGGCATGGTGCCAAACAGTTGTTTCTCAATCTCCATCGTTGACAGCTTCTTTTTCGTGACTCCCAAATATAGGAATTATTACAGCAGGTTACCCATCAGGGATGCTTGTGCCTGGCAGAATCCCGCAGGCAACAGGCCTTTTGCGCATACCTCCGGAGAGAATCTGAAGGCATCCTGACCGATATTTCAGTTCCTGCCACATAAACAGGAAAACCTACGAGCGCTCTGTGAAGGCGTAAGCCGAAAAGCCTTTTAAACAGAGTAGGCATTCACAAATGAACCAAAGATGAAAACAGAGATTTGCGCCGGGAACTTCAGTGAGATCCCGGTGAATGAACAACTGGAAATAAATGGAGGCGCACTCCATTTTCTGATACTGGTCGCGGCTGCAGCTGTCACACAGATCATCTTCGACTGGGACAATTTCAAGAACGGCCTGATGGGAAGGCCCGAAAACAGTTAATATCCACACAAAAACCATGATGATGAAGAATTTAACTGAACACTTTTCCGCCCTGGATACCGACCAGCTCACCAGGACCAGCGGAGGGGGATTTGCCTACGACGTGGGCAGGGTGTTGCGTTTTTTTGTCAAGAGCGGCGGAGGCCTGGATCCAATCGGGAGGGCCTATGCAGTCATGGACTGGGTCGTCAATGACATTGTCAATGACGCGTGCAATGGCTGAAACAGAACGGGCCCCGGCTTACCGGGGCCCTTTTTTACCATCCAGATATCATCAACATGAAACTCAGGAAACCCGATATTAAGGATATTATCATCTCTGTCGAGACCTTCATCCTGTTCTTCCTGCTCTTCCGGTACTGGGACCAGGTAAAAATGTTCATAGCCGCTCTCTTTGCCTGATGGATGAGCTGGAGGGAACTACGCTTGAACTGATCCACAGGCGGCGGATACGATCCTCGGCCCCGCGATTCGGGGTCCTGTGCCTGGTCACGGGGATGGTGGTGGCACTGCCCCTGATCAAGGTCGATATTGTCTCCACCTGCCACGGTATGATCAGGCCGCGGGAGGAACCGGTGGAGATCAGTTCGCCCATGACCGGTATTGTGGACAGTGCCATACTGAAGGACCACCTGAGGGTCGTTCCGGGAGATACCCTGGTCTGGATCCGGAGGGACCTGCAGGAGACCAGGATCAGGGAGTATCAGGCGCTGGCAGGGGAAAACATGCGACCCATCCGGGATATTGCCGCCATCCTCGGCGGTAAGCCGCCCGCCCTGACAGCCAAATACAGGCAGTCCTACAGGAACCAGCTGGCCACTGAACGCCATTTAAGGCTGCAAAGGGATTTCCTGGAATCAGAATTCCATGCCTGCGAAAAACTTTTCCTCCAGGATGTGATCCCGGTTTGCGAATATGAACAGTCCAGGTCGGATTACATGGTCAGCCATGCGAAGCTGGAGGATCAGAGGGAGACCTACAGAAGCATCCTGGAGAACGAGCTCTACCGCCTGGAGACCGAGAACCGGCATTATCTGGGAGAGATCGAAAAGATCAGGGCCACGCTGCAGAATTACTACATGGTGGCCCCGGCCGCCGGGATACTCCAGCAATGCTCCGGTATCACCGAAGGATCTGTGGTCCAGCAGGGAGAGAGATTGGGAACCATATCCCCTTCAGGCCGGGTCGTGGCCGAGTGTTACGTGGAGACCAGGGATATTTCGACCCTGGAACCGGGTACGCGGGTCCGCTTAAGGCTTGACGGGCAAAGCCACGATGCCGGTTCCTTCCTCGATACGGAGGTAACCCAGATCGATCCCGACGTGGTGGTGGTGAACGGGAGACCTGTCTATCGCACCCGTTGTCTCCTGGATAAACCGACCCTCGAAACAGCAACAGGTGAAATCGTACCGGTGATCGTGGGCATGACCTTTACTGCAAGCATGATCCTCCACCGGAGATCCCTGGCTTCCCTGGTTGTTGAAAAGATAACCCGGTGGGCCAATCCAAGCATCCCGGATCATTCGCGCCGGAAAGGCCATGAAGAGGGGTCGTAAGATCAATATCAGGCAGCGGGACACCACCGATTGCGGGCCGGCCTGTATCGCCTCCGTCATGGCACATTACGGTTTCCGCATCCCGGTGTCACTGATCAGGCAGGCCGCAGGCACGGACTCATACGGAACCAGCATGTATGGACTGGTCCGGGCACTTCAGCAATTTAACTTCGAGGCCAAAGGCCTGAAAGGAACGGCAGCAGCCCTGGGGAAACTGCCACGCCCCTTTATCGCCCATATCATTCAGCCATCAGGAGCGCACCATTATGTATCTGTCTTCGGGGTAAACCGCAGGGGCCTGAGGGTCATGGACCCCTCCACCGGAACCACAAGCCGTTGGTCCAACGACGTGTTCCAGAAGTGCTGGAGCGGTTCGGTCATTGCCACGGTACCCGGAACAGACCAGCAGGTTACGCGTGCCGGCATGACCAACCGTGCCAGGTTGTTCCTGCTTTTCCGGCCCATCTGGAAGCCGGTGGTCCAGGCGCTGGTTTCAGCCATGCTCTGTACCATCCTGGGATTATCCTCATCCATTTACCTGGGCAAGCTGACCGACCACGTGTTTGTTACCCATAACGTGGGGCTCCTGAACCTGATGAGCCTTGCCATGGTGTGGATCACACTGCTGATGGTCTACCTCTCTGTTTCAAAAAACCTGACCATGTTAAAAACAGGGCAGGTGATTGATAGCCAACTCATTGTTTCCTACTACAGGCACCTGTTCCGCCTGCCCCAGCATTTTTTCGACAGTATGAAGACGGGGGAGATCATATCACGGGTCAACGATGCGGTGAAGATCAGGGGATTCATCAATGATTCAGTCATCGGGATCATTGTCAACCTGCTGACCCTGGTCTTCTCGTTTGGCACCATGTTCCTGATCCATCCGAAACTGGCCGTGATCATGCTTTCCATCATTCCATTCTATGCCTCTCTTTACACCCTGTTCAATTACCGGAACAAACGGATCGAAAGAAAGGTGATGGAAGATACCGCCTCCCTGGAGGCCCATTTTGTTGAGTCCCTGGAGGCATCAAGGCACATCAGACAGTACAACCTGCACCATTTTACAAGGCAGAAAACAGAAGAGCGGCTCAACCGGCTGCTCGACACCGTTTACAGATCAGGTATCAATGCAATCACCGCAGGCGGTGGCACGGACACAGTGAACCGGCTGTTCATGATCATCCTGCTCTGGACAGGTTCATTCTTTGTGATCAGCGGATCGATGAGTCCTGGCAGGCTCCTCACTTTTTACGCCCTCATGGGGTACCTTACCGGGCCGGTAACCGGACTTATCGGGGCCAACAAGGCCTACCAGAATGCCCTGATCGCAGCAGACCGGCTGTTCGAGATCTTTCACCTGGAGGGCGAGGATCCACCGGGCAGGCAACCCTTCCGGCGCGGAGAGTTCGGGGATATTGTGCTGAAGGGGGTTTCATTCTCCTACGGGACAAGGGGGAGACTGATCGAGGATCTGGATCTCACCATTCATGCCGGGAGGACCACCGTCCTCACCGGGGCCAGTGGCTCCGGAAAATCCACGGTGGCTGCACTGGTCCAGCAACTCTATCCGCTGGAGAGGGGGCAGATGACCATCAATGGCTGTGATGCCCGGCATTTCTCAAAAGGGAGCCTCCGGTCGGTGATGGGGGTGGTTCCCCAGCAGGTCTCCTTCCTGCACGGGAGCATCCTGGAAAACCTTGCGCCCGGAGAGAGGGAGCCGGACCTGGGCCGGGTCACCCGGCTCCTGGGGGAGGTGGGGTTGCTCCCCTTTATCGAATCCCTGCCTGGGGGTCTCGATGAAATGCTCACGGGTAACGGGGCAAACCTGTCGGGCGGGGAGAGGCAGCGCCTGGCACTCGTCAGGGCGCTCTACAGGGATCCGGCACTTTTGATACTGGACGAGGTCACTTCATCCCTGGACCCCCTGTCGGAGCTCCATGTCAACCGGCTTCTGCTGGGCCTGAAAGAGCAATCCAGGACCATACTGCTGATCACACACAAAGTCCAGTACGCCTCACTGGCCGATCATGTCTTCGTCATGGAGAGGGGCCGGATCAAAGAGAGGGTCGCCGCGGAGCTTCAGTCATGATCCGCTCAGGCTTCCGGCGGTCCGGTCTTCCCGCTGCGGTGCAGGGGTCATTTTCGGCGGATTCAGCTCCGGCAGCAGGATTGATTTTTTCATGGGAAAGATGGCTTGGCTGATCAGATAAGCATAGGCTAAGATAGTAAATCGGCCTATTTTATCTATATTCGGAAGCACCGATGTCGCAACCCAAACCCGGAAATTAAAAGTCGGAAATATGATCCAGGATCTGGTTTTTGCAGTCCTGCTGGGCCTGATCGGCGGAGTGATACCAGGACCCGTGGTAACAGCCGTATTCACGGAGATCCTGCAGGCAGGTTTTCAGAAAAGCATCAGGATTGTTTTGATCGCCCTTGTCACAGAGACGCTGGTGGCACTCATCAGCCTGCTGATCTTTACATTCCTGGGTCTCCCGGAAACCTTTTTCAGGATCCTCTCCCTTGCTGGTGCGGTCATCCTGGTCTGGATCTCCATGACCCTGTGGAGGATCCGCTCTCTCGATACCGACGAAAAGGTCCGGTTCAGTTTCTGGAAGATCATCATCATGATCCTCACCAACGGGGTGCTGTGGACCTACTGGATCACCATCTGCATCCCGAAAGCCCTTCTGTTGAATGACCAGATCAAGCTGGGGGCCTATCTGTTCATGGGCCTGGTGCAGTTCGGGTGGCTGGTCTCCACAATGCTGCTGGCTTTCACCTTTTCCAGGTTCCGGAATGTGCTCTCAAGGCCCCGGGTTGTCCCGGTTGTCCTCAAGGTGTTTGCCCTGGCATTTGGCTACTTCGCACTTGATATGGTCTATAAGAGCATTGTTTTCTTCACCGGGTAGAAGCCAGCCATGAGAAGCAAGCAAATGACCATCCTGACAGATCCCCGGTACGAGCACCCCGTTGCGGACACCGGCGATCCTGGATGAATATTTTTAACTTTAGCGTATCATGTTAGATCCAAAGCAATTCAGGAAGGCCTCCGAACCTGTCATCTCGTGGATTGACAGCTATCTGAAAGGGATCTCCTCCTTTCCTGTCAAATCGGTGGCACAGCCCGGTGAAATATACGGCAAAATAGGAGGCACGGCCCCGGAAAACCCGGAATCCCTCGAGAGGATCATCAAAGACCTGGATGAACTCATTCTTCCCGGGATCACCCACTGGCAGCATCCCAATTTCCACGCTTACTTCCCTGCCAACAGTTCCGTGGAATCCGTACTGGCCGAGTTTATCACTTCGGCCATAGGTGCACAGTGCATGATGTGGGATACTTCACCCGCTGCAGCAGAACTGGAGCAGCGTATGACAGAGTGGCTCAGGGACGCCATGGGGCTTCCGCCCGGGTTCGAAGGGGTTATCCAGGACAGTGCATCATCAGCTTCCCTGGTGGCAATGCTGACCGCCAGGGAGGTAAAGACAGGTTTCAGGTCCAATGAGGAGGGCGTGCCCGGGCACTTCAGGGTCTACTGTTCAGAAGAGACCCATTCATCCGTCGAGAAGGCGGCAGGCATCTGCGGGATTGGCAGGAAGAACCTTGTCAAGGTCGGGGTGGACCCCCGGATGCGGATGGTGCCTGAAGCGCTTGAAAAGCACATTATTACGGATACTGAGAAAGGGCTGGTCCCCTGTGCCGTGGTGGCAACCATTGGCACCACGGGTACCGTAGCGGTCGATCCCCTGAAAGAGATCGCAGAAATTTGCAGGGAGCACGGCACCTGGCTCCATGTGGATGCAGCCTATGCAGGGTCTGCCCTGCTGCTGCCGGAGTACCGGTGGATGACCGGGGGTATTGACCAGGCGGACAGTTTTGTGTTCAACCCCCATAAATGGATGTTCACCAATTTTGATTGTTCGGTTTACTTTGTCAAGAGCCCCCGCCACCTGATCAGAACCTTCGAGATCCTTCCAGAATACCTTAAAACCGGATCCCGGGGAAGCGTGAACGACTACCGGGACTGGGGCATCCCGCTGGGAAGGAGGTTCAGGGCGCTGAAGCTCTGGTTTGTGATCCGGGGGTTCGGCCTTTCGGGGATACGGGACCGGTTGCGCTCCCACATCCGGCTCAGTGAATACTTCTGCACTGAGGTTGTCAGAATCCCGGGGATCGAGCTGGCCACCGAACCGTTCCTGAATTTCAGCTGTTTCAGGTTCAATCCAGGGGGGGAGAGTGACCCGGATGCAACAGATTCCCTGAATGAACGGTTGCTGCATGAGATCAACGGGGGGGGCCGCCTGTTCCTTACCCATACCAGGATCAGGGGCCGCTTTGTCCTGAGGATGGTGATCGGCCAGACCTATGTGGAAAAGGAGCACGTGGATGCGGCACTGGAAGAGATCAGATACAGAACGGCAGGCTTTCGGTAAGCCGCATGTTCAGAAAGAGAAGAGATCATTATTTAAGCCCCTATGCAAGCGTTTTCAGTGAAGCGGTCTGAGGGGAGTAATAACATCCTGGTTGTCAGCGGAAAGGTGCATGGAGGAAAGACCACCTTTGTCTCCAGGCTGACCGAAGTGCTGAAAAGTGACCAGCTCTCCCTGGCCGGTTTCATCTGCACGGGCAGCTTTTCCGGGGGCCGGAGGTCCGCCTACACGCTGGTGGACCTCGATGATGGCACTACTGTACCATTCGCCACCATCGGGGAGAGGGATGGCTGGATCCGCTTCAGGCGTTTCTGTTTTAATCCCGAGGCAGTGAAGGAGGGAGAGAGGATCATCAGGAAAGGGATAGAAAAGGGAGTGGATCTGGTGGTGCTGGATGAAGTGGGCCCCCTGGAACTGGAGGGCGGGGGCTGGTCTCCCCTCCTGGGATTCCTGGAAAAGCAGCACTCGACCATGCAGCTCTGGGTGGCCAGGGAGGGACTCCTGGAGGATATCAGCCACCGGTGGAGCATTCCCCGGGAGAATGTTTACAGGGTGGACGAAAGAGCGGGGGAAGCAATCATCGAGATCATGAGAAAGCGGATCGTCGGAACAAAATCGCTAAAATAACAGATATGTCCGGAACAGGGTACCCCAGGGAAAAGGCAGCTCAGGTGATGAGATCCGTCAGGCAGCATGAGCCGGGCGGAGAGCTGTTTGTGGAATCGCTCCCGGTGCCGGAACCCGGACCAGGAGAAGTGCTCGTAAAGATGGCGGCCGCACCCATCAATCCATCCGACCTGGCAATCCTTGCGGGAAGGACCCGGGTGCATTCATGGCCCTTTACCCCGGGCATGGAGGGATCCGGGACCATTGTCAAGCCGGGCCGCGGCCTGCTGCCATTGCTGCGCCTGGGAAAGCGGGTGGCCTGTTCTCCCGGTCCGGGGGGCGAAGGTACATGGGCGGAGTACATGCTGACATCTGCCACGCGGACCGTGCCGCTCCCGGGGAAAGTGGGAATGCAACAGGGCTCCATGATGCTGGTCAACCCGATGACGGCCATGGCATTCATTCACATGGCCCGCCGCGGGAGGCATTCCGCCATGGTCAATAATGCGGCGTCAAGTGCCCTCGGTAAGATGCTGATCCGGCTGGCCGACCGCCATTCGATCCCGCTGGTCAGCATTGTCCGGACGGAGGAACGGGCCGCCGAGCTGAAAAAGACCGGTGCCGCCCATGTGCTCAGCAGCAGCAACCCCTCATTCGGGGAGGAGCTGATGGAGCTGGCAAACCAGCTGGGTGCCACCCTGATCCTGGATGCCATTGGCGGTAAGGAGACTGGGAGGCTGCTGAAGGCAGCACCGGCCGGCTCCACCCTGGTGGCCTATGCAAGGCTCTCTGGCGATCAAATCCTGGCTGACCCTGCCGATCTGATCAGCATGGGAAAGAAGATCACCGGCTTTCAACTGGGAAACTGGCTTGAAAACAAGGACATGCTCTTCAAACTCAGGCTGGCCCGCAGGGTCGGAAAATTGCTTTCCGGGCCGCTTTCAACACGGGTCCATGCCACCTTTCCGCTGGAACAGGTCGGGCAGGCCATCGAAAGCTACCGGGAGCATATGTCCAGAGGCAAGATCCTTCTGGTCTGTGACTGATGATCTTTTCTTCAATCCATGAAAACCTGTAAAGAGATATTTACCATGAGAAAAACCGCCTGCCTGATTTCACTGGCCATCCTGTTCTTACCGGCACGCTCCTGCATGCGGGGTGCTGACAGCGCCGGAGATCGTGCCGAAGCTCCCTTTGTATGGGAGAACGCAAATGTCTATTTCCTGCTCACCGACCGGTTCTGCAACGGCGATCCTGGAAACGATATCAATTTTAACCGTACCGGGAAGACCGGCCTGATGAGGGATTTCCAGGGGGGAGACCTGGCAGGGGTCATCGCCAGGATCGAGGAGGGCTATTTTGATGCACTGGGCATCACCGCACTATGGCTGACACCCTGGTTTGAGCAGATCCATGGCAGCACCGATGAAGGAACGGGGGTCACCTACGGGTACCACGGGTACTGGCCCGCAGACTGGACCAGCCTGGATCCCAATTTCGGAACCCCGGAGGAGCTTGCCAGCCTGGTTGAAACTGCCCATGCACATGGGATCCGCATCATTATGGATGTGATCATCAACCATACCGGACCCGTCACGGACGCTGATCCCCTCTGGCCTGCCGGATGGGTCCGCTCAGGCCCGCCCTGCACCTTCACAAGTTACGCCACCACGGTACCCTGCACGCTGGTGGAGAACCTGCCCGATATCAGGACCGGCTCTGATGAACCGGTGGAACTCCCCCCTGCCCTGATGGCAAAATGGGAGATGGAGGGCCGCCTTAACGAGGAGCTGGCTGAACTGGATGCCTTTTTCGCCAGGACAGGGTTCCCCAGGGCTCCCCGGTATTATATCATCAAATGGCTGACAGATTACATCCGCAAATACGGGATCGATGGCTACCGGCTCGACACTGCCAAACACACCGAGGAGTGGGTCTGGAAGGAACTCTTTGCGGAAGCAGAAGAAGCGTTCCGTGAGTGGAAACAGCAGCATCCGGATAAGGCCCTTGATAACAATAGTTTCTATATGGTCGCAGAGGTCTTCGGGTATGGCATCTCTTCGGGAAGGATGTTCGATTATGGTGACCGCAAAGTGGATTTTTTCGCCCAGTCGATCCACAGCCTGATCAACTTCGAGTTCAAGGTCAGCGCCACCCGGGAATATGAAACGCTCTTCTCCGGCTATTCCAGGATGCTGCATACCACATTGAAAGGAAAGGGCGTGCTAAATTACCTGACCTCTCACGATGACGGGTACCCCTTTGACAGGGAGCGCCTGAAGCCCATGGAGGCCGGGATCATGTTGCTGCTGGCCCCCGGTGCCTGCCAGATCTATTATGGAGATGAAAGTTGCAGGGAACTGATCATCCCCGGAACAGCAGGGGATGCAACCCTGCGCGGACCCATGAACTGGGAAGAGATCGAAAAGAACGCAACCAGGAATGGGTTCAGGATCGGTGATGTGATGGAACACTACCGGAAACTGGGACGGTTCCGCAGGGACCACCCCTCGGTGGGAGCCGGCACCCACACCATGGTGTCCAAAACTCCCTATCTCTTCTCAAGGGAATTTATCAAGGATGGTTATTCGGACCGTGTCCTGGTCGGCCTGGAACTTGAACCGGGCAGAAAAAGGATTCCGGCAGGCAATACCTTTGAGGATGGCACGAAGCTTTATGACTATTATTCGGGAACTTATGCCATTGTGAAGAAGGGAACCGTCACCATTGAGACGGAAGCAGGGATCGTACTTCTGGGTCAGAGATAGGCCGGTCCCATGGAAAGCTACACCCTCGATCCGAAGCTGATAAGCCTGGAGAGGTTTCACGGGCTCTCCGTTTCAAAGAGGATGGTCCCCGGCCGGGCCATCCTGAAGGAAAATACGGATATCCGGCAAAGCCGCTGTCAGAAAACGATATCCGGTATTGCCTCGATTTTGCCGGTGTCATTCTGGAAATGAACCGGAAGGCAGATTGAACATTAAGAATCCTTCGCCGGAGTGGAAGCTTTTTCAGTGCCCGGGGAGACTTTTTTTGACATTGCGGCTTTCTCTGCTGCTTGAGCAACAGGTGCCTCCTTTGGCTCATCCACCAGTTCCGCAGGGATCCTCGACTTGATATACGCGTCGTAGAATGTCTTCTGGCTTTCGCGGAAGAGGTGCATCATCCTGTCCAGCTTTTTGGAGATCATCTGGGTGTTCTCCCGGATGTGCCGGTCCATCTTCACCTTGCTCTTTTTCCTCTTCTCTCTGGCGGTGTTGTAATCAGACCGGTCTTTTTCCCATCCATCAAGTGCATTCCCGAGCTTCTGCAGGTGACCGGATGTGAGGCCGTAATCCTTGATCAGGTGCCTGGGTGACTTCTTCCCCTTCACTGTTTCCTGATCGTGCAGCGATCCCCCGGTCTTCAGGATCTTCCGGCAGTACTTTATCAGCGAACCATCGCCCATCTTCTCAAGTCCACTGAATTTCACCTTGGCGATCTTAACCAGTTTCCTGTCACCCATGTCATATGCAAATAGTCTCAGGACGCTGGCCACAGGGAACAGCTGTTCCACAAGAAGCTTTCGTGAGTTTTCCATTTTTTCCTTCAGGGGTGCGAGCTCCCTCTTCAGGATGGCCTCAAGCGCCTCTATCTTGCGCAGATTGCCTTTGAACTGCTCGACGCTTTTTTTGAGTTCAGCCACGCCCTGCCATTTCTGCTGGTGCTTCTCCATCACTTCGGCCACGGCTTTTTGCAGGGCTACCTGGATCCGCTGTTTTTTGGTCATTTTGAGTTTTCGTTAAATTTGGGGATAACAATATAAGAAATCACGGTTCAATATATATTGCCTTAGCTTAATATTCATATAAAATTAACCTGATGGCATTTCCCTGGGTTCTGCCATATAAAAGTAATTCTGAACTTGCCCTGCTTCCGGGGGAATGGTTGTGCCTGCCCGTGTTAAACTATTTTTTCCATCTTTGTCCCTGCTAACATTTTGTGATGAAACCGAGGCTTACTCCGTTGATATTATCACTGTTCATCCTATCCTGTACCACCCTGGAGATATGTGACAGTGATGACCAGTCCATCCTTGTGGCCCGGTTCAAGAGCACTGCCACAGGGGAGATCACCGATACCATCATACCCGGCATCAGCATATACGGGGTCAGGGAAGGCAACCCGGACAGCCTGCTGTACGATTCTGTATCGCTCGGGAGGATCGAACTTCCGCTGGATCCCAATCATCCCCGCTCCAGGTTTGTGATTTTCACGGAGCAGAAGAACGATACATTTGTCCTGGAACACACCAGTGAGGCATATCTGATCTCATACGAGTGTGGATTCGCAGTGAGATTCTCCCTGGACGGCTTTGAATATTCGGGAGGGATGATCACGGATTGGGAGATCATCAGTTCATCCATCGACGCAGAAATGGAGACCAATGAGGAGCATCTCTGGATATATTTTTAAGGCAGCCCTGCTCCTGATGGTGGTTCCATCAGCGGGCGGACAGGATACCCTGCGCATCTACGGGCCTAGGATCGGGCTTGATGTGGCCCGGTTTGTCCATTATTTTACCGATCCTGCTGAGAAAGGGGCCGGGCTCTCCCTTGACTTCGAGATCTGCCCGAACCTGTTCCCTGTATTTGAGGCAGGGTACAGCAGCATGTCGGATGCGATTGACCAGGCCCGGTACGCATCAGGCGGATCCTATGCCAGGCTGGGTTTTGACTACAATGTGCTGCCTCTAAAGGATCGCTCAGTCCATCACAGCATCACTGCCGGGTTGCGATACGCCGGCTCCCTCTTTTCACACAGTGCGGAAAACATCACCATACCCGGTGACTACTGGGGGGACCTGGTCATTGACTCCTATGAAAACAGCCTGAAGGGTCACTGGCTGGAACTGGTGGGGGGTGTACAGGCCGAGGTACTCCCCAACCTCTTCCTTGGCTGGTCGGTCCGCTATAAGATCCTGCTTAATCCTGGCATGGATCCCCGGGTCACCCCGCTGCTGATCCCGGGATATGGCCGCGGTACCGAGGAGAGGGGTTTCGGAATCACCTATTCGATCGCTTACAAGATCCCGCTGGTCAAGCGGTAACCATTTAATACAATAAGAACATGGCGTACTTTGCATCCAGTGACCGGTACAGGCAAATGAAATACAACCGCTGTGGCAACAGCGGATTGATGCTGCCTGCCATCTCCCTGGGACTTTGGCATAATTTCGGGGGAATGGATGATTTTCAGAAGATGAAAGAGATCCTTTTAAGGGCATTCGACCTGGGGATCACCCATTTTGACCTGGCCAACAATTATGGTCCTCCACCCGGAAGTGCCGAAACAAACCTGAAGAATGTCTTGCAGTCCGAACTCGGGGCGCACAGGGATGAGCTGATCATCTCCACCAAGGCCGGATACCTGATGTGGGAAGGCCCGTATGGCGAGTGGGGAAGCCGGAAATACCTGCTGGCAAGCCTGGACCAGAGCCTGAAACGGATGGGGCTGCAGTATGTGGATATCTTCTACTCCCACCGTCCCGATCCCGAAACACCCATGGAGGAGACGATGCAGGCACTGCACAGCGCTGTGCGGATGGGGAAGGCCCTCTATGTGGGAATATCCAATTATGATGCGGAGCAGACCCTGCAGGCTGTAAAGATCCTCGGGGACCTTGGAACCCCGTGCCTTATCCACCAGCCCAGGTACAACATGCTGGACAGGTGGGTGGAAGAGGGACTGCTGCAGGTATTGGAGAAGCACGGGGTGGGATGCATACCCTTCAGCCCTCTGGCCCAGGGACTGCTCACTGACCGTTACCTCCGGGGCATCCCGGAGGGCTCCAGGATTGCAGGCAAAAGCCCTTTCCTCACGGAGAAGCACCTCGATCCCGATCTGATGGTCCGGATCAAGGCCCTGAACCAGCAAGCCGAACAGCGGGGACAGACCCTGGCACAGATGGCCCTTGCATGGTTACTGAGCCACAGACAGGTCACCTCGGTTCTGGCCGGTGCAAGCTCAGTGTCGCAGCTGGAAGAGAATGCAGCCACCATCCATAACCTCGATTTTTCCAGCGATGAGAAGGCCTATATTGATAATATCCTTGCCTGAGAAAGCCGGCTGAATGTGATCAGCCCGACCCGGTACCTTTCATTCTTTGAGCACACTCCATGGGCAGGTAGTTGTCGTAGCTGAGACACACCTCCCTTGAAAATGCTATGGCACCACGGATCAGCTCTTCCCAGGTCTCCCTCTCCAGGAACTTCACCCTGTCCCGCGTGATGCCTCTCTGATGGATCCCGTAAAGGAGCCCGGCGTTAAAGGTGTCCCCTGCCCCGATGGTACTTACCGGTTCGATCCGCTCCACCTCCACGCTGGTTTCCAGCCTGCCGGTCCTGAGATGGACCGCATGGGCATTTGCCGTATAGATCAGGACCGGGCAGAGGGAGCGGACCTTCTTCCAGGCATCATCCGGGTTGCCAACACCGAAAACCTGGGCCATGTCCTCGTCAGAAGCCCTGACGATGGTGGCAAGTTTCATATTCTCCCTGATCACGGAGAGCAGTTCATCGCGCTGCGCCATATGTGAGCTTCTGAAATTGGGATCGTACACCACAAGGACACCCGCACCGGTCGCTTTCTCCAGCAGCGCCCTGACCTTTGGCCTGATCCCGGGGTTCAGGGCATAAAAAGACCCGAACAGAAGCAGATCCCCGGGGTTGAAATCCGGGAGATCCACATCCAGCCGCTGGTGCGGATAATCTTTGTAAAACAGGTATTCGGCATCAGACCTGTCGTTCAGGAAGGCGAGGGCAATGGCTGATTGCCCCTCCTCATACCTGGAGACATACCTGGAATTGACCCCGTTCTCCTCCAGGAACGACTGGATCATATCACCTACCCGGTCGTTTCCCATTTCACTGATCAGGGTGACGGGTGCCCCGAGCCTGCCAAGCGTGATGGATGCATTGAACGATGAACCGCCCGGCTTTGCAGCCCTTGGCTGCTGATCCCTGAATATGATGTCAAGGATGGTCTCTCCTACCGCATAGATCTGTTGCATAGGTCAGCGCTATTTTACAAGGCGGGAAATCGCTTTGAACTGGTCTGTCCCGGCCTCCCCGGCCAGCTCAAAAAGGATGGATTCGCAGGTGGTGATCACGGCCCCTTCCACGCGCAGGCGTTCGAGTGCTATCTCTTTATCCGCAGGATTGCGGGAGCCGGTGCAATCCGCAACAACCACAGGAAGATAACCCTCCTCCAGCAGGTCCACTGCGGTCTGCAGTATGCACACATGGGCCTCAATGCCACAGATGATCACACTGTTGCGGCCTGACTGGACAAGTGAGGAGCGAAATGCCGGCTCACCGCAGCATGAAAAAGCTGTCTTCTCTATGACGGTGAGGGGTTCAAGGATCCTTTTCACCTGGTCGATGGTGGCTCCCAGCCCGCCGGGGTACTGTTCCGTAACAAAAAGAGGTACCTGCAGCACCTTCAATCCCTCCAGCAGGATCAGGCATCTCTTCAACAAGGCATCCTTGCCGCTCATATGGGGAAAGAGGCGCTCCTGGATGTCCACCACCAGTCCGGTACAATCTTTTCTGTTAATCCTCATCTCCGGTCCCCCGCGATTTCTGGCCCAGGTAACCGCCATGATGCCTCCTGGCATAATCCCGGGGAGTGAACCCGATCTTCTTCATCATCAATACCACCAGGATATCACCGATCACCGCCATGGTGGTCGCCGAGGTGGTGGGAGTCAATCCAAGGGGGCAGACTTCTTCAGGGTTTCCCGTGAAAAGTACCAGGGTGGATTGACGGGCCAGCGGACCATCAGGAGTCCCCGTAATGATCACCACCGGGATCTCCGGATAGAGGGCATGTGTCAGTTCCACCAGTTCAAGGATCTCACGGGTCTTTCCGGAGTTCGAAAGCACCAGAAGGATATCATTTTCCCGGATCACGCCCAGGTCACCGTGCTGGGCTTCGCTGGGATGAAGGAAAAGTGAGGGGGTTCCGGTTGAACTCAGGGTGGTGGCAATGTGGTTGGCCACATGGCCTGCCTTGCCCATCCCGCTGGCAATGACCTTGCCGCCCATTTCATGTACCCGTGTATGGATCAGTTCGACCACCGCTGCATAATCCTGGTCGGCCGGTATGGAGCCGATCGCATCAGCCTCCCGCTTTAGTATCTCTTTGATCTCTTTCACCATGCTGCATTTTTCACTTATCTGCTCATATACTGTTCTCCCATGAAATCTTCAAGCCTGATCAGATCGGCAGTAAATCTCCTGATCCCGTCCGACAATTTCTCCACCGCCATGGGATCCTCATTGTGCATCCAGCGGAATCCCTTTTCTTCCAGGCTGATCTTCCGGATCTCCATATCTGCCGATGCTGACGGATCTAGCTTTCTTTCCAGGGGGATTTCCGCCCTTTCCAGTTCAGCCAGCAGTCCGGGTGAGATGGTAAGCAGGTCACACCCTGCAAGCTCGATGATCTCTTCGCTATTTCTGAACGAGGCCCCCATTACCTCGGTCCTGTATCCGAATTTCTTATAATAGTGGTAGATATTCCTGACCGAATGGACTCCGGGATCCTCCTTTCCCGGAATATGGTCCACACCCCGCTCTCTCCTGTGCCAGTCATATATACGACCCACAAAAGGGGAGATAAGCTGAACCCCGGCCTCTGCACATGCGATGGCCTGTGCCATGCTGAAAAGCAGTGTCAGGTTGCAACGGATCCCCTCTTTTTCAAGTTCCCGGGCGGCAGTGATCCCTTCCCAGGTGGTGGCCACCTTGACCAGGATCTTCTCCCGGGAGATTCCCCGATCCTCATACATACCAATGATCTTCCTGGCCTTTTCGATGGTCGCCCCGGTATCAAATGAAAGCCTGGCATCCACTTCGGTGGAAACCCGCCGCGGAACGATTTTCAGGATCTCAATGCCGAACAGTACGGCTATGGCATCCATGGTACCGGCCAGCCGCTGACCGGAGGTTCCTCCCTGCTTCCTGCCAAATTCAACAGCCTCCTGCACCAGGTGGGAATATTCCGGCTTTATGGCTGCTGAATAGATCAGTGACGGGTTGGTGGTGGCATCCACCGGATGGTACTGCCTTATACCCTCAAAATCCCCGGTATCGGCCACTACCTGGGTATATTGCCTCAACTGTTCAAGTACATTCATCGCCTGAAAATGGATCAAAATCCAAAGATAAGATAAATGCCGAGACCCGGTTTAGCGATCGATCATTTCATTGAAATCCCTCAGAAACTCTGCTGTCGTTGTTACCCCGGAGTAGCTTTCCTGCAGGGTCTGGACAGTAGACATCTGCACCTGGCTTGCCGGAATGATATGCTCCTCGAATTGCAGGGCCCGGGTGGCACAGGCATCACGCACCAGCATGCATTCAAAACCGAAATCATGGGCAGCCCGGACGGCAGCCTCCACACACATGTGTGTCTGCATTCCGCAGATAACAATCCTCACGACAGAATCAGCCTGAAGGGTTTCAAGCAGGTCCGTGTCCAGGAATGGATTTACCTGCTCCTTTGAGATCACCTTCTCATCCGCGGCGGGTTTCACATACGGGTGTATATCCCCTCCCGGTTCGAAGTTGTGCCGCACATGGTACACCGGCAGTCCGCTTTTCCTGAACTGGTCCAGGAGCAGCCCTGCGTTCATACCCGCCTTTTCAGCCTCCTCCAGCTGCTGCCTGCCTCCGGGAAAGTAAAATTCCTGGATATCGATCAGCAGCAAGGCGGTCTTCTGGCCGCAAACCTGGCTGCTCATCAATAACTGGGCGGCCACCAGAATGGATGGAAGATAGCGTCCCATTTGCCCATGCAATTTAAGGATTCAGACGCAATCAGGCAAAATCCGGTGAGTAGATCTGAATAATAATCTTCAATGGAGGCATGTGATATATTTATATATAAAATTATATATACCCCCCCTAATTATTATGGGTTATATGTTATTATATATTATTTTATTTGCTTTACCCCCCTATTTAATTAGGGGTTGTAATATATATATATATATGCTGCTATTCGCAATTAACCGAACCCAAAAAATGACAGTGATGAAAAGAGAGGATGTTTTCAGAAGCGTGCTGGCACTCCTGGCGGCAAGTATGTCCGTTATGCCCATGAAAATGAGTGCCCAGGAAAAGGAGTCCTCCTCGCCCTTTAGTACGGGAGCGGACCTGGTGAGCAGTTATCTCTGGCGTGGAACCAAATTCGGGACCGGTCCGGCCATCCAGCCATACGTCGAGCTGGCACTGGGCAATTTCGCCATCGGGGGCTGGGGCAATTATTGCTTTGCCACCAACGAAGGGGTCGAAGCAGATCTTTATGCTTCATGCAGTTTTGGCTTCGGATTGAGCATCGGAGCTACCGATTACTATTTTCCTGGAAGCTACACTGAAAAGATTGCCCCCGATTCAACCATAGGATCTGATTATCAAGGGGCCGATTATTTCGATTTTTCCAAAAAATCAGGATCTCATGCCATTGAAATCAACCTCGGGTATGAGATCAGGGGTTTTTCCGCTGCTGCCAACTGCGTATTCAATGAAGCAGGCGGAGCAGGATCGGGAGGAGGGGATCTCTATTTCGAACTGGGGTATGATTTCAATTCCTTCGGCCTCTTTCTGGGAGGTGGAAACGGATGGCATACCAGTAACGGTGAATTTGCCCTGTGTAATATCGGCATAAGCGCCAATGCTGAACTCCAGATCACAGAGAAATTCTCCCTTCCGATCAGTGGCGCACTGATCCTTAACCCGGAAAAAGAGCAATTCCATGTAGTTGTTGGCGTATCATTCTAAAATGGCACACGATGAAAAAAATTGAAGCAATCGTCCGCAAAACGAAGTTTGAAGAGGTCAAAGAGGCACTTCATGAGCACGGTATCGAGTTTTTTTCCTTCTGGCAGGCCCGGGGCGTGGGTATGGCCAGGGAAAGCAGGGTATATCGTGGCATCCAGTACGATACAAGTACCATTGAAAGATTGTACCTGGAGATCGTGGTTCAGGATGTAAACCTGGAGAATACCATTGAAGCCATCCTGAAATCTGCAGTCACCGGAGAGGTGGGTGACGGCAAGATCTTCGTTTCCACCATTGATGAAAGCATCAGGATCCGGACTGGGGAAAGGGGGGATGAATCCCTCTTCATAAGAGACTGACAAACCTGTTGATAACAGATAGAATAAAATACCATGGAAGATTTTACAACAGCCATTTCTGAATTTACCATTTCCATCGATACGATCTGGATCCCGGTCACCGCCGTCCTGGTGATGTTTATGCAGCCCGGATTTGCCATGGTGGAAGCCGGGTTTACACGGGCCAAGAATACCGCGAACATCCTGATGAAAAACTTAATGGACTTCACCATCGGTTCAATGATTTTCTGGTTCCTGGGATATACCCTCATGTATGGGAAGGATGTGGGGGGATTCCTCGGAAAGGTTACGCTCTTCTACAACAGCAATAAGATCAACGGGGTACCCGACATGGCCTCACTGATGTTCCAGACAGTCTTTGCCGCCACTGCTGCCACCATTGTCTCCGGGGCAGTTGCGGAACGGACCAAATTCACCGCATATCTCATCTTCACGGTTGCCATCACGGCGGTGATCTATCCTATTTCGGGACACTGGGTATGGGGCGGTGGATGGTTATCCTCGCTTGAAACACCATTCCATGACTTTGCCGGGTCTACGGTTGTCCACTCAGTGGGTGCCTGGGTGGGCCTGACAGGAGCTATTGTCATCGGACCCCGGATCGGCAAATACTCCGCGGAGGGTAAAGCGAGGGCAATCCCGTGGGTGCCATTTCCGTGCACGGACTGAATGGGGCAATGGGCACCATCATGGTGGGATTCCTGGACACTTCCAACGGGCTTTTCTATGGAGGCGGAGCTGCCCAGCCGGGCTCCCAGTTGATCGGTGTCCTGTCTGTTGCCGCATGGGCCCTTGCACTCGGGTTCATCCTCTTCTTCGGATTGAAGAAAACCATCGGTGTAAGGGTAACCAGAAGGATCGAGGAGGAAGGTCTCGATGTTTATGAACACGGTGAGTCAGCCTACAACTGATCCTTCTGACCGGCGTTTGTAATCGATAAACTGCCTTATAAATCAGCCCGGAAAGTGCTCTTCCCTGAGCGGGAGGGCACTTTCATTTTATAAGATATAAACAGTTTTTCACTGTCAAAACATCCCTAATCTTCCATCCTGTGTTTTGATTCGTAATTATAATAGCTATATTTGCATGCCAGGAAAGCAGCATGAAATCTCACCTACATAATGTGAACAGGCAGTTGACGAAGGGGATCGGCAAGCATGTATGAGAATGGTATGAACCGGATAGAGGAAAGCCGTTCTCAGGTAAAAGAGAGCGGCTTTCTTGCTGATGCCCATTAACCGTAAAGCGAACATGATACAGGAAAGACCAGAGAAGGCGGGACTGTACAGGGATGAATTCGAGCATGACAATTGCGGGATAGGCTTCGTTGCACATCTGAAGGGCAGGAAATCTCACGGGATCATCAGGCGGGGCCTGGAAACCCTTGAAAACATGACCCACCGCGGGGCAGAAGGGGCGGACAGCAAAACAGGGGATGGTGCCGGGGTCATGATTCAGATTCCCAGGGACTTCTACCTGATCCAGGGATACGAGATCCCCCACGAGGGCCAGTTTGGCACAGGCCTGGTATTCCTTCCCCAGGATAAAGCCGAGGCGAAAAAATGTGAAGAGATCCTGGTCCAGTTTGCCAGCTCCGAAGGAGTTCAACTGATCGGTTTCAGGGAGGTTCCCAGGGACAACAGCAACATTGGTGATATTGCCCGGAAGGTGGAGCCCATCATCAGGCAGGTCCTGCTCGGGGCAGACCTGCCCCAGGAGGAACTGGAAAGGAAGCTCTACATTATCCGGAAGCGGACCGAAAACTACATCAGGGCCTCCGGCCTGGAACAGAAGAGATTCTTCTATATCCCCAGTTTATCCACCAGAATACTGGTATACAAGGGGATGCTTACATCGGAACAACTCGGGGAGTATTACCTGGACCTGCGGGACAAGAGAATGCAGAGTGCCATAGCCCTGGTCCACTCCCGCTTCAGCACGAATACCTTTCCAAGCTGGGACCTGGCCCAGCCATTCCGCATGCTGGCCCACAATGGAGAGATCAACACAGTCAAGGGAAACCGGTTCTGGATGGAGGCCAGGGAATCGATCCTGAAGTCGGAGGTGCTGGGGGACCTGGAGAGGCTATATCCGGTTATCCAGCCCGGCATGAGCGATTCAGCCTCACTCGACAATGTGCTGGAATTCCTGGTGATGAGCGGGAAATCGCTTCCCTATGCCATGTCCATACTGATCCCGGAATCGTGGAACGATACCAATCCGATCTCCCCCGAACTGAAGGCTTTCTACCAGTACCATTCGACCTTTATGGAGCCCTGGGACGGACCGGCTTCCCTGATATTCAGCGACGGCAGGTATATAGGGGGCATGCTGGACCGGAACGGACTGCGGCCGTCAAGGTATATCATTACCAAAGACGATCTGATGGTGATGGGATCGGAGGTGGGGGTACAGACCTTCCCGCCGGAGAATATCCGTGAGAAGGGCCGCCTGAAACCCGGGAAGATCATCATGGTGGATGTACAGGAGGGAAAGATCCTCAGGGATGAGGAGCTGAAAGCACAGCTTGCCTCCTCCCACCCCTACATGAGCTGGATCAGCAAGAACATGGTGAACCTGGAACAGATCCAGGCAGGGAACGTGATCCCGCCCGGACTGGGTGACGGATACGGGCAGTACCTGGCTTCATTCAACTACAGCCGGGAGGACATTGAGACCATCATAAAACCCATGGCCGAGTCGGGCAAGGAGCCCATCGGTTCAATGGGAAATGATGTTCCCGTCACGGTACTGAGCAAGAAACCATACCGTCTTTTTTGCTATTTCAAGCAGCTCTTCGCCCAGGTTACCAACCCGGCTATCGATCCGATCCGGGAGGAGCTGGTAATGACCCTTACGGGTTACCTGGGCTCGCTCCAGACCAATATCCTGAACGAGTCACCCGACCATGTAAAAATGGTGAAGTTCAAAAGCCCCGTGATTAATAACACCTATTTCCAGGTGGTGAAGAACCTGAGATACAAAGGCTTTTCCAACAGGGTCATCGCGATGCACTTCAATGCCAGCCAGGGTGCAGCGGGGCTGGAGAGTGCCCTGGAGGAGATCTGCCGCGAAGCTGAATCTGCGGTGGATGAGAATAACAACTACATTATCCTGACTGACAGGGGCATCACCGAGGAGAAAGCACCCATACCCTCCCTGCTGGCTGTCTCCGCCGTCCATCACCACCTGATCAGCCGCAGGAAGCGAATGCAGATAGATATCGTGGTGGAGTCGGCCGAGCCGCGTGAAGTCATGCATTTTGCCCTGCTTTTCGGGTACGGGGCCAGTATCATCAATCCTTACATGAGCTTCGCGATTATTGAGCAGCTGGTGGAAAACCGTGTGATCCAGCAGGATTTTGAAAAGGCGCAGGAGAACTATATCCTGGCTGTCAACAAGGGCCTTCTGAAGATCCTTTCGAAAATGGGGATAAGCACACTTCGCAGTTACCGGGCGGCACAGATCTTTGAAGCCGTCGGAATTCATCCCGATGTGGTCAACAGGTACTTTAAAGGCACGGTTTCCCGCATCGGGGGGATCGGACTGGAAGAGATCGCCCGGGAAGTGCTGATTCCCCACCAGAGGGCATATCACGAGGATATCCACTCCATGATCCTGACGGAAGGGGTCTATGCCTACCGCAAATATGGCGAGCAGCACGCGTGGAATCCGGAAACTGTGGCACTGCTGCAGTGGAGCACCAGGAACAATGATTACCGGAAATATAAGGAATATGCATCCCTGGTGGATTGCGAGACAGCCCGCCCCGCGTTCCTGAGGGGATTGCTCAAATACAGAAGCAATCCCATCCCCGTTGAAGAGGTTGAGCCGGCTGAAAAGATCCTGCAACGGTTCGTAACAGGAGCCATGTCCTATGGATCCATCAGCAAGGAGGCCCACGAGGCACTGGCCATTGCCATGAACCGTCTGGGTGGAAGGAGCAACACCGGAGAGGGGGGCGAGGATCCTGCCCGTTTTGAGCCCCTTGAGAATGGTGACTCGAAACGCAGTTCCATCAAACAGGTGGCCAGCGGACGTTTCGGGGTCACCACCGAATACCTGGTCAATGCCGATGAAATACAGATCAAGATCGCACAGGGCGCAAAACCAGGCGAGGGAGGGCAGCTGCCCGGACATAAAGTGGACAGGATCATAGCAAAAACCCGGTACTCCATTCCCGGGATTACCCTGATCTCCCCCCCACCGCACCACGATATCTATTCCATAGAGGACCTGGCCCAGCTGATCTTTGACCTGAAGAATGTCAATCCGCAGGCAAGAATTTCTGTGAAGCTGGTTTCAGAAACGGGTGTGGGCACCATTGCAGCAGGGGTGGCCAAGGCATCTGCCGACCTGATCACCATCAGCGGGACGGAGGGCGGCACCGGGGCCAGTCCATCCTCCTCCATCAAACATGCCGGGTTGCCCCTTGAGATCGGGCTGGCTGAAACACAGCAGACACTGGTCATGAACAACCTGAGGCAAAAGGTGGTGCTGCAGGCGGACGGCCAGATGAAGACAGGACGGGATGTGATCATGGCTGCCCTGCTGGGTGCGGAGGAGTTTGGTTTTGCCACCAGTGCACTGGTGGTCCTGGGATGCGTAATGATGCGCAAATGCCACCTGAACACCTGTCCGGTTGGCGTGGCCACCCAGGATGAATCACTGAGAAAACGGTTCCGGGGCAAAGCCGATTTTGTGGAGAACTATTTCCGTTTTGTGGCAGCAGAGGTCAGGGAATACCTGGCTGAACTGGGTTTCCGCACATTTGAGGAGATCGTCGGCCGGGCAGACCTGCTCATGCGGAATGAATCGGTATCACACTGGAAAATAAAGAACCTCGATTTGAGCGACCTGACTGCTTTCCTTCCTGCAGCCAAGAGGAGTCCGCTTCATAAGGTCGTGGACCAGCAGCATAAGATCGACGGGGTGCTGGACCACGATCTGATCATGCAATCTGAAAAGGCCATCGGGGAGAAGGAGCCCGTCACCATCCGCATGTCGATCAAAAACACCGATCGCACCACGGGGGCCATGCTATCGGGCACCATTGCAAGGAAATACGGAAGTTGCGGGCTCCCCGATGGCACGGTCAAAGCGCGTTTCGCCGGGTCAGCCGGACAGAGCTTCGGCGCTTTCCTTGTCCCCGGCGTAGAATTCTACCTGGAAGGCGATACCAACGATTATCTGGGGAAAGGCCTGGCGGGAGGGCGGATCATCGTGGTCCCTCCCGAGGGATCCACTTTCGAATCGGACCAGAATATCATTATCGGTAATACGGTCCTCTACGGGGCTACCAGCGGAGAGATCTATATATCCGGTGTGGCAGGTGAGCGTTTTGCGGTGCGGAACAGCGGTGCCACCGCCGTGGTGGAAGGTGTGGGTGACCACTGCTGTGAATATATGACCGGGGGCCGGGTGGTGGTACTCGGGAAAACCGGAAGGAATTTTGCCGCCGGCATGAGCGGCGGCATCGCCTATGTACTGGATGAAGATGGCGATTTCGACTATTACTGCAATATGGGAATGGTGGAACTTTCACTGGTGGAGGACCTGAATGACAAGAAGGAGTTGTCCGACCTGATCGCCAGGCATTACGAGCTGACGGGAAGCAGGGTGGCCGAGAAGATACTTGCCGGTGTGGATCAGTTCATGGACCGTTTCATCAAGGTGATACCCTACGAGTATAAAAAGGTCCTGCAGGAGATTCAGCTTGAGGAGATCAAACAGAAGCTGGCCAGGGTGGAAAAGGATGTTGAAATGGTTGGAGATGTGTAAAAGAGGCTGTTATGGGTGACCCTAAAGGATTTATGAAAATCGGCATCAAGCCTGCCGGGAACCGGCCGGTTCATGAGCGTACAGGGGATTACAGCGAAGTGGAGCAGGTGCTGAATTCGGAGGACCGCATGCTGCAGGCTTCCAGGTGCATGGATTGCGGAATCCCCTTTTGCCACTGGGGCTGCCCGGTGGATAACCTGATCCCCGAATGGAACGACCTGCTCTATCACGGGGACTGGAAGGGGGCCAGTGAACGGTTGCATTCCACAAACAATTTCCCCGAGTTCACCGGCAGGATCTGCCCGGCACCCTGCGAACACGCATGCGTGTTGAACATATACGGGGAACCGGTGACCATCCGCGAAAACGAGGCAGCGATCGTGGAGCGGGCCTTTGCAGAGGGCTATATCAGGCCCAATCCCCCGAAAACCAGGTCC
>CAYXUD010000036.1:0-38673 GCA_964467775.1 uncultured Bacteroides sp. | reverse complement strand
ATAAATCCCTCCATTTCGAACACAATTCCATTCACAATGCCGGCCTGTATGGCCTCCCTGGTGCTTGTCCCCACCAGGGAGGGCTGTTCCTGTGGCCGCTCCAGGAGGGGCAGGCGGTTTGTATACCTGTTGAGGGATTTGAACCTGATCTCCATCCCCGGTGAGATATTCCCCCCCAGGTACTCCCCGCCCGAAGTAACAACATCGTAGGTGATGGCCGTTCCGGCATCTATCACCAGAACGGTCCTTCCAGGGTAGATCGTAAATGCGCCGACGGCAGCTGCGATCCGGTCATACCCCAGGGTATCCGGGGTCCGGTAACGGTTGACCAGCGGGATGGGTGTATTGTGATCCAGTTCAATACAGGTGCTGAACAGGCTTCCCAGGTAGTCGATGATCTCCCTGGAATCGTTTACTACCGAGGAGATGATGACCGCTTCAATGCCGGGATAACGGCTATGGAAGTATGCGATTTCCCTGCTGGTTATCCTGTCATAACCTGCAGCCTCAATCACTTTGGAGCCTTCGCATACCGCGATCTTTCCGTAAGTATTGCCAAGATCGAGAACAAGGTTCATCATTGCCCACCGTTACCAAGTTTCTGCAGGATCATACAGGCTTCATGTACAGAGTCTACATGATCGCTTCTCAGGCTTAGTTTGTCCTGGTCCTCCCTCATGCGAAAGATCCCCGGATGGGCCTGTATGTTCCCGATAATATCCCTGAAAACCCCAGAGCTGTAAAAGGATGATCCGGGATTGCTTACAAAATACGCGATCAGCGTGCTCTTTTTCAATACAATTTTTTCAACACCCAGGCGCCTGGCAAGCCAGCGGAGCTCCACCACCTTCAATAAATCCCCGGAAGGGGGGGGCAGGGGCCCGAAACGGTCCACCAGCATCTCCCTGAAGGCGTTCAGCTCCTGTTCATTTCCAATGGCGTCAAGTCTGCTGTAAAGCTCCACCCGTTCCCTGATGCTAAAGACATAGTGGTCCGGAAACAGCAGTTCCAGGTCGGTATCGATATGGCAATCCGGCACGAACAGGGACTCCCCCGCCGCTTCCCCTTCCGGTTGTTCTTTGAGATCACCGAATTCGGATTCCCTGACCTCCAGGATGGCTTCGTTGAGGATCCTGTTGTAGGCATCAAAACCGATATCGGCGATGAACCCGCTCTGTTCGGCACCCAGCAGGTTGCCGGCACCACGGATGTCAAGGTCCTGCAGGGCAATGTTGAATCCGCTGCCCAGTGCCGATAACTCCTCCACCGCCTTCAGCCTTCTCCGGGCCTCGGGGGAGAGGAGGGTGACAGGCGGGGCGAAGATATAGCAGAAAGCCTTCTTGTTGGAGCGGCCCACCCGGCCCCGTAACTGGTGCAGGTCGCTCAATCCGAACTGGTGACCGTTGTTGATAATTATTGTATTGGCGTTGGGAATATCGAGTCCCGATTCGACAATGGCGGTCGCGATCAGCACATCATAATCCCCCTGCATGAACTCCAGTACCACGGACTCCAGCCTCCTTCCCTCCATCTGCCCGTGTGCCACCACCGGCCTGACACGGGGAAGCAGCCTCTCCACGGTCTCCTTGATCTCCATGATGTTCTGGATCCGGTTGTGGATAAAGAAAACCTGCCCGCCGCGGCTTACCTCGTACTCGATAGCCTCCCTGATGATCTCTTCGTTGAACGTATGCAGCTCGGTCACAATGGGATGGCGGTTGGGAGGAGGGGTATTGATGATCGAGAGGTCCCGCGATCCCATCAGCGAGAACTGGAGGGTTCTGGGGATGGGTGTGGCCGTGAGGGTCAGGGTGTCGACATTCAGCTTCATCTGTTTCAGCTTCTCCTTGACAGCCACCCCGAATTTCTGCTCCTCGTCGATGATCAGCAATCCCAGGTCCCTGAATTCAATCTCTTTGCCCACCAGTTTATGGGTACCGATGATTATATCGATCCCCCCCTGTTTCAGTTTTGCCTTGATCCGCCTCTGTTCGGCAGCGGTCCGGAACCTGGTCAGGTAATCGATCGTGCAGGGAAAATCCCTCAGCCTCTCCCTGAAGGTATTGTAGTGCTGAAAGGCCAGGACAGTGGTGGGTACCAGGAGGGCGACCTGCTTGCTGTCGGTCACCGCTTTGAAGGCAGCCCTGATGGCCACTTCGGTCTTCCCGAAACCCACATCGCCGCATACCAGCCGGTCCATGGGGTACCCGGCTTCCATGCCTGACTTGACCTCCTCGGTGGCTTTCAGCTGGTCAGGCGTATCCTCATAGATGAAGGAAGATTCAAGCTCCTGCTGCAGGTAGGTGTCCGGGGAGAAAGCAAATCCTTTCTGCTCTTTTCTCCTGGCATAGAGCATGATCAGTTCGCGTGCCATATCCCGGACCCTCTTTTTGGTATTGCTCTTCAGCTTCTGCCATGCCCCGCCCCCCAGCTTATGGATCCTTGGGGGGCTTGTATCTTTCCCCCTGTACTTGGAGATGCGGTGCAGGGAGTGGATATTCACATAGAGGACGTCCCGGTCCTTATACACCAGCCTGACAGCCTCCTGGGGCTTTCCGTTCACCTCGATCTTTTCAAGTCCCCCGAAGATCCCGATCCCATGGTCCACGTGAACCACATAATCCCCGGGATTCAGGCCGGTCAGCTCTTTCACCGTGATCGATTCCCTGCGGCTGAAGCGGTCATGGAACCTGAATTTGTGGTACCGCTCAAAGATCTGGTGATCGGTGTAATAGGCACATTTCAGGTCATGGTCCTGGAATCCTTCGTGCAGGGTCTGGCAGACGGACTGGTAGCTCAGTTCCGGATCGATCTCATGGAAGATGGCCCGGAGGCGTTCCAGCTGCTTCTCATTCTCCGACAGGATGAAATTGGTATGCCGGTCCAGGCTCTGTTGCTTCATGTGGGAAACAAGGAGATCGAAGCTTTTGTTGAAGGCGGGCTGGGGGGAGGTGTTGAACCGCCATCGCTTGATGGACCGGTCGCCGGGGTGCACACCGAAGACCACCTGCCTGCACCGGTCCATCTGTTCCCGGATCCGGCCTCCCGGGACCAGGAACTGCTCCTTCAGGACCGGCTCCCCCTGATCTGCATCCAGAACGGTCCTGTCGTAGAGCGATTGCACCTGGTCACTGATCAGCCCCGGATGGTCCACCCAGAGGGTTGTACCGGCGGGGATAAAATCAAGGAAGGAGATGCGTTCTTCACCCATCTGACTCTCCCACTGGAGGTTGGGTATGATATTAACCCTCTTTACAGTTTCCAGCGACCGCTGGGAGTCGGTGTCGAAAGAGCGGATGGAATCGACCTCGTCGCCGAAAAAATCAATGCGGTAGGGGTGGCTGGAGGCGTAGGAGAATACATCCGTGATCCCTCCCCGGATGGAGTACTGCCCGGGTTCATACACGAAATCGACCAGCTGAAAACCGTAGGTCCGCAACACCTCCTCCAGAAAGGCCATGCTGATCCCTTCCCCTTTCCTGACCTCCATGGTGGATTGACCAAGCTGCTTGCGGGATATCACCGATTCAACAAGTGCTTCGGCGTAGGAGACGATAAAGCTGGCCACCCTGCGTTCAGTAAGACGGCGAAGGGTCTGGGTCCGGGTAATGATATTGGCCTCATCGGTCTGATGGTACTGTATGGACCGTTTATAGGAGGAGGGGAAGAAAAGGGTCCGTTCGGGCGTGCCCTCCAGGGTTACCAGGTCTGTGTAAAAATAGGCCGCTTCCTCCTTATCCTGGAAAAGGATCAGGTGGGGCCCCTTCAGTTCATTCAGGCACGCCTGGACCAGTACAGACCGGGAAGAACCGGACAGTCCTTCGAGGAGCTGGATCCTGTCACGGCCCTCCCGGAGCGAGCGGATCAGCTCCGGGAAGAGCGGATGCGATGGATAGGGGTTCCTGATCATGGTCTGGTTTGTGCGCAAACTTAATAATAATCCCGGCATCTGCAGGCCGGAGAACAGATAGGGATGAACAGTCAGATCATGTTGCCCATGGCCCCGCCGATGTTCTGCAGGCTTACGGTCAGCACCGTGGAGATCCCCAGCTGCTCGGCGATGGAGTACTGGAACAGGGAGAAGAGCATGTTGGATACCGTGTTGGAACCGGCCATGAATGAGCCCAGTGCCCCGACGAACGAATCCACCATAGGCCAGGCACCCCGGAAGATGTTGGCCATGGCCGTGGCCATGGCAACGGGCATACCCATGATCCCCCCCGGATTGTTTCCGGACTGCATCATGATCCTGACCATAGGGACAGCGAATACCAGTGCGATGAGCGGGTTCTTCAATCTTTTGACCGCCTCCCTCCAGGCGGCACTTACCTCCTTTCTCTTCATGCCGAACAGCGGCACACAGAACAGTGCCACCAGGATGAAAGGGAAGATCCCGGGATTGTAGAGTGGATCGATCGTGCCGCTGACGGTTGTGCCAAAGAGGTTTGTATAGTCGATACCGGCCGATTTCACCCAGTCCCCGAAGGGCAGGCTACCGACCCTGGTCAGCACCAGCAGCAGCCCGATCAGCAGGTATGGGACCCAGGCTTTCAGGATGGAGATCCTGCCTGCAGTCTCCCGGCCGGCCATGGCGATGGAGCCCACCCAGTTCTCTTCCCAGCCATCACATCCGGGGAAATCCCAGCTCTTTTTAGGGACCAGGAAACCGGCCCTGGTGGCAGGGATCAGGATGGCCAGCCCGGTAAGCCCCCCCAGCAAGGTCGGGAATTCGGGGCCCAGGAAGATGGCCACCAGCAGGTAGGGGCCCACAAAACAGAACCCGGCAAACAGGGCATAGGGCCAGATGGCCAGCCCCTCGCGGAAGCTTCTTTTCTCCCCGAAGAAACGGGTCATCATGGCGATCATGATCAGGGGCAGCAGAAGTCCGGGAAGGGCATGCTGGACGGCGGTCCATATCCCCACCTGGTGGATGTACTCCGCATAGGTCATGCCCGATTCAGCGATGGTGTGCCGGATAGCCGGAATATCCAGGGAGGATTCTATCCCGATCAGGGTGGGCATACCCACCGCACCGAACGATACCGGTGTGACATTGGCGATCAGGGCAACCATCACCGCGGCCAGGGCCGGGAATCCCAGTGACAGCATTAACGGGGCGGCCAGTGCCGCCGGCGTACCGAATCCGGCCGACCCCTCTATGAATCCTCCGAAGAGCCAGGCTATAATGATGGCCTGAACACGCCTGTCTCCAGAAATATTGGTAAAACCCCGGTTGATCGCCTCAATCGCTCCGCCCTCCCTCATGGTGAAAAGGAGCAGCAGGGCCCCGAACACGATGAAGAGGATCTTGAAGGCGATCACCAGTCCGTTTACCGATGCGGCCAGGATCCAGTTCAGCGGGGTCTTCCAGAGCAGCAGGGCCAGGATCAATGCAGCCGCGAAAGCCAGGGGCATGGCCCTGGTGGCCGGCCAGCGGAAACCCACCATGAAGACGAATATCACCGCGATAGGGAGCGAGGCTATCAAGGCCAGGAGACCGGAAGACATGGCGGGTTTGTTTTGGTTGGAGTGGTTAAAATATTTAAAATATTCCAATCTGGGATGATATTGCTATTTTTAGTGTTCAAGCCCTGACCAACCCATGCGGATTCTGATCGCACCGGACAGCTTCAAGGATTGCCTGAGTGCCAGGCAGGTGGCACAGGCCCTTTCCCGGGGGGTCCGGAAAGTCATGCCGGAGGCTCACATCAGGAGCATCCCCATGGCCGACGGAGGAGAGGGCACGGTGGATTCCATCATCGATGCCACAGGCGGGGAGATCGTTAGGGTCAGAGTCCCGGATCCGCTGGGAAGGGAGATCCCTTCCTTTTTCGGCGTTTCAGGGGACGGATCCACCGCGGTGATCGAGATGGCGGCCGCATCCGGGCTGGAGCTGCTGGAACAGCGTGAAAGGGATCCATGGGTCACCTCCACCTTCGGGACCGGCCAGCTGATCCGGCATGCCCTTGACAGGGGCTGCAGGAAGATACTTCTCGGGATTGGCGGGAGCGCTACCAACGATGGCGGGCTTGGAATGGCCATGGCACTGGGGGTGAGGTTTTTGGATGAGAAGGGAAAGGCAACCGGGCAGGGCGGGGGAGCCCTGGGAAGTGTGAAACGGATCGACATGGGGGAACTGGACCCCAGGATCGGTCAGAGCGAGATCCGGGTGGCCTGTGATGTGACCAATCCGCTTACCGGGCCCGGCGGGGCTTCACGGGTATACGGGCCGCAGAAAGGGGCTGATCCGGAGATGGTGAAGAGACTCGACCGCAACCTTGGCCATTTTGCCAGGATGATCAGCGAACAGACGGGCACGGAGATAGCACAGCTACCGGGTGCAGGAGCTGCCGGGGGGCTGGGGGCAGGCCTGGTGGCCTTTCTGGGGGCCAGGCTGGTAAAGGGGTTTGACATGGTTGCAGAATGCGTGGGGCTGGAGAGGGAGATTGAGCTTGCCGACCTGGTGGTCACCGGGGAGGGGAAACTGGACCGCCAGACACAGTTCGGGAAGACTCCTTTCGGGGTGGCCCGGCTGGCAAAGAAGCATGGAAAACCGGTCATCGGTGTGGCCGGAACGGTGGACGAGGGGGCTGAGGAGCTGTATGAAGGGGGATTTCAGGTCATCCTCTCCATCCAGGAGAAACCGGCCACCCTGGAGCTGGCCATGCGCAGTGCACCGGCAATGCTGGAACGGACCGGGGAAAGGATCGCCCGGATGCTGCGGCTGACAATCTAATCCAGAGGCTCTACGGATACATTTTCACCCTCTGCAATCCTGGCCAGGCGTTCGGGTTCGACGGCCAGAAGACGGCCGAACAGGTTCACAGGACTGGCTGCCCTGGGCCGGTCACCGGTGCTCACCGGTGTGGGCCCGAAGAAGATGCAGAAAGCCGGCATATTGGGCCAGTATCCCAGGTCCCCGACCGATGCTTCAGCCCGTGCTCCTTCTTCCAGTTCAACAGTGACCGGCAATTCAAAATAGATCTCCCGGCCCCAGGTGATCACGTTCCGTTTCACGGGAAGTGCATCGTAGACCGCCCTCCCGGTGGGAGTGTCGAAGATTTCTGCCTCCACCTGGTAAGTGGCAAACCTGATAATTACTTTCATGTTTTTTTAAAGATTCCCCGCTATTGCTAATTTTGATCAATTTAAAAAATTTAATCTGAATCAGGATGCTTGTTTTTAAATTTGGCGGGGCCTCGGTCAAAAGTGCAGAGGCTGTCAGGAATATAGCCTCCATTCTGCAGAGGTACCGGGAGGAGAAGATCGTGGTGGTGGTCTCTGCCATGGGCAAGACCACCAATGCCCTTGAACGGATCATCGAAGCCTTTGCCGGCGGGAACAGGGAGACCCTGGAGAAGGAGTACCAGCAGCTGAAGGAGTATCATGAAGGGATTGCGGAGGGGCTGTTCGGGGAGAAGAGCCATCCCGTTCATATGGCGGTGAAAGATCTGATGGATAACCTGGCGGAACGGCTGACCAGGGAACCCACCCTGAACTATGACTTTGATTATGACCAGCTGATATGCTACGGTGAGCTGCTTTCCACCACCATCATCAGCCACTACCTGAACAAGGCCGGGATCGCCACCCGCTGGATGGATGTCCGGCGGTCGCTCAAGTCGGACAACACCTGGCGCGAAGCGCGGATCGACTGGGAGCTTACCGGACGCCTGGCCGGCAGGAATTTTGTCTTTAACGGCGAAAGGATCCTGATCACCCAGGGATTCCTGGCCTCCACCATCAACGACCAGACCACTTCCCTGGGAAGGGAGGGATCCGATTATACGGCGGCCATCCTGGCCTATGTGCTGAAGGCGGAGAGCGTCACCATCTGGAAAGATGTGCCGGGGGTGCTGAATGCCGATCCCAAATATTTCGACGATACCGTCCTGCTGGAGACACTCTCCTACCTGGATGCCATCGAACTTGCCTACTTCGGGACAAGCGTCATCCACCCCAAGACCATCAAACCCCTGCAGAACAGCAACATCAACCTCCACGTGAAATCATTTCTGGACCCGGATGCACCGGGAACGCTGGTGGGCAATGTGACCTATGACAAGCTGACCCCCTCCTTTATCTTCAAGATGGACCAGGTGCTGATCCGCATCTCTCCCCTCGATTTCTCCTTCATCAATGAGAACAACCTGGAGGAGATCTTCGGTATCCTCGGCAGGCACAGCATGAAGATCAACCTGATGCAGAATACGGCCATCAGCTTCAAGATGATCGTGAACAATGACAAGAGAAAACTGAGGGGCGTGGTGGACGACCTGGAGCAGAAGTACAAGGTGGCTTACCAGACGGGACTTGAACTGGTCACCATCAGGTATTTTGACCAGTCCACCATCGACCGCGTGATGATCAACAAGGAGCTGATCCTTGAGCAGCGCGGGGTGCAGAACATTGAACTGCTGATCAGGGATCTGGGCTGATCCCGGGAGGCACTCACTCCCCGCTGCCGATCACCCCGTGACCAGCACCTCGCTCTCTGACCTGTTCCCCTGATGGTCCACGGTCACCACCGTGTAGGAGTGCCCTTTCTCGCTGTCCGTAAAGCGGAATGGCTCCGTTGATACCTGCGGTTCATGTTTCAGGGAGGCGATCTTCAACCCGTCCCTGAAGACTTCATAGTGGGAGAGCGGGGCCTGGTCCGCACAGGCTGAATCCCATGCGATCTCCACCTCTTTCCCCACGGAGATCTTCAGGTTGCCCGGAGGGGTGAGCCCGGTTCTTGGAAGCTGAAAGTAATTGGTCTTGCCCTCTTTGTATCCGCCCATCCTCTCTTCCAGTTCCAGCCTCTCCTTCCCGGACATTCCCCCGGGTTCGATCTGGGCGGCATAAAAATTCTGGACCAGCTGGCAGTTCAGGGGATCATCCGAGATCTGCCCGATGCCGGTGATGGCCGTGTGGACTCCGGGGGTGGTCAGTGCATATTCGACCAGCGGTCTGCTGGGTATTGCTTCGGATCCGACGGTCCGCACCACATCATCCGGAGTGCCTGACCACCTTGGCTCTTTTGAATAGATGGCACCATCTGCAAAAACCTTCATGGCAATGATCCCCATCTCCCTGGCCCTTGCCACGGGGATCACATTGTACTGGTGATTCAGATAACGTTTGTCATTGGGATTGATGGCTACCAGCATTCCGTCCAGGATCCCGAACCGGTCCCTCCGGATCATCTCCATCATGGCAGGGGAGTTCAGGTGGCCGGAGAACCCGATGTGCCGGACCAGCTTTTCATGCTCTGGATTCAGGCCGGTGAGGTTGGTCCCGTCCCTGAAATCACGCATGGCTACCAGGGTTCCGAAATTTCCGGAGGGATCCAGGGGTGTCTCAAGGCCCCTGTAGAGCACCTCCACCTCGGCCGTGTTGTTCAGGCTGTGCATCAGGATCATGTTCACATAGGCACCCTCGGGGTAATTCCCTTTCCCGTCCCCGAACATCTGGGAGAGCGATCTTTTCAGGTCGGCCACGGCCCCTCCGCCGTGGTCTCCCTGGGTCCAGTTCCCCACCTCCTCCGTATTGGCAAATCCAGGTTTTGCCCACCGGATATGCGTTTTGGTGGTCAGGAAGATGGATTCGCGCAATCCGGCATCATACCCCGGTTCCCCGGGGATCAGGTTCAGCTGCCTGAAAGCGGCTCCATAATTGAGCTGGCTGCCGGCATAGAGGTTGGAGGTGTCGAAATAGTTGATCCCGATTTTGAACGCCTTGAGAATGATGGATACGGGGTCCACATCGTCAGGGGTCCATTGCAGCGAGGCCTGTCCGCCCAGCCCCAGTGTGGTCACCCTGAAACCGGTCTTCCCGAACCTCCGGGTCATGGGTGCCGGAACCTGGTCCAGCGTGAAACCGAAAGCCGGCAGCATGGAAAATCCTGCTGCAGCAGCAGCGGAGCGTCTGACAAATTCACGCCTTGTAACAATCTGGTGTTTCATAGTAACAAATATGGGTGGAACAACGTCCAGTATGAACAATGACAAGATAGAAAAATAGATGGAAGAAACCAGTGTACGCTATCGTACGCCCATGTCCGGAAACGTACTATAAGGAAGCGGATAATCCAGATATAAATAGCATATAATTAACATGTTAAACGATCTGGCACAGTTTCTGGAAAGGTTCAGCAAATCAAAATCATATGTGGAAAAATTTCTTCAGGGTCACCATCCGGAGCATCAGCAAGAACAAAGCATTCAACATCATCAACATCTCCGGTCTGGCCATTGGCCTGGCCAGTGCCATATTCATCATCCTCTATATCATCAGCGAGACCGGTTTCGACCGGTTCCATGAACGGTCGGCCGATATCTACAGGCTCTACCTGGACGGAAAGCTGGCCGGGGAGGAGTTCAAGGGGGCCTGGAACAGCCCCATTTTCGGGCCCACCTTTCACGAGGAGATCCCCGAAATTGAGAAATTCTGCAGGTTTGATTTTGCCAACAACCGGCTCATGTGGGCAGACCCGGCCAGCAAATACCTGGAAGGAAGCATCATGTATGCCGATTCCACGTTTTTCGAGGTATTCACCATTGCGCTGCTGGAGGGCGACCCGGCCACCTGCCTGGATGAACCCAACACCATTGTCATCTCCGAATCGAAACTGGGCCAGTATTTCCCGCAGGGCGACCCCATCGGAAAATCCATCGCCATGAACGACGACTCCACGCTCTACAGGGTCACGGGGGTGGTGGAGGATGCACCCAGGAACTCACATTTCTATTACGATTTTATCTGTTCCTACTCCACCTACGAAACGAGCAGGAGTACCAGCTGGTTCTATAACCATATGCAGACCTATATCCTTGTGCGGCCGGGAGCGGACCAGGAGATGCTTGACACAAAGATCAATGCTTCCCTGATTGAGAACATCCGTCCTCAGCTTGAGCAGTTCATGGGGATCTCCCCGGAAGAGTTTGTGGAAGCGGGGGGGAGGTACGGGGTGTTCACCCAGCCTATGCTGAGGATCCATCTTGATCCCACGGTGGAGATCCCGAGCGATGTGGGATTCCGTCCCCTCGGGAACCGCACCTACCTGGTGGTTTTCGGGATCATTGCACTGTTTGTACTGATCATCGCCTCCATCAATTTCATGAACCTGAGCACCGCGCGTTCCCTGAGCCGGGCCAAGGAGGTGAGCCTGAGAAAGGTGGTGGGATCGGAACGCAGGCAGCTCATCAGGCAGTTTCTTTTCGAAAGCGTCTTCCTGAGCCTGGTCTCCCTGGTGATCGCCATCCTGCTGGTGATGCTGCTGCTCAGCCCGTTCAACAGGCTGGTGGGGCTGAACCTGGAACTCGGTGATATCTTCCGGTGGTACATGATCCCCGGGTTTATCATCCTTGCCATCCTGGTCGGGTTGCTCAGCGGGAGCTACCCCTCCTTTGTCCTGGCCTCTTTCAGGCCCATATTCGCCCTGAAAGGGAATGCCTCTGTGAAGAACGGGACACACTGGATCCGCAATGCCCTGGTAATCATCCAGTTCTCCATCTCGATCATCATCATCGCAGGTACCCTTGTGATCTACAGGCAATTCAAATACATGACCAGCAAGGAGCTGGGATTCGACGAGCAGCAGCTCGTTGTGATGGACCGCATCCATCCCCTCGGCCGGCAGATCCAGACATTCAAGGACGAACTGAAAAACCATACCTCCATACTCTCCGCCACCAATTCAACCGCATACCTGGGCGCGCCCAATAACAACAATACCTACGGGATCAAAGGGAGGCCACCCGAGGAGTCGGTCCTCTTCTTCACTTTCTGGACAGATGAGGACTTCATGGAGACCTACCGCTTCGGCCTGGCAACCCCCGACAGCAGGTTCTTTTCGGAGGAATTTGCCACAGACTCTGCAGTCTGCCTGGTGAATGAGGCCGCTGTCAGGAAATATAACCTGGAGGAGCCGCTGAACCAGTCCATCATGTGGCCCACAGAGGACCCGAATTTGACGGAGCTGCGGATCATCGGGGTGATGAGCGACCACCATTTCCTTACCCTGAAGCACGAGATAGGAGCCCAGATCCTTATCCTCAAACCCAGGACCTGGGACTGGGCAGGATATCTGACCGTCAGGCTGGCAGCCGGGAAGGAGAACATTGAGGCCGGGCTTAAACATATGGAGGAAACATGGAAGCAGTTTGCCGGGGACGAGCCGTTCCAATATTTCTTCCTGGATGAGGAGCTGGATTCCTATTACGCCGAAGAGAAGCGCACCGGTGCGGTCACGCTGATCTTTTCCATCCTGGCCATTTTCATTGCCTCCCTGGGATTGTTCGGCCTGACCCTCTACAATTCACAAAAGCGGGTCCGGGAAATCGGGATCAGGAAAGTGCTGGGAGCCACCGAGACAGGCATCGTTGCGGTGATCTCCAGGAGCGTGGGCTATGCGGTGGGCATCTCCATCGTGATCGCCATGCCGGTGGCATACTATATGATGCGGGACTGGCTGAGGGATTTTCCCTATAACGTCGGGTTCCAGCCCCTGCTGTTCATTGCAGCTGCCATGCTGGCCATCATCATTGCCATGGTGACGGTGACCATCACATCCCTGAAGGCTGCCAGGACCAACCCTGCCATTGCCCTGCACTATGAATAGGTGAGTTTTTTGGGATACTTCTTTGTTATTATCCTTTTGGTTGCGATATTGCGGGATCCAACAAGATCTCTGCTGTCGTATGAAAAAGAACCAACTATTCACCATCAGGGTCGCCCTGATCGTTGCGCTGGGCGGATTCCTGATGGGCTTCGATGCATCTGTCATCTCCGGGGTCGTCAAATTCATCGAGCCCCAGTTTGACCTGACCAAGATCCAGCTGGGCTGGTCGGTAAGCAGCCTGACCCTGATGGCCACCATCGCCATGCTCGTGGTGGGGCCGATCAGTGACCGGGTGGGCCGCAGGACCGTCCTGAGGTACGCGGCCGTCCTCTACTCCATTTCGGCCATAGGTTCCGCCCTGGCACCCAATTTTGCCACGCTGGTGATCGCCCGCATGGTGGGAGGGGCCGGAGTGGGAGCCTCACTGATCATCGCCCCCGTGTTCATAGCGGAGATCTCCCCGCCCCAGAGAAGGGGACGGCTTGTCTCCTTCAACCAGCTGAATATCGTACTGGGGATCTCGGTCGCTTTCTTTACAAACTACCTGATCCTCAAGCTGGGCTCTTCGGATGCCTCCTGGACATCCTCGCTCGGCATGGAGAGGTACAACTGGAGATGGATGCTCGGACTGGAAACCCTGCCCGCCATCCTCTATTTTGTGACCCTCTTCTTCGTGCCCCGCAGTCCGCGCTGGCTAATGATGAAAGGGAAAACAGAGGAGGCGATGACCGTATTGAGAAGGGCGAACGATGAGGGAGAGGCAGAGGTTGAGTTCAGGAATATTCAGCAGAGCATTAAGCAGGGCACCAAAAAGAGGGTCCCGCTGACCGATCTGTTCAGACCTGCGCTCAGGCTGGTGCTGGTCATCGGCCTGGTAGTGGCAATTCTTCAGCAGATTACCGGCATTAATTCGGTCTTTTTCTATGCCCCGATGATCTTCGAGCAGTCGGGGATCGGGACCGATGCGGCATTTTCCCAGGCCATCCTGGTGGGACTGACCAACCTGGTCTTCACGGTGGTGGCCATCCTGGTGATCGACAAGCTGGGCAGAAAAGCGCTCCTGGGCATCGGGCTCGCCGGCATAGCGGTCTTTATGTTCGTCCTGGCAGCGGGCTTTCATTCGGCCACTTTCCGCCTGACGGCAGAGACCATTGAACAGCTCCCCGCGCAGGTGGACAAGGAAGCACTTTATTCGATACAGGACCAGGATTTTGCGAGCGATATCAAATTCAAGCAGAAACTCGGTGAGGTTATTGAACCTTCTGTTGTCAAGGAGTATGAATCGGAGCTGATCGCGGCGGCCATCCACAACAACCCGCTCATGATCCTGATCGGGATCCTCGGTTTTGTGGCTGCATTTGCCGTATCGATCGGCCCGGTGATGTGGGTCCTTTTTTCCGAAATGTTCCCTAACTGGATCAGGGGTGTGGCCATCTCCTTCGTGGGATTCATTAACTCGCTGATCAGTTTCTCTGTTCAGTTCGTATTTCCCTGGGAGCTGGCCACACTGGGGACGGCAGGGACATTCCTCATATACGGCATTTTCGGGGCCATCGGACTGGTCTTCGTGCTGATCCTGGTCCCCGAAACCAAGGGGAAGTCACTGGAAGAACTGGAGAAGATACTTGTGAAACAATAACAGACATGATGAAAACAAAGCAACTTGCAATTGGCCTGCTGGCAGCCGTTGTCCTTGCAGGAGCGCTCTCCTGTAACCGGTCCCGGACCGGGGGATCCGGCCGGGAGGAGGGATCCCCGGAGAACGGAGTGACAGCAGTTTTGGTGGAATCCGAATCGTTTTCCGGTTCCAGTGACGGGACCAGGGTTCAATCCCTGGAGGCGGGAGGGGAGTGTGTGGTGATCCCCGCCGGTGGCTGGATATTGCTGGAGGTGCCCGTCGAAACTGCCGGCAGGTACCGGTCGATGGTCCGCCTGGCACCGGCGGCCGGCACCGTAATCTCCTGCTGGATCGAGGATTATGCCGACAATCCGGACGGGCGCACCTATAATATCACAGGCACCATGGAGAGTCCGGATTCACTGGTCCGGGACCAGCTGATCACCCTTGTGAAGGACGGGAGTCCGCTCAATGCAGGGGTGCACTTCATGAAGCTGCATATAGATAGAGGGGAAGCCCTGGTTGACTGGATCAGATTTGAGCTCATCAGGGAACACCGGCAGACCCCGCAGCTCCTCACCCAGAACATGGAGGGGGATAAGTGGGTCGTTGCATGGTCGGATGAATTCGATGCAGGGGAGATGCCTGACACCACGAAATGGACCTATGATATTGGCAACTGGGGATGGGGGAACAATGAATTGCAGTACTATACGGTCGGAAGGCCGGAGAATGCCAGGATAGAGGACGGGAGCCTGGTCATCGAGGCACGCAGGGACGATCCGGGTGAAAAATGGACCTCGGCAAGGATCACCACCAGGGGCAAAACGAGCTTTCTCTATGGCAGGATTGAATTCCGGGCCAAAGTCCCCGCCCGGAAGGGCAACTGGGCAGCCGGCTGGACACTGGGCGACGCGTACGTGGATGAATTGTCATGGCCCTACTGCGGGGAGATCGATATCATGGAGAGCGTGGGATTCGAGATTGATGACCAGACCGGGGATGGGCATGCACATGCCTGCGTCCATTGCGGGGCTTACTATTTTAAGCTGAACAACCAGCCCACCGCCATTACCGGCGTGAAGGATATGAGCGGGCAGTTCCATACCTATTCGGTCGAATGGACCCCGGCGCATATCAAGGCCTTCGTGGATGATATTCCCTATTTCACCTATGAAGATACCGCCGATTCACTGACCTGGCCCTTCGATCATCCCCAGAACATCATCCTGAACCTTGCCATGGGCGGGGGCTGGGGTGGTGCCCGGGGAATGGATCAAACCATGACATCCCAGCAAATCGTGATCGATTACGTCCGTGTCTATGCGTTGAGGTAAAATGCCTGGATGATAAACAGACCTCTGCATTTGAAGAGAAGGAAGATTGTTATCGGGGAGCAGCCTCTCAGGATAGCCCAGGGAAGGGCCGGAGGGGGCTTTGTGGACATCGACGGGGAGAGGTACTACAGGATCTCGGACTACGACCGGATGCCCGTTTTTTTTATGAGCATCGTGAGTGCTTCCGACCAGTGGATGTTCATCTCCAGCAACGGATCGCTGACGGCCGGAAGGAGAAACGCCCGGGGTGCGTTGTTCCCTTACTACCCGGAGGATAAGATCCATGATTACAGAGGTGTTACCGGCAGCAGAACGGTCATTCTTGCGGACCGGGGCGGACAGCTGGTCATGTGGGAGCCGTTCTCAGAAGGCTGCCCGCATCTCTACTCCATCAGGAGAAATCTCTATAAGAGCCAGCTGGGGAACAAGCTGATCTTTGAGGAGGTCAACGAAGACCTCTCCCTCAGTTTCAGTTATGGCTGGTTCAACAGCGAAAGGCACGGGTTTGTGAGGCGGTCAGAACTGCGCAATAGCGGAAATGAAACTGCCGGGATTGAAGTGCTTGACGGTGTGCTGAACATCCTTCCCAGCGGGGTGGACCCTGCCATGCAGCTGGGATTCAGCAACCTGGTGGATGCCTATAAAAAAAACGAACTCGATCCGCAAACCGGGCTGGGGATCTTCAGGCTGAGCTCCATTCCCGTGGATACAGCTGAACCAAGCGAATCGCTGAAGGCCAACATCGCCTGGTCGGAAGGTCTGGATGTTCCCAGGATCCTTCTCTCCGGCCGGCAGGTGGAGCCATTCAGATCAGGAACACCGGTAGAGACCGAGCGGGAGGTCAAGGGTGAAAAGGGGGCCTACCTGCTGAATGCCCGGTTCGAACTTCTGCCCGGATCGGTGAGGGAGTGGAACATGGTAGCCGAGGTCAACCAGGATGCCGCCGATGTGAGAAGAATAATCCAGTTCATCCTGGACGGGAAGCATGCCAGGCAGGAGCTCAATGATGACATCCGCCGGAGCTCGGGGAACCTCCTCCGGATGACGGCCCTGTCCGACGGCCTGCAATCCACCCGTGACGAGTTGAGCACCTCGAGGCACCTTTCCAACGTGCTGTTCAACATCATGCGCGGCGGGGTGTTCGAAGATCATTACCTGGTCCGCCTGGCGGACTTCTACTCCTTTACTGAGGGGACCAACAGGGGACTTGTGGCTGCTTCCGGGAAGCTCTTCGGATCCGCCGGGGAGCACATTCTTTACCCCGAGCTGATCCGCCGGGCGGAGTCACTGGGGGATCCCGACCTGGTCAGGATCTGTTATGAATACCTGCCGCTCTCCTTCAGCCGCAGGCACGGGGACCCGAGCAGGCCGTGGAACCAGTTCTCCATCGAGAACCGGAACGAGGATGGCAGCAGGAACCTCGACTACCAGGGGAACTGGAGGGATATTTTCCAGAACTGGGAAGCACTGGCCCTCTCCTTCCCGGAGTATGCGGAGGGGATGATCTTCAGGTTTGTGAATGCCTCCACGGCCGACGGGTACAACCCTTACAGGATCACCCGGGGGGGCATTGACTGGGAGGTCCCCGACCCCTCCGATCCCTGGTCAAACATCGGGTACTGGGGGGATCACCAGATCATCTACCTGCTGAAACTGCTGGAGATCTCCGACCACCACCATCCCGGGTACCTGCGCCGCTTCCTGGCCCGGGACCTTTTCACCTATGCAAACGTACCCTACCGGATCAAGGATTACAGCGACCTTGTCCGCGATCCGCACCACACCATCGAATTTGATGCGCTCCTCGAGGAGGAGATTGCCAGGCGCACGGAGGAGACCGGCTCAGACGGGAAGCTGCTCCGTGGGCCGGATGGCAGGATCCTGCACGTGAACCTTGCTGAAAAGCTGCTGGTAACCCTGCTGTCCAAACTCTCGAATTTCATTCCCGGAGCGGGGATCTGGATGAACACGCAACGGCCCGAATGGAACGATGCGAACAATGCTCTGGTGGGCTACGGGGTATCGATGGTCACCACCTACCACCTGAGGGCCTATCTGGAGTTCTGCCGCGGGATCTTTGAACACCCGGATGCAGCCCCGGTCCATCTCTCGGAGGAGGTGGCCGGCCTGCTGGAAAAGATCCATGGCATATTCCGGGATCAGGCGAAGCAGCCGGACCGGGCCATGGATGCAGCAGGGATGAGATCGTGCATGGATGCCCTGGGTGTGGCCGGGAGCAGGTACCGGAAGGCACTGTATGATAAAGGGTTTTCGGGCAGAAGGCAGGAAATTGAAAAAGGGCAGCTGCTCGATTTCTTTGGATCGTTGCTGGAACCTGTGGATGCAACCATCAAGGCCAGCAGGCGCAGCGACAGGCTCTTCCACTCCTATAACCTGATCAGCCTGGAAAAGAGGGAACGGGTGGAGGTGAGGCGGCTTTACGAGATGCTGGAGGGACAGGTAGCCGTGCTCAGCTCCGGGTATCTTTCGGCCGGTGAAGCGGTCGAGGTGCTGGATGCCCTGAAGGGGAGCCTGCTCTACCGGGAGGACCAGCACTCCTACATCCTCTATCCCGACCGGAGGTTGCCCTCCTTCACTGAGAAGAACAACATCCCGGCCGACCTGGCAGGGCGCTCCGGGCTCCTGAAGATGCTGATAGAGAGGGAGGACAGGCAGATCATTATACAGGACCTGCATGGAGGTCTGCATTTCAACGGGAACCTCAGGAATGCAGGGATGCTGAAGGGGGCGCTTGCAAAGCTCTCCGGCGAATTCCCTGAGCTGGTGCGCAAGGAAACAGGGCTCATCCTGGATATGTACGAGGAGGTGTTCGATCACCAGAGCTTTACCGGCAGGTCGGGGACCTTCTACGGTTATGAGGGACTGGGAAGCATTTACTGGCATATGGTATCCAAGCTCCTGCTGGCGGTCTGCCATACCTGTTACAGGGCCTACCGGGAGAAGGAGGAACCCCGGGTGCTGGAAGAGATCGCCGCCCGCTATTATGAGATACGGTCGGGGATCGGCCTGAATAAGGACCCGGACATTTACGGGGCCTTCCCCACCGATCCTTACTCTCACACGCCCGCACACCGCAGAGCCCAGCAACCCGGGATGACCGGTCAGGTCAAAGAGGATATCATCGCCCGGTGGGGTGAACTGGGGATCATGGTCCGGGAAGGCAGGGTGCACTTTACCCCTCTGCTGCTCAGGGAGAGCGAGTTCCATCAGCAGGCGGGGGAATTCCGCTGCATCGGGCTCGGCGGGAAGGGCCTTGTCCTCGCCCTGGAACCGGGGACCCTTGCCTTTACCTACTGCCAGGTCCCGGTGGTCTACCGGCGGTCGGAGGAGAGAAGGATCATGCTCACTTTCAGCGACGGTCAAAGCCGGACGGTCGCGGGAGATGCGCTTGACCAGAAGCAGAGCGCCTCACTCTTCAAACGGGAGGGAGATATTGCCCGGATCGATGTATGGATTGAACCAGCCCTGTGACAGCGGGTCACGGATAATAACAGGGATCATATGAAAGAGATGACGGAAAGGAAGAAGCGGCGGGGAGCCGGTCTCCTCGTGTGGGCCATGCTGATCGCACCCGAGGCCCTTTCCGGGCAGGGGTTCCTGCATGCGGACGGGAAACAGATCGTAGACGGGGCGGGGGAGAATGTGATCCTCAGGGGGATCGGGACCGGCAACTGGATGCTCCAGGAGGGGTACATGATGGAGTCCTCCGATATCGCGGGGACCCAGTATGAGTTCAGGGAGCAACTGATCAATTCCATCGGCGAGGCACTGACGGACAGTTTCTACACGGTGTGGCTCCGTAATCACTGCACGCGGACCGATATCGATTCCCTCGCCTCCTGGGGATTCAACAGCGTGAGGGTGGCCATGCATTACAAATGGTTCACCCTGCCCATCGAGGAGGAGCCGGTTTTGGGCCAGCAGACCTGGCTCGGCAGGGGGTTCGAACTGATCGACTCGCTGCTGGAATGGTGCGGGGATAACCGGATCTACCTGATCCTTGACCTGCACGGGGCGCCGGGAGGGCAGGGGGCCAATGAATCGATCTCCGATTATGACCCTTCCAAGCCCTCCCTGTGGGAGAGCCAGGCGAACAGGGACAAGACCGTGGCGCTCTGGATGAAACTGGCGGAGCGTTACAGCGATGAGCCCTGGATAGGCGGGTACGACCTGATCAACGAGACCAACTGGAGCTTTCCCGGCGGGACCAACAGCCCGCTGAGGGACCTGTTTGGCCGGATCACCGACTCCATCAGGGTGGTGGACCAGCACCATATGATCATCATCGAGGGCAACTGGTTTGCCAACGATTTCGCGCAGCTGACCCCCCCCTGGGACGAACCATACAGGAATATGGCCTACAGTTTCCACAAATACTGGAGCTTCAACAATCCCGGGTCGCTGGACTGGGTCATCAGCCTGAGGGATGCCTACAATGTACCCATCTGGTTGGGCGAATCGGGGGAGAACTCCAACACCTGGTATACCAACCTCATTGCCCTCTGTGAGTCTGAGAACATCGGGTGGTCCTGGTGGCCCCTGAAAAAGGGGGGTCTCAACAACCCCCTGCGCGTGGAGATCAATGACGATTACCTCCGGCTGATCGATAACTGGAGGGGAACGGGGACGATGCTCTCCCCGGAAGAGGCCTTACAGGCAGTGCTGACATTCGCCGACCGGCACCGGATAGAGAACTGCCATTTCCAGAGGGACGTGGTGGATGCCATGATCCGGCAGCCCCATTCCACGCAGGCCATTCCATTTCACCCCCGCACGGTCCATGACCTGGTGTTCGCCGCCGATTATGACCTGGGCCGGAACGGGGTTGCCTATTTTGACCTTGATACAGCAGATTACCACGGTGATATGGACGGCGAGTACACGGCCTGGAACTCCGGCTGGTCCTACCGGAATGACGGGGTGGACCTGGAGCCGTGCAGTGATGCCCAGACCAATGGGTTCAATGTGGGATGGACTGCGGATGATGAATGGCTCGGCTATACGCTCACCAGCGATACCGCTGCCTCCTACACCATGGAGATCCGCTCCGCCTCCAGCGGAAGCGGTTCCCAGGTCCACGTGGAGGTGAACGGGGTGGATGCCACGGGGCCTGTCAGCCTGCCGGGAACAGGAGGGTGGCAGAGCTGGTCCACCACGCAGTTCGACAACGTGATCCTGCCGGAGGGAAAGGTGCAGGTCAGGATCGTCTTTGACAGGGGCGGGTCAAACCTGAACTGGTTCAGGCTGACCGGCCCGCAGCCGGATTCCCTCCTCCCCTTTGCATTTGTCTCTGCAAAGAGCTCCGTGCTGAAAGATGAGATCTATATTTCCCTGAACAAGCATGTGACCTCCCCCGCATCCATTCAGGTCCCGGAATTCACCCTGACCCAGGGCGGAACAGCAGAGGAGATCGAAAGCGTCAAGCTGAGCGAAGAGGATGGGCGGGTGGTGGTCATCACCTCCCCGGATCCTCTTTTTTATAACCAGACCATTCAGGTCACATACACCGGGCAAAGCATCATGCATGGTGAGCAGAAGCTCTCCCCGTTCAGCTCTCAGGCGGTGAAGAACAGGCTGGCCAGACATTTTCCGGTGCCGGGAAGGGTCCAGGCGGAATCTTTTTATGTGAACAACGGGCTTGTGCTGGAATCCTGCTCGGATGCAGGAGGTGGCCAGAATACCGGTTATGCCAATCCGGGTGATTATGCAGATTATATCCTCTACGTGCCTGAGACAGGCAATTATCTTGTGGACTTCCGCATCGCTACAGAGTACTCCAACGCCAGGCTCTCCATCCAGGCAGAGACGGGAGACGGTTTTGAGACCCTGGGCAGCATGGCATTCAGCCGCACGGGCGGATGGCAGGTCTGGGCCACCCAGTCCACCGGCCTCACCCTTGCGGCGGGTAAGTACCGCCTCCGGTTGCTGGTCACCGGTGAGGAGCACAACCTGAACTGGTTTGAATTCAGGCTCCCGGTATCCCTTGAGGAGCATCCCGGCCCCGGCTCACCCGGACTCTGGCCCAACCCGGCATCGGGCCGTACCACGCTCACACTGGATGCGGCTGCTCCTTCCACGGTAAAGGTTGAGATCATCGATGGTTCGGGAAAGCTGGTATACAGCAACCGGGTGCGCGGGGAGCGGCTGGTGATTGACACCTCCCGGTGGCCGGACGGCATCTACGTGGTACGTTCAGGGGAAGGAGCGGGCAGGCAGGTTTGCAAGCTGCTGGTCCGTCATTGAACCGGCACTATTCCGGCAGCTTGATGAATCTGCCCGTCTGCATTTCGCCGCCGGGGGTGCGCGAGCGCACCAGGTAGCTGCCCGCACCCAGACCGCTGATGTCAACCTCCTGAAGCTGCCCTGCAGCTTCTCCCTCCAGGATCACGGACCCGTCCAGGCCGATGATCTGCCAGGAGCTTTCCGGGCAGGGATGGTGAATGCGGAGAAGCTGACCTGCAGGATTGGGGTAGATGGAAAGGGTGTGCCCGTTTTGCGGTGGCACGTCCACACCGGCGGCATTGTACTGAAAGGTCATTTTCCCCAGGTTAAAATCCCCGTTGGTGAAATCCAGCCTCATCAGTGTATCTGAAACATCCAGGAGAATGGACCCGGGACGGATGGTGACGAACCGGTCCCATCCCCCGGTCCCGGCCACCGGAATCGGGTCCATCCGCTCCTCCTCGTTCACCAGGATCGAGAAAGGGCCCCCGGAGCTGTTATCGGTTGCCACCCTCAGGGAAAGGTCATAATTGCCGGCCTTCTCAACTTCGATGGTGTATTCCAGCCACTCCCCCGAGCGGATCCACCCCACGTTGGCCGTCCCGTTATCCCTGTTCTCGGTATCCACCCGCTCATCCTGCCTGGGTCCCGGGCCTTCGTTTGCAGCGGTGAGGTCGTGGTAGGCGATCCCTTCGCCCCCGTAGTCATAATCGGTGGCGCTGATCACCCCGGGAATGGCATGGGGGACCAAAGGATCCGGGTAGGGATATTGGCCGGTCTCATACACCTGGTGGAACAGGGTGTCCGAGCCGCAGCTGTTCGTTGTGATGACAGAGACGCCGGTGAAGATGGATCCCCAGCTGACCAGGATCGAATCGCTCCCCTGCCCCTTTTCGATCTCTGCATCCTCCGGGACACTCCATGCGTAGGATGTTTCACTCATCTCTGTAACGCAGAAGAGCAGATCCCTGGCACCGGCATTTGCGAACATGGGGCCGCGGATCTCATTCTCCGCGCTTACTGCCACCGGCAGGGAGAGGTGGTAGAGACCGCAGCTTCCGGTGACAGTGCAGGCCACTTCGCCATCCAGGCAGCCCCAGTTCACGGTGATCCCCCCGGTTCCCTGCCCGCTCACGATTTCAGCATCTTCAGGGAGGCTCCACTGGTAGCCCCAGGATTCAACGCAGGGAAGCGTGTATTTCAGATGCATCTGTTTTTTCATTACACTCGTACTGCCCTGGATATCAAGCATATCCTCCGACTTATAGAGCCTGATATAATCCACTTCCAGGCGCTGGGGGAAAACGGTGGTTGCATCGGGGGACCCCGGCCAGTTCCCGCCAACAGCAAGGTTCAGCAGCACGAAAAAAGGGTGGTGGAACTCGCTGAGCCCTGCCGGGGTGATGTCGATGGTGTTGTAAAGGGTGCTGTCCACATACCATTTGATGGTCCGGGGTGTCCACTGAACGGCGAAAAGGTGGAAATCATCCGCAAATCTGCCGGAAGGGAGGGAATATGCCTTTCCGTAGCTGGCATGGGACCCGTTGTTATCCCAGTGGACGGTGCCGTGCACGGTGCGGTCCCCCGGATCACCTCCCACCATCTCCATGATATCGGTCTCCCCGCAGGCGGGCCACCCCACCTCGGAACTGTTCTCCCCCATGAGCCAGAAGGCCGGCCAGATGCCCTGCCCGTATGGCAGCCGCATCCTGGCCTCGATCCTGCCGTACTGGAATTCAACCTTATCCCTGGTAATCAGGCGGCTGGAGGTATAGCTGCTGCCGCCATAATCCTCCCTCCTGGCGGTGATCGTAAGGATCCCGTTATCCACCAGGGCATTGGAGGTATCGGCCCTGTAATACTGGAGCTCGTTGTTGCCCCAGCCGCCGGCACCTGTCTCCATGGTCCAGGTTTCCGGATCGGGCAGGCCGGCATAGTCAAACTCCTCGGACCAGACCAGCTCATCACACTGCGCTCCCGCAGGGAGGGCACAGATAAACAGGATGAGTGAATAAATCAGGGTTCGCATCATGGTCATCGTGTATATTTGGATCCGGAATATAGTAAAATGATCAGGCCAAAGACCACACTGTTTTGAATAACCAGTGTAGAAAGTGCTAATATACACTATAAATTGCTTCTAAACACCCGAAATTAGGGCATACATCAGGATTGATTCTTTTTTTTATAAAAAGATTTTAATACATTTCGGGTCAGAACAAAAGTCAAATAAATTTCTATAGCCTATGCAATAACAGAATTCGAACATGCAGAAAGCGTTTTAACCAATGTCTAACTAAAATCTATGACTATGAAAATGAAGATTTTTACTCTTATTATCTGCGGGATGTTTGTGGCGGTCGTTTCCGGACAGCAACCAGAAGCTGTCATCAAGAAGACCGAAGTATTCCCTGTGCTTGACGGTGAGATTGATGATGTCTGGGAAGATGCCGAGGCAAATCTTTTTGAAAGGAATTACCAGGCTGAGGTGCCCACTGTCGGGGATTCCTACTGGAAGGCGTTGTGGTCAGATATGGGAGAGGATGCCGGAGTTTACATCCTTATCTGGGTTGATGATGACGACTACTGGCCTCACTATATTTCAGGGGGGGCCAACTCCTGGGAGTATGACAAGATCGAGATCTATTTCGACTGCAACACCTGGGACCTTGCAGACGGAGGCGGAGCCTCGGGCGGCCCAGCCAACGGGCACCATCAGATTGCTGTCATGTATGAAGAGGGCAAAATTGACGGGACAATGTATTCAGGCTTGGATAACCCGGATGCTGATGACATATGGTATTCCCATAAGGTCAACGACCCGGATGTTCTCGCCGAGTACTTTATTCCCCTGGAGTTTCTTGTAGACAGCGACGGAGGCCCGGTTGATCTGAATGAACAGGTGGGCTTTGACATCACCCTGATTGACCAGGACGAAGGCGTGACCACTGAACGTCAGCGCAGGGTCTGGGCCAACGAGGGAGGCGGTCCCGCTGCCACCGGGGATGAATCATGGAACAACATGGACGATTGTGGCCTGATCACCTTCGAGGGAGTGGTTGAGAAGGTCTTTGTGGAGAGCGTCACCCTCACAGCCGAGGACATTACCCAGAATAACAAGAAGATGCAGATCATAGCCGAGGTCCTTCCGGAAAATGCCACCTACAGGAATCTTACATGGACCATTGAGAACGTTACCGGAAGGGCGACAGTTGATGCAAACGGGTTGCTTACACCCATCGTTGATGGCCTGGTGACGGTAACAGGAGCTACAAAGGATGGCTCCTATATTGAGGAATCGGTGGATGTAAACATCAGCGGCCAGATCGTCTCCATGCCCGAGATCAACCTGATCCGGAACGGCTATTTCAAGCGGGTGGATGGAGATGGAACGGCCTCGGAATGGTCCGGCAATCCTGCTGAGGTACAGGTGTATGACGGCATTCTGAACATAGATCCCCCTGCGGGTGGGCTCAATTACTGGGATTACACGGTGATCCAGCAGAATTTCGGCTGCAACACCACCGACCAGTACTGGTTCAGTTTTGTGTTGTGGGCAGATGCGACCGATACATTCAATGTGGACTTCGAGGATCCCGCCAACGATTTCCTCAGGTACGGAAGTTCGAGTCATGAACTCTCCCCCGGTGGTACGTCGGACTGGGTCATATACACGGAAACGACACCCACCAAGTATATGTTCGATGTCGTATTTGAAAACATTGTTGATAATACAGTGGAGTCGTGCCAGTTCATGGTCGGGTTGCATGATCCGGTGCTTTACCTCGACAGTGTGTTGCTCTACAATGAAAATGACCTGGCACTGATTACCGACTATAAGCCAGTCGAATGGATCACGGTGACCGCTGACGGTGATGCAGTGGTCCATCAGGGAGGCACGCTGCAGATGATGGCAGAAGTGTTGCCGGAAGATGCCGACTACAAGGATGTGGTATACTGGAGCGTTGAACCCGGAACAGGTGATGCCACCATCGATGATGACGGAGTGTTGACCGGCGATTCCACAGGAACGGTGACCGTCATAGCAACCGCTTCGGATGACAGTGAGGTCTACGGACTGCTCGAGGTTGAGGTCACCTGGCCGGAAGGCGTTGAGCAGCACCGCGTGAATACCCTGAAGCTCTATCCCAACCCGGCGGTAAATGAACTGAACATTGTACTTGCAGAGGAAAACAGTACAGTCAGCATTTACAACAGCGTGGGACAGAGAGTGGATGTTGTTCATGTCAGCGGTACTGAGTACCGGCTGGATATCAGCAGCTATGAAAGGGGTATCTATTTCGTGAGATCAGGAGACCTGGTGGCCAAGTTCATCAAATAGTACTGCCTGAATATGATTCAATGGATGGGACCGTCCCGACAGGGGCGGCCCCATTTTTCTTTCGGGACATTTCGCCACTTCAGATTACCGGCCCTTTTTCTTTTTGCCGGATATTTTCTTATAACGTGCTTGTTTAGCTGCGCTAAAAAATGCCAGGTTGTTTCAAAAACATCCGGCAAAGAATTTAATTGTAAAATATCCGGCAGAAAAATTGTCTCTGTTACTGCTTGACGATCAGCTGCCGGTGGGAGGCATGGCCGAGATCTATTTCCAGCAGGTAGATGCCGGCATCCAGGTGTTCCATATGGATGGTGTGAGAGGTTCCGGGAACACTCCCGCTGCTGACAACCTGTCCCGCAAGGGTTGAAATGGAGAAAGATCTCATGATCCGGTTGGCCCGGGTAGTTTCCACCCTGATAAAATCCCGTGCCGGTACCGGATATATACGGCAATCCTCCATCCCCTTGTTCGCGGCCACGCTGCTCGGGCTGTCAGGGTCGATCAATAGCATGGGGCCAAAATGATCGGCATTCCTGTACATATCGTTGGCAGTGGACTGGGTCATGTACATGGATCCTATGAAATTCTCGCGGGAGGTGGTCTCATCGTTGTCGCAGTATGCAATCGCAAAACCCATCAGCTTGCCGGCTTCCAGGAGGACACGGCTGGCTTCGGGGTTGGCAGGGTTAAATGTGGCATCGTAATTTTTGATGGCAAATTCCCATAAATAGGTATCCTCCCCAATGGGTTCCATATCCACCTCAAGGTTGTCCCTGTAATTGATCCCCTGTCCATATGCATTCAGGTCCAGGGCATCATAGGTCAGGCTCACATGGTAGGCAAAAGCATTGCAGTTCCGCTCATGGTCCCCCATGGAGCGGTCCTCGTCAATAAACACCTCCAGGCAGTCGTCATCCCACCAGTTGGTGAAGGGATCGGGATGGTCATCTGAAAGCGAGTCATCCGTCACCTCCACCAGCACGTACAGATATTCCTCATCCCACGAGACCTTGAAATAGCCCTCAAAATCTCCATAATCCATAACGGCATTGTAGGGGATCCATACCTGGTCGATTGCGTGCCACTCGGCATCCGCCCAGCACTCTTCGGTGTCCTGCCCGTCCACCACCACCGGTGTTTTGGTTTTGTAATTGAAGATGGTGTCACTCTGTGTCTGGCTCCGGGCGGATGCCGCCAGAAAAGCAAAAAGTGCGAGGATTGTAAAGATTTTCATAGGATGTTCATTTTGGATAACTGACCCACCGGTCGTCCATAAACTGCGACAGGCCCTCATCGGAAGCACTCCAGACAGATCCGTCGGTGTCAACAGCCATGAACTTGATATAATTACCGGCCAGATCAATGGTTTCAGCAGAATAACTGGTCCAGCCGGATCCATCAAACCTGCTGATACCCCTGGAGGTCCCGAACCACCACCGGCCCGAGCCATCCTTTACCACCGCCAGTACGGTATCGCTGATCAGGCCATCGGAGGTGGTGTAGATCTGCCAGTCCCACTTGGTATATTCACTGAAATGCATGGCGGCTCCCCGGCTGGTGCCGTAGACCTGGACAGTATCGTCCACAAATACCGTGTGGATATGGTTCGACTCCAGCCGTGTCCAGTCCGTATCGAAAATGGTGGCCCCGCTGATCCCGTCCACCCCTGCTTTAAAGCGTTCTATTCCGCCTCCGTCTGTAGTCACATAGGTGTAGCCGTTTGTGGCCGAGGCAATGTCAGTGATCCTGTATCTTACATAGAGGCTGTCCTGGCCCGGATACCAGTCCCAGCCCTCGTTGTTCAGGATGGAGAGGCCGTCCGGGGCGGCAAAATAGGCACCCTGCTGGGCATCAAAGTAAAGATGAATGACCTGGTTATCGTGCAATCCGCTGTTGTCTTCTGTATAGAAGAATCGCGCCGTATGATTGCAGGCCCCTGTGGGGGTGGCAAGCCACAACTCATGCTCAGCGTCCGTTCCTGAACAGGCCAGGTCGTTGAGCGGGATATGCCCGATTTCACCCGGAACAAATGCGTAGGTTCCGCCTGGTTCATCGAACGAGTAAAGCCCGTTGTCCGTGGCCAGAAGCTTGGCTCCCTGTGTGCTGATAACAAACCCGTTGACCACTTCAAACGGGATCCCTTCCGTTCCTGCAGTGTCATCCTTTTCACAGGCCTTGAATAGCCCTGTCAGGGCAATGGCCAGAAGCATCGCACGGCATGATCTTGCAGCTGACAATGTCTATTCCCGTATTACCTTTCCTGAGAATGTCGAATGATCCTGGTGATCGTGAATGGTGTACAGGTAGATCCCTGAGGGCACCTCATGGTGACCGGCGTCGGTACCGTTCCAGACGATCACATCCGAATCGGCAAAACTGAATATGTGAACCAGCTCACCTTTCATATTGTAGATCTCAAGGGTTGAATGCCTCGAGGCCTGCCCCGGCCTTCTGAATGCTGTGAAGACAGAGAAGGGATTGGGGGCGGCGATCTGAACAGCCTGAACCTCTGTTCCCGTCATAGTGGCAGTGCTGTCATTGGGATTGTAGTAAACCAGCTCAATCCCCTCCCCGGTTCCCAGGTTCCGGGAATACTGCCTGTCGATGGCATTGTTCCAGTGCTCAAAGACGCCCAGGCTGCCGATGGGGGTCCCGTCCCCCTCGGGGTCGTACTCAATACTGGCGGGCCAGAAGTCACTGCTGGCGCACTGTTTCAGGTAATCGGCGATCTCAGCCTTCATCTGGTTGGGATAGTTGACCTTGGAAGGGTCGGTGTCGTATTCCTGGAACAGGATGTCAAAGCAGACTGACTCCAGTGCCACAGGGTCCTGCCCTACAAACAGGGAGCTCGGGTAGTCATTGATGAAGGGATCCGACCTGAATGTCTTGATCCAGCCCTCCCAGCTCTCACCTCCCCAGATGCCGTCGATGATGTAGATCAATCCTTTCCCTCCCGTCTCTTCGTGCCCCATATAATCGACCGTATGCCGGTACTGACGGGTGCCACGGCTGTTTGCCGGCAGGCTGTAATGCATATTGATCGCATACTGGCTCTTGGGGTCATCGCCCTTTTCAAGGAATGAACCCTGGTGGTTCTTGGCGATCAGGGTTAGCCCCCCCTCGTTATGTGTTTTCAGGCAGGGGATGTTGATGAGATAGGTGGCATCCAGGTAGTGCTGGGGCAGGGTCGATTCATACTGCTTGTCACTGAACTTCAATACGGCCTCCTCGGAAGGTATCGTTTGATCGACCCCATCTCCGCCGACTCCGTCCACATAATAGACGTTTGGAAATTTGCTCATGACCAGGTCCCTGTATTCCTGCCTGAATTCGCGGTAGGGGTCGCCAAGGGTGATATCGAACTCGGATACCCCGACCACGTTCACCAGCTGGTCCAGGACGGCATTGAGCACTTGCGGGGTAGCATCCATCCTCCTGGGCCTGTCCGAATAGCTGGCACTCTGGTTGGTGAGGTTGATCTTAAAGGCGATCCTCTCTCCCTCGGTATACCCCACATCCCCCCGGCCGTGTGTCCGGTTAAAGGAGTGGAATATGGAATCCCAGGCACCGGCAAGATCATCTTCCGCGGCTCCTGCATAGAGTATGATGGCACAGGCGAGCATGTCACTGATCACGTTCTCATCGGTATTGTCGTCGCTGTACCAGAAATCGTTGCTGCCGCTTTCCGGGTAATACGCCTCATTGGTTGCATTTTCGTCATGCACCCAGACCACCCTTCCGGGGTACAATCCCTGCGCCTCCCCGATGGGCTGGTTGGAAGCAACGGGGAAAGTGTTGTCGGTGGGAATAAGGGCGCTGGCGATGATATCCTTACTCTCCCTCAGGAAAATAAAGGCCATGGCCGTGATGGATAACAGGAGGAACAGGGAGCCTGCCAGGTACCTGGATTTTCGGACAGATTGCCTGAATTTCTTGAATGAGAACCAGGAGGCACTGATCCCCAGCAGGTAGACCACAAAAGAGGCCATGATGGGCGCAGCGGCCTGCATACAGGGGTACCTGGCACGGCTCGGTTTGGGAATGACCCGGATCAGGAACCACAGGGTGGCCGCCAGTCCAATGATAAAAAGGATTGTCTTTGATGATTTGAGCCTGTCAATGGAGGATTTCCAATTCATGATCATTCTCTTTTATTAAGGTTCCTTCAGGGCATCAGTGTACCATATGTGATGGTTCCTGGTGAATGGTAGTACTTTTAAAATCAGTCACTTTTCCATAAAAAGTGAAATTTCCGGGGAAATCACTTTTCACCGTGGCCTTCCCGCTGCCGTATGAGCTGATGAAAAGAAAGACGTCTGCCGTATTGATGACCCCCCTCATTTTCATGGAAACAGAGAGCTCTTTTCTCTTCTGGTCCCGGGTCACCTCAAACTGTGTGATATGCCCCTGGAGGTTGTTCCGGTTCCCATTCTGGACCTCCCCGTAAATGGAATCCACCACCACGTATACCAGGTCTGAACCCTGGCTGAACTCGGCCTCGAAAACAAACTGCCGGCTGGAGACCAGGCTGTCGGTCCGGGCAAAGGCAAGGGCCTGCTTCTTCTCTTTCTCGAGTTTCCGGTCTGAAACAGGCTTGGGGTTACGCTCCTGGGCCGTCAGGTCTGCACTGGTGAAGCATACGTCGAAAGCCAGGATCAGAAGCAGTACCGGGAGCGCTTTTCCCTTCATGTTTAATCCTGCGGTAAATACCAGTTTGAAGGATCCATCAGCTTGGTACGGATCTTATTATATGCGTCGGGTGTCCCCTGGAATTTCGCAGCCACTTTATCTGCCAGGAATTCAGGTTCCCCCCTGCGTTCTGCGACCCGTACCAGGTCGGACCAGCGTTTCCCTTCAAAGGCCAGTTCCAGGGCCCTCTCAGCGATAATCAGGTCTTCGATGTACCTGGTCAGATCCTCGCCGGCCAGATCCTCGGGGGGTTCATTGGAGACAAGGGAAACCCTCCCCCTGATCCCCAGGTTCCTTGACCACCTGGCGAATTCCGGGGGCTTCGGGTTCTCCTTGTTGATGCCCTGGTTCAGCAGGATCAGGGCATATTCCTGTGACTGTTCATCCCCCATACGGTTGTATGCTTCGGCCAGCATCAGGTGGATATCGGCTGCCCGGGAGATGATGATGTCTGAACTGAAAGGATCGTATGAGTCCACTGCATATTTCGTAATGTAGGCATAGTCAGGATCGGATCCCACCGCTGCGGAATCAATACTGAAAGTGATCCCCTGCCCCCGGTAGAAATCACCCGCCGGGCCTGAGGCAGGGATCTGCGCCATGAAGGAATCGACCACAACGGCAGAGGGCTTCACCTCATACAGGTTTGAATAGCCAAACAGGTTCGCAAGGGGATTGAACTGGTCTTCCGTGGAGGAAAAAGGAACCACGGAAAGATTCTCAATCCCTGCTGTCTCGGCATTCAGGAAAATGGTGCTCCATGCATCTTCACTGTAGGTATTGTCCACCTTCAGCATTGAAGTCCCGTTGAGGTAGCTTTCACAGGCCAGCTTCAGGTAGGCGGCAGCATTGGCGTAATCGTTGATCTCCAGGTACAGCTCACCCAGAAGCGCTTTGGTATTGACATAGTAACTGACCTGCAATTCAACTCGCTCAGTTCCTGCTGTGACGTCATAGACATAGGGGATAAGCTGGTTGATCAGGGTGTCTATCATCACTCCTTTGGGTAATTTTACCAGGGTGTCAGGCAGGGAGGTCAGGTTATCACCGATATAGGCAGCCTCACCATACAGACGCACCAGGGTCAGGTAGGTCCAGGCGCGCATACTGATCATGGCTCCCTTGGCCCAGTAGGTGACGTACTCATCGAATGTTCTGTCATTCTCTGCCACCTGGTCGATATTGGCGAGCACTTCATTGATGTTGACAATGACCTTGTAAAAGTCCGCCGGGTCGGTATAGGGGTTCCCCGGGCGGAATACCTGGTTGTTGATCTCCCTCAGGTTGGCATTTGCATATTTGGTCACATCCATCTGGTCGGACCTGAGCCCGTCCAGCACAATATACCGTGGCATCGCATCCTGCAGGTTAATGATGGCACCCACAATGGAGATTTCTGCATCAATGAAGGATTTGTAATGCTGATCGGGGGTGATCCGGTCCCCGGCCTGCCTGTTGAAAAAATCTTCACTGCACCCCAGCAGAGTAACCAGCAGTGCCGGGAGTATAAACAGGAGATATGGTCTGGTGCGTGATCTCTTTTTCATATTGTCTCTTATTTTACCTGTTATAAGTCTAGTTTCAAGCCGGCAATGAATGATCTGGTCTGGGGCATCATCCCGTAATCCACCCCCATGTAGAAGGGACTGTTCAGATAGATGAATTCCGGATCATATCCTGTATAATTGGTGAAGGTGAACAGGTTGGTGGCTGTAACGTAGATGGTAATCCCGTTGGTAAGGCCCGCAATGGAGGGAAAGAAATAGCTCAGGGTGAGCTGGCCCAGCCTGATGTAAGAGCCGTCCTCGATCCACCGGTCGGAGAAAACCGCATTTCCCGTGGGATCCCCGATACTGGCCCGCGGCATGTCAGCGCCGGTATTGGAAGTGGTCCACCGGTCAAGTACTGTTGCCGACTGGTTGTAGTAGGCATCCATGGCCTCGGTTTTGTACCTCATGTAATTATAGACATCGTTGCCCAGGGAGTAATTCAAGACTGCCGAGAGCATCAGGTTCTTGAATGACAGTGTGGTGTAGATGCCTCCGAACAAATCCGGGTTTGGATCCCCGATGATGGTTTTGTCATATTCATCGATCACCTGGTCGGGGTTACCGTCCGGACCTGAAAAGTCCACATATTTCACATCTCCGGCCTGCATGGGCACTCCTTTCGGACCGGTCACACCGACAGCCGCCTCTTCTGCCGAAATAATGCCGTCGGTCTTGTATCCATAATAGGCATTGATCGGGTTCCCAACCGAAGTGATGAACTGTGCCCCGGGGATGGATGTAATGATATGTTCGTTATCGGGGTTCAGAAATTCCAGGCTCTTGATCTCCGTGATGGCACTGCTCACAGAAGCTCCGATGATCCAGGCAAAATCACCGGACTGAATGCGGGCATCTGCCGCAATCTCCATGCCGGTGACCTCAAGTTTGCCACCGTTATCGTAATAGTGGGTGAATCCATAGCTGGAGGGGAGTTCCTGCTGGATGACCAGGTTATTCACACTCGATTTGTAAAGATCGGCATGCACATTCAGTGATTGCCCGAACAATGAAAGGTCAAGACCTGCATTGATCGTACTCTTCTTCTCAAGCTCCATGTTCTCATTGGGGATCACCTCGCGTGTCAGGACACCGTCCCCGTTCAGCCTGCGCGTGGTATAATAAAGTTTCGAATAATCGTAAATGGTACTGAACATGTTGCCGGTGACTGAGTAGGAACCTCTCAGTTTGAGGTCCTCGAGCCAGCTGATCTGGTTCAGGAATCCTTCGGAGGAGAGTCGCCAGGCAGCCCCGACCGAGGGAAAGAAATTGTACCTGTTCGCCTCGTTTGTGGCCGAATTCCCGTCGTAGGAAAGGTTTGCGCTCACAAAGTACTTGTTCCTGAAATAATAGTCAACCACCCCGAAATAGGAGACCCATGAGAGCTCCCGGTCATCCCCTGTGGTGGAGCGGAGGAAGCTGTACTGGGAACCGCTTCCGAGACTTTTAAAATCATCGGAAGGAGTATTCAGATCGCGGCTCTTGTCGTATTTATAGCTGTTTTCCATATACCTGATTCCCAGATTGGCCGTAATGCTGTGCCCGGAAACGGTTTTAGTCGTGTAGGTCAGCATGGAATGGTTCTGGGTGGAACGGAACTCGTTCACAAAATCCCCCGGGCTGTTGTAAGCCGAATCAACCTGCACGATCCCGAGGTCGGGCAGGAATATGTTCTCACGGGCATTGTTGAAATTGATGCCCCACAGGGTGGAGAGGGAAAAATGTTCATTGAAGTTATATTCTGCCTTGATGGAACTGAGAAAATGGTAATTCCGGTTCACCCCCTGCGCATTGCTGACGATCGCCACCGGATTGCTCACATCGAAAACGCCCACATCATCCAGGTAGGTGAGGGTTTCCCCGGTGGTCTCATCCCTGGCTATGGGAGACATGATGGGTGGTTTCAGGACGGCGGAGAGCATCGGGTTCTTCCAGTCACTGGGGCCCTGGTTCGCCAGTTTGCTGTCCGCCAGGGACAACTTGGCATTGGGTGTGACTGAGAATTTATCGGTGATATTGACCTTACCGTTGATCCGCAAATTGAACCGGGTATACTTGGAATCCTCGTAGATGCCATTGTGGATAAGGTACCCGGTGGAGATGTTGTAGGTGGCGATATCATCACCCCCTTTCAGGAAAAAGTGGAACTTGGAAACAGCTGATGGACTGTAGATCTCCTCCTGCCAGTCGGTGCTGTTGTTGTACTTGTAATATCCTTCCGAGGAAGCGTTCCCGTTCAGCCAGGGATACATGGCGTTGATCTGGCCTGCATCATACCCCTGTCCTGTCAGCACCTCTTCGAAATAATCTTCAAACTGGGTGGCATTGAGCAGGGCCTTTTTCTCGGGAGCCAGCGAGATCCCTCCATATGCCGAAAATTTAATCACCGTACTGGCTTCGGCCTTCTGCTCGGTGTTCACATAGATCACCCCGTGTGACCCCGCAGCCCCCAGGTAAGAAACGCCGTCCCTGATGACGGAGATGTCGGAAATATCCGTGACATCCACCACATCAAGGGGATTCAGCATGAAGCCTTCCATGAGGCTGTTCTTTGCATAGGCATAATCATGAATCATGCCATCGATAAAAAGCAAAGGCTCCGTATTGGCAAACAGGGATGAAAAGCCGCGGAGACTCATGAAGGTCCTGTGCCCGGGCATGCCGGATTGATCAATGGAGTACAATCCGGGCATGATGCCCTGGAGGTTCTGGTCGAAGGAGGTAGACTTCGACATGGCCAGGTCACTCTGGGTTGCCGAGGAAACCGGGAAAACGGCGTCCTTCTTTACGGCCGGGCCAACAGGTGCATAATAGGAATTATCCAGGGAGGTGTAGCGCGATGAAACCAGCGAGACTTCAACGAAATCCCTCCCGTTAAGGTAGATATTCCGCCGGTTGTAACCAGGCAGGTTCACGATGATCTCTGCCTGGAGATCGGGAACAGTGATTGAAAAAGCTCCCTGTTCATCGGTCTGGGATGATAAACCCGTGGATGAAACTGAAATGGCTGCCTGGGTCAATGGCAGTCCGGTGCCCGATTCTGTTATCACACCCGTGATCTCTACCCCGGAGGTCTGTGCCAGTAATGGTTGGATGAGGGTGCCGGTGAAGAAAAAGGTCATCAGAAACAGACAGGTGGAATATAGGTGTCTTTTTGTCATTTCAAGGCCGTATTTAATGATTGAACAGGGGTTCATTAATTAATCGGTGTAAATATCAAGGTATCCCAGAAGAGCAAACCCGGGCTTTTCACAACCACTTTGATGGTGTGCCTCTCGGTCTTGGTCCAGTTGAATTCGCCCCAGGGTGTTGATTCAGCCGGGTCGTCTGATTGGATAAGGGCGGTATTCACACCGTCCACATAGACCGCATAAGTGATGCCGGACCAGAGGTTGGAGGTAAGTATATACTTGCCCTTCATGATCTTCGGGGTGGTGACCTGTACCCACCACCAGCCGCTCATGCTCAGGCAGTCGTCGTTCAAAAGTTTCCCCGTATCATGATCCTTGAAGTAATACAACAGGTAGTCGCCTTCCCACTTGATATATTCAAATGTATTCTGCCCGTCGAACCACCGCATGTAATATTTCCCGAAATAGTCGCCCTGCCTCATATCGAAGTAGTCGGTTGTTTCATGGATAATCACCGTAGGTTCCGGTTCAAAAACAGGCAGCAGGTCGTTGATCGTATGTACGGTGCCGTTCTTCGCGGGGTTGTTGGACTTCTCGATGAAAAAGCCGGTATACATGCCGGTGGTGCTGATCAGGTTTAGCTTATAGTCTTCCATATCAACCTTCACATCGATGTTGTTGTCATACGACAGGATGGGATAGACCCTGTTCTCCAGGTCATTCAGGTAATAGGTCCCGCCGAGGCAATGGTATTCCATGTAGCGGTAGAATCCATTTTCGAGGTATGTGATGCTGTCGGGGGCATCTGTATAATAGTCGATCAGCTGGTCAATGGTGTTGATGCCGTACCGGTTAAAGGTGGTATCCGCCACAGCCAGTATCGTGAACCTGGTCCGGGCCATTCTGTTGCCATAGGGGAACTCAATGATATTCAGGGTGTCCTTCAGGTGGGTCTGCTCCAGCCCCGCAGTAAAGAGGGAAAAGGAGGGATCCCCGGCAAGAAGTTCATACACGCTGATGGTCACCGGTTCAATCACCTTATCGACCAGATGGATCACCCCGTTGGCAGCAGCAATATTCCTTTTAATGATCTTGCTGTGCTTGTTGATAATGATATCCGATCCCTCGAATTCGGTTACCAGGTAATCGCCCAGGGCATTCAGTTCCCGAATGGCTCCCAGTCCGAAGTCATTGGTTTCCATTCTCATTGGTACCAGGTGATTGAGCGCAAGATCATTCAGGAATTCCACTGTGAAATCGGTGTAGGATGAAACCCCTTTCTCAGCATAGAATGCCTCCATTTCAGTGTTGGACGGCAAGAACAGCGTAAACGGTCCCCGCACGCTCAAAAGGCTGTTGAGACCCGTGGTTTCCAGTATCCCTCCAAAGTCTGAAAACTGGGGATTGCTGGAAATGTATTCGGCAATGACCTGTTCCGTGGATTGGACTTCCCAGTATATTGGGTCTTCCTTGCAACTAAACAGAAGCAATGAAAATGCGAATATTAGGCAACCCCTCGAGAGCAGTTGCCGGGCCGATTTTTCCATATGTAGTTCTATTTGAAATTTTCTACCGGTCATAAAATGGATTTTGTTCCAGGTTCTGGTTGTATATAAGTTCATGCTCAGGTATGGGCAGGTAATAACTCAGGGTATCGTAAACCCTTGTTTTCAGAATGGCCTGCTGTTTGATGTCAGCACCGGAAAGGATCATATCGATGATGATATATTTGTTTTCAAAATTGTTCCTTTTGGCAGCGCGTAAAAGATCGAACCAGCGCTTCCCTTCCAAAAGGAACTCCCGGCCCTTTTCATCCAGCAGGGCCTGCCTCAACAGCTCCTTGTCAGTCTCCTCCTGGTACGGCATTCCCGCGCGCAGCAGCGTCTCCGCGATCAGCTCATTGGCATCACTGAACCTGTTCAGTTCGATGCACGCTTCCGCTTTCATGAGAAGAATATCTGCGTATCTGTAAAGGATCCAGTTGGCATCCCGTTCGGTGGTGGTCCTGGAAATCAGTCCCAGTGCATCCTTTCCGCTGTATTTCCATGTGGCTGTCCTTCCATAGAACCTCCGCAGATCTTCCCGCTGCATGATCCTGTCCACATTCCTGGAGTCGATGGCAGCCTGATTCCCGCCCGTAAATGAGATCAAGTTGTTATAAATGGGATTCTCCTGGCCTTCAAGATCATCATCATACTGGATTTCGATGATACCTTCAGAAATGGAATTGCCTGGGTACCAGATATTAAAAAAGGTTTCAGTGGGTTCCAATCCGTACAGCCCTGAACTGATGATCTGATCGCAATAATCAACGCATTTCTGATATTGCTCATCCCATAAATAGATATCAGCCAGCAGGGCCATGATCGAATACCGGTTGGCACGGCCGTAGAAGTAGTCGGTCCCCAGGTATTCGGTGGAATAGGCCATATCCTTGGCAACCAGAAGGTCCTCGATGATCTGGTGAAGAACCTCCTTTTCACTGCTTTTCCCCACAAAGAGATTGGAGGTATCCGAAATGGAGGGTTCCAGGACCAGGGGGACATCTTTCCACAGGCGTACCAGGTAGAAGTAGGCCACTGAGCGTATGAAGATGGCTTCAGCCTCAATGGCATCCATCATCTCCTGGGTGAAAGTCTGGTCTCTCTCGAATACTTCGTCATCGAAATACATCAGCGTATTGGCAAGGTTGATGGCCGAGTAGTAGTGGCTCCAGTCGATCACCGAATTTGTCGGACTGATGTTGCTGCCGGCAATCCTTGTATAGTTTTCAAAGGCGGCTCCCGAAAATGTGACAAAATCAGCCCGCAACTCCCCGAATATCAGCGATTGAAGACTCGCTTCACGCAATGCATTATAAGCCGCGGCAAGTGCCCCGTTCACATCCTCGGTCTTCGTCCAGAACTTCTCCTTGATCAGGTCATTCTCAGGCGCAATGGACAGCCAGTCCTGGCATGACGGAAATGTGATCAAAACAGCGATCAGTGCCAATCTTAAAAGACTCTTTATATTGCTTTTTTTCATCGGATGACTGTTTTAATATTAGAACGAAATGTTGATGCCAAGCATGAACTTTCTGCTTGGGGGGGTCTTGCTGTAATCCTTTGGGAGTGTATCCGGCTTGGACGGAGGCGCCACATCCGGATCCTGTCCGGAATAGTT
>CAYXUD010000035.1:0-17240 GCA_964467775.1 uncultured Bacteroides sp. | reverse complement strand
CGCAGTGGGAGAACCGGATCTGCCTCTATGAGCCGGGCCTTTACCATCATTTTGATTTCCCGGCCTATTACGGGCAGGGGCAGAAGATGACTGCGGTCATCTCGTTGAAAGCCGGCAGGAGGATCACCCTGGAAGTCAAAGCGTCAATGATCACCTTTCATGACAGGGAGCAAACCGGGTCCGGGAATGATGCGGCGGGGGGACCGCGGAGGTACGATGCGGAAATGCAGCTGCGGCTGAACCTCTAATCAAACTTCATATCCAGGATGTTGATCTGGAGGTTCACATTTCCACGGAATTCATTCTCCATCAGCTGGTAGCATATATCGAAAGGGATGCCGTTGCAGACCTGGTCAAAGGCTTGTCCCTTGTGAAATGCAATGGCAGGGAACACCTTGAAGGGATTCTCTTCCTGGATCAGCGTCAGCTTCAGATGCTCACCATTGGGCCCTACCGCTCTGCCATAGCCGTTGTCGACCACATTCTCTGACAGGAATATAGGGCTGTTGTTCTCCGGGCCGAACGGCCTGAACTGTTTGAGGAGACGAAAAAATTTTTCATTGATCTCCTTCAGCTGCAGCTCGGTGTCGATCTCCACAACCGGGATCAGCTGTTCCGGATCAATGGTCTCACTGACGATCTTATCGAACCGCTCGGTAAACGTCGGCACATCCTTGATCTTCATGGTCAGCCCGGCAGCATATTTATGTCCCCCGAAATTTTCCAGCAGGTCACTGCACGATTCGATGGCCTGGTAAAGGTCAAACCCGTTGACCGAACGGGCCGACCCGGTTGCCAGTCCGTTCGACCTGGTCAGGATCACCGTGGGCCTGTAGTAATAGTCCAGCAGCCTCGAAGCCACGATCCCTATGACACCCTTGTGCCATTCCGGGTTATATAGGACTGTGGATCTCTTATCGCGGAGCTGCGGGTTCCCCTGGATCATTTCAATGGCCTGGCGGGTGATCTCCGTGTCAATGTTCCTTCGGTCCACGTTGAAGCTGTTGATCTTTTTACTGATCACACCGGCTTCGATGCTTTCATCGCTCACCAGCAGGTCCACTGACTTCTTCCCCGATTCCATCCTTCCGGCTGCATTGATCCTGGGACCGATCTTAAAGACAATGTCTTCGATATCTATCTCTTTGCAGTCTATTCCGGATACCTCCCTGATGGCCCTGAGGCCAGTGGAGGGGTTTTCATTCAGCTTCTTCAATCCATAATAGGCAAGGATCCGGTTCTCCCCCGTAATGGGGACAATGTCCGAAGCAATGCTGACCACCACCAGGTCCAGGTACTCGTAAACCATCTCCACCGGCAGGCCGGTCCTGATACAGAATGCCTGGATCAGCTTCAGCCCGACACCACAACCGGACAACTCCTTGTAGGGATAGCCACACCCCTCCTGTTTCGGGTCCAGGACAGCCGCAGCCCCGGGCACTACCTCCCCGGGATTGTGGTGATCGCAGATGATGAAATCAATCCCCCTCTCCCTGGCATATTCGATTTTCTGCACCGCCTTGATCCCGCAGTCCAGTGCAATGATCAGCGAGAATCCCTGCTGGGCTGCATGGTCTATGCCTTTCAGCGATACCCCGTATCCCTCCTCATAACGGTCGGGTATATAGTAATCGATGGTCCTGAAATGTTCCTTGAAGAAGGAGTAAACCAGGGAAACGGCAGTGGTCCCGTCCACATCATAATCGCCGTACACCATCACCTTTTCACCCGAACGAATGGCTTCCTGGATCCGCTCAATGGCCAGCTCCATGTCCTTCATCAAAAACGGATCATGGAGGTTGGCCAGGTCAGGCCGGAAAAAGGTCCTGGCCTCTTCGTAACTGCTGATTCCGCGTTGGACAAGCAGCTGTGCAAGGGGTTTGTCTATACCGAGTTTCCTGGACAATGAGGTAACCAGATCTTCGTCACCCTGTGCTTTTATAACCCAGTTTTTCTCCACGATGATAGGTCAAAATTAACATATTCTTTTTTATACCTTTGTGCCCATAACAAGTTTTCCCGAAATGCACAATCCCGGACTCAGTGAACAGGAGATGATCAGGAGAAATTCCCTGGAGGAGATCAGGAAACTCGGTTATAATCCTTACCCCCCTGAAACATTTGAGGTCAGCCACAAAGCCGGGGAGGTGAAGACCCTTTTCGAACAGGGCGACAAGGCTCTGGAAGAGATCACGCTGGCGGGAAGGATCATGAGCCGGCGCATCATGGGGAGCGCTTCATTTGCCGAGATCCAGGACAGCTCCGGGAGGATCCAGGTCTACCTGAGGCGCGATGACCTCTGTCCGGACGAGGACAAGACCCTCTATAACACCGTATTCAAGAAGCTGCTGGACATTGGGGATATCATCGGGGTCAGGGGATTCGCATTCCGGACCCAGGTGGGCGAGATATCTGTCCATGTGAAGGAGCTGTCCATCCTGAGTAAATCGATCAGGCCCCTTCCCATTGTCAAGGAGGCTGACGGGAAGGTCTACGATGCGGTGACCGATCCCGAGTACAGGTACAGGCAGCGTTACGTGGATTTGATCGTCAATCCCTCGTCAGGGAAGCTTTTCAGGAAACGGACACAGATGTACGATTCCCTGAGGGAACTTTTTAACAGCAGGGGGTACCTGGAAGTGGAAACACCAATTCTCCAGCCCATCCCCGGGGGTGCGGCCGCCCGGCCATTCATCACGCATCACAACACGCTCGATATCCCACTCTACCTGCGGATCGCCAACGAGCTTTACCTGAAGAGGCTGATCGTGGGCGGATATGACGGGGTGTACGAGTTTTCCAAGGATTTCCGGAACGAGGGAATGGACCGGACCCACAACCCGGAATTCACCGTAATGGAGATCTACGTTGCCTACAAGGACTACAGGTGGATGATGGATTTCACCGAGGAGATGATCGAGAAGGTGGCCCTGGACCTTCACGGGATCACCAGGGTTCCTGTGGGCAACAACACGATTGATTTCAAGCCTCCCTTCAGGAGGGTCACCATGATCGATGCCATCAGGGAGAGCACGGGCTATGATATAAGAGGAAAGGATGAGGCGGGCCTCAGGGATCTGGCCGGATACCTGAACGTGGAGGTGGACGAGACCATGGGTAAGGGGAAGATCATCGATGCCATCTTCGGGGAGAAAGCCGAGCCCCGCATGATCCAGCCCACCTTCGTGATGGATTACCCTGTGGAGATGTCGCCCCTCTGCAAAAAACACCGAAGCAATCCCGAGCTCACCGAGCGGTTCGAGCTTATCGTCAACGGGCAGGAACTCTGCAATGCCTACTCCGAACTGAACGATCCCATTGACCAGCTGGAGCGTTTCAAGGAACAGCTTAAGCTTTCTGAAAAGGGGGATGACGAGGCCATGTTCATCGATATGGACTTTGTGCGCGCCCTCGAATACGGCATGCCCCCCACCTCCGGGATGGGCCTGGGCATGGACCGGCTGGTGATGCTGATGACCAACCAGTCCAGCATCCAGGAGGTGCTCTTCTTCCCGCAGATGAAACCCGAAGCAAGTCAGAAGCCCGGGGCCGCCACCCCGAAGGAGGCCTACCTGGAACTGGGGATCCCGGAGGAGTGGGTCGAGCCGCTGCAGGCGCTGGGCTACACCACTTTGGAAAAGCTTAAGGCGGTGGAGAAGCCGGGAAAGCTGGCCAATGACCTCAACGGCTACCGGAAGAAGAACAAGCTGGAGATCGGAACGGTTACATTGGAGGAGGTATCAGAGTGGATCTCTTAATTTATTTGCCTTCTTAGCTCAGCTGGCAGAGCAGTTCATTCGTAATAAACAGGTCGCAAGTTCGAGTCCCGTGGAAAGCTCAGGCCTCAGCCAACCGGCTGGGGCTTATATTGTCACTTGATTGTCACACATTTATCCAAGTTTGACTTTGGGTACGGATTCCTGTAACTTACGGTATGTAACCAAATACACCCCAGTCATGAAATTAAATAAAAAGCATTTGGCTTTGGCAACCGTTCTATGTGCTGCTGTTTGTACATTCTCTTATTCCCAGGAAACAGGATCCTTTTCTGATAGCAGGGATGGCCATGAATATAAGACCGTTAAAATAGGCAATCAATGGTGGATGAGTGAAAATATGGTTTATAAAACAGCCCGCGATTGCTGGGTATATGATGGTGTTGAAGGATATGCAGAAACCTACGGTTACCTGTATTCATGGGAATCAGCCAAAGATGTTTGTCCTGAAGGCTGGCACCTTCCTACTGATGCTGAATTTGTAGAACTTGTTAGTTCTCTGGGAGGGTTGTTTGAAACTGCAGGAGGTAAATTAAAGGAGCCGGGGACAACTCACTGGAACAGCCCAAATGCCGGAGCAACAAATACCAGTGGGTTTACAGCTTTATCCTGCGGAAAGAGTGACGACAATGAGGGTAAATATTATTTAGGAGTGATGACCTATTTCTGGACCTCCGAAGATTTTGATGACGAAACCGGGGATTCGTGGGCATTGTATTCAGCCAAAGAAGAGTTTGGCCGCTACGGCCTGAACAAGGGAGATGGAGTTTCTGTCCGCTGCCTTAAGGATTAGAAAATTAGCCTCAATCATCCGAAAGAGTCTGTTTTGTTACAGGGTTGTCACAGCCTATTTGGACTGGCTTCGGGAAAGCTATTTAACTCAAGTTGCTGCCTATAACAATAGACATCAATGCGAAAAAGAATCGAAACCACTTTTAGTGAAATCTCCAACTTCCTGCCAAAGAAAATCCACGCTACCACAGAGTTTGGATTCCTTTTGAAAGTGGTGATATTCATCTTTGGTTATGCGATTTCGAGAACATTAATTTAAATAGCAACTTGAGTTAATATTAGAATAATGAGAAGAATCCAGCTAATTAACATCGGATGTATACTGACTGCATGCTTATGCGGACAGCAATACCCCTATCAAAACCCCGAATTAAGCTCCGGAGAACGGGCCAGAGACTTAATTTCCCGTTTAACTCTCGAAGAAAAAGCTGCCCTGATGTGTGACCAGTCAGATGCGATTCCACGGTTGGGTATCAAGAAGTTCAACTGGTGGAGCGAGGCATTGCATGGTTATGCCAACAATGATAGCGTAACTGTTTTTCCCGAACCCATAGGGATGGCTGCATCTTTCGACGATGAACTGGTGTACCGTATTTTCGATGCCGTTTCTGATGAAGCCCGCGCCAAATACAACCAGTGGCTGCAAATGGGCAATGAAAATAAAAGATTCTTGAGCCTTTCGGTCTGGACACCCAATGTAAATCTATTCCGGGATCCTCGCTGGGGACGCGGACAGGAAACCTATGGAGAAGACCCGTACCTGACCTCCCGGATGGGTATATCCGTGGTAAAAGGATTGCAGGGTCCGGAAGATGCAAAATACCGTAAATTGCTGGCCTGTGCCAAGCATTATGCCGTGCATTCAGGCCCTGAATGGAGCCGGCATGAACTCAACCTCAGCAATGTCAGTCCACGTGAATTGTACGAAACTTATCTTCCTGCATTTAAGGCGCTGGTTCAGGATGCCGGCGTCCGGCAGGTGATGTGTGCCTACCAGCGACTGGATGATGAACCCTGCTGTGGCAACAGCAGGCTCCTGCAACGAATTCTTCGTGATGAATGGGGCTATAAATATATAGTGGTGTCTGACTGTAGTGCCATTAACGACTTTTTTAATACCCACAAGGTGTCCTCTGATGCTGTACATGCTTCTTCAAAAGCAGTATTAGCAGGAACCGATGTGGAATGTGTATGGGAAAATCATCATTCTTACAAGACTTTGCCTGAAGCGGTTGAAAGGGGCCTGATCAGAGAGGAGGATCTGAACAAAAGCCTGATGCGCGTTTTAACCGGCCGCTTTGATCTGGGAGAAATGGATGAAGATTCATTGGTTCCGTGGGCTCAAATACCCCCGGCAATTATAAACGATGAGAATCACCGTCAACTTGCCCTTGAAATGGCCCGGGAAACCATGACTCTTTTACAGAACAAAAACAATATCCTGCCATTGTCAAAACCGAGCAATAAAATTGCCGTCATTGGTCCCAATGCTGACGACAAAGACATGTTGTGGGGAAATTACAATGGAATACCCATTCGTACCATTTCGATTCTTGACGGAATCAGGTCAAAGCTTCAGGCTGAATACATCCTTTACGACAAGGGATGCGATCTGGTTGAGGACAAGGTGATCCAAAGTTATTTCGACCAATGTTCATTTGATGGTAAACCGGGATTTAAAGCTACCTACTGGAACAATCCTGATCTCAAAGGTGAAGCAGTTGCCCTGCAGCAAATCATAAATCCGGTAAAAATGACCGCCACCGGTCAGCATGAATTTGCCCCAGGGGTAAAGCTTGAAGGTTTTTCGGCCCTCTACGAAACTGAATTCATCCCGGAAGTCAGCGAGGAAATCGTTTTTAAATGCGGGGCTACCGGCTATTTCGAATTACTGGCAAACGGGGAGTCCCTCAGAAGATATAATAACTGGCGAACCCTGCCTTCAAGAATCCCATATAAAGTTGAAGCAGGTAAAAAATACAGTATTGAGATCAGATTTGCACAACTGAACAACTGGCAGGCAAACATCGAATTTGACTTTGGCAGGGAGGTGGATGTGGATTATACCGACCTGATTCATAAACTGAATGGTATTGATCTGGTGGTGTTCGTTGGCGGTCTTTCCGGTCGGCTCGAGGGCGAAGAAATGCCCGTATCGTACCCCGGGTTCAAAGGAGGTGACCGAATCCATATTGAGTTACCCCCGGTACAGCGCAATTGCCTGAAAGCACTGAAAGAAGCCGGTAAGAAGATCATCTTTGTGAACTGTTCCGGATCAGTGATAGCCCTTGTGCCGGAAACCGAGTCCTGCGACGCCATCCTTCAGGCGTGGTATGGCGGGGAGTCGGGCGGACAGGCAGTGGCCGATGTGATCTTTGGGGATTTCAATCCTTCTGGCAAGCTTCCTGTGACTTTTTATAAGAGTTCCGACCAGCTGAAAGACTTTGAAGACTACTCGATGAAAGGCAGGACATACCGATATATGTCAGATGCTCTTTTCCCCTTTGGTTTTGGCTTGAGTTATACTACATTTGAAATCGGATCCGGAAGTGTAAACAAAACACCTATAAAGCCGGATGAAACCATTCAAATCACTGTTCCCGTGGTAAATACAGGTAAAATGGATGGTACCGAAGTAGTGCAGGTCTATACCCGCAAAGTGGGTGATAAGGAGGGTCCGCTCAAAACCCTTAAAGCTTTTAAACGTGTGGAACTTGCCGCCGGGGAATCGAAACTTGTCACCATTGAGCTTCCCCCTTCTTCATTCGAATTCTATGACTGGCGCCGGCGGGAGATGGCAGTCGCACCGGGAGTATATGAACTGTACTGCGGCAACAGTTCGGATCCAAAAGATTTGAAAATGACTAAAATAACCATCAATTAATAAAAACCAATCAACCACGACTCATGAAAACTGCAATTCTGATCACAACTGTCATTCTGATTACCAGCAACTTATCTGCTCAGTTCAGGAGAGGACCCCAGTTTGAGCCCCCTCCGGAAGGTTTTAAACCCGCCTCCACAAACACGTTCCTGGCACCCTATCCTGCGGTCAATCCCCAAACCCGCCAGGCGATCTTCAAGGTGGTAGCCCCCGATGCCCAGATTGTCCAGGTCGATCTTGCCGGCAAAAAATACAACATGACAAAGGATGAAAAGGGGATCTGGACCTGCACCTCGGACCCCCAGGTGGTGGGTTTCCACTACTATGCCATTCTTATTGACAGTGTTGCTGTCATGGACAGGAATACTGAAGCTTTTTTCGGCAGCAACTGGGAATCATCGGGGATTGAGATCCCGGAGGGACCGGGGGGGGATTATTACAGGTTCAACAAGAATATCCCACATGGACATATCCGGTCTATGGACTACTGGTCGGACATCAATGGGCTCGAACGTCCCATCAATGTGTATGTCCCTGCCGAATATGAAGAGAATCCCGGCAAGAAATATCCCGTACTGTATCTGGTGCACGGATGGGGTGAGGATGAGAACGGATGGGCCAACCAGGGACATATGGCCAATATCATGGATGGCTTGATTGCATCGGGAAAAGCAATACCTATGATTGTGGTCATGCCCAGCGGTGATATCAAAACCAATTCCGATGTGCGTGAAGCTTCAGGGGATATTACGGACATCTATGCCAATGACCTTATTCCTTTCATTGACAGATCCTTCCGCACTTATACAGACAGGGAGCACAGGGCCATGGCAGGATTGTCACGAGGGGGATTTCAGACATGTATGACCGTCTCGAAAAACCTGGATAAATTTACATGGATGGGTACTTTCAGCGGGTTGTTTGTACGCGGCGATGATGGGATTGAAAACGCTTTCAATGGTCTTTTCAGGGATGCGGATGCATTTAACGGGCAGATGAACCTGCTGTTCATCAGCACAGGTACGGAAGAGCGCAATCCGAAGGAGCTGGTTGAAACCCTCAAGGAAAGCGGTATCAATAACATCGAATTCCACGAATCTCAGGGCACGGCACACGAATGGCTCACCTGGAGGAGAGCACTGAAAGAGTTTGCACCAAAATTATTTAAGAAAGAGATATAGTCATCCGATGAAGAACATAGCCTTCATATTCGTAGCAATACCATTTTTAGCAGCAACTGCCTGTTCAACCCGTCAACCCGGTCAGGTTAAAGTGGAAAGCGGATGGATACAGGGAACCGTTCAAGAGGATCTGATGGTTTTTAAGGGTATCCCCTTTGCCGCACCACCTGTAGGAGATTTGCGCTGGCAAGCACCTCAGCCTGTCCAAAAGTGGACAGGTATAAAACAAACAACAGAGTTTGCCCCGGCTCCTGTTCAGGGCGGAAATCCTCCTTCGGGGAAAAGCGAGGACTGCCTTTACCTGAACGTCTGGACACCTGCAAAAAAGGCCGGCGAGCGCATCCCTGTGCTTGTCTGGATCCATGGCGGGGGATTCAGTTTCGGGTCCACGGCCGAACCGGTGTATACAGGCGAGAAGCTGGCTGAAAAAGGTCTGGTTCTGGTTAGCATCGCTTACCGTGTGGGTCAGCTGGGATTTTTAGCCCATCCCGAATTGAGCGCCGAAAGCTTTAACAAGGTGTCGGGCAACTATGGCTTGCTGGATATGATCGCCGGACTTGAATGGATCCAGAAGAATATTACAGCATTTGGCGGCAATCCGGATCAGGTGACCATCTTTGGTGAATCGGCCGGGGGTATTGCTGTGAGCATGCTGTGTGCATCCCCGCTGGCCAAAGGTCTGTTTCACGGTGCTATTTCACAAAGCGGCGGATCGTTCGGGCCTCCGCGCCCCACAACCTATCCGGGTGAAAACCTGAAGCTTCTGGAGATGGCGGAAAATGAAGGTCTGGCTTATGCCGAAAAGGCCGGAGTATCATCCATTGCCGGGTTGCGGAAAATCGAAGCAGATTCACTTCCCGGCGGCTGGGGAATGGGCAGTGCATGGCCCATTATCGATGGCTATGTGATCCCTGACGATCAGCATAAATCATACGCTTCCGGAAAGTATAACGATGTTCCCGTTCTGATAGGCTACAACTCCGATGAGGGAGCCAGTTTTACAAGGGTAAATACACCTGAAGAGTACATTGATGGTGTTGAAAAACGGTATGGCAAATTTGCCGATACGTTATTAAAAGCATATCCTGCCGGAGAAGATAACATACCCAAAACAGCGCGTGACCTGGCCCGTGATGCTGCCTTCGGATGGCATACCTGGAGCTGGGCGCACCTCCAGTCCCGAACCGGAGAATCGAAGGTTTTTTATTACTATTTCGATCAGCACCCCGATTATCCCGAAGATTCGCCCCGATACGGTTACGGCTCACCGCACGGACAGGATATAGCCTATGTATTCATGCATCTTGATGCCTCTGATCCAAACATATCGCAATCCGATCTGGAGATCTCAGAGGCAATGGGCACCTACTGGACCAACTTTGCCAAATTTGGTGATCCCAACGGGGAAGGGGTTCCGGAGTGGCCGGCCTTCAGCGATGTGAATCCCGAAGTCATGTACTTTGGCCCGACTCCGCATACCGGACCGGTACCCAGCGCAGAGGCCCTTGAGATACTTGATGATTACTTCGAGTGGAGACGCTCTTCGGAAGGGGAAGCATGGGCCAGATAATGAATAAATTGAAAGCAGCTGTGGCAAAATATTCTGTAGCGTTTCTATTCTTATTGACTGTTACGGGTCATTTTTCCCGAAACGATGTCCTTGCCCAATCATATGCAGCCTGGTACAACCAGGCACAGGAACGGATAGACACTCTGAGAAAAGGCAATTTTGGTTTACAGGTTTTCGATAAGGGCGGAGCGCCTTTTGCAGGGGAAGTATCGGTGCGCATGCAAAAACATGAATTCCCTTTTGGGATTGCCTTTGATTTTTACGAAGGTTCCGCCAGTATGGGAAATATTTATACTACATCAGCAGCGATCCAGTCTGATGCCGATCAGGAGATTTATCAGACGGAAAGATGGAACAAATACCTGGCCTATGCCATCCCTGTGGAAAACGGCAAGGATTACAAAGTAACCCTGAAACTTGCTGAAATATTTCATAATTCAGGCAATTCAAGGATTTTTGATGCTTTTGTTGAGGGAGTGTTATTTCTCGACGACTACGACATTTTTACCGAAGCCGGTGGAAAAAATATTGCCATTGATACCAGCATTCTTGTTACAGCCAGTAAGAACTATATCAGCATTGAATTCACCACTTCGATGGACAACGCTGCAATAAAAGGGATTGTAGTAGACGAAGCCGTCGGAGAAAATATCATCAGAATAAATTGCGGTGGACCGGCCCTTACCACGCAATCCGGGAACCGGTATGAAGCAGAACAGGGTTTTTTTGATCCGGAGGCTTCCCCGGTGGCTACCCGTGAACAATGGATGAAGGCAGCCATGTACAGATACTTCAATTATGGTGCCTGTGGCAACTCGTTCAAATGGAGCGGTATTCAGCCCCAGCATACAGAACCCAGCTATTCCAATTTCGAAAATGCCGTACGCTGGACTCAAGAAGTGGGATGGGACCTGAGGGCGCATACCCTGTTATGGGGAGGTGGAGATGATCATGCAATGCCTCGCTGGGTAAGGGAACTGCCGACACCGGAGGCGATTACCGATACCTGTAAGATGAGGGTCATTCGTGAAATGACCCGTTACAGAGGTATTATTAAAGAATATGATGTAATCAATGAACCTTTGCATGCGACTTATCTGCAGGATTCACTTGTGGGTGATTCCATAAACTGGAATTGTTTCAAGTGGGCACGTTCAGCCGATCCCGAGGCAGAGTTATATATCAACGAATACAATGTGGAATATAACTGGGGAGATGCTGAGGAATACCGGGACCTGATCCTGAAAATCAAAGAGATGGGAGGACCTGTGACCGGTGTTGGAATACAGGCTCATTTCTGGGATTGTTGCAGGCCCAATGTGGATGAGCTGGTTAAGAATATAAATATTGTGGCTGAAGCAGGATTGCCCATCAGGTTGACCGAATATGATTACGGCGGGAACCTTACCCAGTTGCAACAGGCTTCCGACTTCATCAAGGTGCTCACAGTAGCATTTTCCCATCCTTCAATAAACGGCATGATTAGCTGGGGATTGAGCGACGACGGGGCATGGCGTGAGAATACAGGATTCTTTGATGCCAGTCATAAGCCCAAGATCGCAGCCGATACCCTTCTATATTACACAAAAACCAGATGGGCCACAACCTTCGATACAACCATGAGTAATGGGAATCCTCTGGAATTTAGTGCATATTACGGAGATTACACTATTGAAGTGGTATTTGATGATACGGTAAAAGTATTTGCCGTCCCCTGCCTGAAAGAAAATGCCGACTCCGTTTTTGCATTATATGAGGCGGATGCCGAATTAAAGGGCCCTCAATTGATCAGTGCTGAACTGGTAAACAACGACGTAGTCAAACTCACTTTTGATAAACCTGTCCTCAGCAGCTCGATCAGGAGAAGAGATTTTAAGTTTTTTTCGAATCACCAGATCGGAATTGAGGAAATACAGTCTGAACAGGATAAGCCTGAGGAATTGCTTATGGTCCTGAGCACGGCAGTTACCCCGGGCGATTATATTTCAGTTTCATATTTTCCGGGCTGCCTGGAAGGAACCGACAGCAGCAGGGCAGGGGCTTTTGGCCCGGAAGGCATTGACAATCCGGAGCCTGTTACCGGCGCCAATCGTCCATATCCGGAATCTTCTACATCAGGCAATTCTGTGAAAGTATATCCGAATCCGGCATCTGACATCGTTAATATCATATGTGATTCAGCTCCTTACCGGGTGCAACTGTTCAACAGCGCCGGGGCGGAGCTGTACTCAGGATGGTCTGAAGCCACTTCGTTCAGACTGGATGTCAGCAGATATAACAGTGGAGTTTACATTATTGAAGTGACTGATCCGGAAAAAGAAGTGAACATCAGGAAATTAGTACTGGAATAAGAAATCCGCTGTCAGCCAGAAAGAAGAATTGTCTTTAATAAGATACTTAAAACACATTTGATGGAATGAAAACACCCTTGTACCTCTTGATTGTAGTATCCGGCTACAGTGTGGCTGCCCAGGTCCACGACAACCCCTTTGCTGCCAGGCAGGATCCGGATGAACGGGTGACCTATAAAAATCCGGTCATACCTGGCTTTTATTCCGATCCGAGCGTTTGCAGGGTTGGAGAAGATTATTTCCTGGTAACAAGTACGTTCGAATATTTTCCGGGGGTTCCAGTCTTTCACAGCAGGGACCTGGTCCACTGGGAGCAAATCGGTCACTGTATTGACCGTGAAGACCAGCTGCCTGAGGGCATGAATATTTTCGCATCCACGATCAGGTACCATGAGGGAACCTTCTACATGATCACCACCAATGTGGGCCGCGGAGGCAACTTCTACGTTACGGCCACCGATCCTGCAGGTCCGTGGTCCGACCCGGTCTGGATCGATGTTCCGGGCATAGATCCGGACCTGTTCTTTGATGATAGCGGCAAGACGTATGTAATATCGTCTCCCTTTATTCTGTATGAGATCGATCTGAAAAGCGGGGAACTGCTGACCAAGGGGAAAAAAGTCTGGTTCGGAACAGGAGGAAGATATGCCGAAGGACCGCATATCTATGAGAAAGACGGGTATTATTACCTGATGGCTGCGGAAGGGGGCACCGAAGAAGCTCATTCTGAAACCATCGCACGAAGCAATACAATCTGGGGGCCCTATACGGATAATCCGGCCAACCCGATCCTGGCACATGCAAATGCAGCCGGGCAGAATAATCTCATTCAGGGCGTAGGCCACGCTGATATTGTTCAGGCCCACGATGGTTCCTGGTGGATGGTATTTCATGGCTATCGAAAATCCACCGGATATCCGGTTCACCACATACTGGGAAGAGAAACATGCCTGGCACCTGTTTCCTGGCCAAGGAACGGATGGCCGGTGGTTAACGGGAACGGCACTGCCATTATAAACATGACCTGCCGGACACTGTCCCTGATGCCTTTTCCGGAAAAACCGGCAAGGGACGAATTTGACAGTGAAAAACTGGGGCTTGAGTGGAATTATCTCCAGGTACCTGAAAACAAAGACGTATTGTACAATTTCAGTGACGGCAAGCTGGCTTTAACGGGATCGGCAAAACGGATCGGAGACGGTGGATCCCCGGCTTTTTTAGGCAGAAGACTTCAGCATATGGATTTCGAGGCCAGCACACGTCTGGATTTTGATCCACGGCATGAAAATGAAGAGGCGGGTCTCATATTGCTCAACAACCTCCAGCATTTTGACATCCTGATCAGGCGCACCGGCAAGCAAAGGATTGTTCAGGTGAAACTGCAGTTTGGCAATATTACCTATACTTCGAAAGAAATGACCCTTGAAGATGATCCTGTGAACCTGAGGATAAAAGGTCAGGGTTCTTCATTTACCTTCTCCTGTTCCCAGGGAGATGGGTTTGTCGATCTTGAAACCGTCGACTCGAGGTTCCTGAGTACGGAGACCGTTGGCTGGTTTACGGGCGTATATGTGGGTTTGTACGCCACCGGAAATGGAAAGCAGTGTGCGGAACCTGCATACTTCGACTATTTTGAATACAGGGGGCTTTGATCAGCAAATCGTGTTTGTGCTTGCTTACCCCGCAGCAAGCAGCGGGGAACCGAGCCTGCGAGCTCGGAAGCCAATGCGCTCGCATAGTTTACTTGAACTGGACCTTGCAGGAGAGGTGGCGGAATATTTCCAAATGAAACCCAGAACAAATGAAGCGGTTCGCTATCCTATTTCCCTGTAATCCTGGTGATCGCCTGCAATTCAATCTTTCTGAACTCAACTTCTGAACCCTCAGCCTGCAACGCGATCTGTCCCTTCTCGGCTGTACAGTTAAAGCCATGGTTTACTAAAACTCCGTTTACCCACACCTTGATCTCGTTTCCTACAGCTTCAATAACCATGGTATTCCATTCACCTGCCGGCTTTTCAGAATCGTCTGTCAGGTTTTTAATATTCCGGCCCTTCCCTTCGGTAATGCCCCAGTTTTCTTCCGGACCTCTCCTGGCCTCCATATCGGGTACTGCAATATCTTCGACAATACACCAGAAATCACCGGCATTTTTATGCTCCATCTGCACCTCCATGGATTTTGGAAACATCCCGTAAAGTGCACGAGGTGTACTTGCATGGATCAAAACACCGCAATTACCGGGGGCTCCGGCAAAGCGGTATTCAACTGTCAATCTGTAATTCTGAAATTCATCGTCGGTAATTAAGTGCCCTCCAGGCGTTCCCAGGCTTACCAGCATCCCATCCCGCACGATGAAAGGCTTGAGGGTGTCAGGATTTGAATCCATGGCAGGAACATCCACATGCCAACCGGATAAATCTGACCCGTTAAAAAGGCTTTGCGGTTCTTGCTCTGAATTTTTACAGGAGTAACAGGATAGTGCAATCAAAAGAACAACTGGTCCGGTTTTCATGAAAGTGAATTTTAATTGTTCTGACAAAAGTTAATACACCAACGCAATTTACATATTTTAAAAATTATGATATGATTCATCCTGAAACTGCATGTTTCCCGCAGATGAAACCTGAATCCAAACCCAGGCCCCAGGGCATGTGGCTTGGGGCATGAAAGCAGACTGCGGGAAAAGGCAAATCCGTTCCTGGGGGTGCACGATACCCTTGCACTGGCAAGAAAGATTGACATGTATCCATTCGTTTGTTAGTTTTGATTATTAAACTTCGAAGCTCAAATACATTATCATGAAGAACACAAGTCTGTTAAGCATTATCCTCCTTGCAGGTTTACATCTGTATGGCCAGGATTCTGTAAGTGAAAGATCACCATCATTTGGTACTTTCCTGAATCCCGTAATCCCGGGGGATCATCCGGATCCGACGTTGACGAGGATCGGTAATTTTTACTACACCTCCGGGTCATCTTTTAATCCCACTCCCAGGATTTACCGGTCTACTGACCTGATACACTGGGAAGTGATCGCGCAACCGGTATCTGCATCCTGGACCGTATACGGAGACCAGCCGGGCGGGGGCATCTGGGGCGGACATATGGTTCTCTATCTTGATAAGTACTGGCACTTCTTTGGAAGGGGTGGCGGAAGCATGTATTATGTTACCGCCGATCAACCTGAAGGACCATGGAGTGAACCAACCATCATGCAAATTCCGGACGGAGTGCCCGGACTGGGAGTGGATAATTCCATATTCATTGACGAGGCAACCGGCAAATGGTATTTGCTCACGAAAGCCGGCCCTCAGAATAATCACATTGTGGAGCTTGGAGAAGATGGACAACCGAATGGGGCGGTGCTCGATCTCACCTGGCTGAATCCTGACTCATTGGGTAACCCTTATGGCTGGGCAGAAGGGCCTGTGATGTGGAAAAGGAATGGATATTATTATTATAGCTTTGCGCAACACCTGGTCGGGGAGCAATATGTCATGCGAAGTGACACCCTGACGGGTGATCAGGCTGCCTGGACGATCAGGGAAGGTACTATTTTCACCGGATCCCGCGGCACCTTCAATACACCCAATCACATTGCACCGGTAGTTATGCTGGATGACAGCACGAGCTGGACATTTGCGCAGAGTTATCATAACAGTACGCTCTGGTATGCACAGGGACGCCAGGGTGTGCTATGTCATGTTACCTACGACGAGGAGGGGTTCCCGGTCATTCAATACCCACCTGTTGATGCTGTTGCAGCACCTGATCTTCCAGGCAGTCATATACCCTGGACAGTTGCAAAACCGGACCTGTTCAACTCCGCGACCCTGAAACCGGATTGGTCGTTCCTGGGGTTTACCCCTGATGACACATATTCCCTGAGTTCAAGAGAGGGCTGGTTATACCTTGAGCCACATTCCGGCAGCAATACCATCATTCAAATTGATGGAGAACACCACTATTCTTTGATTACCAGAGTGGATTTCGAACCGGAATCTGAATCGGATCAAGCAGGCTTATGGATCATAAACGGACCTGAATCACACCAGGTGAAAGTGTACAGCTCCCTGAATAGCGGAGGGGTGCCGGTGCTGGGATTCTCATTTGAAGATATCACTTTCGAAGTGGATGATACGGTGGGTAATATTGTCTGGCTTAAGCTTGTCAGGAATCAGCATACCATGACTGCCTATTACAGTGCGGACGGTTTGACGTGGAGCGGGATTGGAGAGGAGATAAATGCCCGTGATCTGGATATTTCACAATCTCAATTCAATGATTTTACCGGCAGCCAGCAAGGGCTTTATGTGACCGGTAAGCCGGCCTTTTTTGACCTCTACATCTACCGTGATGCCTATACCACCATTCCAGCAACAGATCCGGCCAATGCTTCCGGGGTAAGATGGACAAGTGCTTACCTATTCCGAATTGAAAATGATGACTGGGCCATGTACCCGGGTGTCACTTTTGGCAACAGCGACTATCCACGTTCTCCTACATCGATGCGCCTGGAAGCTGCAAGTGACAAAAGCGGGGTCGTGGAGGTATGGATTGATTCCATTGGGACAGGCCAAAAAGTTGCCGAATGTGCGATTGAGAATACCGGTGGTGTATCAACTTATCAGATTTTTCGGGCTGATGTAGATGCGATAAGTGGCACACATGATGTCTACCTGA
>CAYXUD010000034.1:0-2418 GCA_964467775.1 uncultured Bacteroides sp. | reverse complement strand
AATGTCCGTCCTCCTTGCCCTGCCGGTGTTTGCCGTAGTTTCCGTTTACGCGCAGTGTGTGCCGGATACGGTGAACTGCAAGGATATCAATGAGCCCGGCGAGATCTGTCCCGCACAGCTCCCCGATGCCACCGTGAATGTTCCCTATGAGGAGGTGATCACGGTAATCCCTCCGGGAGAAGCCACTTTCGGGGAGTTTACCATAATAATCGACCACATCCTCCTGGATTCGGTGGGGAACCTGCCCGGGGGTATTGGCTATGCAGTTAATGCAGTAGAACTCTATGCGGACTCATTTTACTGCATCAGTATTTCCGGCATCCCTGTAACTGCAGGTGTTTATCCCCTGTCGATCTACATCACCCCCTGGATTGTCATGGGTACTTCGGTCATACCCTATGAACAGATCCTGAATGACACTTCAGTGGTGCTGACAGTGAATGAAGCGGCCGGGCTCGACCTGAAACGCTACAGCGAATTCCTGGTACTTCCGAATATCCCTAATCCCTTTTCAGATATCACCCGGATCGGCTTCTTCACACCCTACGATGACCGGATTGAACTGGAAGTCTATAACATACTGGGAGAACTGATGTACCGGGAGAAAATGGGATCCCCGCCCGGCGAGCATTACTTCGGGTTCGATGGCCGTGCACTGCTGCCCGGCACCTATTTTTACAGGGTGACCAACCACAAGGAGGTCTTCACCGGGAAGTTCATCAAGGCTAGAATGTAAGCTTTGCCTGTAGGGTGAAGTGGCGCGGCGGACCGATATCCCCGGGCCGGCCCAGGTATTCCGCATTATTGGCATTCTTCAGTATGGCGTTTATCCTGAACAGCGGGGAGATATTCCATCCCACCCGCAGGTCCACCAGGGTGTAACCACCCGCTCTGTTGTGCCAGTAATCCGGGAAACCGGGCATCAGCAGGTTGCCGAGCAGCGGATCGATAAAGGCCTCGTCCACCCTGATCATCCTTGAATTGTACTGCAGGTTGATCCCGGCAAACAGCTTCCAGAATGCCACTTCAAGATCAGACTTGAACATCTGCCTGCGGCGGTATTTCAATACGTAGGATTCATCCCCGGCCCTTCCGATGGAATCCACCAGCTTGGGATCCACCGGGTCCATGAAGGTATACCCGGCCATCAGGGTCAGATCGAGCGGGCCCACCCTGCCCTGGCCTGTGATTGACACCTCCGTGCCGATGATCCTTGCGTTTTCAATGTTCAGTGCCTTATACCCCACATACTCCGAGGGGTGCAGAATGAGCGTATCGGGCGGAAAATATCCATAGTTATACTCGATCATATTCTCGTAGCGGGTCCAGAAGAGTGCAAGATCCGCGAATCCCGCCCAGGATCCCAGTGCAAATCCCTGCTTGATCCCGGCCTCGCCGCTCCATCCCCATTCAGGTTCCAGTCCGGGATTCGGGAATATCTTGAAATTGCTGAAACTGGCATCCACAAACATCTCTGCCACAGACGGGAACCGGTAACCCTGCCCGAAGGATGCCCTCAGGTAGGTGCTCCTTCCGGCCTGGAAATTGAGCCCTGCCCGTACCACAGGAGATGAGAAGAAGAGCTCCCTGTTCAGGGTATTGAACTCCCAGCGTATCCCCGTTGAAATCTTGAAACGGTTTAGCACCTGGGCATCGAGCTGCGAATAGACCGCTGAATTGGAGCCCTGGTGTTCATCAAACAACCCGGCCACCACCGTATTCCGCATAAATGACAAACCGCTTGTCCAGTGGACCCTCTGCCCGATCCTGTTCAGGTACCTGTACTCCCCGTACCAGACCTTCGAAAAGCTGTTCTTGGTCTCATCCACCGTGGCATTGCCGACGCTGTAGAGCCTGGTTTTCAGGGAATGCTTGTCCCCGCCGGGGGTGAAGTACTCCACGTATGGATCGATGTTGTACCTGTGCCCCACCAGCGGGGCGTAAGAATCGGGGTTCTGCCGGTAAGCCCCTGAATCGGCATCCTGCCAGAAGATAAAATCGGCATGGTCGGTGTACATGGCGCTTGCGGCAACACCTGCCGATAATCCCTGCACCTTCCCGAACCTGTACCGGAGTGCCAGGTTGCCCCGGACCCTCTGTGCATGTTCCAGCTCCCTGTACCCTTCATTCTTGAAGTAGTTACCTCCCACGGAAAGGTCGAAGTTCCCAATCTTCCTCAGGTGTGAAAAGGATCCCCCCCCGAACAGCGGATTCCTGTCCCACCACACCATCTCCTTTCTCCGGGGCGCCATGAATACCCCCCCGTAGAGGGTCACCTCCGTTTGGGGGTCATTCCCGGGGAAGCGGGTTCTCAGGTTAATCACACCATTCAGTGCGGAGGAGCCGTAGAGGACCGATGAAGCCCCCTTGATCACCTCCACTTGGTGGATGTTCTCCACCGGCATGTAGCTCCATTTG
>CAYXUD010000033.1:0-35056 GCA_964467775.1 uncultured Bacteroides sp. | reverse complement strand
GGAACATACACAATGTCTCCTCATGCACCGGCAACCACACCCTGCACGCGGTAGGGCTTGCCAGGGCTATGAAGAGGTACAAGGTACCCGGGGTGGCCATCAGTTCACAGGGCGAATCCTCCGTCTCGGAAGGATATGTATACGAAGCCATCAACGGGGCCACCAATGAAAGGCTGCCGGTGATCTTTGTATTCCAGGATAACGGCTATGGCATCTCGGTTCCAAAAGCAGACCAGACCGCCAACAGGAAGGTAGCCAATAATTTCTCCGGCTTTAAGAACCTGAAGATCTTCCACTGCAACGGGAAGGATGTCTTTGACAGCATGAATACCATGGCAGAGGCAAAGGCTACTGTCGTTGAAGATGAACACCCGGTCATTGTCCAGGCCAACTGTGTCCGGATCCATTCCCACTCCAATTCCGACCGGCACGAATTGTACCGTGATGATTACGAGCTCAATTATGTACACCAGTATGATCCGCTGGCCAAATACAGGAGGCTCTTGCTCAGGTACAAGCGTTTTACCGAGGAGGAGGTCTTGGCACTTGAGAATGAGGCAAAAGAGATCGTGAAAGCTGCACACAAGGTGGGGATGAATTCACCTCAGCCAACCCCTGAATCCGTGCATGAATACGTGATCCCAGAGCCCTACGTGAGTGAGAAGTACCCGGAAGGATTGCATGACCATCAGGGGGAACCCAAAAAGCTCATCGAAGGCCTGAACGAAACGCTTAAGGCAGAGTTCCGTCACAATCCGGACACCTTCATCTGGGGGCAGGATGTGGCCCACAAGGAGAAGGGCGGGATCTTCAATGTGACCAAGGGGATGCAGCAGGAGTTCGGAAGGGAGAGGGTCTTTAATGCCCCCATTGCAGAGGATTTTATTATGGGGACAGCCAACGGAATGAGCAGGTTCAATGATAAGCTGCGCATCGTGGTGGAGGGAGCGGAATTTGCAGACTATTTCTGGCCTGCCATGGAACAATTTGTGGAAACGACCCATGAATACTGGCGCACCAGGGGACAGTTTTCCCCGAATATCACGGTCCGGCTGGCCTCCGGAGGATATATCGGTGGCGGTTTATACCATTCCCAGACCATTGAAGGATCGCTGACTGCCTTCCCGGGTGTCAGGGTGGTCTATCCCAGCTATGCAGATGATGCTGCAGGATTGCTGCGCACCAGCATGAGGTCAAGGGGAATGACCCTTTTCCTGGAACCGAAAGCATTGTATAACGCTCCCAAAGTGGCCACGCCCATCCCGGACGATTTCGAGGTCCCCTTTGGGAAGGCCAGGCTGAGAAGGGAAGGAACGGACATGAGCATCATCACCTATGGAAACACGACCCCTATGTGTGTGGAACTGGCCGATAAATTCAATGAACAGGGGAGGGCCAGCCTGGAAGTGCTCGATCTCAGATCGCTCAGCCCCCTCGACACCGATGCCATTCTGAAGACGGTCCGGAAGACCGGCAAGGCCCTTGTGGTCCATGAAGACAAGGTCTTTGGCGGTTTTGGCGGGGAGATAGCCGCCCGGATCACCGATCTGGCTTTTGAATACCTGGATGGTCCGGTAAGGCGGGTGGGTTCCACCTTTACCCCGGTCGGATTTAACCGGATCCTTGAGGCCGCCATTCTTCCCGACCTGAAACGGATCGAGCAGGCAGCGGATGAACTGCTGAACTACTGAACCAACAGCTATCAGGATGAACAAGACCGCTATCATTTACAGCTTCAATACCAAAAAGACCGGGAAAGTGGCCCAGAAGATCCGGGAGGCCTTCAGCGATGAACAGGTGGAAATGGTCAATGCCGAGGAGATCACTGAAGAGCTCTTCACCTCCTGCAACCAGATCATCATGGGTGTGCCGACCTGGTTTGACGGCGAACTGCCCAACTACTGGGATGAATTTGTCCCTGCACTGGAAGAACTCGATCTGAAGGGGAAAAAGATCGCTCTGTTCGGCCTGGGTGACCAGAAAGGCTACCCGGAGAATTTTATTGACGCTCTGGGAATAATGGCGGAGATCCTGGAAAACCAGGGCGCCACACTGGTGGGCTTCACCAGCGTAGAGGGATATGAGTTTGAAAGTTCACGGGCCCGGCGGGGAGATCAGTTTGCGGGTCTGGCCATTGATTACGAGAACCAGGCTTCCATGAACAATGACCGGGTAAATGCCTGGGTTGAGCAGCTGAAAAGGGAATTCTCCTGAACAGCGATTCCGTCCCTTTTCCAGGTATTTGATCCCATTTGTGCAGTTTTACCATATGTTGAATGGCATAAATTGCGTATTATTTACTTCTTTTGTAGTCATAAATCCGCTAGAAACCATACAAATGGCAAAAGACCGCGTTTACATTTTCGATACGACACTGCGGGATGGGGAGCAGGTTCCGGGGTGCCAGTTGAATACGATTGAAAAGATTGAAATTGCCAGGGCACTTGAAGAGCTGGGAGTGGACATCATAGAAGCGGGATTCCCCATATCGAGCCCGGGCGATTTCAATTCGGTGGTTGAGATCAGCAAGGCCCTGACCGAACCGGTGATCTGTGCCCTTACAAGGGCGGTTAAAAAAGATATAGAAGTGGCAGCGGAATCGCTGAAATTTGCCAAGCGCCCGCGCATTCATACCGGGATAGGGACCTCATATTACCATATCTACCATAAGCTGAACAGCAACCCGGAGGAGATCATTGAAAGGGGAGCGGAAGCTGTCAGATACGCCAAATCCTTTGTGGAGGATGTGGAGTTCTACGCAGAGGATGCCGGAAGGTCCGATAATAAATACCTGGCCAGGGTCATCGAGGAGATGATCAAAGCAGGTGCCACGGTTGTCAATATCCCCGACACCACGGGTTACACACTGCCTGATGAATACGGGAAGAAGATCCGTTATCTGAAGGAGCATGTTCCCAATATTGACAGGGCCGTCATCTCCACCCATTGCCACAATGATCTCGGGATGGCCACGGCAAATACCATGAGCGGTGTGATCAACGGAGCACGGCAGGTGGAAGTGACCGTGAACGGGATCGGGGAACGTGCAGGCAATACCTCCCTGGAGGAGGTCGCCATGATCATCAGAAGCCGGAAACACCTGAACCTGATCACCCAAATCAATGCCAGAAAGATCTACAGGACCAGCCGGCTCGTTTCCACATTGATGCGCATGCCGGTCCAGCCCAACAAGGCGATCGTGGGGCGAAATGCTTTTGCCCACTCTTCGGGGATCCACCAGGATGGCGTATTGAAGCGAAGGGAGAACTATGAGATCATCAATCCCAGAACTGTCGGGATCAGTGAATCATCCATCCTTCTCACCGCAAGGAGCGGAAGGGCAGCCCTGAAGCACCGCCTGGAAAAACTGGGGTACACTTTCAGCAGGAAAGCACTCGATGCCATCTACGATGAATTCCTCAAACTGGCAGATTCAAAGAAGGAGATCGTGGATGAGGATCTGAAAGTGCTGGCCGGAGCCAGTGCCAGGGATATCAAACGGAACCTGCACCTTGACAGCCTGCAGGTGCTCTGCGGGAAAGGCACTTCACCGGTGGCCACGGTGATCCTTGAATGGCACGGGGAGTGCCACACGGCAACCGCCACCGGGAATGGTCCGGTGGACGCCTCCATCAATGCAGTGAAGCAGATCCTCAAGAACAAGGTGAAGATCGAGGAGTTTCTGATCCAGGCCATCACCAGGGGCAGCGACGATCTGGGCAAGGTTCATATGCAGGTGGAGCACAAGAACGTGGTTTATTACGGATTTTCGGCCTCCACAGATATTATCACGGCATCCGTTGAAGCTTTCATTGATGCCATGAGCCAGATCGTCTGACAGAGCAGCCGCACCATAGATTGTTTTTTATCTTTATTACAGATATCAGGTCAGTTCAACAAATTGATCTGATATCTGTCTTTTATTGGATCTTTCAGCATCCTGGAAATGAAGTCAAAGGGAGCCCCTGTATATTTTCTGCTCTTGCTCTTCACGCTTCTCCCTGCAGCTGAAATTGAAGGGAAGGTCGTGGTGAGCGGGTTTGTGCGTGATGCCGCAACCGGAGAAGACCTGATTGGGGCCAATGTTGCGGTGCTGGAATCCGGTTCCGGAACCGTCACCAATGCTTACGGGTACTATTCCCTTTCCCTGGATCCGGGATTTTATACCCTGGTCTGTTCCTATGTGGGATATTTGACACAGACCGTTCCTGTGCGGCTTGATGCTGATATGGAAATCAACATCGAACTCTACGAGTCCCGGCTTGAACTGGAGGAGGTAACCATTACGGCAGAGGCCGGGAATGCAAACATTACCAGGGTTGAGACCGGATCCATACAATTGCCGATCCAGTCCATCAGGAAGATCCCGGCACTGATGGGGGAGGTGGATGTGATCAAGGCCATTCAGCTGCTTCCCGGTGTCCAGGTCACGAGTGAAGGATCATCCGGTTTCAGCGTGCGGGGAGGAAGCCCTGACCAGAACATGATCCTGCTGGATGAGGCTGCAGTTTACAACGCCTCCCACGTCATGGGCTTCTTTTCTGTGTTCAACAACGATGCCATCAAGGATGTGAAACTTTATAAAGGAGATATTCCGGCCAGGTCGGGAGGCAGGCTCTCATCCCTGCTGGATATACGCATGAAAGAGGGGAATAACCGCAAGTTTACCGCCACGGGTGGCATCGGAACCATCTCGAGCCGCCTCACCCTGGAGGCGCCGATCGCTAAAGATAAAGCCTCTTTCATAATATCGGGCAGGCGTACCTATGCAGATCTTTTCCTCCTTTTTGCAAGGGACACTGCCATCAGGGACAGCAAGCTCTATTTCTATGACCTGAATGGAAAAGTGAACTATACGATCAACGGGAAAAACCGCATCTTTCTATCCGGGTACTTCGGGAAGGATGTTTTTTCAAGCGATTTTTCGGGGATGGGATTTGGGAACCGCACCGTATCATTACGGTGGAACCACCTGCTTTCCAAGAAACTGTTCAGCAACTTTACCCTTGTTAACTCACACTATTTCTATGACCTGGGTACTCCGGAAGGTTCAGGGCCCCAATTCTCATGGGTCTCATTTCTGGATGATTTCGGGGGAAAAGCGAATTTCAACTGGTATGTGACCCCCGAACACACCTTTGACTATGGCCTGTCAAGTGTGTACCACATCATCAAACCGGGAGCCGTTTCCACGGAGGATGAGAATGGAGCCACCGCCAAATCAGAATTATCCTATAACAATGCATTGGAAAGCGGCCTCTATTTTTCCGGAGAATCGAAGTTCGGGAAGAGGATGGCCGTTCGCTACGGGCTCCGCTACTCCATTTTCAGCAATGTGGGCCCCTCCACCGTATTTGAATATGACCAGGAATATGAGGTAAAGGATTCAGCACTTTACCTGGACGGAGATTTCTTCAACACCCATAAAGGCTTTGAACCCAGGATGGCCATGAATTTCCTCCTCAACGAAAGAAGCTCGGTGAAGGCCAGTTATTCACGGACACGCCAGTACCTTCAGATGGCGAGCAATTCCACGGCGGGGACACCGCTGGATATATGGTTCCCTGCCTCCCCCAATGTATTGCCCCAGGTCTCCGACCAGGTGTCTGCGGGTTATTTCCGGAACTTCCTGGATAACAAGATAGAATCCTCGGTGGAGATCTACTATAAGAAGATGGACCATGCCATCGATTTCAGGGACCATGCGCAACTCTACCTTAATCCGCGCCTTGAAGGCGAGCTGCGCTTCGGAGAGGCCACTTCCTACGGGGCGGAAATCTACGTGAAGTATGATTTCTCCCATATCTCCGGCTGGGTGAGCTACACCTATTCGAAGACCATGCGTGACTTCCCGGAGATCAATAGCGGAAAGCCCTATCCGGCCCCGTACGACAAACCCCATGACCTCGCGCTGGTATTCAGTTACGATATTGTTGAAAGAGTGCAGATTGGAGCCAACTGGATATACAGCACCGGTATCCCTTTTACCCTGCCATCGGGAAGGTATGAGGTAATGGGCAATATCCTGCCGGTATACACGGGCCGGAATGAATACCGGTTGCCGGATTATCACAGGCTTGACCTTTCGGTGACTCTTCGGGATAAAAAGAAACCGGGGAAACGGTGGTACGGTGAATGGAACCTTTCAATCTACAATGTCTATGCGCGGAAAAATGTCTGGACCCTGAACTTCATCCAGGATGAATCCGATCCGGAGGTGACCTATGCTGAGATGACTTACCTCTTTTCCATCATTCCGGCCATCACCTATAATTTCAATTTCTGATGCGTACGGCAGGAAAATTAAGGTGGCTTGCACTCTGCATCATGGCAGTGATGATCTCGTGCACGGAAATCATCGATATTGAACTGGACTCCACCTACCGGAGGCTTGTTGTATTTGGCACCGTAACAACAGATTCGGTCAGGCACCGGGTGGAGCTGACCACTTCCAGTGACTATTTCTCCAACAAGTCCTCACCGAGGGTGACAGGAGCTGTGGTGGAGATAGGGTTCAATGATACCACCCTTCTGCTTGAAGAAGATGACTCCGTCAGGGGATTGTACCTTACGCCCAATGCTTTCAGGGGAGTGCCGGGAACCACGTACGAACTTTTTATCAGCCATGTGGATGTGGACGGGGACCGGGTCTATGAAACATACCATGCGGCAAGTACCATGCCGGGAGGGGCAAGGCTCGATTCCATCAGTCTGAACTATTTCCAGTCTTTCTGGTGGAGCGGATGGGAGGTCTATATGTATGCGCTGGATCCGCCCACCAGGGAGTGGTACGGGATCAAGGTCTGGAAAAACAGTGACCTTCTGACCGATACCCTGATTCATTACATGGTATTCCCGGATGACTTCTACAACGGGGGATACCTCTATTACGGATACCCCATGGCATACCTGTCGGATTCCTCTGAACGTGAAAAGGTCTCACCGGGAGATACAGTCACCCTTGAGCTGAACTGCATCGATAAACAATATTATGATTTTATCGGGGATGCCCAATGGGAGATCATCGGGAACAATCCGCTCTTTTCCGGTCCGGCTGCCAATATCCGGTCCAACGTGGATAACGAGGGCCAGGGGATTTTTGCTGCCTATTTCATTGAAAGGGCCTCCGTGGCGGTGCCCGGGAAATAGAAGGGGCTGCCCCTTCTGGCAGCCCGTTTGTCCATGATATCTGCAATGGTTTTGGATAGAGCTTGCAGGTCTGTCCGCTATCAGTAAATGCCAACCTGCCGCCTGTTTTTCACGATGATCTCCGGGATCCCGTCAAAAGTGGTGATCAGCCCGGTGATGGTCAGGTGTTCGCCCAGGAAGAACCGTTCCGGCCTCCAGCTGAATTTTCTTGCGATGTGTCCCGGCAGTACAACGGTAAACTGCTGGTAGGGATAGTCGCCCCCGAAGAAGAGAAGATAGTCATCGGTATCACTGTTGTACCAGGTTGCACAGACCCGACCGTAGACCATGGCCACCTCTCCAAGGTTGTATTTGGCGTCAAAAACTGAGATGGTCTGGATCCTGTAGCCGTAACTGTAGCTCCAGTGGTAGTTGGGATACCAAATCCGGTAATCCCTGTACATATTGCGTGTCCAGTATATCTCGGTATATGCAGGATAGTAAAGGACATTGTAATTGTGAAGGTAAGTATCATGGTGGTAATAGACCTTCACCTTCCCGGTGGGATAGACAGGGTGGTAGTGATGGCCGCTGTAATAGCGCTTTTCAGAGTACTTGTTCCGTTTTGCATAGCTGTTCGGGTCGGGTGACCTGTAATGGCTTTTCGGATTGTTTGGTGTACTGATGCTCACGGGTCTTTCCCGCTGTGCCGCCGGCTGTTTCGCGGCTTCCCTTTGTACAGTGCTCCTTGCAGGGGAAGGGGAGGGCCGGGTAGTCCGCTGGCGCTCCATCTGCTGGCTTCCTGTCCGGCTGGCCGGCTGGGCCGCCGGCTGGCGTGCGGGCTGTGTAGCCCTGCTTTTCTGCGCGGGGGTTTCCCTGGCATCGGTTCTCTTAACAGTGGTTCGTTCCCTGTTGTCCCGTGAATCAGTGCGGGCTGCTGTCTGGGCCTGAGCAGCGGCATTGCCGATAATCAGCGCCATCAGCATTGCGGTGATATATATTCCTGGTTTCATGATTTCCCTCTGTTTATAATGAGACATCTTTTGCAGAACCAAATTCAAATTCAGTGCCAAAAACAGTAAGTGTATGATCTACACATGCCTCTGAATCAGGATAAAGAATTGAATTTCAATAATTTGCCGGAAAAAGAAGGCCCCGGTTTTTTTGAACCGGGACCTTCAGATACAGATTTAGTCTTAGGGTTAGTGACTATCTGTTTGTAGTCTGTTACCCTTCTGGATGCAGCAAATATATGGGATATAATTAAAATTCCAAATTCTCGCCTTAATCACCCCCTGCGTTCCCTCCCTCATTTTCCTGGTGGTGCATTTCAGGATCCACATCAAAATCAAAGTCAAAATCAAGGTCAAGATCCTGCATCAGAGAGTCCAGATTAAGCTTCACATTTGCCATTTCCTTGCGGATCTCCTCCCAGTCGATCTCCTCCAGTTCCTTCAGGGCATCAAGCTTTGCACTCTCCACCTCCTTGCGGATCTCCTCCCAGTCGATCTCCTCCAGTTCCTTCAGGGCATCAAGCTTTGCACTTTCCACCTCCTTGCGGATCTCCTCCCAGTCGATCTCCGCAATGGCAGCTTCGATCTCTTTGCGGATCTCCTCCTCATCCGGTTCCGCCCTTTCATCGCTTATGCCTTCCGGTTCCGGAAGGGTATCGGACAGGATTGCCGGATGGGGCCGGGGTCCGGGCCCGGGCAATGCCGAGGGCCGGGGAGCGGGCAGGGGCGCCGCCAGAGCAGCCGCTTCGGGCTCCTGGGGGACGATCCGGTCAAGGTCCGTTACCACCCCCGTCGGTGAATCCACCCCGGGTGCAGTTTTATACTGGATAATGGAAAAAGCGGAACTGAATCCGGAAATGACGGTTACAATGAGCACCCCGGCGATACAGAGCAGGAGTGCGGATATTTTCTCACGGATATTCGTTTTCATGGCTGCTGGATTTAACATTCTTTGAATTCTGTACTTGAGCTGATCCCCGCCGCTTCCTGTGGCAGCAGGGACCATGGAGAGGGTCCGCTTTTGCTCCAGCGCAAGCTGGTAGAGCGCTTTGGCGTAATCCAGCGGATGGGAGCATCCGCCCAGGACAAGATCATCACAGCAGTTCTCCCGCTCTTTTCGGATGGTACTGGAGATGGACCAGACTGCCGGGTTGTAAAAGAACAGCACTTCTGCGACCTTCTGGAGCATATTCATCAGGTGGTCAAAACGCTTTAAATGAAACAACTCATGCATAAGGATCGCTTCAACCTGTTCAAAGGGGAGCTGGGTGAGCATTCCTACCGGAACGATAATCACAGGACGGATAATACCCGCCAGAAGGGGAGTATCCGTGCGGGCGGAGACCAGGAGCCGGATCCGTGCTCCTATCCCTGCCCGCTTCCTGAACTCGTTGAACCTGGCCACCCAGGCTCCGCTGACCGGTCTGCCGCTTTTCCTGATCGACTGGATGAAGCCGATGGAGACAACAGAGCGAATCATGGATATGGTGATCCCGATGAAATAGAGCCAGGTGCAATAGAACCAGACGGGCCTGTGCCACCTCACCTGGTGAGTCAGTTCCGGGAGATCAGCCAGCTTTAATGCGGCAATAACCGGGAGCTTTTCGCCAGCCTCCGGTGAAGGCGCATAGAGCAGGGAAAAGAGTGCCACGAATGACCCGGCATATAGAAGCAGCGCAGTTGAGGCGAGCCGGTACCGGTAATTGGCCTTCCTGGCGGGTATCCACAGAAAAGAGATTTTCAGAACGGCCAGGATAAGAAGCCCGGCCCAGATGCTGTGAACCAGGGTTTTCCCCAGAGCCAGCGTCCAGCTGCTGCTGATGTCAAATATCGCCACGGCTTCTCTTTTCCATCTTTTCGATGATCGCCTTGATCTCTTCCATCTCCTCGGGTGACACCTGGTGCTGTCCGAGGGCCCTCAGCACCATACTGGAAGTGTTTCCCATGAAAGCGGTCCTGATCACATGGTCGAGGATGCTCGACTGAACCTCTTCCGGTTTCATCACGGGTGTGTAGATATGAGACCTCTGCCCGGTATCCCTGGTAAGCATTCCCTTGTCTGTCATGATCTGCATGATCTTGAGGGTGGTGGTGTAGCCAACCCTGCGCCGTTTGTTCAGGTGGTCGTTCACCTCCCTTACTGTCAGGGCACCCTTCTCCCAGAGCACCTGCATGATCTCGAGCTCAGAATCGCTGGGTTTGCTGCGCATTGTACGAATCTTTTCGTAGTAAAAATAGGCCAACCGGTCCATAAATGCAAATCAATTACGAAGATTTTCGTAATTTTAAGAATTATTAACAATCAGGCCCGATCTCCTCCGAGTTGAAGACAATGGCCTCATAGGTATAAAGCTCGGCATCTCTCCATCCGTCCCACCCAAGCCCGGCTTTGTGCTTTGCACAGTTCCCGAGAAACTGTTCCACGTTCCATTTCTGGCTGACGGCCACCTGGGGCAACAGGGTTCCCCTGTTGGAACCGCGCTGGATGTAGATCCCGTGTTTGCCCAGGGTGATCTCTTCGGGTCCCGAGACCGGTACGCGGGGAGAGAGGACGCTGATCTCAATCTTCAGGTCCTTCAGCTCATCCCTGTCCAGGGGTGCGAACCTGCCATCGGTGGTGGCAGCTGAAAGGGCCATTTTCTGGACGCTGGAGTGAAGGGGATCATTTTCAGAAAATGTGCCGATACAGCCCCTCAGTTTATCTTTTACATAGAGTGAAACAAAGACCCCGCACCGGACATTCAGTGATTCCGGGATGGTGGAAACCGGCGTTTCCTCCTGGTTTCCAGGGTCCAGGAATCCGGAGACGTGCTTCCGGGCAAGCCGGATCAATATGCATTTCTCATGCGCGGACAGGTTCATTGGTACATGATCATGGAGATATAGTCAACCACTTCACGCGAAGGGATCACCTCGCCGGAATTCCCCCTGGCCAGGATCTTTATCTTGTAGGCACTGTCAAAGGAACCGGAATAATGCATCAGCACCATGATGGGACCGTAACCGCAAACTGACAGATGGTGCCTGCGAACGGCAGATTCCACGCCTTCAGCATTCCTTGACAATATTTCATCAACCACATACTGGTCTTTTTTCTCTCCTTCCCCGGGCGGGAGGAAATGCGAAAAATCACAGGACGCCAGCAACATGATCTTCCTGCCCGTTTCCCGGACCCCACGAAGGATCCCCTCAGCAACGGTCACTGCACTCTGGTGTCCCTGGTCCCTCATGCATACCGGAACTAGGGAGAAGGGTTCATCAGGCAGGTAGTACTGAATGAAAGGGATGATCACCTCGGCCGAATGCTCCTGAGCGTGAGCCAGCCTGTCGAAAGGGAGTCCCGTGGCCGATGCAAACTCACGGTCAATGGGCACCTGGCCTGCGGAATTGGTCCAAAGGTCAGCCTCATCAATGGCCAGCGGGGCCCCGTAGCCGGAATGGTTGGGGTGCACGATGACGTATGTTTCGATCCCCAGTCCAAGCTTCTGAATGAGCTGAAAGACCGGAACCGTCTGGAATCCCGAATAGATATGCCCTGCATGCGGCAATACCGCACCAAAGACCCGTGCCGGCTCCAGATCTGCCACCGGGTAGCGTCCTGCAGCTTCGATTTCCCGGATCTGATTGAATATCTTCTGCTTGGAGGAAGGGTAGAATCTACCCTCCACCACCGCACTTCTTGTATACATCTTCATGGTTGTTTAAATACGCCTTTAATTCTGTAATTGCACTGAACGCAATGGCCGTTCCCGTCCAGGCCTGTGATCCTTGTGTGATACATCACCCTTTCAATGAGCAGGGATCCGCAGCCGGGACAACGGGTATGGCTGTCGATCTGGGGTATATTGCCAGGGTACACATAGAGGATCCGCTCCCTGGCTGCCTGCAGGAAACGCTCGATGGTTTCGGTAGGGGTAACGGGGGCCCGTAGCTTGTGCCGGGGGAAGTACCTGCTGGCATGCAGAATGGTGTCCGGACCGCAGTTCTCCTCAATCCACCGGATCATATCGGCCCATTCTGTTTCAGAATCGTTGTGCCCCGGTATGATCAGAAAAGTCAGTTCCATATGGCGCCCTGATCTGGCTACCCTGGAGATGGTATCCAGTACAGGCCTCAGGGTTGCAGATGATCTCTTCTGGTAAAACTCGTTCCGGAAGGATTTCAGATCAATATTGAATGCGTCGATGTACGGCAACAGCTGCTCAAGCGGCTCCTTGTTGATATAACCGTTCGTTACCATCACATTCATCATGCGGTGCTCCTTGATAAGGGCTGCACATTTGATCATATACTCATAATAGACAGTAGGTTCATTATAGGTATAGGCAAGTCCTATGTTCCCCCTGTGAAGGAGCGCTTTGTTGACAATATCCTCCGGGTCCCTGACGGGATACTGCTGGAATGCGCCGGGACCGGGCTGGGAGATGTCGCAATTCTGACAGAAGTCACAGTTCAGGTTGCATCCGAAGCTGCCGATCGAGAGGATCAGGCTGCCCGGCAGGAAATGATAGAGTGGCTTTTTCTCCACCGGATCTGTTGAAATGGAGGAAAGAACCCCGAAACTTTGTGAATAGAGCTTCCCGGCCCTGTTCATCCGGGTGCTGCATTTCCCGATCTGACCAGGGGAAAGGATACAGTGGTGCGGGCAAAGAAGGCATTGAACCTGCCGGCTCGCCACTCTCTTATAGAACAGTGCCGGGTACACGATATAAAGTTACAACGAAATAGTGATGAATGCCACCGGCAAACAAAATGATGCCCGGCCGGTTATAGAATAAAGGTTCAGGACCGGAGCGGCCATGAGAAAAAATGCAGTTGTTATATTTACGTTGTTATCGTTAAGCACATTTATGAAGGGCCAGGCAGATATGAACGGGAAATGGGAACATGCCACCTTCGGAGGAGGGTGCTTCTGGTGTATGGAAGCGATATTTGAGCGGATCAACGGGGTCTGTTCGGTAGAGTCGGGGTATTCCGGAGGAGATGTGAAGAACCCTACCTATAAGCAGGTAAGCACGGGTGAGACCGGTCATGCAGAGGTTGTAGAGATAGAATTCGACCCGGAGGTGATCGGATTTTCAGACCTGCTCGAGGTTTTTTTCAGGACACATGATCCCACCACCCGGAACCGTCAGGGGGCTGATGTCGGGACCCAGTACCGGTCCATTGTGCTCTATCACAATGAAGAGCAGCGCCAGCTGGCAGAAAAAGCGATCCGGGAACTGGACCGGGCAGGTATCTGGAGTGGTCCCGTCGTGACAACGGTGGAACCGTTTAAGATCTTTTACAGTGCGGAAGGGTACCACCAGGAGTACTTCGAGAATAACCCCGGTCAAGGTTACTGCCGCGTGGTGATCCGGCCCAAGGTTGAAAAGTTCGAAAAAGTATTCAGGGATATCCTGAAGCAGCCCTAGCCCTGTCCGGACAAAGGGAGCGAGACGGTGAAACTGGAACCATTGCCAGGTTCACTCTCAACCGTGATCTTTCCCCTGTTCTTATCCAGGAATTCTTTGCAGATGACGAGTCCGAGGCCAGACCCTGATTCGCCCGTGGTTCCGGGTGTGGAAACAACCTCATTGACATTAAAGAGCTTTGCCTGGATCTCAGGCTGTATACCGATTCCCTGGTCAGTTACCGTCAACCTGCACTCCCCGGAACCGGTGCTTGATCTGACCCATATCTTTCCACCCGGAAAACTGAATTTAATAGCATTCATGATCAGGTTCCTTAAAACGGTGTGAATCATGGCTTTATCGGCAAACACCATACATTTCCGGTCGATCCTGACCTGGCAGGCAACCTTCTTGTGATCCAGGTTGGCCTTCATCTCCCGGATGCAATCATCCACAACATTCTTTACCTTGAGTACTTCAGGTTCGTATTTCACGGCCTTCATCTGGGCCCTGGCCCAGATCAGCAGATTCTCCAGCAGGTTCTGGATGCGCTGTGTTCCCTGTACGATCTGCAGCAGGTATTCTTTCTGAGTTTCTGCCGGGAACTGCTCAAAATTGTCATACAGCAATTCAGAGAACCCGGTCACAGCCGCCACAGGGTTGCGAAGATCATGTGCCACCACCGAAAAGATCCGGTCCTTTGACATATTCAACCGCTGCAGCTCTTTCTCCGATTCGCTGATTCTTTGAATCGCATCAGATATCTGAAGATTGCGCTCCGCAAGAATCTGGTTTGCGCTTTTCTTGGAACGCAGGTTCACTGTAATGATGATGACCAGGACAACGATGATCACAATAAAAACGATGAAGACCTTGTTGAGCATCCTCTGCACCTGTGATTCGGACTGAAGCTGCTCAATCTCGCGATCCTTGATCTGCTGTTCATACCTGGCCCTCAAACGGGCAATCTGTTCGGACTGGTTCTCGTTGAACAGCTCTTTATATACCGTATCGTACCTCAGGAGCCAGTTGTAAGCTGAAGCGTAACTGCCTATCCCCGCATGAAGCTTGGCCAGCTCATCATAGGTTTCCATCTCCAGGTGCCTGTATCCCATATCTTTAGCTATTCTCAGGGCGCGGTGCAGATAAAACAGTGCCGAATCCATCTGCCCCAGATTTCCGAAGATCGATCCCATATTCATATCAACAGAGCCGATGTTGTAAGGGTCATTGATCTGAATGGCCAGCGCACGCCCCCTGCGCAGATAGGAGAGGGCTGTTTCATTCTCCCCGGTGTCTGAATAGGCCAGGGCAATATTATTGTAAATGCTTGAGAGGATCTGTTGTTCCGCCGGGGATCTGAGTGAGTCCCGGTTTATGATTTCGAGGGCCTGATTGAAATAGATCAGGGCCGAATCATAGACCTGTCTGTCATACAGGATCAGTCCAAGGTTATTGAGTGACCTGCACTGGTCCGTCCCTGTCCCGATTTCCTTATAGACCTCATAGGCCTTGTTGTAATGCTTCTCGGCTTCCTGCAGCTTCCCCATTTCATGGGCCACGATCCCCAGGTTGTTCTCCATTCTCGCGATTCCCAGCCGGTCACTGGCCTGTTCAAACGCCTGCAGGCTGTGCAAATAGAAATAGTAGGCTTCGCTGAAGTCGGCCAGTTCATAATAGATATTCCCCAGCATCAGTGCACAATCTCCAATCTCTTGCTGGTTACCAGTTTTGATGTACTCATCATAGGCCTTCCGGTAATAGAAAAGGCTCCGCTCGGATAACATCTTAACATCATAGATCTTCCCCTTGTGCTTGAACAGGGCGGGCAGCAGATGATCCGGGTCACTCTTCATCAGGATCAACTCTGCCTGGTTTGCATAATAGAGGGCACTGTCCGGCATTGAATCCAGGATCTGCACGGAGATCTCATAATAGGCGCGTGCCAGTTCACTGCCCGATGACAGCCTGCTTACGGTCATCAGGCTGTCGCTCCTTGAATCCTGTGCAGCGGAGACAATGATGAGCACAACCGGGGTGAGTATTGTCAGAAAGATCCTCTTCATCGGGTAGCATACAACTTTCATTCAGCGCGGGCCGAGGTAAATATACTTATTTTGGGACGAAATGGGCCATTCGGGGATTGCCAAATAAGCATCATTGCGGAGTTACCGGTAATTTTACAAAAAACCTGAACCCGATGGAACCGGATCGTAATTACTCAAAGACGGAGGAACTGGCCAATGCCATTTCACACCTGTGCGGCACCCTGCTGGCAGTGGCAGGGGTGGTGATCATGGTTCATTCCTCCATTGTCCGAGGTAATAGCTGGCATATAGCCAGCACTTCCATATTCGGAGCGTCGCTGATCATCCTCTACTTTTCCTCCACTGTGGCCCATATGCTGCCCATGGGGAGGTACAAGGACCGCTTCTTCAACCTTGACAGGATAGCCATCTATCTCCTTATTGCAGGCACCTACACCCCGCTGGCCCTGGTTACTCTGAATGGACCACTGGGATGGGCGATTTTCGGCCTTGAATGGGGCTTTGCAATGCTGGGGACCTTGCTGATCCTGCTCAGACCGGGAAATTATGATTCCGGGGTCAACACCTACTATGTGGCCTCCTATGCCATCATGGGCTGGCTCATTCTGATCGCCATTGTCCCGATACTGAATATCCTGCCTGTCATGGGATGGTTATTGATCCTGCTGGGGGGATTCTGCTACACTGTCGGGATCCTGTTTTATAAGATCGCAAGATTCCCTTACCACCACCTGGTCTGGCACCTTCTGGTCATCGCCGGCAGTGCCTGCCACTTTTTCATGGTTTATTATTACATAATCCCCAGGTAAAATCGAATTGTTATCAAACAATTTGTGCGTTTGTTTTTAAATGTATTACTTTTACACTGTTATTAATTTTCAATTTATACAATGAAAGAAGGTAAAGTAAAATTCTTTAATGAATCCAAAGGATATGGATTTATTAAAGACGTCGAATCAGACGAAGAGTATTTTGTCCATGTTTCCGGCCTGATCGATAAGATCAAGGAGGATGACGATGTAACTTTTGAGCTTACTGAAGGACGCAAGGGATTAAATGCAGTGAATGTCAAACTAATATAGTAGTTGACCAGGTCATTCCGTGTTAATCTGAACCCCCTGCTTCAAGCGGGGGGTTTTTTTGTGGTTCTTCTTTTTCCGATTACTTTTATGCCAAACTTACCCGTGATGAAATACGACCGCCGAAGATTTCTTGCCAGTGCTGCCGCAGCTGCCGCCGGCGCCTCAATGGGATTAAAAGCCGGTGAACCAGGAGCCTCAGAGGGTTTTGCCGGTGGGGATCTGCCCTCGCTTGAGGGAAGAAAGCTCCTTTATACCTATGGGGGATGGGAAGGTCATGAGCCGGAACAATCTGTGGAAATTTTCAAACCATGGCTGGAAAGCGAAGGGGCGGTTGTGGAGGCAGTCGGCAGCCTGGATCCTTATGCGGACAGCGAATACATGAAAGGTGTTGATCTGGTGATCCAGATATTCACCATGGCCAGTATCAGCCGGGAACAGGAAGCAGGGCTGCTGGCTGCGGTGAAAGGCGGGATGGGACTGGCAGGATGGCATGGTGGTCTGTGTGATGCTTTCAGAGAGAATGTGGAGTATCAGTTCATGACCGGCGGACAATGGGTGGCCCATCCGGGAGGCGTCATAGACTACAGCGTGCAGGTGACAGACCAGTCAGATCCTGTCACCCGGGGCCTGGGGGAATTCCATATGCACAGTGAACAGTATTACATGCATGTGGATCCCAATATGAAAGTTCTGGCCACCACCACTTTCAGTGCGGAGCATGCTGACTGGATAGAGGGATGCACCATGCCCGTGGTCTGGAAGAAGATGTATGGCAGGGGAAGGGTCTTTTACACCTCCCTGGGGCACGTCATGAAGGATTTTGAAGTTCCGGAGGCCCTGGAGATCATGAAACGGGGGATCCGTTGGGCATCGGCGAGCAGATATGCACCGGCTGAACCGTGGAAGAACCCGGTCTACTAATCCATCCGTTTTATTAAAAAAATCGCATAGTTCGTTGGAAGTTTGGAAATAATCTCTATTTTCGGGACATTATAATGAAAAGAATGAATCACTGCTCCGTTATTTTCAGCTGGCGATGGTCCTGGTGGCATATCACCCGGAATGCTTCGTGGTCGAAGGGCGGAATGTAAGGTGATCATTACAGGATAATAACCGCGGGGCATGTTGGATTTAACTGCCCCGTTTTTTTTTCATCATAAGTAACATCAAAAACCGAGAAACAATGAGCAGAAACAAAAAAGTCTTGCTTGAAGAGCATGAGATGCCCAGGCAGTGGTATAACCTGGCAGCTGATCTGCCGGGCACCATGAACCCCCCCCTTGGCCCGGATGGCAACCCCATCGGGCCGGAAATGCTGGCACCCGTATTTCCCATGAACCTGATCGAGCAGGAAGTATGCACGGACAGGTGGATCGATATACCCGAAAAAGTGCTTGAAATGCTCCATTTGTGGCGTCCGGCCCCCCTGGTCAGGGCTTATGAGCTGGAAGCGGCACTTGGCACTCCGGCAAGGATCTACTACAAGAATGAAAGCCTTTCACCTGCCGGAAGCCATAAACCCAATACGGCGGTCCCCCAGGCCTATTACAACAAGGAGTTCGGCATAAAAAGATTGACAACGGAAACGGGTGCCGGACAGTGGGGAAGCGCCCTCGCGTTCGCCTGTTCCCTGCTGGGACTGGAGTGCAAGGTGTTCATGGTGCGGGTCAGTTACGACCAGAAGCCTTTCCGCAAGATGATGATGCAGGCATGGGGCGGCCAGTGTGTGGCCAGCCCGAGCGAAGATACACAGGCAGGCCGGAATGTGCTGGCCGAATATCCCGACACTCCGGGAAGCCTCGGGATTGCCATCAGCGAAGCGGTGGAAGCGGCTGTTACCGATAAAACCGGGCAAACCAGGTATTCCCTGGGGAGTGTGTTGAACCATGTCATGCTGCATCAGACCATTATTGGGCTCGAAGCCAAGAAACAGCTGAAAAAGATCAATGAAAAACTGCCCGACGTGGTGATCGGATGTGCCGGGGGCGGCTCCAATTTTGCCGGGCTGAGCTTCCCCTTCATCCTTGACAAGATCAACGGGGCGGAAATCGATATCATCCCCGTTGAGCCGGCAAGCTGTCCCACGCTGACCAGGGCTCCATTTGCCTATGATCACGGCGATCTTGCCAAAATGACCCCTTTGCTCGCCATGAACTCGCTGGGGCACGGATTCATACCGCCGCCAATCCATGCAGGCGGACTTCGTTACCACGGAATGTCCCCGCTGGTGAGCCACGCGGTCAAAGAGGGGCTGGCCACTCCGCAGGCGCTGCATCAGCTGGAGTGTTACGAGGCAGGGGTTATCTTTGCCCGGTCGGAAGGGATCATCCCGGCTCCTGAAACGAACCACGCCATCGCTTCGGTCATTCGCGAGGCCAACAAAGCGAAAGAAGAGGGCAAAGAGAAAGTGATCCTCTTCAATTTCAGCGGGCACGGACTGATGGACCTGACCGGGTATGATAAGTTCTTGCACAATGAGCTGCTGGATTATGAACTTTCGCAGGAAGAATTTGAGAAGTACACCGCGGTGCTGAAGAACCACCCGTCACCCGTGGTCTGATATGACCGCCGGATACCATTTATGGCTGGTCCGGAAGATCTTTTCCGGACCGGCTTAATCCTTATCAGATGAAGCGAATCGCGGTATTTTGCGGATCCAGCCCGGGGAGCAGCGGGATCTATGCTGAGAAAGCTGAATTGCTGGGCAGGTTCCTGGCCCGAAAGGGGATCGAGCTGGTGTTCGGGGGCGGAAAGGTGGGCCTGATGGGAGTCCTGGCCAATGCGGCCATTGACGCCGGGGGAAGCGTTGTGGGCGTGATACCCCGCTTCCTGAATATCAGGGAGGTGGTCCATGACGGGGTCTCGGAGCTGATCCATGTGGATTCCATGCATGAGCGGAAGGCACTTATCAGCGAAATGAGTGACGGTTTCATAGCCCTGCCCGGGGGATTCGGTACCTTCGACGAGCTATTTGAAATGCTGACGTGGGGCCAGCTGGGTCTTCACCGGAAGCCCGTGGGAGTGCTCAATGTGAACGGCTATTTTTCAGACCTTCTCAAGGCCATGGATACCATGGTCCGCGAAGGATTCCTGAAAGTGATCCACAGGGAGATGGTCATTGTCAGTGACCGGATAGAGGAGCTGGTTGATCAAATGGAGAGCTACCGGGCACCGGCCGCTCCCAAATGGATCCAACCGTGAGCCGGTTCTTACAACAGCTTGGCGTCCAGCCTGATGTCTGCTGCTGCCACCAGCCAGGCAACAGGCACCGTTCCCTTAATTCCGGCCCCGTCCCCTTGCCGGCCTGTCTGAGTCCCCTCCGGGACTGTCACCCTCTCCTCCGGGGTTGTTCTGCTGGTACTGCTGCCGCATCTGTTCCCTACGCTGCTCCTGGATCTCCTCATACCTTGCCAGCTGTTCCGGCGTCAGCACCTCCTTATATTTCGCATCACGCTCCTCGCGGACCTTCTCCATCCTGGCCCTCATCTCCTCACGGTCGGGGGGAGGCCCCGACTGGTTCCTGAACTTCTCAAACTCCACCTGCATCTTGGTGTAGAATTCCAGTTCGTAGTTCATCAGCTCTTTGTGCTGCTTTTCCGAAAGGTCAAGTGTCCCGGCCAGGTTGTCCACCCTTTGCCTGACATCTTCCTCGGTCATCCGGAAGCCCCGTCCGGGTCCGCCCGGACCCCCGGGTCCACCAGGCCTTTCCTGGCCGCCTTGCGGCTCCTGGGCTGACAACTGGAAGGTACATGCAGCCATCAGAGAGGCAAGCGCTATCAATTTCGGGATCATGGTTTTTTTCATATCTCTTTTATTTTCTCTGGTTCAACCTGCATTTAAGACGATCACCGGATGGAAAGGTTTAAATCAGCCTCCGCTATATATATTCTTCCTCCGGTCATTAAACCAAAGAGCGCACAATCAGTCAAACCCCCGAAATGACGCCCGTAAACTGAAAAAACCGAACCCTTGCAGATTGATATCAAGAACCTGGTTAAAATCTACCCGGGCGGTTTCAAAGCCCTGGATGACATAAATCTCTCCATCACCGACGGAATGTTCGGTCTCCTGGGTCCCAACGGGGCGGGCAAATCGACCCTGATGCGGATCCTGGTGACACTGATGAAGCCCACGTCAGGACGGGCCCTGATCGATGGCAGGGATATCCACAGGCACCGACGGGAGGTCCGGAAGATGGTGGGCTACCTCCCTCAGGAATTTCGCTTCTTTGCCAGGCTCCGTTCCTGGGAATTCCTCGACTACGCAGCCCGGCTTGGAGGGCTGAATTCGAAGAAGGAACGAAGGGAACGGGTGGATGAGATGCTCACCAGCGTGGGGCTGTATGAGTTCAGGAACCGGATGGCCAACAAGCTGTCGGGTGGGATGAAGCGCCGGCTTGGCATTGCACAGGCCCTGATTGCGTACCCTTCGGTCATCGTGGTGGATGAACCCACCACCGGCCTTGATCCGGAAGAACGTATCCGGTTCCGGAACCTTCTGTCCGACCTGGGCCGCTCGGAGACGATCATCATTCTGTCCACTCATATTGTCGGGGATATCTCCAGTACCTGCAACCAGATGGCGCTGCTCAATGAAGGCGGGCTGATCTACACGGGGACCCCCGACAGGCTGGTGGATCAGGCCAGGGGATTCGTCTGGAGGGCGCAGGTGAGCCCGGAGGAATACGAGCAGCTGAAGCAGGAATTTCCCGTCATTTCAACCATTCCATCGGGATCGGGATGGGAAGTCCAGTTTGTGGGGGAGAAACCGCCAGAGACAGCGGCGGAAGAGGTGGAGCCCAACCTGGAACATGCTTACGTGTACTATATGGATCATAAGGTCAACCGGTGGAACGTGCCATGAGGAATATCCTGAATGTGGCCATATATGAAAGCAAGACGCTTTACAGGAGCTGGTTTTTCAGGATCTTCTCCATCCTCTCCCTGCTGATCCTCTTCGGGGTCAATATCGGGATGTTCGGTGACACCGGCGCCAGGTGGACCACCCGGGCCATTGCAGCCAATATGCCTTACATCAATGTACTGATGATGAATGTGGCCCAGGCGGTGATCGCTGTGTTCCTGGCCTCGGACTTTCTCCGCAGGGACAAAAAACTGGATACCACGGAGGTGATCTATGCCAGGCCCATTACCAACGGGGAGTATGTGGTGGGGAAGACCCTCGGGATCCTGGTGCTGTTCGGGGGACTGGTCCTGGCCGCACTGGCCATGTCACTGGTGTTCAACCTGGCCATTAAGGACGTGCCTGTCATATGGGAAGCCTACCTCTTCTATCCGCTGCTGATCACCCTCCCCACCCTGGTATTCATCCTGGGTCTCTCCTTCTTCCTGATGATCCTGTTCCGCAGCCAGGCTGTTACCTTCCTGATACTCCTGGGATATATCGGGCTCACCCTGGCCTATTTCCAGGGCAAGGCATACGGGTTGCCGGACTACATGGCGTTCAACCTGCCTATGGTCTATTCGGACTTTATCCAGTTCGGCGACCCGGGGATGATCCTTCTTCACAGGCTGGCTTATCTCCTGGTGGGTATAGGGTTCATCTTTGCCACCATCAGGTTCATGAACAGGCTTCCACAGACAGGGGGCTGGAACAGCATCAACCTGCTGGCCTTTGCCGGCTTTCTTCTGGCCGGGGGGGCCCTGGGGGTCCGTTATTATTCAGTTCACCAGGGCCGGGCCTCAGCGCGGGAACATTACCTGGAGCTCAATAACACCTATGTGCAGATGGATGTGGCTGATATCATTTCCAATGATATCAACCTGGCAAAACATGGCAGGATGCTGACCATTCATTCAGATATCAGCATGAGGAACCAGCACCCCCGCTCACTTGATACGCTTATTTTTTCCCTGAATCCCGGTTTTAAGATTGACAGCATCACAGGTGCGAACGGCCCCGTGAAGTATACCCGGAAGCGGCAGCTGCTCCTGGTGGTCCCGGAAACCGGCATTGCTCCCGGCCGCAGGGGAAGGCTGTCGTTCCACTATCACGGGATCCCGGATGAAGCGGTGGCCAACCTGGACATTCCGGGGAAACAGATCGGTGAAGTCAAAAGGGCGGAGGTGGCCGTGCTGGACAAGAAACCGGGCATCGTACATGACAACTATCTGTTGCTGACCCCCGGAATGTTATGGTACCCCGTGGCCGGTGTGGGGTTCAATCATGTCAATTTCCAGCTCGCAGAAATGGATTTTGTCAGCTTTACCCTGACAGTTGATCCCGGCAGGGAACTGGTGGCCGTGGCGCCGGGCAGGGAGGAGCATGGGGAGGGAACATTCCGGTTCATCCCAGACAACGATCTAAGCGCCCTTCCGCTGGTGATCGCTCCCCTGGAAAAAAGAAGCCTGGAGGTGGAGGGAGTGACCTGTGCACTCTATGTGAAACCCGGGCACGACTATTTTTCCGGCTACTTTACCAGCATCTCCGATACACTGGGTGCGCTGATCAAAGAGGCCAAGGATGATTACGAGCTGGATGAACTGGACCTCTACCTGGAATTTAAGCGGGTGAACCTTGTGGAGGTCCCCATCCAGTTTCATGCCTACCAGAGGCCCTTTACACAGGCCACGGACTATATTCTCCCGGAAATGATCCTGCTCCCGGAGAAGGGGGCGGGACTGAGCACCCTCGATTTCAACCGTTTTATGCGTACAGCGCAAAGAAGGGACAGGGAACGGGAAAGTTCGAGAAGTCCCAGGGAGATGGAGAGCGACATGATAAAGCGTTTCCTGCAGAACACCTTTTTCAGCACGGAGACCACGGCCGGTGGAAGGGGATTTGGCGGATTTGGTCCCGGTGGCGGCGAAGAGCTGGTTACTTTCGATCTGGCGACAGACTATTCCACCAATCCCTATTGTGTATTCCCGTTTTACTACAATTACGTGACCGGTATCAGCTCCGGGGAGTACCCGCTGTTCAATTCCATGATGGAGGTCTACCTGAAGGAGGGATTCGAGGTATCCCCCCGGCAGGGATTCACCGGCGGGATCACGGACCATGAAAGGGCCAACCTGGCACTCCGGAAGAAAAGCATGCTGGAACTGCTTGCGCTGGGGAATAACGAACTCACCGCTTCGCTGATCAGCCAGACAGGAAGCTATATCTTCTCAGCCCTGCAGAACAGGGTGGGCATGAGTGATTTTGATTATTTCCTCTATTACTACCTGGAGGACCATGCCTTCCAGGTGATCACCTTTGACAGGTTCGATAACGATTTCAGGGATGCGTTCGGAGTGGATATCAGACCCTACATGGATGTCATCAGCACGGCCGGCCGGATGGCCTCTTTCCTGATCTCGGAACCCGAGTACATTCAGACCAGGGATGACCTGGGGGATGTATACCTGGTTCGGTTCAGGATCACCAACGGGGGAACGGCGAAAGGAATAGTGGATGTGACCTTCCGGATCATGGGACAGGGCGGATTTGGCGGGGGCGGGGGAATGAGCACCGAACGGAGGCTCTATGAGGTGGATACAGGGATGACAAAAGAGGTGCAGGTGGCACTCTATGACAGGCCCATGATGATGACCGTAAACACCCTGATCTCAGGGAATATTCCATCTTCCTACAATAACTTCCTGAGATCAGCCGAGGAGAGAACGGTCAATGATCTGACGGAATATGAACGGTTTTCAGATATACCTGTAAGCATGGCCTATCAGAATGAGTTCGTGGTTGACAACGAGGACCCGGGCTTCTCCGTCACGGCCACCTCCCGGGAGAGCAAGCTGAAGCAATACATCGATTCCCGCAAAGAGGCGGATGATGAGGTTTCCTATGGCACCCTTGAACCCTACCTGAGCCCGTCCAGATGGCACCCGGTCGCCCATTCGGGATTCTACGGCGAGACGGTCCGTTCCGCCATGGCCAGCAGGAAAGGGGATGGCAGCAACAGGGCCACCTGGTCACTATTGCTGCCTGAGACCGGCTTCTATGATGTTTATGTCTACATCCCCATGTCAGCCATGTTCACCAGGCCGCAGGGAGCTCCCCGGGGTGAAGGGGGAGCGAACCAGGGAGCGGGCGGGGGACCCGGACAGGGAAACAGGGGATTCGGACCACGGTTTGCAGACAACGGGACCGATTACCATTATACCCTCACTTCCAACGAAGGGAGCGAAGAGGTGGTCTTCGTTCTGAGGAACACGGAGGATGGCTGGAACAGGCTTGGTTCTTTCCATTTTCCTTCTGATACAGTGACCATCACCTTAACCAACCAGACGGGTGGAAGCCGCGTGATCGCCGATGCGGTGAAATGGGTCTGGAGACCTGATTAACATATATTTAAAAAACGATGTCACACAGGAATCATAAGTTCATCAGCCGGGGGCTCAAAACGCTGCTCCTGCTGGCAGCAGCATCGGGGCTGCCGGCGCAGGAGCTGCTGACCATCGAGCGTTCCCTTGAAACAGCGGTCGAAAACAGCCCCGAAATGCAGCAGACGGAGCTTGCCCTGGTACAGAGCCAGGAGAGGCTGAATGCACAGCGCGCACGCCTGAAATCCCAGTTCTCCGTCACCCTGAATCCATTCGAATACGAAAAAACCAACCGTTTTGACCAGCAGACCAGCGAATGGTTCCTCAACGAATCGGCCTCCTCCGGGGGAACATTTGCCATCAACCAGAGGATCCTGCCCACCGACGGGGAACTGACCCTGATCAACAGGTTTTCCTATGATTACAGCTATACGGAATCGGCCTACGCAACAGACCCGGTTTCAAAGACCTTTAACAACCGTTTGTACCTGCAGTTCACCCAGCCCATCTTCACCTACAACAGGACAAAGATGGAGCTGGAAAAGGTGAAACTGGAGTATGAATCCTCGCTGCTGCGTTACCTGCTCATGCGGCTCTCCCTGGAGAGGGACGTGGCACAGCAGTTCTACGCGGTCTATTCAAACCAGATGAGGCTGGTGATCGCCCAGGAGGAACTGAAGAACAACCAGGAGAGTTACAACATCATCAGCAACAAGGTGGAAGGGGGGTTGCTGGCACTGGAGGAGAAGTACCAGGCCGAGGTCAACCTGGCCACCAGCCGTTCGAACGTGTACAGTACAGAACTGAACCTGCAGAACAGCATGGACCAGTTCAGGGTGCTCATCGGGCTTCCGCTGGACACCGATTTTCTCATTGCCGCTGAGATCAAGGCCGACACCGTCCTTGTCAACCAGGAGATGGCCATTGATCACGCCCTGAGCAACCGGATGGAGCTGAGGGAGCGCAAGATCGATCTGGAGAATGCCGGTTTCAACCTGGTCCAGGCCCGGGCCACCAACGAATTTGCAGGATCCATCACCGCCTCCTTCGGCGTCCAGGGAAATGACGAGCTTTTCAGAAATCTCTTTGAAACACCCACCAACACCCCGGCCATCGGGTTGACGCTGAATATCCCGATCTATGACTGGGGCGAGCGGAAATCTGAAATAAAGGCAGCGGAGGCAAGCCTGAAAAGCAGCCAGCTGGGTTACGAAATCCAGAAAACCGATATCGAGGTCAGCATCCGGTCCATCGTCCGGAGCCTGAAGAACCTGGAAAACCAGATCAGGATCCAGGAGATGACCGTGGAGAATGCCCAGCTGGCGTATGACATTAACCTGGAACGCTACAGGAACGGCGACCTCACCAGTCTCGACCTGGGGATGTACCAGAGCCAGCTGTCGGACACGAAAATGTCACTGACCAATGCCATCATCGATTACAAGATAGAACTCCTGAACCTGAAAATACAGACCCTGTACGATTTCGAGGCCCAGGCGCCCATCATTCCTGAAGAATTGAAAAGCCAGTCAACCGATTAAAACAGTTAATACATACAGCATGAACCGAATCATTCCTGTCATTGCCGCCGGGGCCGTACTGTCCCTCCTGGCATTCTCCTGCAAACAGCCGGACCTGGAAGTGGCCACCACCATCGAAGTCCCCGTGAGCGTGATCGAGGTGGGGAGCTCATCCATTGAAGAATATGTAAGCACCACCGGATCGGCCTACCCGATGAAGGAGGTGACCCTCGTATCTGAGATAGCCGGGCAATACAGCCTGCAGACCAACCCGTCCACCGGGAAGCCCTATGCCCTGGGTGACCATGTCAGGACCGGAGCCACGATCATCAAGCTCGAGGACAGGGAGTATTACAACGACCTGCGCCTCAAGTCCAAGGAGGTGGACCTGGAGATCTCCAAACTGGAGTTTGAAAAGCAGCAATCCCTTTATGAGAAGGGGGGAGCCACGCTCAGGGAGCTGAAGAATGCAGAGATCACCCTGATCAATACAGAATATGAGATTGAAAGCAGCCAGATCAACCTGGACAAAATGACCCTGGAGGCGCCATTTTCGGGGGTGATCGCCGACCTGCCCTATTTTACCGCAGGGACCAGGGTGGCCAGCAATACAGAGCTGGTCAGGGTGATCGATTATGAGAGACTCTACCTGGAGGCAAACCTTCCTGAGAAGTATTTTCCGAGCATTGAGAAAGGATACCGTGTCTACATAACCAGCTATACCAGTGTCGCAGATACCCTTCTGGGTCTGATCACGCAGATCTCACCCTCGATAGACCCCGAGGCACGGACCTTCAAGTGCTTTGTGGAGGTGGACAACAGCAGGGGGATCCTGCTGCCGGGAATGTTCGTGAAGGCAGACCTGGTGGTGAACAGTTCGGAAAACACCATCGTGATCCCGAGGGATATCATACTGAGCCGCAACAGGAACCAGGTCGTCTATGTGGTGGACAAGGGTGTGGCCAGTGAAAGGGTCATCACGACCGGACTTCAGAACGAAGATAAGATCGAGGTGAGGATGGGGCTCCTGAAAGGGGAAAGCGTGGTGAATTCAGGTTTTGAAACCCTGCGTGACCAGTCCAGGGTTAAGATTATCAGATAGTTATAGGAACGGCAGACAATGTTGAAATCCATTACCAAGTTTTCAGTCAGGTACCCCGTTACGGTAAGCATGATCATCCTGGCCACCCTGTTGCTGGGCTTTATCTCCTTCGGTAAGCTGGGGATCGACCTCTTCCCGGACCTCCACAGTCCCAGATTGTACATCGAACTGGTATCCGGGGAACGGCCTCCCGAGGAGATGGAGGAAAGATTCGTGGACCCCGTGGAATCGCTGGCCATCAGGCAGAGCGGGGTGGTGAACGTCACCTCCACCTCCAGGGTGGGTGTGGCGCTGGTGGAGGTGGAATACACCTGGGAAAAGGATATGAACGAAGCCTTCCTGGACCTCTCCAAGGCGCTCTCCTCATTCAACCAGGAGAATGACCTGGAGGAGATCAATGTGACCCAGTACGACCCCAATTCTGACCCGGTGATGCTGGTGGCCTTTCAGCATTCGGAGAACAGTGACCTGAATGAGCTGAGGAAGACCGCCGAAAACTATGTGCGCAATGAACTGATCCGGCTGGAGGGGATCGCGGAGGTGGAGGTGGACGGGGCAGAGGAGATCGAGGTCCTGGTCGAGACCAGCGAAACCCTGCTTGAGGCTTACCAGCTGGATATCAATACCATTTCCAGCCGGATCAACAGTTATAACCAGGATGTTTCGGGGGGCTCCATCGTGGAGATGGGGAAACGCTATATCGTGCGCGGACTCAGTGAACTGGAGCAGATCCAGGACCTGGAGGAGATCATTGTGAAGATGGGCCAGCCTTCCGAAGAGTCCGGGGGTGAAAGGATCCCTGTGCTCCTGAAGGATGTGGCCACCATCTCATTCAGTCCCAAGGAGCAGACCAACGCGGTCATGCTCAACGGTGAGCCCTGCGTGGGACTGAGCATCTACAAGGAGATGCGTTACAATACGGTAAAGGCGGTGGAGGAGCTTAAGGCAGCATTCGGGGAGATGCAGAAGTCCCTGCCGGGAACCACCTTTACCATCGTGGATGATCAGGGGGACTACATCTCTTCCGCCATCGGGGAGGTGAGGGACAGCCTGATCGGAGGGATCATCCTGGCCGTCTTCGTGCTCTTCCTGTTTTTGAGGCGCATCGGCCCCACGGCCATCGTGAGCATTGCCATCCCCATCTCGATTATCGCCACATTCGTGCTGATGTACTTCAGCAATATGACGCTGAATATCATGACCCTCGGGGGACTGGCCCTGGGGGCCGGGATGCTGGTGGACAATGCCATCGTGGTCCTGGAGAACATCTTCCGGAACCACGAACAGGGCGAACTGGTGGAGGAAGCCGCCGTCGAGGGTACCACCCAGGTGGGAGGTGCCATCGTGGCATCCACGCTGACCACCATCGTGGTGTTCATTCCCATCGTATACCTGCGGGGAGCTTCCGGGGAACTCTTCAAGGAACAGGCATTCACAGTCGCTTTCTCACTCCTCTGTTCACTGGTGGTGGCCATCCTGATCATTACCATGCTCTAAACCAGGATCTACCGTAAGAAATCACCGTTCTCAGGCAGAAGAAAAAGGTCGGTTCAGTTTACCGGTTATGGCCGGTTCCTGGAGAAGATCCTCCCATACAGGGTGTGGGTGCTGGCGGGAACACTGTTGCTGATGGTTGCCGGGTGGTTCATGCTGCGAAGCACAGGGAGTGAATTCATGCCGAAGGCCGATACACGTGAATTTTACGTGGACCTTCAGATGCCGGAGGGGACACAGCTGGAACGGACAGCCGGTGCCGTGAGAGGGGTGGAGGCTGTGATCCGGGAGGTGGCCGGCGGGAACCTGGAGATGCTCTACAGTGAAATCGGTCCCACTTCGGGGATCTCTGCCGGTGGTGAGAATCTGTTTGATGACCAGAATATGGCCACCATCAAGGTGAAACTGGCCGCCGGTGGCAAAATGCCTGCAAACAGATTGATTGCAGCACTTACGGACCATTTCAGGGACAATCCCAATTTTGATGCTCTTTTCCGGCAGGAAGAGTCTGCACTGAAGGCCATCCTGGGAACCAACGAGCCTCCGCTGGTGGTGGAGGTCACCGGGCAGGAGATGGACCAGCTGGAAGCCCTCAGCACTATGGTGATCACACAGATCGAACAGATCCCGGGCATCCGCAATGTGAGCTCTTCGGTGGAGGGCGGAGCTCCCGAAGTGGAGATCGCCATTGACCGTTACAGGGCGGGTCTCATGAATGTGGATGTGAGCACACTGATTGGCCGGGTGAGTGAAAAACTCCAGGGAACGCTTGCCGGACAGATGGAGGTGGGGGGAGAGCTGACAGATATCACCGTGAAACTGGAGGATATCACCCTGAAGGAGCTGGAAATGCTTACCGTGGAGGTAAACAACACTGAGATACCCATTCAGGAGGTGGCGGACCTCCGCGTGGGCAATTCGCCCAGGGAGATCCTGCACAACAACCAGAACCGGATCGTCAAGATCACGGCGGACCTGGACAAGGAGATTCCGCTGGACAGGGTGGCACTTGAAATCGGTGATCGGATGAAGCAGGTGGACCTTCCCCCGGAATACAGCTACAGGATCTCAGGGGAGGAGGCCATGCGAAAGGAATCCATGGCAAGCCTTGGATTTGCGCTTCTCCTCTCCCTGATCCTGGTCTACATGGTCATGGCCGCGCAGTTCGAAAGCCTGGTCCACCCCTTCACCATCCTCCTCCCGATCCCCCTGGCCGTGGTGGGAGCCGTGGCCCTCTTCTATTTCCAGGGCAAACCGGTGAACATCATGGCGATCATCGGGATCATCCTGCTGGTGGGGATCGCGGTGAATAACTCCATCATCCTGGTGGATGCCATCAATCAGTTCCGGAAGAAGGGTTCCTCAGTGAAGGAGGCCATCATATCGGCCGGCCAGAGGAGGATCAGACCCATTCTCATGACCACCCTGACCACCATTCTGGCCCTCTTCCCCCTTACGCTCGGGTTCGGTGAAAGTGCAGCGCTCCGTTCCCCCATGGCCTGGGCGGTGATCGGCGGTCTGATCACCTCCACACTGTTGACACTGGTGGTCATTCCCTGTATTTACATGATATTCAGCGGCCGGGGTGAATGACCATTTTCTCATAAAAAGGAGGACGCTGATCTCCATGCTGTTCGTGGCAGCCACACTGCTGGGCATCATCTCCTACAGGCAGCTCGGAATGGAGATATTTCCCAACGCCGAACTGCCCATGCTTTACGTCCAGGTAACCTCCCGCATTGAGGTGACCCCTGAATACATGGAGCAGGAGGTGATCATCCCGGTGGAGGGAATGGTGGCCGGACTTGAAAACATAGAGAAGATCGAATCCAATGCAGGCCGGCGGACGGGATCGGTCCTGATCACCTATGAGAAAAAGAGCGATCTGAAATATGCCTACCTGAAACTGGATGAGCAGATCAAGGCGCTCAGCGGCTCCCTTCCCGGTGAATTCACCCTGCAGGTGGTGAAGATCGACCTGGAGTCAGCCGGCAATACCCTGATGACCCTCCAGGCCAGGGGGTCCGGCGGGGCGGACCGGGTCCGCAACTATGTGGACCAGCACATCGCCCCCGAACTGGAGAATGTACAGGGTGTGGCTGCCGTGAACCTGTTCGGGGGACGCCAGAAATCAGTGGACATCATCCTGGACCGGAAAGCCTGCGAGGCTTACAGGATTACACCCACCAGGGTGAGGAATATCCTCTCCTCCGGAATGAACATCCGGCAGTACGGGGGAATCATCAGGCAGGAAGGCATGCGGACCTTTGTATACCTGGATGCCGAATACCAGGATATCGCCCAGATCAAAGAGCTGGTGGTGGGCAGAGGGACCCGTCCGGTTCAGCTGAAGGACGTGGCGGAGGTATTCTACGGGGAGAAGGAAGAGGAGACCATCAGCCGGGTGAACGGCAAGGATGCCGTATCCATTCAGCTGGTCAGCGATGCCCAGGCCAATATCATTGATCTTTCCCACGATGTGAGGGACCTGATCAGGGTGCTGAACAGGAAAGGAGCACCCTTTGATATAGAGGTGGTGGTCCAGGAGGATTCAGCGGAGACCATGGAAAAGAACATTGACCAGATCATCCGCCTGGCCCTCACCGGAGCCCTGCTGGCCATTTTTGTCCTCTGGGTGTTCCTCCGGAAGGTGCGCCTGGTCATCCTGGTTGCACTGGCCATGCCCATTTCCATTTTCACAGCCTTCAACTTCTTCTTTGCATTTGATATCACCATCAACAGCCTGACCCTGATCGGTATTGCCCTGGCCGTGGGAATGCTGCTGGACACCTCTGTCGTGGTACTGGAGAACATTTACCGGCTCAGGTCCCAGGGATGTGAGGCCGCGGAGGCAGTGATCAGGGGAACCGCGGAGGTGTGGCGGTCCGTCGTGGCGGCCACCCTGACCACCATTGCCGTGTTCATCCCGTTCATATTCTCTTCCAATTTCCTGATCCAGCTCCTGGGAAGGCATGTGGGGGTCTCCATTATCTCCACGCTGGTGGTCTCACTGGTGGTCTCACTGCTCATGATCCCCATGGCTGTCCACGTGATCCTGGGCAGGAGGGAAAGAAGCAAAAAAGAGGTATACAGGGAGGTTTCGCTGGACAACCGGATGGTCAGGCTCTACCTCTCCCTGCTGAAAACAGCTCTGCGGAATCCTGCACCCACCATCGTCGGGGTGCTTCTGCTGTTTTTTATCACGATCATTGCCTCCCTGGCAGTCTCGGTCAACCAGCTGACCGCGCTGGAGGCCAGCCAGGTAACCATCTACGTGACCATGCCCACGGGATCCACCCTTGAAGCCACCGACAATCTTGTGGCCGGGATGGAAGAGGCATTGATGAGCATCAAGGAGAAGAAGGATATCATCTCTGCCATTGAAGATGAACAGGCCACCATCACCATCCTGCTGCAGGAGGATTACCAGAAGATCGGCCAGCGCTCTTTCGGGGAGATCCAGGCGGAAGCCTATCAACTGGTCAAGGATGCCCCCGCTTCGGATATCAGCCTGACAGCCTCTTCTGGAAACGCCGGTTCCCGCGGCGGCGGACAGGGGGGAGGAGACCAGTCAGGTTCCTCCGGGTTTCAGCAGCTGCTGGGGATCGGCGAGGATGAGGAATATATTGTACTGAAGGGTCAGGATTTCAAACTGATGACAGAGGTGGCTGAAGATCTGCAATCCTACCTGGATGAACTGGACAACATCCAGTTCGCAGGGCTCTCCGTAAGGGAGAACCAGCCGGAGGTCCACCTGGACTTCAACACGCTCTTCATGGACCGGTACGGCATCACACGGAACCAGGTGATGGGTGAGCTGAACGCCTTCCGGAATGAGATCGGTTCCGGCATCAATTTCAGGCAGGACAACGAGGAGTACGAGATCATGATCAAGTACAGCGATACCGCGGACGGGGAGGAGGTCTCCGAAAAGAGTTACGAAGACCTCAGGACCCTGGATGTGCCTGACAGCCAGGATGAGAACCTTTTTGAACTTCAAACCTTTTCCGATGTCTATTTCGCTACGGGGCTGCGTGATATCTCCAGGCTGAACCAGGAGAAGCAGGTGGAGCTCAGGTACCAGTATGTCGAGGATGTCTACGATTCCAAAGAACTCCTGGAATACGCCCGGAGTGAGATCGAGGATGTGATCGCCAGTGCAAATATCCCTTCAGGGGTGGCGGTGGAACTGGTGCAGGAGGATTCCGGCCTGGATGAGTTCAAATGGCTTTTCGTGATCGCGCTCCTGCTGGTCTACATGATCCTGGCTTCCATTTTTGAATCCTTCGTGACACCTTTCGTGCTGCTCTTCTCCATTCCCCTGGCGGCCATCGGCTCATTCTTCCTGCTCACCATCACCGGCGAATCCCTGTTCAATGCCAACACCATCATGGGATTTCTTATTTTGCTGGGCGTGGTGGTGAACAACGGGATCATCCTGATAGACATGATCAATCTCCTGCAGCAGAAAGGTTACCGGAAAACCAGGGCCATCCTGGAGGGGGGGCTGTCCAGGGTGCGCCCCATCCTTATTACTGCAGTGACCACCTGTGCGGCCATGTTGCCCCTGGCCCTGGGAAATGCAGAATATGTGGAAGCCATAGGGCCTCCCTTTGCCATTACCGTGATCGGCGGGCTCAGCCTGAGTACCCTGCTTACGCTGGTATACATCCCCATGCTTTACAACGGCATCGGACAGTCCCTGGAATGGCTGGGGAAACTGGACTGGAAAGTGAAAACGGCCATGCTGCTGCTCGAAGCGGGGGGGATGTTCCTGGTGATCCATTATACCGGGACTTTCATCTGGAAACTGGCAGGCGGGCTGGTGGTCCTGGTGGGGATCCCCGTTACCTACTGGTTCGTGACCAGCAGCCTGAGAAAAGCGAGATCGGCGATCATTGATCCCACAGACTCCATACACATCCGCGTCTCCAACCTGGTGAAGATCTATGGCCGGGAATCAAAAATGGCAAGGGATTTCAAAACAGGCAGCCGGATGGCGGATATAGCCGGGAGAGTTGACAGGGCGCTGAAGCCAAAACTGGAATCCCTCATCTGGCAGATCCCGCTCATGGGCTTCCTGGTATATTTCTCCTGGTTCTACCTGGTAAGCGGGTTCTGGCAGCTTGTCACCTCGGTGGCGGCCTGGTATTACCTGCTCCGGATCCTCCATGATTTCCACAGGGTCAGGCCTGAAAAATGGTTAAGAATCTTCATGGAATTCGTCAGGTATGCAGCACCCCTGTTTCTCCTGGCCCTGTTCCAGGCAAGGTGGGAGAACCTTTCGCTGACACTGCTGTCCGGCGCTTTCTGGTACCTGCTGGTAGCCATAGGCAGGGTCTCCCTGCTGGTGAAACGTGAAGGATTTCAACTGTCCGGTATCCATAAAGGTTTCAGGTGGTTTGTCTGGTTTGTGAGGATCCTCCCCGGGGTGGGCAGGAAGCGGGAGGAGTTCAAGGCACTGAAAGGGGTATCCCTTGAGATTGGCACCGGGATGTTTGGATTGCTGGGCCCCAACGGAGCCGGCAAATCGACCATGATCCGGATCATCTGCGGGATCCTTGAGCAGAGTTACGGGAAGATCTGGATCAACGGAATTGATACCCAGGAGAAGCGCGAAGAGCTCCAGGGCCTGATCGGCTACCTTCCCCAGGAATTCGGGATGTACGAAAACATGTCGGCCTATGCCTACCTGGATTATCAGGCCATCCTGAAAGGGATCCGGGATAAGGAGAAACGGGCAAAAAGGATCCGTGAGGTGCTTGACTCGGTGCATATGTGGGAGCACCGGGCCAAAAAGATCGGATCCTACTCGGGAGGTATGAAGCAACGCATCGGGATTGCCCAGGTACTGCTTCACCTTCCTCGGATCCTCGTGGTGGATGAGCCCACGGCCGGACTCGACCCGAGGGAGCGGATCCGTTTCCGTAACCTGCTGGTGGAGCTCAGTGCCAGCAGGGTGGTGATCTTCTCCACCCATATCATCGAGGATAT
>CAYXUD010000032.1:0-1869 GCA_964467775.1 uncultured Bacteroides sp. | reverse complement strand
GGGAGTCCACGTGGGAGCCCTGTTCCGAGCCATAGCAGAATCCCGCTGTATGCGTCAGCAGGTTCCTGACAGTGAAGGGTGCCTGCTGGTCCGCCTCCTCGCCGTCCATCCAGACTTTCGTCTTCTCAAATGCGGGGATGTACATGGCCACAGGGTCGTCAAGCCGGAATTTGCCTTCGTCGTAGAGGATCATCAGTGCCGCTGCGGTGACCGGTTTTGACATGGAGTAGATCCTGAAGATCGCATCCTCCTCCAGCGCCCTTCCCTCTTCGATATTGGCCATTCCGAAAGTGCGCCTGTGCACGGTCTTCCCATTCTTGATGATCATGGTTGAGATGCAGGGGAGCTTTCCCTCATCGACATACGACTGCATTTTCTGATCGGCCAGGGCCAGGGTGTCGGCAGAGAGGCCTGCCACCGTTTTTGAAGGATTGTTGCAGGAGAATACAAGGGCAAGGAGCAGTAACGCAGCCATGGCACCGGGAAGCAAAAAGGAAGATCTTCTTTTCATGGGAATATAGGGTTGAAAGGTTTGTATTCCAAGGTAAGGAAATTTTGTCTTAGGGAAGCTGCATACCCTGCATCAATTTCATCTTATGATGTTCATGGCATTCATCATCCTGGTTCCATTATACCGGCCGGGGGTTACACAACCCCGCGGGCAGACGCGGGCAGGGTTCAATGCTGCCTGACAGGTTCAAATACCACGTAATCCCAGAACAGCATGCCATTGACGATATTCCTGAGGGTGATCGTGTGCTCGCAGGTGGTGGGGAAGATGGCATCGGCCATCTTCTGCAGGCCCCCGGTGCCTCCGGTGCCGCCATAGTTCCCTTCATAGATATAGTCGGTCCTTACCCCGTCGAGGTAAGCGATGCAGTTGGTAACATCATGCCAGTTCGGCTGGAATATGTAGATTTCGTATTCCCCCTTCATCACTTTCGGGAAGGTGATGGAGACCGACCACCAGCCCAGCGTGCTGAGGCAATCATGGTTCATGATGGCCGAGTTATTGGGCTGGAAATAGTAGAGCAGGTATTCGCCCTTCCATTTGATATTGGCAAAGGTATTTTCACCATCCCACCACCGCGAATAATAATGGCCATAATAATCTCCCTGCTTCAGGTCGAAAAAGTCGGTCGTCTCAAAGGTAATGCTCGCGGGTTCGGGCACGATCACCGGCAGTATATCGTTGACTGAATGCAGGGCGCCGTTCTTTGCGGGGGTATTGGATGCCGGGATGTTAAAGCCGGTATAGAGGTCGGTCTTGCTGTCAAGGTTGATCTTGTAGTCGGTGTCTATTGTGAAGGATATGTTGTTGTCCCTGGAGAGGATGGGATAGACCTCGGTTTCCAGGTCCGAGAGGTAGTAGGTGTTGTTCAGGCAGTGGTATTCCATGTAGCGGTAGAAGGGGTTTTCCAGGAAGGTGATGCTGTCCGGGTTGGCGCCGCACCATTCGATCAGCTCCTGGACGTTGCGGATGCCATAGCGATGGTAGATGGTATCCGCCACCGCCAGCACGGTAAACCTGGTACGGGCAATTTTTTTCCCGTAAGGGAAGCTGATGAGCTGCAGGGTATCCTTCAGTCCCGTAAGGTTGAGCCCCTCTGAGAAGATCTGGTAGGAGGGATCGGAAGTGATGACACTGTAGATGTCTTTTGTGATGGGGTCTATCACCCTGTCTATGACATGGATATACCCGTTGGCGGCACGGATGTCCCTGTCGATGATTTTGGAGTGTTTATGGACAATGATATCCGATCCCTCGAATTCGGTGACCAGGAAATCACCGATCGCGTTTGTCTCCCTGAGCGTGCCCAGGCCGATGTCGTTGGCGCCAATTTCAGCTCCGACAATATGATAAAGGAT
>CAYXUD010000031.1:0-14067 GCA_964467775.1 uncultured Bacteroides sp. | reverse complement strand
TTTTGGACTCACAGTTTTGATTATTTCATTGTGCCACCAGCCGATAGGATCTTCCGGATTCGGCACTGAAACTTCTGATACAAAAACCAGTGATTTCAAGTATTTCATTCCCTCATTCAATTCCTGAGCAAAACGCCGCCTTTCTGCAAGTAAGATTTGATATTTACGTTCGTCGGTGTGAATAAGTGTCTGTTTCATGTTATTGTTTATTAAGTTGTTGTAATTTATTCCGTTGTTCAATGATCTTTTGGACCTGGTTTTCATTGTGGGCTTGCTCATTAAAATTCCCTTTCGGGGGCCGGGTATCACCCCGACAATTGTCGAACGCAATCAGCTAAATAACAGCTGGTTGCGTTTTTATTTGCAGCATTTGTCCCGCATAGGGCCCGCCACTTGACTTTCTTCGCCGGCCCTTACCCCTCCTGAGTCCAGAGGTGCCTGAACAAAACAGCAAAAACAGGCAGGCAGCGCCTTGGTTTCGCAGTTTTGAGATTTCCTTACGTGCAGATCATGAGCCATCAGGTGCTGAATAGCTCAATTGTCATTTATATACAAGTACTGTTCGGCGTCAGGAACAGATCGGGATTCCTGAAATTGACACACTTGCTTTTCATGCAAAGCCGAAGATATATGCATTTGATTCAGGATTCGTAACCCATGCAAAAGGCTTGAATGAATTGATTGCATGACTGATCCCGGCCAAAGCAACAAAACCACCCCTGGCTAGAAGGAGGAATTGCCCCGCTGGTCTGCAACCGTGACAGCGTATCAGACTTCATGGAGGCCACGAAAGATCTCTGCGGACAGAAACCGGCCGAAAACCATCAGGGTATCACTGCTCCTTGGCCCGGGACAGGAAAAAGTTGGCATAGGTCCTCTCACCGGGCTCCACCCTGATGATTCTCATCTGGGACCTGTAGCCTTCACAGGAGCCTGTCAGTGGATAGGTGCCGCACTGAATCTCGGCCCAGAACTGGCCGAAATCATCAGAAAAACAGAGCAGGCTGTCACCCAGGTATACCTTTCGTGCAGGCAGAACCCCTCCAAAGGTCATGGATTGAAGGGTGGCACCCGTAACACCGTCAAATTGCTCTTTTGCGGTCCAGTCCGCCATGGAAGGATGGCTCAGCAATGATTCCGAGTAGAGTCCCGAATCCTGGAACTCCCCGTATACCCTGCCCGCCCTGTCATCAGCGACCAGGTGGAAATCAACCGTTGAACTCCTTCCTGTTTCCACCTTTACCTGCACGGTTTGATCCAGGTAATCCAGTGCCGAACAGAGGAGTTCAAAGGTGCCCGGATCCGGGGAGTCGATCCGGAAGCTTCCCTCCGCACCGGTGGTGGCCAGGAGTTCATCGCCAAGGATGATGTAGGCCGGATGAATGCTCTCATCCGAAGCATAGGAGCTTACCCTTCCCAGGATGATGCTCCCCCCCGGCGGATCCGGTTCCTTGGTGCAGGAGCGAAGAGAGAGCAGCGCTGTAATACATGCCACCACCGTGCAGAAGTTGCTTACCGCTTTCATATGCACCACGGCAGCCATCAGCGGTTCAGGATCAGCTTCCGGGATTGCCTGCATATGCCTTTACCGGTCCTTGCTTCGGCCTGGCAGAAGTAGATCCCTGCTTCCAGCTGCTTTCCATCCGGACCGCTGCCCTGCCACCCGAAGGAGTGCTCACCCGGGCCCATGTTCCCATCAGCAAGGACGCTGACAAGCTTCCCGCCGGAATCGAAGAGGGTCAGCTTCACATCTGCGGGAGCAGTTAATGTAAAAGAGATGGAGGTGGCGGTATGGAAGGGATTGGGATAATTCTGATGGAGTGCCACTATGCCTTCTGTCCCCGCTGCATCCCTTTCCCGGAGAGAGGAGACCATGTTGTTATAGACCAGTTCAATCCCCTCGTCCAGACCCAGGTTACGCGAATACAGCTTGTCGACCGGATTGTTCCAGTGCTCATGCACGCCCAAACTCTCCGGCACAGGCGTGCCATCGTATTCGGGATCGTAGATGATCCAGTCCGGCCAGTTCTCCGAACTTGCTGCCTGGTGCAGGAAATCGTCCACACCGGCATACTGGGGAAAGGGACCCTTGTTATCGGTGGGATCATAATAGCCTTCAGTGGGATGATCAGTGTCAAATTCCGTTCTCAGGAAATCAAAACCCACCGATTGGATGGCTACCGGATCCTGTGACAGGAAAATGGAGGAGGGATAGTCATTGTTGAATGGCGTCATGGCCCAGGTGATGGGAGGATGCCCCCAGTTGGTCGAACTCCATAATCCATCAATCAGGTAAAGGATGGTCTTGCCGCCCAGGTCCTTATGTCCCATGAAATCGACAAAAATACGATAGACCCCGTATTCACCATTGCTCACATCGGCCATGCCATCCGGGCATGGCAGGCTGGGATGCAGATGGAATGCGCTGCCGCTGAAGGGGACGAAACTCCCGAAATGGTTCTTGCTGGTGAGGGAGATGCCGGCCCTGTGATGTTTCTTCAGCAGCGGGATATTGATCATGTATTCAGCCTCAAGGTAGCAGGTGGGCAACCAGTCGCTGACACTGCCATCGCTGGCGAAAAATACCTCTTCATCCGACCGGATGATGGGAGTCCTTCCTTCAGCCTCGCCCCAGTAATGGACCCCGGGAAAATCTTCATGGCACTTGTCCCAGTATATCAGGTCAATGGTACGCCCCGGGTCCCCTATGCCGATATCCGAAGGTGCAACCCCCGCTTTGTTGATAAGCTGGTCCAGGATGGCATAGGCCACCTGGGGAGAGGTGTCGACTGTTCTGTAATCACTCCTTGTGGTGCCTGATACCGACCCGGTATTCATATTCAGTTTGATGACGATCTTTTCACCCGCCGCATAACCCACTTCTCCCTTGCCATGACGATTGTTATGGTATCTGAAAATGGCATCCCATGCCGCAGTATCACTCTCCTGGCCGCTCAGGCCCTGCAATGCGTCCGAAAGCATCCTGTTGACCACCTCCTGGCTGGTGTTGGAATCGTCCCACCAGTAATCACCTGCGATATTCTGGCAGTATTTGTCCGTGGCACCGGGATCGTGGATCCAGACCACCCTTCCGGGATGGATCCCCACTCCGGTCCCCATCGGCTGGTTGGGACCCTCAAGTACCGCATCAATATTTGCATATACCTTCCTGCTTTGAAAAAGGTGGGTCGAGAGGCTCAGGACAATACCCACCGCCAGCGCGGCCGCGAACATCAGGTACCCGGACCGAAGCAGGTATTTCCGTACTCTTTTCAGCAACAGGAAGGAGGGTGCCAGGCTTAGCAGATAGATGATGAATGCCGACATGAACGGCGCTGCCGCCCTCATGCATGGATAGGTGGCCCTGGCGGGCTTTGGGATCACCCTGACCAGGAACCACAGGGTGGAGAGCAGGCCAACCCCGATGAACATCAGCCGGGCAGTGACCTTTCTTTTTCGCATCTTTTTCATTTGAACAAATTACAGATATTGTTAAAACAGGCAGAAGGGGTGGCAGACGCACCCATTGACGAATATAGTGAAAAATGGGGAATGGATTGTGCGCCTGCGCACCCTGACCAACCCTGGAGATCCCGTACGAAATTACCGGGCTTTTTTGCTGACGTTGCCGTCAATCCATGATATTGTTTAATTTAGTGAAAGACCAAAAACAACATTTGAGCTATGAGAAAACAGGTTTTTGCATTACTGGCGGTGGTGTTATGGCTGATCCCGGCCCACCGCCCTGCGGCAGGACAGGAGAGCGGGTGGGTCAGCCTCTTTGACGGGGAGACCCTGGAGGGATGGACGGTACACAGCGGGTTTGCCAAATACCGGGTGGAGGACGGGGCCATCGTGGGGACCGCTGTGAAGGGAAGCCCCAATTCATTCCTCTGCACTGACCGTGAATTCGGGGATTTCATCCTTAAGTTCGAGGTCCTGCTCGAGGATCCGGAGCTCAATTCAGGGGTACAGTTCAGGAGCCAGGTCGCCGCGAATGAGCTGGTCTTCTGGTTCAGGAACGAAGATGGGGAGTACCGGTCCAATACCATTCCAGCCGACAGGGTGTATGGTTACCAGGTGGAGATCGCCACGGAAACAACGGGCAGTTCGGGGGGAGTGTATGACGAGGCCCGCCGCGCGATGCTGCCCTGGTGGCCCGAAAAGGGTTCAAAGGAGAGCCTGGCATTCAAAAATGGCCAGTGGAATACCTACCGCGTCGAGTGCAGGGGTGATTCGGTCAGGACCATCGTGAACGGGGTGGTCGTTTCGGATTTCAGGGATGCACTGACCCTCCGCGGGATCATCGGCCTGCAGGTGCACGATGTGGGCAGCAACCCCACCCCGTACCAGGTGCGGTGGAGGAACATCAGGATCCTGCCGCTGGAATAATCCTTCTGCTTATTCGGCGACCAGCTTATGGTGCTGGACTGATCCACCGCGGCGGATCCTCAGCATGTAGAGCCCGGGACCGGGGATGGTCAGGGCAAGCTGCAATGTGCCGGGCATGACCTGCTGAAGAAGCATCCGTTTCCCCGTCGCATCGTACAGTTCAATCATCGTGTCCGCACCGGCCCCGTCATCCAGTTCGACCCGGACAGAACCGTGACACGGGTTCGGGAAGAGCCTGGAGGCGGGGCTGTTCAATTTCAATCCCGTGGAACAGCGTGGGTCGGCCGGGGAGAGAAGGGTGACTTCCACCGGTCCGGAAACCGCTGAACAACCCTCCCTGGTGGTCACCAGGGTGTACTGCCCCTGCAGGCCTGTTTCAAAGGTGGTGCCGCCCCACTGAACCCTCGTGCCATCCCTGTACCATTCATACTCCAGGTCTGTCCCTTCATTCGCACTGAAGGTAACCGTCTCCCCCTCGCAGACGGAGGTTTCCCCTTCGGCCATTATCACGGCTTCAGGGAGATCCCTCACCTCCAGGAGACAGGGATCAGATGTGAGGGATATACCGCTTTTGGAAATGACGACCCGGTAAGATCCCGGTTCCCCGGTGACAATGGAAGAAGTCTGGTCCGCAAGGGTCTCCCCGTCCAGTGTCCATACATAGGTGAGTCCCTCCCCCTGCGGGGCGTAAAGCGTGATACTTTCCCCCCTGCAGATGAAGCCCCGCTTGCCGGGTGTGATGATGGCACGCCCGGGGATCGATTCATCCATGGAGATGAGAACGGCATTGGGCAGTCCGCTCTGGCGGGAATGATCCATGGTGAAGGTGCCGCTCCTGAAGGAGTCCCCGCCGGTCGCAGTGTCGCGGTAAGTAACCGTGTAAGCATAGTCCCCCAGGAACCCTTCGAAAGAGAGTTTTCCCTGGTCATCGGTAACGCTGTCCATATCCGGGGTCCACCACCTCTCTTTGACCATCTCCCTCCAGGCCTCCCCGTGCGGCCTGATGTTCCAGTCCTGGTCGAAAAAGGCGGCATCCGGCCTCCAGTGCGCCCCGGCCCAGAAACCCCACAGCAGGATCGATTTCACGGCCGGGTGGCTGAAGCAAATGGTCATGAAATCACGGGTGTAATCGGCCTGCACCTCCCTCTGGGTGACGTTGATGTCATGCTCGGTGATCTTGATCTCCTTGCCAAGTCCTGCAAACCGGTCAATCACATCGTAAACTCTCCCGATAGAGGTAAGATCACCGGCCATGTGCCCCTGCATCCCTATCCCGTCAATGCCGCCGCCAAGGCTGTCAATGTACCGGATGATCTGATCATACTGGTCCTGCTGGATCCTGTTCCTTCCGCCAGTGCTGATAATCGAAAAGTCGTTGACGTAAAGTTTCACGCCCCTGTCATTCCTGCGGGCCCTCCTGAACCAGTCCGCCATCACCTCGTCCCCCAGCAGATCCTGCACATCATGCTCGGTGCAGGGCTCGTTGATCACGTCCCAGTCGTTCAGGCGCCCGCTGGTGAAGGTGGTCACCTCGTCAATGTGCCTGTCCACCGCCTGCCGGACCGCTTCAGGGTCATTCCCCAGCTCCTCCACGAAATCCGGCATATAGCCATACGAAGGCCAGATGATGTTGTGTCCCCTGACAGGGACCCGGTGCGTATCCAGGGTATCAAGCGCCCTCAGGATGGCTGCATGGGTGGCACTGTATTCGAACCGCGGCCATTTCAGGTCATTTTCAAACACCGCTTCATTGAACATATCGAAAAGGTGGGCCCTGTAGACCTGATCTGAATTGGTAAGGCTGGCCACGACCGCAGTCCCGAACCCGAACTGGTGCCGGGTCATCCCGATATGAATTTCAGCACCCTTCAGGGGCATCCCCGCTTCATCCACCACCTCCAGCTCCATCACTCCCTTCCTGATCTGGCCGATCCTTTCCGCTGCAGGTTCGCGCCAGGCAGCATCCTCAGCCCGGCCGGAATAGGTGATCTCCGTGACGGGAAGGTCCTCAAGGGCCAGACTGTCCCTGTAATTCAGGAAACGGACCTCGGCCACCTCCACGACCTGGGAGGGAAATCCCATGTGAAAGAGATAGCTTGCTTCGGACCGGGCGAGGGTGAATATGATCTTTGCAGGGGCATAGTACTCTTTCCACTCGCTCCCGATAGAGACCGGTTGATTGAGCGTTTTGTCATAACTCACATTGTGTTCAATAATCACATTCAGGAAACCCTCCCCGGTCTCCTCCTCCGATGAGATGGTGCGGGCATAGAAGGCGACCAGCACCACATCATTTTCCACCACTCCCTCCACAGCCGGGAATTTAAGCTGGGCATCCCACGTGTTGGTCAGGTCCGTGCCCGTCTGCACCCTGATCGCCCTGGTGAACTCCTGCCCTTCAACGGAACCCTCGGTGACGGTGCACCTGCCTATTTTCTGGTAGGTGGTGCCAGTTTCCGCATTCAGCCTGATGCCCCCATCCGGCACCTGGGCAGAGAGCAGCCCTGATGTCAGAAGAGAGAGCAGTGACAGCGCTGCCCTGGCGGGTTGTTGTTTCATCATCCTGTAATCCTGGTTAAGTCCGGCAACATTCGGAAGGGTAAACATACATAATCTTTAAGGGGGGGGATCGATCCGCCGGAGGCTTTCTCCGGGGCATATATCAGGATCTCCGGGATGCCCGTACAGACCCTCTAATCCTCACAGGGAAGCAGCCAGGCTGAAATGCTGAGCGGTTCCAGGCTGAAGGAGCAGGCTGCCTGGAATATCGGGGCGTATTTATAGGCGGAAACAGCGTTCAGTCTGAATATGACCGACTCGCGGATGGTCACCACCCCGGGCCCCCTGATCTTTCTTTCAAGCGAAAGGTCCGAATACCCTGCCGGGATGTCCGTATCCTGCAGGTCAAACTCGCCGGGAGTGATCTCCCCGTGCCAGATGCCCTGGTGACCGATCTCCAGTTCCCACCTGTATGCCTGGCTGGCCCTGAATGCAGCATTTTCAGGGGAGGGAGGGTTCTGTGCAGTATCCACCTCGATCTCAAGCCGGTGGGATGCCTCGATCTCACCCACCGCATCCTGGGCATCAATCATCCTGATCTCATTATTGAATATCAGGGCAGTGGAAAGAATGCTCACGGTATAGCTCCCCTCTCCGGGCAGGGAATAGGATGTCACATAGGAACCCCTGAAATAGGTCTCGCTTACCCCGGCAGCCGGCAGAAGCGCCTCGCAGAACCTCCTGCCCTGCTCACTGTAGGTGACCGGCTCCACCGAAAAATAACCCACCTCGATATCCCTTGGGTTATCGGTCACATACCGGTGGTCGAACCGGTCCTCCACCAGGTCGCGCCTGTCCACCAGCACCGGTGCACACTCCATGATCATCCTGGTGCGGTCCCAGCCATCCTCCCCTGACTTTTTCCTGCCGATATCCTGGGCAGATCCTGGTAAAACAGGGAGTGCGAGAAGAAAGACCATTGCTGATAGTGAGCGATGCATAACGGACCAGGGAAAGGATTGCAATATTAATCAATTTCTGGATTTTTCAGCTATCTTCATCACTGCAAAAACGGGAACCATGAGACCAACATCAAAAATTACGTTCATCCTTATTGTGATTGCTTTCCTCCTGCTGTTGCCAGCCTGGATGGCAACCGGTGAGAGGGATTATTACCAGCTGAAGATCTACAGGTTTGAAAAGGCGGACCAGGAAGCACGCCTGGATCGTCACCTGGAAAGCGCTTTCCTTCCTGCACTTCACAGGGCGGGTATCCAAAATGTGGGGGTGTTTAAATTGAGGGATGAAGGGAATGAGGAGCGGAATGTCATTTTCATTCTGATCCCGTTCCGGTCACTGGATGAATTTGACGCATTGCCGGGGATCCTCCGGGCAGACGGGCAGTACATGCAGGACGCCAGGGACTACATTGAATCCCCTCACGACAATCCGCCATACACGCGCATCGAAAGCATACTCCTGAAGGCATTCAGTGAAACCCCGCGGCTGACGGTCCCGGATCCCGGATCACCCAGAGCAGGAAGGGTGTATGAACTGAGGAGCTACCAGGCTGCCACCGAGCAGCTGTACGAGCGCAAGGTAGAGATGTTCAATCAGGGGGAATCGGGACTTTTCCGGAAGCTCGGTTTCAGTCCCGTATTCTTCGGCGAGGTGATCTCCAGCTCGGATATGCCGCATCTGATGTACATGACCGTGCATGCAGACACCACAGCCCAGAAGGAACACTGGGCTGCTTTCGGGTCCCACCCGGAGTGGCAGGAGATGGTTGCGAACGAGCGTTACCGGAACACCGTGTCGCACATCGACAGGCACCTGCTCTATCCCACCCCCTACTCTGACTACTAGTCCTGGGTGATCAGCTTCTGGATGCGTTCGATCTGCTTCTTTTTGTTCACCTCCCGGAGGCTCTGCGCCGTCTTGGTGAAGTATGAGTGTGCTGAAATGAACTTCAGCTGCATCTTGTTCCAGTCGTTCAGGGTGCCGATCTTATCCTGCTCCTTCAGCTCCCTGTAGAGCGTGTTTGACACAGGGATCATATCGCTCCTGCCAAGGTAATCAAGATCGGCATCACAGATGATCTGCTGGAAGATATCCTCGGGCTCCGGGGGAAGCTTGGTGGCCATGATGATGTTGCAGATCTTCTCGATCTGTTCCTCCGAATAGCCGTATTTGGGCAGGTACTCCATGGCCAGCTGCGTCCCGTGGAACTCATGGTCATCATAGGAGATGGTGTGCCCCGCATCATGGAACAGGGCCGCCGTTTTCAGCAGCAGGATCCCCTCATCATTGAGCCCTTCAGCCCAGCCTATCAGTTCCACCTCCGTCACCACATCCACCGTATGCTTCACATTGTGGTAGTAAAGGTAATCGGGCAGTTCATTCTCAAGCTTGTCCAGGATGATCTCCTGGATATCGGTGAACTGGATCAGTTTGAATTTCGTGTCGAAAAGTGCATTGGGCATGCTGCCCTTCCCTTTCATCGAGAACTCAGGGCGGATGCCGTTCACCACGAACATCTCCAGGTCTCCCTTGTATTTCACCGGCATCTTCCCGTAATACTCGCAGATGAAGAACTCCTTGATCAGTTCGTAGGTCATCACCGAGATCAGGATCTTGCCGCTGTCCCCCACCCCCTGCATGCGGCTGGCGATATTCACCGTATCGCCTTTGATGTCGTATGTGATCTTCTTCTTTCCCGAAACGTTCGCCGTAACCGGCCCTGTATGGATCCCCAGGCTCAGGTTCCAGTAACGTTTGCCGTCAATGCGCCGCAGCTGGTTCAGGTAGAGGTTCATCTCCAGGGCGGCCATGGCCACGTCAATGGGATTGGTGATGTTCTTGTCCGGGATCCCGCCGGCCGCCATGTAGGTATCACCGATAGTCTTGATCTTATGGATCTTATACTTCTTCAGGATCCTGTCGAACTCGATCAGCACCTCATCCAGCTGGTCCATGATCACTTCCGGCGTAACCGCATCGGTGAGATGTTTGAATCCGCCGATATAGGCGAACAGGACAGTGGCCATTTCATATTTCCTCACCCGCTCTTCACCCTCCGGCAACACTCCCTCCCTGATCTCCACCTTCGACTCCTTCAGGCGTAGCTTCATCATTTCGTTCTGCTCCGCCAACTCGGTGACCGCCTTCTGGAGCCTTTCGTTCGCCTCGATCAGATCCTGGTTCTGCTTCACCAGTTTCTGGATCCGTTTTAGCAGCTCATCCTGTCTCTGTCCCATATCAACTAAAATTAATTCCTTTTTGGGAGGAATTCAATTTTTTTTTGTTTTGATATCTTTGCCCTAACCCATAACAAGGAGCCATGAAAAAATTCATGCAGGTCATTACCCTGACACTTCTTACGGTTGTTCCGGGTCATCCGCAGAAAGCCGAAAACAGGTTCGTGGTGGTTTCATACAATGTTGAAAACCTGTTTGACACGGTGGACGCGCCGCAGTTCAGGGATGAGGATTTTACACCCGGCGGAACCAAGAGGTGGACCTATGAGCGGTATGAAAAGAAGCTGGACGATCTCTCCAGGGTCATCCTCTCGATCCCGGAAAGGGAGATGCCGGCCATCATCGGGCTGGCAGAGGTGGAAAACAGGAAAGTGCTGTCTGATCTGGCCGGCAACAGGGGAATGAGAAGGGGAAAGTACGAAATTGTCCATGAGGAGGGGAAAGATCCCAGGGGCATTGAATGTGCCTTGCTATACAGGCCTGACCTGTTCAGGTACAGATCCCATGAGTACATTCCCGTGGAGGACCCCCTGGACCCGGAATACCTCTACAGGGGGATCCTGCATGTGACAGGGAACGGGCCGGATGGAACCAGCCTCCATATTTTCATGAATCACTGGAAGTCCAGGAGCGGCGGAACCATGGAGACTGAACGGCAGCGAATGTATGCCGCCATCACCCTCCGCAAACAGCTGGACCTGCTGTTGTCGAGGGAGTCTGATTTCAGCGTGATCATCATGGGGGATTTCAATGATGAGCCTACCAACAGGAGCATTACGAACGGTCTGTCTGCCTCCGGAAAACGAAAGAACATCAACCTGGGGGACCAATACAACCTCTTCTATGATCTTCACAACCTGCAGGGAAAAGGAACCTATAACTACATGGGGCAATGGAACATGCTCGACCAGATCATTGTATCCTATAACCTCCTGAACCGGCAGAAAGGGCTCACCACGACCTTCGAGGGCGGGGCCATCCTGAAGGAGGAATGGATGTTGTACGAAAATGAGAAGTGGGGTGAAAAGCTGCCCTCCGCCACTTACGGCGGAACGGACTATTTTGGCGGGCCAAGTGACCACCTGCCTGTCTATGTGGTATTCACCTATTAGCATGGAATTCAGGCTCACATCGGACTTCAGGCCAACCGGGGACCAGCCGGAGGCCATCCGGCAGCTGGTGGATGGTTTCCGTGCAGGCGAGATGTTCCAGACCCTGCTGGGTGTGACAGGTTCCGGGAAAACCTTCACCGTGGCCAATGTCATCCGGGAACTTGGAAGGCCCGTGCTGGTACTCAGTCACAACAAGACGCTGGCCGCCCAGCTTTACAGCGAGTTCAGGCAGTTCTTCCCTGAAAATGCGGTGGAGTACTTTGTAAGTTACTATGACTATTACCAGCCGGAGGCCTACATTCCGGTGACCGATACTTACATCGAGAAGGATCTCTCCATCAACGAAGAGATCGAAAAACTGAGGCTGAGCACCACATCGGCCCTCCTGTCCGGAAGGCGCGATGTGATCGTGGTTTCATCGGTGTCATGCCTGTACGGGATCGGGAATCCGGATGATTTTCACAACTCCACCATCAGGGTCAGGAAGGATGAGACCATCAGCAGGAACGTCTTCCTGAGAAAACTGGTGGACGGGCTCTATTCAAGGAACGAGGTGGATTTCAAACCCGGGACTTTCAGGGTCCGGGGGGATACGGTGGACATACACCTGGCCTATGCAGACCAGGCCTACCGGGTGGAATTCTGGGGCGATGAGATCGATGCCATCAAGTCGATCCACCCCGTTGCCGGGCACACCATCGAAACCCACCAGGAGATTGTGATCTTTCCGGCCAACATCTTCATCACCTCAAAAAACCGGATCAAATCCGCCCTGGAGGAGATCCAGGACGACCTGGCCAGGCAGATCGATTTTTTCAGGAGGGAACAGAAGCTCATTGAGGCCCAGCGTATCGAGGAACGGGTAACCTATGACATGGAGATGATCCGCGAGCTCGGATACTGTCCCGGCATTGAGAATTACTCCAGGTATTTCGACGGAAGGCCGCCCGGCACAAGGCCCTTCTGCCTTCTCGATTACTTTCCCGGTGATTTCATCACCGTGATCGACGAGAGCCATGTGACCATTCCGCAGGTCCACGCCATGTACGGCGGCGACTACTCCCGGAAGAAGAACCTGGTGGAGTATGGGTTCAGGCTTCCGGCGGCCGTGGACAACAGGCCCCTGAAATTCGACGAATTCGAGAACCTGATCGGGCAGACCCTTTTTGTGAGTGCCACTCCTGCAGATTACGAGCTGGGCAGATGCGGAGGGGTCATCGTGGAACAGGTGATCAGGCCCACCGGCCTGGTGGACCCGGAAATAGAGGTCAAGCCCAGCCTGAACCAGATCGACAACCTGATCGGGGAGATCAACCGCCGTGTTGAGAGGAGGGAACGGGTCCTGGTCACCACCCTGACCAAGAGGATGGCGGAAGAACTCTCCAGCTACCTGATCAAGCTGAACATCCGGACCCGATACATCCATTCGGACATAGATACCCTGGAAAGGGTGGAGATCCTTGAGGGATTGAGAAAGGGCGCTTTCGACGTGCTGGTGGGGATCAATCTCCTGCGCGAGGGGCTGGACCTGCCCGAAGTATCACTGGTGGCGATCCTGGATGCGGACAAGGAGGGGTTTCTCCGGTCCGAAAGATCACTGACCCAGACAGCCGGCCGGGCTGCCAGGAACCTGAACGGCAAGGTGATCATGTATGCGGACAACATTACCGGCTCTATGCAGAGGACCCTCGATGAGACCAACCGGAGGCGCAGGAAGCAGCTGGGATACAACGAAAAGCACTCGATCGAACCGAAACAGATCACCAGAACCACCTTTTCCGCCTTCGAACAGCAGCGCGATCGAACCGGCCGGGGCGGGATCTATGCGGACCAGGCGAAGGCTGATATTGCGGCGGACCCTGTGGTCAGGTACATGGGGAAGGAGGGGCTGGAAAAAGCCATTGACAGGGCGAGGAAACAGATGGAAAAGGCCGCCGGTGAACTCGATTTCATCGAGGCTGCAAGGTTCAGGGACGAGATGTACGCCTACCAGGAGCTGCTAAAGAATCAATAAGCTCTCCCTTCGCATATATTCGTTTGAAACGTGGTTGTTTACTTCGTAAAAAATCCCAGGTTTTTGCACGAAAATATGCTTCAGTAACAGGTATGTTAAAAAAACGGGGCTGCCCGATGGACAACCCCGCTTCACGATCATCGTATGTCTCTCTAGCCCAGGTAGGTCTTCAGCAACCTGGACCTGGAGGTGTGGCGGAGCCGGCGTATGGCCTTCTCCTTGATCTGGCGGACGCGTTCCCTTGTCAGCCCGAATTTTTCGCCAATCTCCTCCAGTGTCATCTCCTGGGTGCTTATTCCGAAGAAAAGCTTAATGATATCCCGCTCACGTTCAGTGAGTGTGGCCAGTGCCCGGTCCACCTCCCTGGAAAGGGATTCATTAATCAGGGTGTTGTCCGCGTTGGGTGAATCATTGTTCACCAGCACATCAAGCAGACTGTTGTCCTCACCATCGACAAAGGGTGCGTCAACCGATACATGCCTTCCCGAAACACGCAATGTGTCAGATACCTTCTCCTTGGGAAGTTCAAGTGCCTCCGCAAGCTCCTCCGGTGTGGGTGTTCTTTCATACTCCTGCTCGAATTTCGAAAACGCCTTGTTTATCTTGTTCAGCGAACCGACCTGGTTCAGGGGAAGGCGTACGATCCTCGATTGTTCCGCCAGTGCCTGGAGGATCGATTGTCTGATCCACCATACGGCGTAGGAGATGAATTTGAATCCCCGGGTCTCATCGAATTTTTCAGCGGCCTTGATCAGACCCAGGTTGCCTTCATTGATCAGATCGGGAAGGCTTA
>CAYXUD010000030.1:0-1776 GCA_964467775.1 uncultured Bacteroides sp. | reverse complement strand
TGCAGCGCCAACAGGCTCACGGAACTGGACATCTCCTCAAATACTGCGTTGAAAACACTGGTTATCAACGATATGCCCGATCTTTTAAGGATCTGTGTGTGGACCCTGCCCTTTCCGCCCGCGGGGGTCACCGTTGAGCGTGCAGGCACGCCGAACGCCTACTATTCCACCGGCTGCAACTGATCCCCGGTGGTTCAATCCCTGTACGGGACCGCCTTCAGGCGCCTGAACCTCCTGACACGGTCCTGCCTGATCCGCAGCAGGAGGAAGACCAGTGCAAATGCCAGGATGAACCCGCCGATGACAAGGGCCTTCCAGGCAGGGGTTCCGGGGTCCGAGAGCAGGATCACCTCCTGCCTGACCAGGGTGCCGGTCACAACGTTGACCAGGCATTCGGGCAGCAGTCCCAGCACCGTACCGGCCAGGTACGACCGCGTGGTGATCCGGCTCAGCGGAAAAGTGAAGTTGATCAGGCCGGTGGGGATGATGTAGATGGCCCGGCTGAACACCACGGACCACATTCCGTACCTGCGGATGCGCTTGTTGATCCGCCTGATCAGCTTCTTCTTCCCGTACCTCTCCCTGAAGTTGTCGGTGAATGCGTACCGGACCAGGTAAAAGGTGGCCATGACCGCCACGGTGCTGACGGCCCAGCAGATCAGCATGGCCGGCACAAAGCCGAGCAGGAATCCCATGGCCAGGGAGAGGTAAAAAACGGGCAGCCCGGCCAGGGTGCTGAGCAGGATGAAGGCGCAAAGCAGCAGCGCCACGAGGAGAAGCCGCTGATCGTTCGCCGCCAGGCGCTCCAGCAGCACAACCTCCGGGTCACTGCCTGCGGTCAGGATGATAAAGCCTCCCGCCGCCGCCAGGATAAAGGCAATGATAATGATGCGTAACTGTTTCACCGTATTCTGTATTCTGCCCGGGATAATGTCACTTTAAGCTCCGGTGTTGTGGGAGGAGAATATTGTTTTTTATGTTCTGCAACTTATAAAATCGGGGCAACAAATAAGCCTCATTCCTGATGAAACGTGCAAACAGCAATAATACAAATCTTAAATCGAAAAATGATGAAACAGTTCGCTGTTTGTGGGCTCTAAGCTGTTGGGGGGCAATTTTTACGTCTATAATGGAACGCCCCACTCCAGCAAACGCTCCTTTGGTGTCAGGGCCGTGGCAGGGAATGCCACTAACGGATACAATTATGCTGTATATGGCCAGTTGGCAGGTTTATGACCTCCAGAACATCCCCTCTTGGAACAACCTCTTTTAACTATGACACCATCAGGGGATACCTTCTCTCTGAATCTGATATTTATGAAAACCAGATCTCATATGTCTACGATACATGGGGAACATTGAAATCAGCCATCTCCCCCACGGGGCTTTCGAGGAACACCTCCATCAGCTGGGCAGAATCATCTGACCCGGCTCAGACCCTTTATACTATCCTGACTGAGGACTCCCTGTCTACTTACACAAAACAGTTCGTGGATTACAAAGGAAGGTCATTCAAAACTGCAAGCGAAGGGTTCGAAGGGAATATTTATTACACCGACACCAGGTTCAATCAGCTCAACCAGGCCGACAGTACATCCAACCTGTATATTTCCTCAGGGTCTCCGCTCTGGAACTCTTTCACCTACCGGTCAGCCGATGGCCGCCTGGAGGAAGAGTCGCTGATCGGAGGAGCATCGGTGAGTTACTCATACGATGACAATACAGTAGTAAAGACAATAAACGGCCGTAACTATACCACCCAGTTCGATGACATGG
>CAYXUD010000029.1:0-2722 GCA_964467775.1 uncultured Bacteroides sp. | reverse complement strand
TACCTCGCGGCGCACGATGCCATCGTCGAGGCCCACGGCGCGCTCAAGGTGCTTGCCGTCGCGCTGACCAAGATCGCCAACGACGTCCGCCTGCTGGCCTCGGGTCCGCGCTGCGGCATCGGCGAGATCATGATCCCCGAGAACGAGCCCCAGTACGGAACCATACAGGGCGTAGGTGACGAGGGGGGTGACTTTATCTTTATCCGCAGGAACTAAAGGGACCCTGTCATCTTCGAAGGATCCACCCAGCTATCGAACTCCTCTTCAGTCAGGTATCCAAGTCCCAGGGCCGCCTCTTTCAGTGTGGAACCCTCCTTGTGCGCCTTTTTGGCGATCTCTGCTGCTTTCTCGTATCCGATGTGGGTGTTCAGCGCAGTGACCAGCATCAGTGAATTGTTCAGGTTCTGTTTGATCCTTTCATAATTCGGTTCGATTCCCACGGCACAATGCTCATTGAATGACCGGCAGGAGTCCCCCAGCAGCCGCGCCGATTCAAGGAAATTACGGATCATCATGGGCTTGAACACATTCAGTTCAAAATGCCCGTTGCTGCCTCCCACGTTGATGGCCACATCGTTGCCCATGACCTGGGCACAGACCATGGTCAGCGCTTCGGCCTGGGTGGGGTTGACCTTGCCCGGCATGATGGAGGAACCGGGTTCGTTGGCCGGGATGTTGATCTCCCCGATACCGCAGCGCGGCCCCGAGGCCAGTATGCGGATGTCGTTACCGATCTTCATCAGGCTAACGGCCAGGGTCTTCAGGGCGCCATGCGCCTCCACGATGGCATCGTGGGCTGCCAGTCCCTCGAATTTATTGATCCCTGTCACAAAGGGCAATCCGGTTAACCCGGCGATATGCTTTGCCACCAGTTCACTGTATCCTTTGGGCGTGTTGATCCCTGTTCCAACCGCAGTTCCGCCGAGCGCCAGTTCGGAGAGGTGTTTCAGGCTGTTTTGAAGAGCCTGAAGGCCGTGGTCGATCTGGGAAACATACCCGGAGAACTCCTGTCCGAGGGTGAGCGGGGTGGCATCCATCCAGTGGGTCCGGCCTATTTTAACCACATCCATGGTTGCATCTGATTTCTTTTTCAAAGTATCGCGCAGCTCCCTGATTCCGGGGATGGTGATCGCGGCCAGGACCTGGCAGGCGGCGATATGCATGGCCGTGGGAAAGGTATCGTTGGAGGACTGGGATTTGTTGACGTCATCATTGGGGTGGATCTGCCTCTTACCTTCACCCAGCCTGTTTCCCCTGATCACATGGGCCCGGTTGGCTATCACTTCGTTCACGTTCATATTGGACTGGGTTCCCGATCCGGTCTGCCAGACCACCAGCGGGAACTGGTCATCAAGCTTCCCTTCGATGATCTCATCACACACCTGCATGATCAGAGTGGCTTTCTCTTCGGGCAGAACCCCCAGCTCAAGGTTGGTGGCCGCTGCTGCCTTCTTCAGGTAACCGAAGGCTTTGATGATCTCGAGGGGCATCCGCCCGTCCCCGATCTTGAAGTTGTCCCTGGAACGCTGGGTCTGTGCACCCCAGTACTTGTCGGCGGGTACCCGTACCTCGCCCATGGTGTCTTTTTCAATCCTGTAGTCCATTGTTGCTATATTTTTGTCTTAAATATACCAAAACAGAGAACAGAAAAAGAAAGATATGGAATGTTGTTGGAAAGGGTCGGGCGGGGATCAGTCCACCTTCATCAGCAATACGGTTACATAGCTGGTGCCCGAGGTGTCCGGTTCTATGCCGACCCCGCACTGGGTCAGGTCCTCCAGGAGAATCGAATCGGCACCGGGCTGCTGGAGCATCTGTGAGAGGATCTCATCCTCATCACTGCTGGCAGTGGCCAGAACCAGGGCCTGATCATTATAGCCGCCGATCTTTCCATGGATGGTGCTCCAGTGTTCCGCGAGGCCCTGGGTGCCGAATGGCTCCAGTCCACAGGCCATTTTGTAGGAATAGAGCTGGGCCTCCTTCACCATCAGGTACTGGTGCACGAAGGGACCCGAAAGCCCGTTATCCTCCCTGTACGCCTTGATGGAGCGATAGAGCAGATCCTCGTTGCTCTTGACCTGAACAAAAACCCCGTCGTCGTCGCTGCAGGAGCAAAACATCAGTGAAACCATGGCAATGACAGCAAGAGACTTCAGTTTCATGGTTTTTTGGTTTTATAATAAGTACGCTAACATGACAAAAAGGTTGCCTACAGGCTATCAATGTTTTCAACCGGGTCGCCCAGCACAGCCCTGTACCTGCCTTCCACAATGGGCCGCCGGATCAGTTTCGGGTTTTCGGCCATCACCCTGATCCACTCTTCATCGTTGAGGTTAAGGCCTTTCAGCTGCTTCCGGAAAACCTCCTCCTGGGTGCGGATCAGCTCGGCTGGCCTCATATTGAGCTTCATCAGCAGCGTGGCAAGCTCCTTTTCCGTGAGGGGATCCTTCAGATACTCCCTGACGCGGAATTCCATCCCGCTGTCGATGACATACTGGAGTCCCGCCCGGCTCTTCCTGCAGCGGGGGTTGTGGTATATGGTACAGATCATGGCGGGGATTGGATCATGGGTCGGGCTGTGCTTCGGGGGGATGGTTGACGGGCCAGGCATCCAGCACGAACATGCCCCTCCCGTGGGTGGCGATCAGGATCATGTTTTCACGCGGATGGATAACCAGGTCATGGACATAGGTGCATGGCAGGTCCCCCAGTATCTCCCAGG
>CAYXUD010000028.1:0-10830 GCA_964467775.1 uncultured Bacteroides sp. | reverse complement strand
TACGGCCTCGGCCTCCGCCATCGTGCATTCCCTGCCGGTGGTGAGTTTCTCCGGGCTTGATGCAGAGTACTGCGAGGGGGCGGAGAGCGATACGCTGGCGGGTGATCCTGTGGGCGGTTTCTTTGAGGCTTCACCCGGCATCACGCTGATCGGTGTGGGAGACAGTGCGCTGTTCGACCCGTTGGCGGCGGGCAGCTACGAAGTGAAATACTGGTTCACCGATGTGAACGGCTGCACCGATACGGCCTCGGCCTCCGCCATCGTGCATTCCCTGCCGGTGGTGAGTTTCTCCGGGCTTGATGCAGAGTACTGCGAGGGGGCGGACCAGGATACGCTGACAGGATCACAGCCTGGGGGTGTGTACACGGGAACCGGGATCACAGACAATGCAGATGGAACGGCCTACTTTGATCCGTCCACTCCGGGAACTTATGACATTTCCTACTATTTCACCAATGCCAATGGCTGTACTGATACAGCCATCCAGCCGGTTACCGTGCATGCGCTGCCGCTGGTTGATTATGCTGGTCTTTCTGCCGAGCTGTGTGTTCTGGATGATGCTGATACACTCGTGGGGAACCAGGCGCCAAACGGTACATTCACCGGGGGCACAATAGCGGATCAGGGCGATGGAACAGGGATCTTTACGCCCATCACGGACGGTGTTTATGACATATATTACGCCTATACGGACGGAAACGGATGCAGCGATTCAGTCATGCACAGTGTAACGGTCCATCCCCTGCCTGTGGTCTCCATTGGCAGCTACGATACCATCTGGGATGTGAACGACCCGTCCTTTCTTATCGCCGGATCGCCGGTGGGAGGGACCTTCACAGGGAAGGGCATTTCCGGCGTTTCCTACGATCCTGCACTGGCGGGCGCGGGGTTTGACACCGTTGTTTATGCCTACACTGACGGGAATTCCTGCACCAACTATGACACCATCGTTTTTGAAATCAGGGATTACGATTTTAAGTCCGGGGCCAGGTACCTGTGGGATATTGATGACTGGTGTTCGCCCGATGCTTATTATACCACCATCGGGGCCACTCCCGATGAAAGCAATGCAGGTTGCTGGGCCGCCGGTCCCAATAACAACCGTTGGTTCATGTTCCGGGCCACCACCGACCAGGTGCATATTGAGGTCCAATCCGGTGGGGCACAGGGTACCAACCGGAATCCCGAGGTGGCCCTGTGGGCAGCAGACGGGACAGAACTTGCCTGTGCCCGATACTGGGACAGCAATTACGATGATATTGCAGTGGGTTACATCGGGCTCACACCCGGGGAGTGGTACTATATCTCGGTAGATAACTATCCCGGGAGGGCGGGCAGCTTCACACTTTGTGTGGATGACCAGGTGGATTATGATTTCAGGGAAGGAGCCATCGTGGTGCCACATACGGCCGACTGGCGCTCAGCAGACGAAGAATATACCACCAGAAATGCCACCCCCGACCAGGACAAGGGAACCTGCTGGAATACGGATGAAAACAGCAACCGCTGGTTTACATTCACAGCCCTGAAGCCGACCGTTACTGTGGACGTGCTGACCGGCGGATTAGAAGGCACCATGCGTTACTCCTATGTGGCGCTTTGGAACGAGGCCGGGGTGATGGTGGCCTGTGCAAGTTATGTGAACGATTATGGGGATCTCAGCCTGGGTATCGATACCCTTTCGGTCGGGAGCCGTTACTATATTTCGGTAGACCATTACAACAACGACGGTTATGACGGGACCTTTACCCTTGCTGTGGATGATGAGGTGGACTATGATTTTAAAGCGGGGGCCATAGAGATTCCACACACGGGTGACTGGAGATCAGCGGATGCCGAGTATACCACCATCAATGCTTCAGCCGACGGCCCCACAGGATCCTGCTGGGTGAACGGACCTACCTGGTCCAGGTGGTTTAAGTTCCAGGCTACCACCAATGAGGTGACAGCCGAGATGCTTACCGGCGGAACCGAGGGAACCCTCCGGTACGCATTCCTGGTGCTTACCGATACGTTCGGGACCGAACTGGCCTGTGCACGCTATTATTCGGATTACTCCGATATAAAACTGGGTTATTCTGCTTTGATCCCCGGCGAATGGTATTACCTGGTTGCAGATAACCATAACGGCAGTACCGGCTACAGGGGCACTTTCTCCCTGGGGCTGGATAACGAAGTGGGCTATGATTTCATGGAAGGAGCTGAATTGATCCCACACACCGCTGACTGGTGCTCAGCTGATGCAGCGTACACTACGCTGAATGCATCCCCGGACCAGGATGCAGGCAGCTGCTGGCCCAATGGTCCCACATTTAACAGATGGTTCAGGTTCACAGCAGCCACCACCGAAGCCATGATAAAGTTAAAGACCGGTGGTGATGAAGGTACCCTGCGCTATGGGTTGATCGCGCTCTGGGATGATGGAGGTACGGAACTGGCCTGTAGCCGATACAGTTCGGATTACTCCGATATCAGTTTGGGATACACCTCACTCATCCCGGGTAATACATATTATATATCTGTAGACAATCATAATGGCAGTCTTGGGTACAGGGGTACCTTTACCCTTTGCATGGATGACGAGGTCAATTACGACTACCCGCTGGGAGCGGTCGTGCTGACTGACCTGAATAACTGGTGCTCGACGGAGGCGGCCTACACCACCATCGATGCCACCGGCGATACCCTCAAAGGATCCTGCTGGCCGACCGGGCCCAGTTTTGACCGCTGGTTCAAATTCCAGGCCACCACGAATGAAATTCTTGTCAGGATGCTTACTGGCGGAACAGAAGGAACCCTGAGATACGGCATGGTAGCTATCTGGGATGATGCCTTTAATGAGGTTGCATGTAACAGGTATGTCAGCGACTACAGCGACGTTTCTGTCGGATCGGCCAGTCTCACCCCGGGTAACTGGTACTATATTTCAGTGGATAACCACAACGGGAGTCTTGGGTACCGTGGAACCTTTTCACTGTGTATCACGGATGTGGTGGGTTACGATTTCAGGGAGGGCGCCTATGAGATCTCCGATTATGACAGCTGGTGTTCTGCCGACGAACAATTTACCACCCTGGGGGCGACAGCCGACGGAGTGACCGGCAGCTGCTGGCCGAACGGTCCATCCTACAACAGGTGGTTCAAATTCCAGGCTACCGGGACAGAAGTGATGTTCACTGTAAACACAGGGGGTGATCAGGGGACCATGAGGTATCCTCTGGCTGCCCTGTATGATACCCTGGGCAATGAAATTGCGTGTGCCAGTTATACTTCAGATTATAATGATATCAATATTGGCTCTACTGTTTTGACACCGGGAGAATGGTATTTCCTGACAGTGGACAATTATGCCAATACCGCATACACGGGAACCTTCACCCTTTGCTCCGACGACCAGGTAGACTATGATTTCAGGATGGGAGCCATGGAGCTTTCCGATATTGACAACTGGTGTTCAGCCCAGCAGGCCTTTACGACACTGGGAGCATCTGCCGATGAAGTTGCGGCCACGTGCTGGTCGAACGGTCCCAATTACAACCGCTGGTTCAGGTTCCAGGCAACAACAAGCATGATCAAGGCAACCATCCGCACAGGGGGTGATGACGGAACCATCAGGTATATCATGGCGGCTCTCTGGGATACGCTGGGCAACGAACTGGCCTGCCAGCGATATACCTCAGATTATTCGGACGTGATCGTGGGTTATGCATCCCTGACACCCGGTGAATGGTACTACCTGAGCGTCGATAACTATAACAATACCGGGTACCGGGGAACCTTCACACTCTGTATTGACGATTCGGTCGATTATGACTTCGCTGAAGCTGCCTATATTATTCCGAATATCGTGGACTATTGTTCACCTCAGGCAGCATTTTCCACACTCAATGCTTCTGCAGACCGGGCCACTCCGTCATGCTGGCAGAATGGCCCCAATTACAACCGGTGGTTCAAATTCCAGGCTACTGCCTCAGGTGAGGCAACCGTCTCGCTGAAGACCGGTGGTTCTGAAGGAACCTTACGGTATGCCATGTTGGCACTCTGGGATACGACCCTGGCAGAGTTAGCCTGCAAGCCCTATATCGGACAATACAGCGATATCGAGATAGCCTATGCGGGCCTTGTCCCGGGTGACTGGTATTTTGTCTCGGTGGATAACTCCTCCAACACTGCCTACAGGGGAACCTTTACCCTGTGCATCGATGATGAGATTAGTTATGATTTCTTTGCCGGGGCCATTGTACTCAGTGACCTGGACGGATGGTGTTCTGACTATGCCATCTACTCCACGGTTAGCGCAACACCTGATGAGGCAAGGGGATCCTGCTGGCCCAACGGACCTTATTACAACCGCTGGTTCAGGTTCCAGGCAACAACCCCGGACATTGCAGTGCAGGTCCGTACAGGAGGAATTGAAGGATCAGCCAGAAGGCTGGACATCGCACTCTGGGACACCCTCAAGAACGAAGTTGCCTGTGCCAGGTGGGTTACTGATTATGGGGATGAAGAAATATATGCTACAGGACTGGTGGTAGGTGAGTGGTATTACATATCGGTGGATAATGCATCGGGAGGCACCCCCGGAACCTTCTCCCTCTGCATCACTGATCATGCAGTCAATGATTTCCTGGCTGATGCCATAACCTTTGCAGATCTGAACAACTGGTGTGCTGAAATGGCACAGTACAGCAACGTGCTGGCCACCGACGATGAATCACAGGGATCTTGCTGGACAGGAGTGGACAACAAGAATGTATGGTTCAGGTTCCAGGCCACTTCAAGCAAAGCCACGGTGAAGGTGTCCACCGGGGGTGATTTCGGCCAGATGGTGAATCAGCAGGCGGCAGTTTGGGACGATTTCGGAGCCGAGGTGGCCTGTGCCGGTCCTTTCGCGGGACAGGGTGAACTTATCATGCTGCCTACGGGGATGACCATCGGAGACTGGTACTATATTTCGGTGGACGATGATGATACCCCGGGTACCTTCACGATATGCGTGGACGACACCATCGATTATGACTATCCGGAAGGAGCTTTCGAGATCACAGATCCGGTGAACTGGTGCTCTCCCGATGAAGGGTTCGGCAATGGCAGCGCCACTGCTGATACGGAGAGCGGGAGCTGCTGGGATGGAAGTGATTTCCGGAATGTATGGTTCACCTTCATAGCCCCTGCACCAACCATTAATATCCAGGTCAAGACAGGAACCACATACGGTTCTATGGACAGGCAGCAGATCGCCCTGTTCGATGAAACCATGAATGAAGTGGCTTGTGCCGGACCTGACCTGAATGAAGGCATACGGTTCCTTCAGATTGATACCCTGACACCGGGGAACAGGTATTATATCGCCGTGGATAATGGGGAATCCAGCGGCGGAAATACCGGGACCTTCACGCTGTGTACAGATACCTCCCTTACGTACGATTATAAGTCCGGGGCACTGGAAGTGCCACATGTATACTGCAGTGAAGATGCAGAGTATACGCTCGAGCAGGCCACCGGTGATGAAGGGGCTGCTTCATGCTGGGCCGGCAGTGCATTGACCAATGTCTGGTTCAAATTCCAGGCAACCACACCCTATGTCACTGTTTCACTCAAATCAGCAGGGATCTACGGTACCCTGAGAAGAGGACAGATGGCGATATGGAATGCGGACAATACGGAGGTTGTATGCAGGGCAGCGGTGATCAGGGAAGGAACCCTGCTTATGACAGCTGATACCCTGACTGTGGGCAGCTGGTACTGGATCGCTGTGGATATGGATGAAAACGCATCCGATGACCGCCTGGGCACTTTCTCGCTCTGCCTGGAGGATGCACTGAATTATGACATGAAAGGTGGCGCTTATGAAATCCCTCATGATTACGGATGTTCGGGCGATGCGGCCTTCTCCAATGCACAGGCTACTGATGACGGAGGGATTGGAAGCTGCTGGGGAAGCAGCAATCCCAACGAGAATGTCTGGTTCAAATTCCAGGCAATCACACCTTATGTCAAGGTCAGACTGAAGACGGGTAATATTTATGGCAGCATGCGAAGGGGACAGATGGCCATCTTCAATTCGGACAATGTGGAAGTTGCCTGTGTAGGGGATATTCTATATGAGGGGACCACTTTGCTACTCTCGGATACACTGACCATTGGAAACTGGTACTGGATCTCGGTGGATGATGACCAGATCAGCGGTACATTCACACTCTGCGTCGAAGACGAGCTGGATTACGATTATTTCGCAGGAGCCCTGGAAATTCCGCACGATTTCGGTTGTTCTGCTGATGCGGAGTTCTCCAACTTCCAGGCCACTGATGATCAAATGCCGGGAAGCTGCTGGGGGACTTCCAATGACCACAAGAATGTCTGGTTCAAGTTCCAGGCCACCACCCCCTATGCCACTGTCCAGGTGAAGACCGGGAGCGTTTACGGAAATATGCAGAGGGCCCAGATGGCCATGTGGAATGCCTCCCTGAACGAGGTGGTTTGCGTGGGTGACATTGTGGGTCAGGGTATTACGGAAATGGCTATTGATACACTCACCGTTGGCAACTGGTACTGGATCTCTGTTGATGACGACTATGTCAGCGGATCCTTCACCCTCTGCCTGGATAACGAGATCTCCTTTGATTACCTCGCCGGCGCAGAAGAGATCCCGCATGATATGGGATGCTCATCAGATGCGGCATACACCAATCTGTATGGCACCCCGGATGAAGTGCCAGGCAGCTGCTGGGGTACGAGTAACGGGACCAAGAATGTCTGGTTCAAGTTCCAGGCATTAAGCCGTTTCCTGACTTTCGAAGTAAAAACCGGGAGCATCTACGGGAACATGCAGCGGGCCCAGATGGCGGTCTTTAACTCTGCCGGTCAGGAGGTTTCATGCATACCTGATATCGTGGGACAGGGAACCACTACATTGTCAGCCGACACGCTGACCCCGGGCGACTGGTATTACATTGCTGTGGATGATGACTACGTAAGTGGCTGGTTTACAATTTGTATTACGGATCAGCCCACTTATAATTTCTGGGAAGGGGCCATTGAACTGCCTCATGATTTCGGGTGTTCTGCCGATCAGGCCTATACCAACCTTGCGGCCACACCCGATATGCTTCCCGGAAGCTGCTGGGGCACTTCCAATACCCTTAAAAATGTCTGGTTCAAGTTCCAGGCCGCCACAACCAATGTAACGGTCGACATTAAGACGGGTTCGATATATGGCAACATGCAGCGTGCCCAGATGGCCCTCTGGAATGAAGCGTTCCAGGAGGTGGCCTGTGTTGGTGACCTGGTGGGACAGGGAACCACCACCATGAGCATGGATAGCCTGACCGTGGGGAACTGGTACTATATCTCGGTAGACGACGATTATGTGAGCGGTACCTTTACGCTCTGTCTGTCAGATCAGGCCACGTACGATTTCTTTGGAGGAGCTCTGGTGCTGCAGCACGATGGCGGATGCTCGGCAGATGCGGCCTACAGCAATTACCTGGCCACGGCAGACCGGTCCATGGCCAGCTGCTGGACCGGGGTGGATCCGGACGACAATAAGAATGTCTGGTTCAAATTCCAGGCCATTACAACCGATGTTACCCTGACCATCAGGAACTTCAATGTATATGGGAATATGCGGTATCCGCAGGCTGCCCTCTGGAATTCGGCAGGCGGGGAGATCAAGTGCCTGCCAAGGACCCTGAACAGCAGCACCTCCACGTTGAGCTACGATGGGCTGATCGTGGGTGAATGGTACTATGTATCGGTGGATGATGCCAATACAAGCGGGACGTTTACGCTCTGTATCGAAGATGAGCTTGATTACGACTACAAGGCAGGTGCATACGAGATTGTCTCACCCGTTCACTGGTGTTCAGGCGATGCCCAGTTCAATAACTACTTCGGAACACCTGATGAGCTCCCCGGGACCTGCTGGGCAGTCGGGGAGAATAAAAATGTCTGGTTCAGATTCACAGCTATTTCCAGCAATGTGAACATAGAAGTGAAGAACGGAACCACATACGGGAACCTGGTGGACCTTCAGGCATCCCTCTGGAATTCCGGCGGGATTGAACTGGCGTGTGCCTCTACGGAAGGGAACTATACACATATTAGCCTCTCCTCTGACACACTAACCATTGGAAACACCTATTATATCTCGGTAGATGACAGCCAGAACCCGGGCTCTTTCTCCATCTGTGTCGATGCAGACCCTTTGGATGCCGATCTGGTCGGAACCAATGTTACCTGCAACGGAGATGCTGATGGCACCATTACTGTAACCCCTCAGGGGGGGACCGGTGTAGGATACGGGTACTCATGGACCAGGAATGGTGTACCCTATGTGGGTGGCAGCACTATTACAGGCCTGGACCCGGCCACTTACGTGGTCACCGTCACGGATCTGGGCGATCCTGCCACAACGGTGGTTCTTTCCTATGTTGTAACGGAAGATCCTCCGCTGACGCTGTCACTTTCCAAAACAGATGCGGGATGTCCGGGCGATGCAGATGGGTCTGTCACAGCCACCCCGGGAGGTGGTTCGGGTATGGGATTCACCTATTCATGGTACAGGAACGACATCCTGATGGTTGATGTAACTCCCAGCCTTCTGAACGTTGATTCCGCAGAGTACAGGGTAATAGTCACGGATTTCGGCTCACCTGCCTGCACCATCACCGACAGCATTGTTGTGGCCAACACCAGTGCAGCCTCCCTTGCTCCCACAGGGATCAATGTTACCAACGACAATACCTGTCCCGGAGTGACAAAAACATTGACTGTTACCGGAGGCAGCCTTGGCGATGCGGCTGTCTGGAACTGGTCGACCGATCCGGCATTTGGCAGCAGCTCCGGCATTGGAGCCTCCATCGGGGTAAATCCGGCAGTGAATACCACCTATTATGTCAGGGCAGAGGGGCTGTGTAACACAACAGCCTCTGTCAATACGCTGGTTACTGTTAAAGTACCATCCACGGACCCTGCAGGCGTTACGGTTACCAATGACAATACATGTGTGGGCACCGTGAAGAACCTGACGGTTGTGGGGGGCAGCCTGGGCACAGGCGCCACGTGGGAGTGGTATTCGGATGCGGCTTTTACAGTATCAGAGGGCTCCGGCGTTACTATCAATGTTGACCCGGCCACCACCACCACCTATTATGTTCGTGCGGAAGGCGATTGTGGAAACAGCGGTTCGGTCAGCGCTGTGGTGACAGTAAGGACACCTTCCACAGATCCCACCGGGATTTCAGTGACTAATGACAACACCTGTCCGGGAATCTCCAAGACTCTGACTGTCCTGGGTGGAAGCCTTGGAACAGGAGCAGACTGGTACTGGTATTCAGACCCGGGTTTATCCATACTGGTAGGTTCCGGCGGGTCTGTTGCCGTTGATCCCCTCACCACGACCACCTATTACGTACGGGCACAGGGTGACTGCGGCAACAGCAATGCCATCAGCCAGGTCGTATCGGTCAGGGTACCTTCGACAGATCCCTCCAGTGTCTCGGTGGCAAACAACAACAGCTGTGCAGGAACCACGAAGAACTTGACTGTATTGGGCGGCAGCCTTGGAACAGGAGCAGACTGGTTCTGGTACTCCAATGCGGCGTTAACAATGCTGGCTGGGACCGGAGTCACCATAGGGGTCGACCCGGCAGTAACGACGACCTACTATGTGAGGGCTGAGGGTGACTGCAACAATACCAATACGGCCAGTGCAGTGGTGAACGTGAAGGAAGCATCGGTAGCCCCCACGGGTATCAACATATCGAATGACAACACCTGCTTCGGAACAAGCAAGACCTTAACAGTACTTGGCGGCAGTCTTGGCACCAATGCACAGTGGCACTGGTACGCGGATGCAGGATTGACCGTACCTGTAGGGACCGGGGTATCAGTAGTAGTTGACCCGGCAGTAACGACGACCTATTATGTGAGGGCCGAAGGTGATTGCAACCTTACAACTGCGGCCAGCCAGTCTGTCACCGTGAAGGCTGCCTCTGTAGCTCCTACGGGAATTACTGTGTTGAACAATAACACCTGCCAGGGCAATGTGAAAACCCTGAGTGTGACCGGCGGCAGCCTGGGTGATGGGGCCATCTGGAACTGGTCTGATGATGCAGGCTTCAGCTCGAGCATCGGAACAGGAGCATCGGTTATGGTCGATCCGGCAGTAACGACGACCTATTATGTCAGGGCGGAGGGTGACTGTAACATCACAGCCTCAGTAAACACGGTGGTAACGGTGAAGGTATCCTCCACCGACCCGACAGGCATCACGATGACCAACGACAACACCTGCCCGGGGGTGAGCAAGGACCTTACCGTTGTGGGAGGCAGCCTGGGTACGGGCGCCACATGGGTTTGGAGTACGAACGCAGCATTTAGTACAACAGTAGCCACCGGTGTGACCATCACGGTTGATCCGGCAGTAACGACGACCTATTATGTCAGGGCTGAAGGTGACTGTAACATCACAGCTTCAGTCAGAACTGTGGTAACGGTGAAGGTGCCCTCCACCGACCCGACAGGCATCACGGTGACCAACGACAACACCTGCCCGGGGGTGAGCAAGGACCTCACCGTTGTGGGGGGCAGCCTGGGCACGGGAGCGACATGGGAGTGGTACACCGATGCAGCGTTCAGCGTTCCTGCGGGCAGCGGTGTGACCATCACGGTCGATCCGGCAGTAACGACGGCCTATTATGTCAGGGCGGAGGGTGACTGTAACATCACAGCCTCAGTAAACACGGTGGTAACGGTGAAGGTATCCTCCACCGACCCGACAGGCATCACGGTGACCAACGACAACACCTGCCCGGGGGTGAGCAAGGA
>CAYXUD010000027.1:0-11055 GCA_964467775.1 uncultured Bacteroides sp. | reverse complement strand
GGAAAAGACACGGGTACCATGTACAGGGGAATGGGCGGGACAGGCAATGGAGGCCCGCAGAAAGTGGGCGAAGTGGATTTCAGGACCACTACGGAACATACCATCACCATAAAGAATACGCATCAGGGCATGTTATTCTGGGATTACGCGGCCTTCGAACCCATCGTTGAATGATAACGTAAGTAATAAGTCCACATAAAGAGTGTAGGTCTGTTATTTGGCGGGCCACTGAATGTAATAGCAGATCCCGATATTAAAGCTGTACCAGTTGTAGAAGGCGGATATACCTGCTGGTTCATCATTCATTCGGTTCCTGGGAAATACAAAATCAAAGGGGATATCTAGGAATAATGTCCTTTCAGCATTTATCGGAGCCCTTAACCCAAGTGTAAACATGGGATTTACACCATGCAGATTGCCAGAAGCCACAGTAACGTGATTGTCATCAATATCTGCAGGAAGTGCATTCTTGTTCCCGGCCATCCCCATGAGGAAACCTGCAAAGAAAAAACGGTACCGGATCTGAATCCCCAAACCAGTGAACCAGGTCGCATTTGACGAGCTGGTAAGGCGTTTGTGCAAAAGGTAAATATCAAAGAATGATTCGTCGTAGATATTACTTCCCTTCCTGAGGATTGATCCCCCCAGCCTGACACCGTAATCAAAACCTCTGAAGATCCTGTATGTCGGATGCTCCAGATAGGGATCGGTTATAAAATAGTTAAGATTTGGTTCCACATATCCTATGAATGTACCGTATCCCGCCTGAAGGCTGGCGAATGGGACTATTGTATACCCCCGGGCCTGCATGAGGTTCCTTGAACACAGTATAAGAACAGCCATGCAGATGACTCGAAGTTTCATGCAGCTTAAAAGACCTGACATACAGATGGCCCCCCTTCTTACAAATGAAGAAAACACTGAAATTTACAATCCCAAAGGTATATCAGTCAAGTATTTTATTGGTTGGACTATTGCGGGCCTCTGTTCTCAATCCGGAAATAATCGAACCTGACTTTCAGGGGTTCAATATCTCTCTGTTGCTGCATCCGGAAAGAAGGAAACCTTCTGCCCGAAGGAGTGGCTCCGTTACATGCGATCAATCCTGCTCTTATGTCACTCAGTACTGCTTCGGTCGACCCAAGCAGCATAAAACTTTCTCCATCCGTGGAATACCAGGCAGTATAGCTGCTTCCTTCCTTTTCCAGCTTTAACCGTACTGAAATGATATCCTCTTCCTCCATGGAGCCACTGGCCGGTATCCTGGCAGAAGTATATTGTGAACCCTCTCGCTCAACAGCCAGTTCAATGTATGATTCACCCTCGCCAAACATGCGCCCCCTGGAACATATATAGATAAGTTTCACATAATTATCTTCATCCTGGCAGGCTACAATTCCTCCCTGTTCGCCACTCCTCTGAGGCTTCCTGGTGAATTCCAGCCCCGACTCAATCACCCAGTCCGTATTTGCACTCTGCACCAGGATATTCTCTGCATTATTGGCATCACCCCGGATGTCACCATCCCCGGGAGCAATGGTAAGGTATCCGGGGAAATCTGTAAGGCTCCAGTTCTCATCATTTTCCCTGATCCAGCTCCACTGATTGCCGGGTTGGCTCTCACTGAATTCATCACTCGCAGATGCAAGCCCGAAATTCAGCATATAGGTTTTTTCCTTCCCGGTTGCCCGGTCTGTTGCAGTAATAATGGCCGTTCCGGGTATCCTTTCAGCCTGGTCTATATTCACAGTGACATCACTTCTTGACGCTTTTGCCTCTACCCCTGGTACCGGCTGTGCTTCAGAACCAAGCAGAATGCCATAGCTTCCGGCCCCGGCATCGAAGTCAGCCAGTTCCTTTCCATCCACCAGAATGCTGCTTAAAGTGAGATCCGGCAGTACGGTCAGTGCATAGCTGTCGGAAACAGAGATGCCATCAACGGTTACATGTGCCGTGACTGATGCCGTTCCCGGGCCGGCGGCGGTGACCTTTCCTTTTCTGTTCACCCTGAGTACATCGGGATTGCTGCTGCTGTATACCACCCGGGCCTTTGTGACATCGTAAAAACCATCATCGGACATGGTGGCAGAAACATCTGTCCGGACCACCTCACCCAGGTTCAGTACAACCCTCCCACATTCTGCCACAACAGTTTCAAGCACAGTATGATACGTTCCGGTCAGAACAGCTTCCACTGTTCCCCTGATATCCCTGGAGGATGCGCCTATTTCAAACAGATATCTTCCCTGGTCAAAAATGATCCTGCCCTGATCCGCATCCCAGAACCACAAACCGGCACAATCGATCTCGATGGCAACCGTTTCGGTTTGTCCGGCAGGAATGGGAACCCGCTGAAATCCTTTCAGCCTTTTGATGGGTCTCTGCAGGGCCGCCGGACTGTCCGGCGTACGCACGTAAACCTGAACAACCTCATCGCCATCCACATCACCTGTATTGGTGACATCCACACTGATGGTGATCTTATCGTTGGGTGTAACGGCTGGACTGCTGATTCTGAAATTGCTGTATTCAAAGGATGTGTAGGAAAGTCCGTAACCGAATTCATAAGAGACATCCCTGTCGAAGTACCAGTATGTGCGGCCGTTCTTATGGTCCCCTCCCCTGAGCTCATAGTCGGCAATATCAGGCAGGTCATTCACGGATTGATGCCAGGTTGCATTCAATTTGCCGCCAGGATTCACTTCACCGAACAGTATCCTGGCCATTGCGGCCCCCTGTGCCTGCCCGTTATAGCCTGTCCAGAGTATCCCCGGGACATTGTCCATATCCTTGAACTGGTCTGTTTCCACCATACCAAGTGTCTGCATGACCACAACAGTATGGGGATTGGCTCCGGCAACAGCTTTAATCAGTTCATACTGGTTCCCCGGGAGTAAAAGGGTGATCCTGTCGGATTCCTCGGAAGCGGTCCGGTCGTCGGTCCCGACAAAAACCACTGCCACATCCGCCGATGATGCCATGGAGAGGGTTTCCTTATCGATGGGAAGGACCGCGGGTGCATGATAAACCAGATAGAGGTCCCGGCGTCCCGATAAACCCGGTTGATTCACTTTTGTCGTTATAGTCCGGGGCCTTCTGAACATAAATCCACCTCCGGTCTCCGGGGGAGCGGGCACTTCAAAGGCTGCCAGCAGATTTCCGGTGACTGAGCCTACCCTCGCTTCGATGGAACCTCCGGCATCCAACACGGAAAGATCCACAGAAAATGAGTCAATATCAGATAGTTCCATCTTGAAATAGGCTGTCCAGCTTCCATCTGTGATCCTTCGGAGACTGGGGACCTCATTGCGGCTGTCCACAGCAAAACCTCCCGAGGACGCATCAAACTTCGTGGCATCGATTGCTGTCACGTCCCCATTGGCCTTTACTATTCCGAAACTTCTCACATAAAACAGGTTGCTCCTGCTCCTGGTATTTGCACCCGGACTGTATACCACTTCTGCATCACTGCCGATTTGTGACAGGTAGTCTTTCATACCATCCAGGGGGGTTATCATGTTGGATTCCAGTGGAGTACCTGAATAGGGCCCCAGCACGACCCTTTCAGCCATTGGTCCGATAACCGCAATCTTCTTCATTTCACTGGCTTTTAACGGCAGTGCTTTTGTATCCGTCCCGAGAATCGTGGTATTCTTCAGCAGCACAGGTGTTTTTGTGGCAACCTCCAGTGCAAGAGCAGTATGTTCGGGACTATTCACCACTTCAGGTGGGATACCCGCATATGGAACAATATCGACAGAGTCAAATTCTCCGATTCTCATACGGATCGTGAACATATGGGCCAGCGCCCTGTCAATGTCGGACTCTTCAATCAGTCCCTCCTTTAATGCATCAATGGCGCTTGACTGAAAAACGTTTCCGCAATCCGTGTCCACACCGGCCCTCAGTGCCATTGCGGCCGCCTCTGCATTGCTCCCGGCATATTCATGACCTGTATAGATATCACTTACGGCCCCGCAATCACCTGTTACATATCCGTTGAGTCCGAATGTTTTGCGCGCCACTGAATCTACATAGAACCGGGATGCCGTTACGGGAACATCATTTACCCGGTTATAACAGGTCATGATCCCGGGCAAATGATCTTCTTCAATGAGTATCTTATAAGGAAACAGGTAGAATTCCCTTGCGTCCCTTTCATCCATGTTTGAAGTCCCGGTATGCCTGTTGAACTCGCTGTTATTGGCAAAAAAGTGTTTTCCGGTGGGTACCGCCTTCAGATATTCAGAGTCGTTCCCCATCAGACCACGGATAAAACCTCCTGCAATCTCGGAAACCAGAAAAGGGTCTTCGCCGTACGATTCGCCTGTTCTTCCCCATCTGGGATCTCTTGCCGGTTCAACAACCGGCGACCAGTAGGTAAGACCACTGATCACGGTATGGTTGACCCCCCTTGCCTCATCCGAGATGGCGGTGGCTTCACGTTCCATCAGTGCAGGATCCCAGCAGGCACCGAGTGCCACACTGTTCGGGAATGAGGTGGCGGATTCATAGTTGGGATTGAACATCCTCACCACGCCGTGCAATGCTTCTCCCCAAACATTATAGGCATTGATCCCCAGACGGGGGACGGAAGCCATGGTATTACCGAGAAGACTCTGTTTTTCTTCGATGGTCAGCCTCGAGACGAGATCCGAAGCTCTTTCTTCGAAGGAGCAGGTAGTGTCCAGATATACGGGCAGAAGTGAAGCTGATCTTTCCCCTGGCATGCAGGTCATCAGCATTATAACGGGCAGAACGTACAATAGCGATACTGGAAGGTAATTCTTTTTCATGGGAGCGTTCATATTAACTGGTAAAAAATCACTATTCAGAGCCAAAAAGTTACAAATATTTATAAAAACTGCAGCTCCATTCTTAATTAGATTTCAATCTATTTCCACAAGCACGCTAACGCCTTTCTTTACAATGGGATGCGGATCTATCATGAGTTAAAATGTTGTTAATTACAATGATTCTGAGCTTCAGTTTATTCAGACATAGTACATTACCTGAAATTAATCTAAATAAATTTAACCATGAAAAAATCAGGTATTCTTGCAATCGCAGCTCTTCTTTACTTTGTGCAGACTGAAGCGCAGGATGTCATCATCCCCCAGATCGGAGTCAGAGCCCCCTCTTTCACAGCGATGTCCACTGAGGGAAATATTGATTTTCCCGCGGATTTTGGAGATCACTGGAAAATACTGGTATCTCACCCTAAAGATTTTACACCGGTTTGCTCATCTGAAATTCTCGAACTTGCCTATGAGCAGGTAAGCTTTAATGACCTGAACGCCAAGCTTCTGGTAATTTCGACCGATATAATTGCACAGCACAGAAGCTGGAAAGAGGCACTTGAAGAGATCCGTTTTCGTGACAGGGATCCTGTCGAGATCAGGTTTCCGCTTGTTGCTGATAATGATCTGAAGGTATCGAAGCTTTATGGCATGATTCATTCGGCCAACAGTGTAAAAGAAAATATCAGGGGGGTATATATCATCGATCCTGATAATATCATAAGATCCATTCAATTCTATCCAAATGAAGTTGGGAGGAACGTGGACGAACTGAAAAGAACGCTTATGGCCCTGCAGACCATTCATAAACATAAGAATCTCGTAGCTCCTGTAAACTGGATACCGGGTGATGACATGATAGTCCCGGTTCTGACCGCGGAAGAAAAGGAAATGATTAACAGCCCGGAATCAGAGTACTATCAGTATGCATGGTTCCTGAACTATAAGAAAGGCATGTAGCAGGATATCAAACCTATCATAGATGCCAGGCAGGCGGTCCTTTCACAGGAATGCCTGCCTGGTTTTATTACTGATCTCTCTAAAAAATGACCGGTAATTTTCTATTTTCATTGTATATTTATTGTTATATACTGGATATAAGTTTTGATCGGCAATTACTTTAAAACTGCTTTCAGGAATCTCCTGAAAAACAAAAGCGTATCGTTTATCAATGTGGCGGGACTGGCCATCGGCCTGGCAAGCTGTATCACCATCCTTGCATATATCGGGTATGAATTAAGTTATGACCGTTTTCATGCGAATGCCTCCAGGATCTATCGCGGTGTGGTCAAGGTCACCTCCGAAAACGAATGGGAGACAACACCGCAGATGGTGGCAGCGGTTGGCCCGTCTCTCACGGAAGATTTCCCGGAAATAGAAAAAACGGTCCGGTTCAGGGTTCCGGAGGACCGGTACCTCGGTTACGACAACCGGTCAACCTTCGTGGAAAATGTATTGTACAGTGATTGAAGCTCCTCGGAGCAAGCTCCGAGGAATCTTCGATCCATAAATTATTTTATTTGTGCTCGCTTACCCCGCAGCAAAGCTACGGGGAATGCGCGAGCGGGATTCAACCCTTTTCGATCTCTTCTCGTTCAGGCTCCTTCAGGGTAATCCCGGACAGGCACTTGAAGCTCCCTTTTCAATAGTGCTGTCAGAGCAGACAGCCCGGAAAATATTCGGGACCGGAAATGCCCTGGGAAAAACAGTCTTGCTCGATAACAAGGAACTCCTCACGGTGACGGGGATCATCGAAGATGCGCCCGGCAATTCACATATTCAGTACGAAGCATTTATCTCATTTTCAAGCCTTTATCAGGATAAAAGCATGCACCTGGACTGGAACGGGGGCTGGGCATACTATACCTACCTGCTGGTCTCCCCGGGCACCGACGTCGAAGCCCTGGCGGAAAAATTCCAGCCCTTCTTTGACAGGCACATCAATTACATGTTCGAAGGCACCAGCATCAGTCAGAATATGTATCTGCAGCCACTTACCGGCATATACCTGCATTCCGGTCTCAATGGCGAAATAGGCCCCACGGGCAACCTCTCCTACCTGATCGTGTTCTCGCTGATAGCCCTGTTGATCTTTGCCATTGCCTGTATCAATTATATCAATCTTACTGCCACCCGGTTAACGGTAAGGCAGCGTGAGACAGGGATCAGGAAATTGCTTGGCGCAACAAAAAGCAGAATTATAATGCAGTTCCTCGTGGAATCGGTGATCCTGAACGTGATTGCGCTCATACTCGCTTTCATCCTGGCAAAGGCCGTTCTGCCCGTTGTCGGCAACCTGACCGGACATGAGCTTCATCTGTATCAGCCTTCTTTCCTGCCCTGTACCCTGGCAGTATTGCTCGTCATCCTCGCAGCGGGAGTGATTGCAGGCTGTTACCCTGCCCTTCATCTTTCGGCCCAGAACACCGTAAGACTTGCAAGGCAGGCCGGTTCCGTCATCTCCCGCAGAACCGGCGCAAGGAACATGACGGTTGTATTGCAATATACCGTGTCGATCGCCATGATCATCTGCTCAATCTTCTTATATAAGCAGCTCATCTACATCCGTCACAATGACCCGGGTTTCGATAAGAATGACATTCTCCTTGTTCCCCTGAAAACGGATAGCATCTACCGCAGGCATGAAGTAATGAAGGCCGAATTCATGAATATCAGCGCGATAGAATATATTACGGCCTGCTATGATTATCCTGGCAGTGGCTACACGGCTAACGGCTATATACCCGAAGGATACGAGGAAGCCATATTGATCCATGTACTTTATACCGATGAGGACTTTGTTCCCATGATGGGTCTGAAGGTAACGGCAGGACGCAATTTTTCAAAATCTATGGGGACGGACAGAAGCAGATACCTGGTCAACGAAACCTTTGCACGGTCCATGGGCTGGAAAGATCCCCTCGGAAAGACCATCGAGCGCAACGGGAAGCACGAGGTCATCGGGGTGGTCAGCGATTTTAACTTTGCCACCCTCCATGAACCGGTTGCTCCTCTTATCATTTCCCCTCAGAGGGAAGGACGGTTCCATTATTTCATGATCAGGGTAAAAGAGGGACAGGCCCATGATGTGATTGAACAGCTAAGCATGAAATGGGAACAGATAAACCCTGAAATTCCCTTCGAATACAGTTACCTGGAAGATATCAACGAAACCGGATACATAATTGAAAAACGGCAGGCAACCCTTATCCTGCTGTTCACGTTCCTGGCGATACTGATCGCTTTCATGGGATTGTATGCCCTGACATCGTATGAAACGGAACGGCAGACAAAAAACATCGGGATCAGAAAGATAAACGGGGCTTCCGCCTTTGAAATACTGGTCATGCTGCTGGGAAGGTTCATCAGATGGGTTTTGATCTCCTTCCTGATTGCCTGCCCGGTTGCCTTCTATGCCATGAACCGGTGGCTGCAGCATTTCGCCTATAAAACAAATATGAGCTGGTGGGTCTTCCTGGTTGCCGGGGTCACAGCCCTCCTTGTCGCATTTCTGACCGTAAGCTGGCAAACCATACATGCAGCACTGCGGAATCCTGTAGACGCCATTCGTTATGAATAAGGAAATGGCTCGTAGGTGAGTCCCGGATATGCAGGGTATATCCCTACAGGAAAACACCCAAATACTTTCAAAGTAATAATCCAATTCCCTACGTCCTGATTTAGAAGGGGTTCATAGGTTTGTTTACGTAACTCTGAATAACCCGGAAGCCATGAACCAGAATCTGAAAAATGCCAAACCAGGAATTTCATATTTCATTTTGCTGATCACTTTTTGTTCAGCGAGCCTGTTTGCTCAGACCCGGACTGACAGGTCCCTTGTCTTGCAGGAGTGTGTCAATACTTATGAACTTCAACCACAAATCATTGGCAGTGATCCACATTCAGACGGCCCGGTTTATGTGGTCCGTACCCCGGAAGTGCCGCTTCCTGAAGGAGCTGAACTGACATCATTCGGACGAAGGGTGGAGCTTGTTACAGAGGCAGGTATTCATGAAAATGAGATTGGCGCTTTCTTCCGTTTCAGCAAGCTGGAGATCTCCGGTAATTCAGGAACCGCGGTTTACAGCTACATCTTCAATTATGATTTCAGCGATAACAGTCACAGGACCATCGAGGTGACAGCTGATCTGGAAAAAACTCCCAACGGGTGGTCCATCACGAAAAAAATCCTGAAGTAAAAACACTTTAACCAGGTATCTCATGAAAAATATATGCGCCTCAGTGGTTTTGCTTCTTGCAGCGTCCCGGTGCTTATCCGGTCAGGCAGGTTCTGATAACGCCATCATTAACAACAATGTATTCCTGAAAGGTCAATATATTGAGGTAGGCATCGCGGCCTGCGGGGTGTTCGGAACCACCGAGGCCCAACCTGCCGGATATCATGGCAACGTTGGAGGCTGGCTTGGTTTTGTCGCCGATCCTGATAAGAATGGATGGTCAACAGGTCACCCTGCCTACAATGGCGATTATTTCCTTCCCGGTTCACCCGAAGAGGGTTTTGGCATCGAGGTAGGCGGCCACAATTATGGGAACTTCAGCCAATGCGGGGTGAATCAAATTCCCATGTCCTCTGTCTCGACCTGGATGGAGAATACGCAACATGTAGCCGAATGGACCGGATCCGTTGCCGGCATCGACATCAGGCAGGTGGTTACTTTTGAGGATGATGAGACTTACTTTTTTATTTCGGCGGAGCTGACAAATACCACCGGTTCGGAAATCTACAATACCTACTATATGAGGAACGTGGATCCGGATAACGAAAGGATGTGGCCGGGAGGAAGCTACACCACCATCAACAGCATTGTGTATCAACCCAGCTCTGATCCGTGCGACAGAGCCCTGGTATCGGCTACCGGCATGGCCTATGGAATGTATCTTGGACTGGCTGCCGTAGATCCAAGGGCCAGGGTAACGCACGGCGGTTTCAGCAACAGGGATGCAAGCAATATATACTACGGTACCGGATTGCATCAGTCGGGAACAAGAACGGCCGATGAGGCCATCTCCATTGCTTTTAAAATCGATACCATCGGGCCGGGAGAAACAGTCTCTGTCTATTATGCCTATATACTGGACCAGAGCCAGGTAAGTGCTGCCATTGGAAACCTGACCAGGTTGCTTGCCAATGGCGAGGATATTACAACCACCCTGGTGCATGCTGGATGCCAGGAACCTGTGCTGCTTGAGATCGTCAATGCAGAAGCCTTCAACTGGGTCTGGTCGCCAACTACATATCTCTCCGGAAATACCGGGACCACTGTGATCTGCACTGCACCTCCGGGAACTTATACCTATTCTGCTGTAGGAACAAATTCGTGTGGCAGTACCATCACATATAACTTTGATCTGCAGATATCAGCTGACGCAGAGTTCCCGGTCATTACCTGTATTCCGGATACCGTAGTAGGGGAGTGTGATAATCCGTTGACCCTTGCCACGCCGCTTGCTACCGATAACTGTAATATTAAAAGCCTGACACACGATTCGCCGTATGGAGCCTCCACAACAGATGCTTCAGGTACCTATCCTGCAGGAATACATACCATTCAGTGGACGGCAGAGGACTATGCCGGGAATTCTTCATTCTGCAACCAGGTTGTTGAAGTGATATCTGCTCCCGGTGCACCTTCCGGTCCGGATGTGGCGTATATCTATGGCGAGAATGTGCTTGTTACGGCCACACCCGCTGCGAACCATACCATTCACTGGTATATCAATGCGGACCTTTCCGATGTTCCTGTCGCATCCAGCACCCTCAACCTGGGAATCCTGAATGCGGGATCATATACGAGGTATGCCACCCAGGTAACTGATGCTACCGGTTGCGAAAGTGCAGCAACCACGGTTCAGATAACCATCAATACTGCTGCACTTGAGATTACCGCGGATAACAAGAACCGTATCTACGGGGCAGCAGATCCTTCCCTGACATGGCAGATAACCTCGGGAGCCCTGGTGGGCAGTGATGCGGTAACCGGCTCACCTGTGCGTGTACCGGGAGAAGATACGGGTGATTATCCCATTGAACAGGGAACCGCCGATGCCGGATCCAATTATGCACTTACCTTCATCGAGGGGACTTTGACCATTACTGCAGCACCCCTGGAAGTAACCGGCGACAGCCTGTCAAAAACCTATGGGGATGCTGACCCCGTGCTCACCTATTCCATCACCGGGGGCGCCCTGGTCGGCGGTGACCTGATCACCGGTTCTTTAACCAGGGGATCGGGTG
>CAYXUD010000026.1:0-50773 GCA_964467775.1 uncultured Bacteroides sp. | reverse complement strand
TACCCCGATGTGAAGGGCCACCTGGAGGTCGTGGACGTGGCAACCCCGTTGACCGATGTGAAGTATACGGGGGTGTGGAAAGGTGCCTATGAGGGTTTCATGCCCGCAAGTTTAAACATCGGGAAATCGATGAAAATGATGATCGATGGGCTTGAAAACTTCTATTTGGCCGGGCAGTGGACCTACCCGGGAGGTGGATTGCCCCCTTCAGCACAGTCCGCCAAATGGGTGGTTGAGGCCATCTGCCGCAAGGACAGAAAAAGATTCAGGGTGGATCGGGTCAAATGAACTAAATTCACAGCGTGGAGATCGGGATCCTATATGACAGCCTGAAAAAGGCCTATACCGCCGAGAACCTGCACCAGATATCGAGCCGGATCATACAGATGTTCAGGGAGCACCAGTATGATGCACTGCGGGCAGTGCAGCATGCGGTCAATGAATATACCCCGTGCCGGGAGGAGAAGATCAACAGGGTTTTCTCCCGCCTGATCATGCTCTATCACCCGGACCGGCTCAGAAAGAGCCTGGCACAGATGGATGAAGCTTTCAGCAGGGGCGATTTTGAGGCGCTTTTCGGCATGTCCCATATCCTGACCGTACAGAACCTTGAACCGGAAAAGGTGACCGTGAGCTCGGTCATATCCGAAGAGGACCTGGCAGAGGAGTTTGGCTGGGATGCCGAGGAATACGGTTACTCCTATTTCATGGAAGATGAGGAGACCGATCCTGAGATGGAAGATGAGCTGGGATACATCAGCCACAGTTTCCTCATCGCGCTGAAACGCCGTGTATACGGCAACCTGAATGTGGATTTTCCCGTCTACCTGCTGGAGGATCTGGAGGAGATTGAGATGGCGGACCATGAGATCGATTCCCTGGATGGAATTGAGGCCTGCCGGCATGCCAGGGTGGTGGATTTGACCAATAACAACCTGACTGAGGTGACCGAACTTGGAGATCTCCGGCAGGTGGAACGGCTCTATCTTTCCAACAACCACATCGGCATGATCGATCCGCTCAGCAACCTCACCGTGCTCCAGGTGCTGGATATCTCCTACAATGATGTGGATGACCTCTCCCCGCTTTTCGAGCTCTCCCACCTCAATTACCTGAATGTGATGGGCAACAGGGTCCCCGCCTGGCAGCTCGAGGAGCTGCAATTGAAAGGCGTGACGGTGGTTGTATGAAAACCCGGACCTGACCGGCCGGCGGCAGCATCAACCCAGGGCCTGTTCCAGGTCCGCCCTCAGGTCCTCCGCATCCTCTATTCCCACGGAGAGCCTGATGAGTTCCTCGGGGATTCCCTCTGCCTTCCTTCCTGCGGGTCCCAGGTGCCTGTGCGATGTTTGTGCGGGGGAGCTGCAAATGGTCTCAAGTCCCCCAAGGCTCATGGAGGGCCTGATCAGGTTGAGCCTCTTCTGGAAACTGATCCCGTCCTGTCCCAGCACCTCGAAAGAGAGCATTCCGCCGAAACCGGTCATCTGCCTTGCTGCCAGGTCATGCTGCGGATGAAGGGGCAATCCGGGGTAGTTCACCTGTTTCACCCGTGGATGTGAATCGAGGAACCGGGCCAGCTCCATGGCATTGCGGTTGATCCTTTCCATCCTGATGTGCAGCGTTTTCATACTCCGTTCAAGCAGGTAAAGGGTGGTTGCATTGAGGCTCCCGCCGAAATTGAGTCCCGTTTCGTAGATCTGGTCCATATGCTGGTTACCTGCGGCCACCGCACCGGCAACGATGTCACTGTGGCCCCCCAGGTACTTGGTGGCGCTGTGGATGACGATATCCACACCCATGGATGCGGGCTGCTGGTTTGCCGGGGAGGCGAAGGTATTATCGATCACGCTGATGACACCCGCATTCTGGGCCACCCGGACAACAGCCTCAATATCCGTGATATTCAGCAGGGGATTGGAGGGTGTTTCAATGTAGATCAGCCGGGTATTGTCCCGGATGCAGGCCTCGATATCGGCAGCTGACTGGCTCGGTGCCACACTGAACCCGATCCCGAACCGTTCCAGGTCCCTCTCCATGAAATGGGTGGTTCCCCCGTACAATCCGTGCTGGAAGACCACATGGTCCCCTTTTCCCAGGAAGGTGAACAGTACGGTGCTGATGGCCGCCATGCCCGAACTGAAAACAAGGGCGCTTTCGGTGCATTCAAGGGAGGCGATCTTCCCTGCTACCGCCTTTTCATTGGGGGTGTTCAGGTACCGCGGGTAAATTGTTTCCGGCCGGTCAATGAATTCGAACGAGGTGGATGTGAAGATGGGGGAGTTCAGGCCCTTCATCTGCTCATCCCGGATGGTGCCTGCATGCACACACCTGGTTGGAAATCTGTCCATTGGTTTTCAGGTTCTAATCGGAAAGCAACTGCCTCATGGCTTCCGTGTTGTGCGGGTTGACCACGCTCTTCGATTCGGGGGTATAGAGAAACCCGAACAGCTCCCTGTAATGCTCCTCCACTTTCGGCCTGATGATCTTGTAGGTGGGATTCATCAGTTTGTTCTCGACGGTAAACCCTTCGGCCAGGATCCCGATATTCGCGGGGATCCACCTCTGCGGGAACATATCCCCGTATTTACCATTGCTCCTGTACTCCCTGATCTCACTGTCCACCAGATGCAGGCAGGCAGTGATCCCTTCCTCTGAACCGGGTGCCAGTCCCCTGCCTTTCAGGTAGCGTTTCAAAGCCTCCGGATCGGGGTGAACGAGTGCCACCGTGTAGGGATTCTGGTTGTTGTGGAGAAGGCACTGGTCGATGTACTCAGACTGGTCTGTAAAGGCCTCTTCGATCCCTTCCGGGCTGTATTTTTCGCCATCGTCCGCAATCAGCAGGCTCTTGTACCTGCCCAGTACATAAAGGAAGCCGTCCGGATCCATGTATCCCATGTCCCCGGTGAAGAGCCAGCCGTCCCTGATGGTCTCGGCAGTGGCCTCCTCATTCTTCCAGTATCCCTTCATCACGTTCTCTCCGCGGATCACGATCTCACCCTTTTCTCCCAGAGGCACCTCATTGCCCTCTTCGTCGCATATCCTGATCTCCATGTTCTCCGGGATGGTCCCCGACGCACCCAGTTTGTGCTTTGCAGGGCTGTTGATGCTGATCATCGGGCTGGCCTCGGTAAGCCCGTACCCCTGGTACATGGGGATGCCGATGGCATAGAAAAACCGCTGCAGCTCGATGTCCAGCAGTGCACCGCCGCCGATGAAGAATTTCATGTTTCCGCCCATGGCATTCCTCACTTTCTTGAATACGACCGCATCGAACAGAGCATAGATAGGTTTGAGCAACGCTCTGGATCCCTTGCCACGGTCCCATCCGATCCCGTTGTAGCGGTAGGCGATCTTCAGGCCGGCCCTGAACAATGAATAGGTGAAATTCCCTTTTGCCCTGACGCCGTTTTCGATGTTGTTCCTGAAATTCTTGGCGATGGTCGGAACGCTGAACATCATGTCCGGTTTGATCTCGGGGATGTTCCTGGAGATATTCTTCCGGGTCTCAAAACCGGTCTTTCCCGTTTCCAGGGCGGCCAGGCTCGCACCCACAGCCATAAAAGAGAAAATTCCGGATGTGTGCGCAAAGCTATGGTCCCAGGGAAGGAACAGGAACATGATCCACTCCTCCGGGATGGTGATCACGGTCAGGGCCTGTTCCGTATTGGCTGTGTAATTCCCCTGGCTCAGCATGATCCCCTTGGGGCCCGCTGTGGTGCCGGAGGTATAGCAGATGTTGGCGATATCGTCCGGAGTGACAGACTCGTATACCCGTTTAAAAGAATCGAAATCCTTCTCGAGCAGTATTTTTCCCTCCTCCATCAGGTCGCCCATATAGACCTCCATCTCACCGTAAGACTCCCTTGGATCCATCAGGATGATCTTTTCCAGCTCGGGAAGCTGGTCTTTGATGACATCGATTTTCTTATACTGGCTTTCCGAAACTACGATCATCCTTGCGCCGGAGTGCTTCAGGCGGAAGGTCAGGTCGGCAGGCTCGTTCAGCTGGATGGAGAGGGGCACATCAATGGCACCCACGTAGAACATGCCCATCTCTGCCACCACCCACCAGGTCCTCCCCTCGGCCAGCAGCGCCAACCTGTCCCCCTTGGTTACACCGATGGTCATTAAGCCTGCTGCGAACTGGTAGACCAGCTCACGCATCTCTTTGTAGGAGGTGGAACGGAATGCACCGTCCCGCTTCTCCCACATGTAGGGATTGCCTGTATACTTTTCGACGTTTTCCTCGAAGAATTGGACCAGGGATTTCATGGGTTTGGTTAATGGTTATTGGTTATCAGTGTGCAGTGATTAGTCAGTAGTTAATAGTGAGTAGTTTAGTTGGTAGTTATTAGTTATTAGGTAGTTAGTAGTTGGCAGTGATGGTCATATACTGATTGAGAATTGCTGATCTTCATGTGCATTATGGTAGGGAAGTTATGAAATTATGGGGAATCAACCTAGAGGAGACCATTTCAGGGCAGCGGGAATCAGTAATCAACACCCAACGCCCAATTACCAATAACCAATTACCAATACCCTACAACCCAATAATCTGCTCCCTGTCAGGTCCAACGGAAATATATCTGACCGGGACCTGCAGCTCCTTCTCCAGGAAGCGGATGTAGTCGTTGAGCTGCACCGGGAATTGCCCCTTGTTCCGGATCCCGGTCAGGTCCGTCTTCCAGCCCGGCAATTCGGTATAGACCGGCTTCACATCTGCATTCAGGTCGTAGGGCAGCCGGTCGGAAAGCTCCCCGTCAATTGAGTAAGCAGTGACCACCTTGATGACATCGAACGTATCGAGCACATCGGTCTTGGTCATGATCAGCTGGGTGACCCCGTTGAGCATCAGGCTGTATTTCAGGGCCACCAGGTCAAGCCAGCCACATCTCCTTGGGCGCCCTGTGGTTGAACCATATTCCTTCCCGATCTCCCTGAGCCTGTCACCATCCTCGTCCAGCGCCTCTGAGGGGAAAGGACCGCTGCCGACACGCGTGCAGTAAGCTTTGAATATGCCCAGCACCTCACCGATATTGGTGGGTGCAATGCCCATCCCGGTGCAGGCCCCTGCACAGATGGTACTGGAGGAGGTCACGTAGGGATACGAACCGAAGTCAATGTCCAGCAGTGTTCCCTGGGCCCCTTCCGCGAGGATGCTCTTTCCCTCTTCCAGCATGCGGTTCAGTTCATACTCGGTGTCAACACGCTTGAACCTGCGGATCACCTCGATGCCTTCGAAGAAGAGTTCCTCCTCTGAAAGGTCATACTCGAAATCATAGAGCTTCAGCAACTGCCGGTGTTTGGCTTTCAGTGCCTCGTATTTTCCCATGAAATCAAGGTCCAGGTCACCCACCCTGAGCCCGTTCCTTCCGGTCTTATCCATATAGGTCGGACCAATCCCTTTCAGGGTGGAGCCGATCTTGGACTTTCCCTTGGCGGCTTCAGATGCTGCGTCCAGGATCCTGTGGGTGGGTATGATCAGGTGGGCTTTCCTGGATATCCACAGGTTCCGGGTGAGATCAGCACCCATGGCCTCCAGTGCATCGATCTCACGTTTAAAAACCATGGGATCGAGCACCACTCCATTGGTGATCATGTTCAGTTTATCCTTCCTGAAGATACCCGAAGGGATGTTGTGAAGGATGTGTTTGTGGTGGTTGAATTCCAGGGTGTGGCCTGCATTGGGGCCGCCCTGGAAACGGGTAATAATGTCATAGTGAGGCGTAAGCACATCCACCACCTTTCCTTTTCCTTCATCTCCCCACTGAAGGCCCAAGAGAACATCAACTTTCATCGGTTTTTTATTTGTGAGTTACTGGTACAGAATATACTGGGATCCCGGCGCCAAGATCGGGATAAAAATAAGAAAAATACCTCCCGCTTTAACTATTTTTCACTGTCATTGTTGTTCCTGCTCCTTCCGTAAATGTAGAGGGAATGGTGACTTGGTAAGAAGTTATTCAGCTCGCAGGCGGTCTTGATGATCTCTTCGATCCTCGGATCACAGAATTCGATCACGTTTCCCGTGTCCATGTCGATCAGGTGGTCATGCTGCATGCACTGGTAAGCTTTCTCGAATTGTGCGATGTTCTTTCCGAACTGGTGCTTCACCACCAGGCTGCAGTCCAGCAGCAACTCAATGGTATTGTAGAGTGTTGCCCTGCTGACCCTGTAATTCTTGTTTTTCATGAAGATATAGAGCGATTCTATATCAAAGTGCCCGTCACGCGAATAGATCTCATCCAGGATGGCATAGCGCTCCGGTGTCTTGCGGTGTCCTTTTCGTTCCAGGTATTCTGTAAAGATCTGTTTTACAGCCTCTTTGGTTTCATCTTGGGCCATACTTAGACTAAGTAAAAATACCTTGCTAAGATAGCAATAATTTTTATTTAGAACGGATAAGGCTTTATAATTACTCTTTTACCTCAACCCGGTGCACCGAATCGACCCCCTTGAGCTTTACCAGATTCATGATCAGGTTGTTCAGGTCGCTGGTGTTGTGGACATAGAGGTCTATGGTGCCGGAAAAGATCCCGTCATGCCCGTGCAGATTGATGGTCCGCATGCTGATGTTCAGCTCCTGGGTGATGGTGTTGGTAATGGCGTTGTAGACGCCGAACCGGTCCCAGCCGTTGAGCTGGATCCTGGCCAGGTAGGAGAGGACCTTGTGCTGTGTCCATTTGGCAGCCACAAGCTTGTCACCCTGGCTGGACATGATCTTCAGGGCAGTATTGCAGTCAGACCGGTGCACCAGCAGGGTATCGTTATCCTGCCTGACCGCCACCACCTCGTCACCCGGTATGGGGTTGCAGCATTTGGCCAGGTCATAGCTCCTCTCCTCATCTTCCATGGTCTCCCGGAGGATCAGGGTGCCCCTTGAATCATACTCCCCCCTGGTACCCGGTTTCTTCTGCGACCTGCCCAGGGAAAGGTCCCATACCCTGACCCATTTGTTCTTTGTGTTCTTGCTCAGGACATCCTTCAGGTCGTCCAGGCTGATGATCCCGCTGCCAATCTTTGAATAGAGTTCATCCTTATGGGTGGAGTCATAGGCAGGGACCAGTTTCTTGAGGATCCTTGAACTGGGCGTAAGGTTCAGCTCTTTCAGCTTTTCGGTGAGGATCTGTTTCCCCACATCAGTCCGGTTCTTGGTCTCTGCTTTCAGGGCATTCTTGATGGAGGATTTTGCCTTGACGGTAGTCGCAAACTGGTACCATTCCAGGGTGGGTTTCTGGACATCCGAAGTGATGATCTCAACCTGGTCCCCGCTGGTGAGCGTATGGCTCAGGGGTACCAGCCTGTGGTTCACTTTCGCCCCGATCGCCTTATTCCCGATCTCGGTGTGGATATCGTAGGCAAAATCGAGTGCCGTGGCATCCTTTGGCAGGGTGATGATGTGCCCTTTCGGGGTGAACACCATGATCTCGGAGGAGAAGAGGTTCAGCTTGAAATCGTCCAGGAATTCCATGGCATCCCCGGACGGGGTTTCCAGGGTCTCCCTGATCCTTTTGATCCATTTGTCCAGTTCCGACTCCGGGGAGGTTTTATCCTTGTATTTCCAGTGGGCTGCGAAACCCCGTTCGGCAATCTCATCCATCCGGTTTGACCTGATCTGGACCTCCATCCATTTCCCGTAGGGCCCCATCACCGTGGTATGAAGGGCTTCATAGCCATTGGCTTTGGGGGTGGAAACCCAGTCCCGGATGCGTTCCGGCTTGGGGGCGTAGATGTCGGTGATGATGGAGTAAATATTCCAGCATTGTGTCTTTTCCGGGATACCGGGAAGGGGTTCAAATACGATCCGGATGGCAAACAGGTCATAGATCTCCTCGAAGGTCACATTCTTCTGGTGCATCTTCTGCCATATGGAGTAGATCGATTTGGGGCGGCCCGAGATGTTGAAGTTGAACTTGTTCTTGTGGAGGGCGTCAATGATCGGCAGGGAGAAGTTGTTGATCAGGTGAAGGCGCCTCTCCTCGGTCAGCTTGATCTTCTCGGCAATCTCATTGTACACTTCGGGGTAGCGGTACTTCAGGCTGAGGTCTTCCAGTTCCGTCTTCACCCTGTAAAGTCCCAGCCTGTGCGCCAGCGGCGCATAGAGGTAGATGGTCTCGCCCGAGATCTTGATCTGCTTGTGGCGGGGCAGGGAATCCAGGGTCCGCATATTATGAAGCCTGTCAGCCAGCTTAATGAAGATCACCCGCACATCTTCGGAGAGGGTGAGCAGCATTTTCCGGAAATTCTCCGCCTGAAGTGAATTGGATTCCTTGTCGAAGACTCCCGAGATCTTCGTAAGTCCGTCGATGATGGAGGCGATCTTCTTGCCAAAGGCGTTCTCAATATCCTCGATGGAAAGATCGGTATCTTCCACCACATCATGGAGGATGGCACATACCGTGCTGGTTACTCCCAGCCCGATCTCCTCGCTGACGATCAAAGCCACCTGAAGAGGATGGACGATATAGGGATCCCCCGATTTCCTGCGCATGCCCCTGTGGGCTTCGTAGGCCATCTTGAAAGCCTTCCTGATCATCTTCTCATCCTTTGCAGATTTGCAGTAGGAGCAACTCTTGATGAGCCGTTCAAGAAGTTCGTTGATCTTCTGATCTTCGGTGATAACCTTTTGTTCCATCCCTGCAAAATTAGTGAATCCTGATAAAGTCTGCAGAATGGGCAGGGATGTTTTTTTGGGTCAGGGGTGAATTACCGTGACATTCCCTGAAATGGTGCGGAAGAGCCCTGTGTAGTCGGTATACTGGATGAAATAGACGTATACACCCTCCATGACAAAATCACCGCTTCCGAAACTGCCGTCCCATCCCTCTCCGGGATCTTCGGTTTCAAACAGTTTTCTTCCAACACGGTCGTAAATGATGAGGGTGTAATCCCTGGGGGCAAAATCGATGATGGGTTTGAATTCAAAGTTCATGTCGTTGCTCCCGGGAGTGAATGCACTGGGAACCTTCAGATGGGTCTCCACAGCAATATTCACAATATTTGATACACTGATATGGGGTCCGTCGCTTCCCGTATCGTTCCCGATAGCCAGGACCTTGTATTGCAGGTTACCCGGCTGGAATCCGTTGATGACCGACTCAACGGGTTCCCTCCAGCTGGTTGTCTCTGCTCCGACGGACTGGAGGTCAACAAATTCCCCAACGCCGCTCTTCCGTTGTATGACATAGCCCGAAAGGCCTCCCGGGTATGTTTTGTAAGGGGTCCAGCTGAGGCTGGCCATCTGGTCCACCAGCGCACCCTGCAGCAGCATGCTTGTTCCCGGGTTCGATTCTGAAATGACCAGAGGATTCTGGCATCCCTCAGGCTTGTACAGGGACTGGACGATATATTCATAGCTGGTGTTGACGGTGGGGAACCGGTCCTGGATGACCCGGGTGGACTGTGCAGCGTTCCAGATCGTCTCCACCTCGGTGAAGGTGGAACCCCCGGCGCTTCGCTTCATGACCCTGAAATTGTTCACGGCTCCCTCCACATCGGCCGTGAACTGCAGCTCAACGGTGGACCTGTCCACCACTGAAACATAATCCACTGTCAGGAATTCAGGAGCCTCCGGGTAGCGGGTGGTGATGGTGTCAATGGGGGAGAGGGAGGTCATCCCTGATGTGTGGACCGCTTCCACATAGTAGATGTAGGTCGTGTCAATCAGGATCCCCTTGTCTGTGTAGGAGCGTGTTTTTTCGTGCACGAACTTCAGGAGCTGCGGTTCAGTTCCGGCAACGCCTCCGTAGATCCTGTAACCGGAAATATTTCCCTCCCATCCCACATAACCGGTCCAGTTGATGGTATTGGAAGGCTCACACGGATCGAACTCAAGGTCGATGGCCACGGCCCTGTGTTCATTTTCTTCAAGAAGGCTTTCACGGCTGGCGGTGCCATCCAGGGTATCTTCGGCAGTGACCGTATAGGCGAGGTTCTCCATCCCACTGGTCATGTGTTCGTAATGCAGGGTCTCGGAGGAAAAAGAGAAGATCTTCGTACCGGTCCCGTTATTCATTCTGTAGATATGGTACAAATCAACTGTTGTATCGGTGCTGGCTTCCCACTCGATCAGCACTCCGTTGGTCGAATGATTGACTGTTACCCTTATCAGATCCGGTTTATCAGGCAGTTCCAGCTGCCCAAAGAGGGGTACCACTCCCGGGGAGAGCAGAATTCCCAGGACCAGCCCTATTCCTATCCATCCATATTTTCGTAATCCGGTCATATGGTCTTTAACGTCCGGCACTCATGATTGTTGTCATCGTTCAGCTTAACAAAGATACACTCTATTCCCGGCAAACTTTTTCATACTGCCCGGTAAAATGCTATTTTTGTCATGCCATGTCAAAAAACCGCTTCTTTCAATGGGTTAATAAATTTAAGATCAATTACTTGAGCGGGCACCGGTTCCTCTACCTCCTGGCCGTGTTTGTTGGCCTGGGTGCAGGACTTGCCGCCGTCATCATTAAGAACCTGGTTCATTTTATACGGGAAGCGCTGGAGAATGGTTTCCCGGGAGAGTATTCAAGGTACTATGTATTTGTCCTGCCGGTTGTGGGGATAGCGCTTGCGGTTGTCTTCATCAGGTATATCAACAAGCGGCCCGTCGGGCACGGCATTCCGGGGGTTCTCTTCTCTATCTCAAAGAACAACGGTATCATCCATTCCCACAATCTTTATTCAAATATCATCACCAGTGCACTCACTGTGGGTTTTGGAGGATCGGTCGGACTGGAGGGACCTACCGTGGCCACCGGAGGGGCTGTGGGATCCTACCTTGGAAGGATCTTTAAGCTAAACTATAAGGAGATCACCCTGCTGATCTCCTGTGCCAGTGCCGGTGCCATGTCGGCCATCTTCAAGGCGCCTATTTCAGGCCTTGTGTTCGCCCTCGAGGTGATCATGCTCGATCTTACCATATGGGCCATTATCCCGCTCCTCATTTCATCCGCCACGGCTGCGCTGACTTCCTATCTTTTCCTGGGGCAGAATGTGCTCTATCCTTTTCACGTGACTGAAGCATTCCGGATGGGACAGATTCACTACTATCTGATCCTGGGTGCCATTGCCGGGCTGCTGTCGGCCTATTTCACCAAGAGCTATATCTACATCTCCTCATTCTTTGAAGGGATCGGGAATCCCTGGCGCAGGCTCTTACTTGCAGGGGGGCTCCTGGGTATCATTATATTTCTCTTTCCCTCGCTGTACGGGGAGGGCTATGAAATGCTGAACCAGGGGCTCAGGGGTGAATACGTGCAGCTCTTTGAAGGCTCCTTCTTCGAGGGCTGGCAGGATACATTCCTGCTGGTGGTGGTCTATATGTTGCTCGTGATCGGGATCAAGGTGGTCGCTACCACGCTGACCTTTGCAGCCGGGGGAATAGGGGGTATCTATGCACCGTCGCTCTTCATGGGTGCCAATACCGGTCTTTTGTTCGGCCTCTGCCTGAACCATTTGGGGATCGATGTCTCGGTCAGCAACATGGTGCTGGTGGGTATGGCCGGGATGATCGCCGGGGTGATCCACGCCCCGTTGACCGCCATCTTCCTCATCGCTGAGATCACCGGGGGGTATGAACTCTTCTTCCCGCTGATGCTGGTATCGACCATCTCCTATGCGACCACCCGGTATTTTGTCAAGAACTCGGTCTATACCGTGCAGCTGGCCAAGCGGGGGGAACTGATGACCCACCACAAGGACCGGAACATCCTGCTGATGATGAAGGTATCAGACCTGATTGAGACCAATTTTACCACTGTCAGGGCAGGGGATACGCTGCGGGACCTGGTCCAGGTGATCACCCAGTCCAGCCGGAACATCTACCCCGTGGTGGATGAACGAAACAGATTGGAGGGGATTGTCAAGCTGGATGACATCAGGCACATCATGTTCAACCAGGAGATGTACGATTCGACGAAGGTCAGCGACCTGATGATCACTCCAAAATGGACCATTGAAGCAACTGACCAGATGGAAGAGGTGGCCAGGCTGTTCGCTGAAAGCGGCCGATTCAATATCCCGGTCCTGCAGAATGGCAGGTACCTTGGATTTGTCTCCCGGGCAAGGGTTTTTTCCTCGTACAGGGAGATGCTCAAGCACTTTTCCGAGGAGTGAACCGTCTAACGTGCTTTTATAAACATTCTAAATTTCCGCGGCCCCAGGTTATCAACAGGTTCCGCCCGGAATAATTAATTATGTTTGTGAAGTTCACTAAGGATGCTGACCATGCCCAGTTTTGTCATTACTGAGAAGTGCGACGGGTGCAAGGCACATGATCGCACAGCCTGCCAGTACATCTGTCCGAACGACCTGATGGTGCTCGATAAGGAGAAGAACAAGGCCTACAACAGGGCGGTTGATATGTGCTGGGAGTGTTACAGCTGCGTCAAGATCTGTCCCACACAGGCCATCGAGATCCGGGGATACGCCGATTTCATGCCACTTGGTGCCGTGGTTCAGCCGCTGAGGAGCAGTGATGCGATCATGTGGTCTGTGCGGTTCCGGAACAGGACGGTGAAACGGTTCAAATTCCCCATCCGGACCACCCCCGAGGGAACCATCCGGCCCGATGCCGGCTTCCCCACCGGTTCAGATGAGTTGAAGGGTCCGGTATTAAGAACCGAACCGGGATCACTGGAGAGGGACATTTTTACGGAATAGTACATCAAACCGGATCTATGGCAATGAACGCAGATAGTTTTGAAACGGTTGTTGTAGAAACCGACCTGCTCATTCTGGGCGGCGGTATGGCAGCCTGTGGTGCTGCCTTTGAAGCTTCATACTGGGCAAAAAAGCATCAGCAGCGGGTCACCCTGGTCGATAAGGCCGCCATGGAGAGAAGCGGGGCGGTGGCCATGGGGCTTTCGGCCATCAACCTTTACCTGGGACTGAAGAATGGCATCAATACGGTGGAGGACTATGTTAACTATGTAAAGAACGATCTGATGGGCATTGCCCGTGCGGACCTGGTGGCCAACATAGCCCGTCATGTGGACTCCTCGGTGCACCTTTTCGAAAAGTGGGGATTGCCCATCTGGAAGGACATGGAAGGCAATTATGTCAACGAGGGACGCTGGCAGATCATGATCCACGGGGAATCCTACAAGAACATCATTTCCGAGGCAGCCAAGAATGCGTTGAAGGAGCTGGGTGAACTGGGCTCCTATTATGAAAGGATCTTCATCACCGAACCAGTTATTTTCGAGGACCGGTGCGTGGGTGCTGCAGGTTTCAGTGTCCGCGAGAACAAGTTCTACCTGTTCAGGGCCAGGGCCGTCATTGATGCCATGGGGGGCGCGGTTCATATTTTCCGCCCCCGCTCAGTAGGGGAAGGGCTCGGAAGGTCGTGGTACCCGCCGTTCAACAGCGGGGCCAGTACCTATTTTGCACTGAAGTCGGGTGCAGAGATGACATGCCAGGAGGTCCGGTTTGTTCCTGTCCGCTTCAAAGATGCCTACGGCCCGGTGGGAGCCTGGTTCCTGCTTTTCAAATCAAAAGCCACCAACGCCAGGGGGGAGGATTACATGGAGACCCGGGCTGCGGAGCTGGAAAAATGGGCACCTTACGGAACTGCGAAACCCACCCCCGCAAACCTGAGGAATTACCTGATGCTGCTTGAACTTGAAGAGGGCAACGGCCCCATCTATATGAGGACCGATGAGGCGATCAGGGAGCTGGTGGCCAGGATCCCTGATGAAAAGGAGGCAAAACGGAAGATGAAGGAGCTGGAGTCGGAAGCATGGGAGGATTTCCTGGACATGACTGTGAGCCAGGCCCTTCACTGGGCCTCCCATAACATCATGCCGGAGGAGGCACCTTCGGAGATCTCTGCATGTGAACCCTATTTCATTAGTTCCCATTCAGGCGCTTCGGGCGCATGGATCAGCGGGCCGGAGGACCTGGCTCCCGGGGAGCATTTCTGGGGCTATGACAACATGACCACCATAAGGGGTCTCTTTGCCGCCGGTGATGCATCCGGAGCCTCGTCCCACAAATTCTCATCCGGTTCATTTACAGAGGGCAGGATCGCGGGCAAGGCTGCCGTTGCGTTCTGTGTGGACCACCCGGGGCCGGTTCACGCCAGCGAAGAACAGGCCGCAGCTTTGAAGGAGCAGGTTTTGAAACCGCTGAAGATCTTCCAGGAGCACCGTGCCTATACCAATGACGAGGATGTGAACCCCAATTTCTTAAAGCCAAGGATGTTCATGTTCCGGCTCCAGAAGATCATGGACGAATATGCCGGGGGCGCCTCTGTGGGGTACAGGACTTCCGGGGCACTGCTGACCAAGGGCCTGGAATACCTTCAATATATGAAGGAGGATGCGGATAGGCTTGCGGCCGGTGACCTGAATGAGCTGATGCGATGCTGGGAGAATATCCACCGCCTGTGGCAGGCCGAGTCCCACATCCGCACGCTGCTGTTCAGGGAAGAGACCCGGTGGCCGGGCTATTACTTCAGGACTGACCATCCTGCCATGAAACAGGAATGGGAAGTTTTCGCCAACTGCAGATGGGACCCCGGAACCGGGGAATGGGAAATGATCAAACGCGAAATCCTCTGACCTTGCGCTTCCCGGTTATCATCATTGGCGGAGGAATCAGCGGGATCACAGCCGCGGTGGAACTGGCAGAGTCCGGCATTGAGATCGTGCTGGTGGAGAAAGAGCCTTACCTGGGGGGGAAGGTATCGCAGTTCAATAACTATTTCCCTAAACTCTGTCCCCCGGCCTGCGGCCTCGAGATCAATTACCGGAGGATCCGCTCCAGTCCCAGGATCACATATTATACGGGTGCTGAAGTAACCGGCATATATGGTGTTGAAGATGATTTCCGTGTGAAGTTGTCCCTGGAGGCAAGGCTCATTGATAACCATTGCACCGCCTGCGGAAAGTGTGCCGGGGTGTGCCCTGTGGAGAGGAGGGCCGAACCCGGGATCCTTACCAGGCAGAAGGCGGTGTATATTAACGGGGGACTTGCATTCCCGGTGAAGTACACCATTGACGGGGAGGTGTGCCTGAAGGATGCCTGCGGAAAATGCCTTGAGGTGTGTGCATTTGATGCCATACACCTGGATGCGGTGGCTGCCGGGATCGAGCTCCGGGCAAGCCGGATCATCGTGGCAACCGGATGGCAGCCTTACGACGCCGCCCGGATCGAAAACCTGGGGTACGGGACCGACCCCGATGTGGTGACCAATCTTGAATTTGAGCGGATCCTTGCCGGATGCACCAGGGAAAACCGGGAACTGGCCAGGCCCTCCGACGGCAAGGCACCGGGGCGCATAGCCTTTGTGCAGTGTGCCGGCTCACGGGATGCCAGCCATCTTCCCTACTGTTCGGCGGTGTGCTGTTCCGCTTCGGTGAAGCACGCCCTGACACTTTCGGAATCCAATCCCGGCATCGAGACCGAACTGTTCTATATTGATCTCAGGCTGACGGGAAGGAATGAAAAACTGCTGAGGAGGGCGGAGCAGACGCCGGGTATCACCTTTACCAAGGGAAAGGTTGGCAGGGTCGGAAGGGGAGCGGATGGAAGAGGGCCGCTCGTTGAGGTGGAGGATGTCATGGCCGGCAAAAAGCGTGCAGATCACTTCGATATGGTGGTCCTTGCCACAGGCCTGGTGCCCAGCCCTGCTCTGCCGTTTCTCTCCACCAATGAATACGGGTTCTACACGGCGGATCAGCCCCCCGGGATCTATGCTGCGGCTTCCTGCAGGCGCCCGATGGAGGTCTCATCTTCCGTGAGGGATGCAACAGCCACTGCCTTGAAAGTCATGCGGAAGAGGAATGGATGAACTGAAAGAAAAGAGGGTACTTGCCATCTGCTCCGGCTGCGGTATCGGGGAGGCTGTCGATGTGGACCGGATCATCCGGATGGCCGGAAAGGAGGAGGGAGGTCTGCTCTGCATGCAGCATCCGGCACTCTGTTCCGAAGAAGGGCTTCAGGAGCTTCACGGGATGCTGCAGGGGGAAAATGCAGGGCAGGTTATCGTGGCAGCCTGCTCGCCCAGGGTGATGGAAGAGAAGTTCCGCATGACCGGCCGGTACGTGGAGCGTGTCAACCTCAGGGAACAGGTGGCATGGGTCATGGAACCGGGACTGGAGGAGACCGTCATGTGTGCCGAGGACCAGGTGAGGATGGCCCTGGCAAAACTGGACTCAATAACGGACAATACTCCCTATATGCCAGAGAAACTCAGTTCCGGGGTCCTTGTGGTGGGAGGCGGTGTGGCCGGTATGCATGCGGCCCTCGAGGGGGTGTCGGCGGGATACAGGGTGCACCTGGTGGAGCGGAGTGACCGGCTTGGCGGGTATGCAGGCCGGATCCATAAGATGGTGCCCGGGACCGGCGGGACAGGAAGTCTCGGGGAGCCTGACATCACTGCACTGGCTGAACAGCTGATCGCACATCCCGATGCTGAAGTATACCTGAACGCCACGGTAGAGAGCATTGCTGGGGAGCCGGGATATTTTTCCGTGGTGATCGATCATGGTGCGAAGAAAGAGATATCCGTTGGCTCCGTGGTGGTTTCCACCGGCTGGAAAGTATATGATCCCGGCAGGCTGAGCCATCTTGGATACGGCTGCTCTCCGGAGGTGAAGACCCTGGAGGAGTTTGAGCAGCATGTGGCAGGGGGTGCTGTGCCCGGCCGGGTCCTGTTTGTTCTCTGTGCAGGGTCCAGGGATGAGGAACACCTGCCCTATTGCTCCGCCTACTGCTGTACTGCAGCCCTGAAACAGGCATTGTACGTAAGGGAAAAGAATCCCGGGGCCAGCGTATATATCATTTACCGTGACATCCGCACCACCGGTTTCCAGGAGGAATTCTATAAAATGGTGCAGGCAGACGATTCCATATTCCTCACCAAGGGGACCGTGTCCGGTGTCTCCCCCGGGGAACGGTCGCTGCGGACCACGGTCAGAGACTCCCTGCTGGGGGACGAGATCACCATCGAATCGGATATGGTGGTACTGGCCACCGGGATGGTGCCTTCCGGGACAGAAAGCCTTCATCTTCAGTACCGGCTTGGGGAGGGTTTGCCCGGGATCGAATATGGTTTCTGTGATTCACACTTCACATGCTTCCCCTATGAAACCAGGAGGACGGGGATCTATGCCGCGGGCACCGTCAGGGCGCCCATGGACCTGGAGTCGAGTGCAGAGGATGGTGCAGGCGCCATGATGAAGGCCATTCAGTGCATCGAATCTGTGAAGAGGGGGGAAGCGGTCCACCCCAGGTCGGGTGATGTCACGTTTCCCGGGTTGTACATGGAGCGCTGCACGGATTGCAAAAGGTGTACCGAAGAGTGCCCCTTCGGGAGCTACGATGAGACCGAAAAAGGCACCCCGCTGCCCCATCCTGCGCGGTGTCGCAGGTGCGGGATCTGTATCGGATCATGCCCTGAGCGCGTGATCGGGTTTTCAGATTTCTCCATCAACAGCATATCGGCCATGATCAAGTCGGTTCATATGCCGGATGAGTCCGAGGAAAAGCCCAGGGTACTGGTATTCCTCTGTGAGAATGATGCATACCCTGCACTGGATGCAGCAGGGGTCCGCCGGCTGAAAGTCAGTCCGTTCGTCCGGATCATACCGGTACGCTGTATCGGCTCCATCAACAAGGTATGGATCTCAGATGCACTCTCCCACGGGTATGACGGGATCCTGCAGGTCGGCTGCAAACCAGGGGATGATACACAGTGCCACTTCATCCATGGCAGCGAACTGACCGAACAGCGCGGTGAGAACCTGCAGGAGACCCTGGAAACCATGATGCTGGAACCGGAGCGGATCCGGACCCGCTTCGTGGAGATTACCGATCATCACCTGATCACGGGGATCATCAATGATTATATCGAAGAGCTGGAACTCATCGGGCCCAATCCGTTCAGGGGGATGTAGAGAGAATGTCAATCAATGTTAGCAGGTGTCAGAATGGGTGTTATTGAACCTGACATAGTCTTTAAAAGAGAACTGGGCCGCATCAGCGGTTCAAAGCTGAACCAGTGCATGCAGTGCGGCAACTGTTCGGCTGTATGTTCGCTGGCTCCTGCAGAAAGGCCTTTCCCCCGAAAAGAGATGGTCTGGTCGGGATGGGGACTGAAGGAGAAGCTGATAGGCAACGTGGATGTGTGGCTGTGCTATCAGTGCGGCGATTGCAGCAGCAGCTGTCCCAGGGATGTAAAGCCCGCGGATGTGATCGCGGCCATCAGGCAGAAGAGCTATGAGCACTACATCCGCCCGCGCTTTCTCGGCCAGATGGTCAGCAAGCCCGCATTACTGCCGGTGGCCCTGGCCCTGCCGGTTGCTGTGATCATCGCGATCCTCTCCATGGCCGGTACCTTCAGGATCCCCGAAGGCCCGGTGAACTATTCAGAGTTCTTTCCCCACGCCTGGCTCAATTCCACATTTTCGGCCATCACGATCCTCTTTTATCTGCTGGCGGCACTGGGGATCGGCTCTTTCTGGAAAGATATGAAACGCCTGACACCGCCCGGGCAGTATGAAAAAAGGAGGATCCCCCTGTTCAGGGTGCTGGGGGAGGTCATCTCCCATTCCAACTTCTCGCGGTGCGGTTCACGGCAGGGCAGGAAGCTGGCACACATGCTTCTCTTCTTCGGGTTTGGATTGCTCATCCTGGTGACAATCTACGCCATCTGGGCTTCCATCACGGACCGCTACCCGCTGCAGTTCATAAACCCGTTCAAGATAGCCGGAAACCTGGCTTCTCTGATGATCTATGCAGGCATCGGGATCATGGTTTTTCACCGGCTCTTCAACCGCAGAGTATTCGGGAAGAGCGGTTATACGGACTGGATGCTGCTGATCGCCATTGTTTTGCTGACCTTTTCCGGAACGATGGTGGAGATGGCCCGGTTCGGCAACTGGGGGTGCGCCTACCACCTCTATTTCTTCCACCTGGTGGCAGTATGGTTCGTGATCATGTACCTTCCTTTCACCAAGATGGGCCATATCTTCTACAGGACAGCCGCCCTGCTCTATGCCAGTTCCATCGGCCGCAGGTAAGTAACCGGAGAAAATAGTAAATTGGACAGCAGAACTTTGAACCTTATGATGGTGAGACCTGTTGTACTGGTACCTGAAACACCGGGAACCTCCGAGGTGCCCATGAATGCGGAACAGATTGCCGATGCTGCAAAGCGGAAAGAATAGAGCGATGATCCTGGCGGCCGGACTGGGTACAAGGCTCTGGCCCCTTACCAGCGACAGGCCAAAGGCACTTGTGGAATGGAGGGGGGTGCCGCTGCTGGACCATGTGGTCCGGAAACTGAAGGATGCCGGATTCCGTGAGATCATCATCAATGTCCACCATTTTGCCGAAATGATCGTCGAACATGTGGAGCGGAAAAACCGCTACGGGATCCTGATTGAGTTCTCGGATGAACAGGAAGAGCTGCTCGATACCGGGGGAGGCATTGCCAGGGCCTCCTGGTTCTTCGGGAACGCACCCTTTCTGGTACACAGCGTGGATGTCCTGAGCACGATCGACCTTGAAAAGCTGGTTGAGGTGCACCGCCTGAACGGTGCCATCGCCACCCTGGCAGTGAAAGAACGGGTCACCAGCCGGAGCCTTCTGATGGATCCCGGTGGATTATTGAAAGGGTGGAGGGACAACCGGACAGGGGAGACCATCCTGGTGGACAGGCAGCAGGAGGGGCTTATGCCCGTTGCCTTCAGTGCCATCCAGGTGATGGAGCCTGAAATCACCGGCCTCTTCCCGGAGGAGAAGAAGTTCCCTCTCATACCCTTTTACCTGGAGGTGGCAAAATCCAGGCCCGTCTTCCTCTACCGGCACGATGCAGATGAGTGGACCGATATGGGAAAGCCTGAGTCCTATGCCAATGGTTAAAGAGCGATCGTTATGGAGCTGACAGAACAACTGAAATCCCGGATCGAGGAGTGGAACGAGACACTGAAGGAGAGAAGTGCGGTGGGCGTGATCGGTTATTTCCTGGACTATTTTGGTGAGAGGATCACGCTCTCAACGAGCCTTGGGCTTGAGGACCAGGTAATTACGGAAATGGTCATGCGACAGAACAGGAAGACGAAAGTTTTTACCCTTGATACCGGGAGACTCTTCCCGGAGACCTATGAACTGATTGCGCGGACCAACAAACATTTTGGCATCAGGATAAACACCTACTTCCCGGAGGCTGCCGCGGTGGAAAAGATGGTGGCAAACCACGGGATCAATCTTTTCTATGACAGTGCGGAAAAGCGAAAACTCTGCTGCGGCATCCGGAAGGTGGCCCAGCTTCCCAGGGCCTTTCAGGGAATGGAGGCCTGGATCTGCGGTTTGAGGAAGGACCAGTCGGTTTCCCGCTTCTTCAGCAGGCTTGTGGAGTGGGACAGGAACAACGGGCTGATAAGGATCAATCCGCTGATACGGTGGAGTGAAAAGGAGGTGCGGGACTATATCAGGCAGCACAACATTCCTTACAACCTGTTGCATGACAGGGGATTCCCAAGTATAGGCTGTGAGCCGTGCACACGGGCCGTAGAACCCGGCGAGGATCTGCGTGCCGGACGCTGGTGGTGGGAAAATGACCCCCATAGGGAGTGCGGGCTTCATAAAAGGTAAGCCCCGGCACCTGTGGTCGCAGCACGAAGCTTACCGGTGGATCACCCCTGATCCCAACAGCTCATCACCGTCATACCAGGCGGCGAACTGCCCGGCGGCAATTCCCCTCTGGGCTCTTCTGAAAACAATAAACATTCCCGTGCGGGTCATGTGAAGATGGGCTTTCTGAAGGGGCTGCCTGTAGCGGATCCTCACCAGGTACTCCCTTGATTCCCCGGGTTCCATCCTGAGATCTTCCCGGACCCAGTGAACCTCCTCCGGGATAATGCGCAGTCCGGGCCTGTATAGTCCCGGGTGGGATTGTCCCTGGCCCACGAAGATCCGGTTATTTTCGACATCGGTGGAGATGACAAACAGAGGTTCCTCCCTGCCTCCTATGTTCAGTCCTTTGCGCTGGCCCACCGTGAAGAAGTGGGCGCCCTGGTGTTTGCCCACCCACGATCCATCCTCCTTCGTATAGTTCCAGGGCCTGCACAGATCCTCAAGGTTGCCGGGATCACGCTTCTCCGAACGGTAGGTCCCCAGGTCTGCCGGGATCTCGAAAATATTACCCTCCCTTGCTTTCAGCTGCTGCTGCAGGAAGACCGGAAGATGCACCCGTCCCACAAAACAGATTCCCTGGGAGTCCTTCCTGTGAGCGGAGGGCAAGCCCTGCTGCTGTGCGATCCGGCGCACCTCCGGTTTGTGAAGATGGCCGATGGGGAACAGGGTATGCGCAAGCTGCGCCTGGGAGAGCTGGCAAAGGAAGTAGCTCTGCTCCTTGTTGGGGTCATCTCCTGCCAGAAGGTGGTAAACAGTGGTTCCGTTGATCCTGCTGGCTGACTTCCGGCAGTAGTGTCCCGTGGCCACGAAGTCAGGCTGGTAGGCCTCTGCAGCCCTGAGAAATGCATCAAACTTGATCTCCCTGTTGCACAGCACATCGGGATTGGGGGTGCGGCCTTTCTGGTATTCAGAGAACATATAGTCGATCACCCTCTCCCGGTAGGGTTTGCTCAGATCCACCACATGGAACCCGATATCCAGCTTCTTGGCCACAAGTTCCGCAAAGACCACATCCTCGTCCCAGGGACAGTCCGCGTCGATCACACCGGTCTTATCGTGCCAGTTGATCATGAACAGCCCGGTCACTTCATATCCCTGCTCCTTGAGCAGGTATGCAGCCACACTGGAGTCGACCCCCCCAGATAACCCAACCACCACGCGTTCAGCCAAAGTCCGGATTTTGGCACAAAATTAGGAATTTCCGGTCATTATGGACATTTAGCCCTATCTTTACATGATGTCCCCCCTGAATGTTTATAAGGCTTCCGCGGGCTCGGGCAAGACGTTTGCATTGACCATGGCCTACCTCGGTCTGCTGTTCCGGTTCCCGGAGAAATACCGGACCATCCTGGCGGTTACATTCACCAACAAGGCCGCCGGGGAGATGAAGGGCAGGATCCTGGAGAGGCTGCACAGGCTGTCGGGGGAGGATGACCCGGAGGTCAGCACGGAGCGCGGACAACTGATCACCATGACAGGGTTGCCGGCGGGGGAGATCCGCCGGCGGGCAGGGTATCTGCTCAATACGATCCTGAATGACTACTCCGCTTTCTCGGTCGGAACCATCGACAGGTTTTTCCAGTCGGTGATCAGGTCCTTTACCCGTGAGATAGGTGTGCAGCCCGGATATAACCTGGAACTGGACCATCAGAGGGTGCTTGCCCTGGCCGTGGACCAGCTTTTCAGTGATATTGCAGGGCACGAAGAACTCCAGCAGTGGCTGATCCGTTATGTGGAGGAACGGCTGGAGGAATCCCGTCCGTGGAACTTCCGGAATGATATCGTGAACCTCGGAATGCAGCTGTTCAAAGAGTCGTTCCAGGAGCTCTTCACAGAGGCGGACCTCTCCGTCCTGAAGAAGGAGAATATGGACCGTTACCTGGGGGATCTCAGGAAGGTGGAGGAGGCTGCCCGGAAGGAAATGGCCCGGACAGGGAGCGAGGCCATGGAACATCTCAGGAAGGAGGGACTGGGGATCGGGGACTTCAGGTTGAAGGGTAATTCCCCTCCATCCCTTTTCGTGCAGGCTGCCGGGGGGGAGGAGGTCCGGTTCACCAATGCCAAACTGGAGGCCCTGTCTCAACCGGAAAAATGGCTGAACAAGGATGCCTCCCCGGGAATGGTCTCCATCACCGAGAATGTGCTGATGCCCCTGCTGAACCAGCTTTACAGCCACCAGGTGGCGCTGAACAGCGTTCAGGCCATCAGGCAAAACTTCTATACCCTCGGAATACTGGGGGACATCCGGGAAAGGGTACAGGCATACCTGAAGGAGCACAACCTTTTCCTGATCGCTGATTCAGGCCGTTTCCTGCGGGGTATCATCGGGGGGAACCAGGTGCCCTATATTTATGAAAGGACCGGGAACCGTTACTCCCACATCATGCTTGATGAATTCCAGGACACCTCCGTATTTCAGTACGGGAATTTCAGACCGCTCCTGGAAAATTCGCTGGCCTCAGGGAACGAGAACCTGGTGGTTGGTGATGTGAAGCAATCCATCTACAGGTGGAGGAATTCAGACTGGAATATCCTGGCCTCCGGGCTGGAGGAGGATTTCCGGCACCAGGAGGTCCGAGTGAACCCCCTGGACAAGAATTTCAGGAGCAGGGAACAGATCATCCGTTTCAATAATACACTGTTCCAGCTGGCACCGGAATACCTGGCACGTGCCATCGAAACGGAACTTCTGGAAGCCTCGGTGGACAGGTCCGGAGCTCAAGCCGCGGTAGGCATTTTCAGGAAGGCCTACAGTGACGCTGTGCAAAAGATACCTGACCGGTCAACAGGTTCGGGAGGAGTGGTGAAGATAGGTTTTTTCGGGGATGGGGCTGAGCCTCCCTTCAGGAAACAGGTGCTGGAGAAGATCCCTTACTGGATCGATGAGATTCAGCAGTCCGGCATTCAGCCAGGTGAGATCGCCATTCTTGTGCGCAGCCGCAGGGAGGGGATCATGGTGGCGGAAAAACTTCTCGAACATGCACGTATTACCGGGGAAACTCACCGCTTCAGGCTCATCTCCGGCGAATCCCTGCTGCTTGCCCGCAATGGATCGGTTTCACTGCTGGTATCCGCCCTTCACTATCTGGTCGATCCTGAAGATGAGCTGAACAATGCCCTGCTGAAGCACCTTTGCTGCCAGGCCGGGGTCATTGCACAGGAGGAGGCTGACAGGCTTTTTGACCGTTCGCTTTCGCCCGGGCGGCTCCTGCCGGCCGGGTTTATGGAGGGGATCCATGAATACCGGCAGATGCCGCTTTTCGAACTGATCGAGTCCCTGATCGCCCTCTTCGGCCTGGATCAGCAAATTCAGGATCTCCCCTACCTGCAGGCTTTCCAGGACCTGGTGGTTGAAGTGCAGAGGAGAGAGCCGGTCGGGATCCCTGATTTTCTGGAGTACTGGGAGCAGCACAGTTCCGGCAGGGGCATCCAGGTCCCCGAGAAGTCCAACGCCATCCGGATCCTCACCATACACCGCTCCAAAGGCCTCGAGTTCAGGGCGGTCCTGGTCCCTTTCTGTAACTGGGAGATCACCACTGACCACCGGAAAATGAATATTCTCTGGTGCAGCACAAGGGGAACTGCGTTCAGCAGACTGCCATCCGTTCCGGTCAGCTTCAGAAGCTCCCTGAAGCACACCTGTTTTTCTGCCGCCTATTACCAGGAAAGGATGAAAGGGTACATGGACAACCTGAACCTGATGTATGTGGCTTTCACCAGGGCAGCCGACGTGATGTACCTGGGTGTGCCGGAGCGGGAGGGGAACGATCTGAAAAACACCGGGGACCTTCTCTGTTCCATTCTGGAGATGCGGCCAGGCAAAGGACCTGCGCTGGAGACGCTGGCACACTACCGCTCCGGGAACCTGATCACCATCGGGCAGATGCCGGTCATCGAAGGGGAGAGCCGTGAGGGGGAGCAGTGGCAGTTCACGACATACCCTGCGAACCGGGGGAGGCGCCCGCTGAAGATCCGCATGCGAAGCGATGAATATTTCGTGGATGAGGAGGGGGTCTTCAGGACGGAGCAGCTTTACGGAAATATGATGCACCTGGTTTTTTCACAGATCTCCGCTCCTGCAGATGTGGACCCTGTTCTGGATGCACTGGAAAAAGAGGGTGTTCTTCCGAGAAAGGACCGAAGGGCATTGCAGGAGAGGATCATGAAGATGATCCGGCAGCCCCGGGTGGAGGAGTGGTTCTCGGAGGCCGGCCGGACCATCCATAGTGAACGGAGCATCCTGTGCGGCAACGGGAAGGTGCTGCGGCCCGACCGCGTGATTGTCCGTGGTGAGGAGGTGACGGTGGTGGATTTCAAGTTCGGCCAGGTTGAGAAGGCGCATTACAGGACCCAGGTCCTGAGCTATATGGAACAGCTTTCAGAGATGGGACACACGAACGTAAAGGGCTATCTCTGGTATGTCCTGCTGGGAAAAATCATTCAAGTTCAACAACCATGATCTACCCCTGGGGAACAGAAAGAAGGCTGAACACATACAGTGACTACTTCAGGAACCGCTTCGGTTCGAGGGTCCAGAAGATCACTGTTGATGCCGGTTTCACCTGCCCGAACAGGGACGGGACCTGTGGAACGGGAGGGTGTACCTTCTGCAACAACAAGGCTTTCACGCCCTCCTACAACGAACCGGGAAAATCGATCGAGGAGCAGGTGCTCCAGGGGATGGAATTTCACCGGACCAGGTACCGCAAAGCGACCCGGTACCTGGCCTATTTTCAATCCTACTCCAATACATATGCTGACCTGGAAATCCTCAGGAGCCTCTATCAGCAGGCCCTGGAAATACCGGGAATTGCAGGCATCGTTGTCGGGACACGGCCGGATTGTGTGGACGGGGAGATGCTGGATTACTTCAGCGAGCTCTCCGGGAAGTGTTACGTGGTCCTGGAATACGGCATCGAGTCCCTGCTCGACAGAACCCTGGAACGGGTGAACAGGGGCCATGACGTGGAGAAGAGTGCCTGGGCCGTCCGGGAAACAGCCAGGAGGGGGATCAGGGTAGGCGGACATATGATCATCGGGTTGCCCGGTGAGACGCGGGCGGACTTCCTGAGTGCTGCGGAGCTGCTTTCGGAATGGCCGCTGAACAATATCAAATTCCATCAGCTGCAGGTCATCTATGGTACCGCCATGGCACATGAGTACCGGGAACGGCCCGAAGATTTTGCGGAGTTCAGCCTGGAGGAGTACCTGCAGCTGATGATGGAGGTTATTGAACGTCTCAATCCGGAGCTTGTGGTGGAACGGATTGCAGGGGAGGTGACACCGGGCATGTCGGTCCGCGAGGGATGGGGAATCCGGTACGACGAGGTGCTGAAGCGGTTCGAAGCACTCCTGGAGAGGCATGATACCTGGCAGGGCAGACTTTATAAACCGGAAGGTGATGCGACCCATACTTGAATCACTGGCCATGCACATTGTGCAGACCGGTGGGGACGGACCGGGAGAGTTCCGGATCATTCTGCCCAACCGGCGGGCCGGTCTTTTCCTTAAAAGGCATCTCGCCCGGCTCACGACCCGTGCAAGGTGGTCGCCGCCGGTCTTCGCCATCAGTGATATTATCAATGACCTCAGCCACTTGAAGCCCTGTGAACGGGTTGAGGCGGTTGTCCGGCTCTATGATATTTACCGGGATCTGAAGGAACGGCCCGAATCCCTTGATGAATTCTACTACTGGGGGGAGCTCCTGCTCAACGATTTTGATGAGGTGGATAAATACCTTGTGGATGCGGAGATGCTCTTTCGAAACATTGCTGACCTGAAGGAGATTGAGGAGCCTCTGGCAGGTCTTGAAGAATCCCAGATTGGCTTTATCCGGCAATTCTGGGAAGGATTCCATGCAGGCGATATCACCCCCGAAAAGGAGCAGTTCCTGGAGATGTGGAGAATGCTCCCGCTCCTCTACCAGAGGCTCCGCACTGAACTCATGAACAGGGGAGAAGGCTACCCCGGTATGCAGTACAGGGAGATCGCGGAACGGATCGGGCGGAATGAAATGGATGCTTCAGGGTACCAGCGGACCATTGTGGCCGGCTTCAATGCGCTGAACGCATGTGAGAAACGGATATTCGGCTGGCTTCAGCAGCTGGGCGCACAGTTCTTCTGGGATTACGATCAATTCTACACCGCAGACCCGTCCAATGAGGCAGGGAGGTTTATGCGTGACAATCTGGCCCGGTTTCCGCCGGTGACTGAGATAGATCCTTCCAGGGGAATCGAAAGAGAGAAGAAGATCACGATCTATGAACTTTCCACCGATATCCTTCAGGCCAAAACGGTCCACCGGATCCTTCAGCAGGAGGGGCCCGAAAAGATCAGGGAGTGCACTGATACAGCGGTGATCCTCTGTGATGAGGAGCTTTTAATGCCTGTGATACTCTCTGTTCCTGAATCCATCGGGGAGATCAATGTAACCATGGGGTACCCCATGAAAAATACACCGGTTTCGGGTTTTATCGACCTTCTGTTGCGTCTGCAACACAACCTCAGGGAGGGAAAGGACGGGAAACTGCAGTTCTACCACCGGGATGTGAGATCCATTCTTGTTCATCCCTATATGGAGAAGAGCGGGGCCGGACAGGGCCACCCCCTGCTGGGAGCGATGGTTGCCGGCAACCTTATCCAGGTGGGGGAAGAGCTTTTCGAAGGCGAAATGGAGAAGAAAATATTCAGGCGTGTGGAGGGACCGCTCCATCTGATCCACTACTTCCGGGAGATCTTCCTCCATATCCTGGGCAACCTCGCCACTGAGGAGAGAATGCTCCCTGCACTGCACCGTGAATTCGTGTTCCGGCTGCTGATCCTCCTGAATAAGATGGAGGGACTGCTGGCCGGCAGGCCCGATCTTTCCCTGCAGGTCATGGAACGGCTGTTCCGCAAAGCGCTGGCAGGGCTCCGTGTTCCCTTCGAAGGGGAGCCCCTTTCGGGGCTTCAGGTAATGGGCATCCTGGAGACCAGGCTGCTGGATTTCAGACATGTGATCCTTCTCTCCATGAATGAAGAGGTGATGCCTGCCTCCCATTTCACCCACTCTTACATTCCCTATGCTTTGCGATCAGCTTTCGGGATGCCCTCCAGGGAGGAGATGGACGCCATCTATGCATACTATTTCAACCGGCTTCTGCAGCGGGCAGACAGGGTCGATCTGCTTTACAACAGCACCTCCGAGGGAGTGCGTACCGGTGAAATGAGCCGCTACCTGCACCAGCTGATCCATTGCAGGGGGACCAGTATCGAGAGGCCTGTGATGGAAGTGACGGACAGGGAGACGCCTTCGATTCTGGTTCAGCATACGCCGGAAACAGATGCCAGGCTCCTGGACTATACCACGGAGGCGGAGGGGGAAAAATACCTCTCGCCTTCAGCCATCAACACCTTTATCGATTGTTCCCTGAAGTTCTACCTCCGTTATATGGCAGGGATAGGGGAACCGGATGTGGTCGAGGAAGAGGTCGATGCGGCTGGATTCGGAACAGTTGTGCATGATGCCGTCCGCTTGCTTTACAGTGAAATTGCAGAAAAAAACAGAGGGATCATCCGAAAAGAAGAGCTGGAAAAGCTCCTCAAAACCAGGCGTTCAGAGGAGGTGCTGACCCGGGTTTTCAGGAAGCATCATTTCAAGGGAAGGAAAGATAGCCCGATCGAGGGGCTGAATATCATTATCCTGCGCGTGATGAACCGCTTTCTGTCGAGATTGATCGAGACAGATCAGGCTATTGCGCCCTTTGCCCTGGTCTCGGCGGAAGGGAGCTACCGCCGGGAACTCGAAATCCGGGCGGCAGAGAAAGAGATGAGGGTCCGGCTTGGTGGCAAAATTGACCGGGTGGACCGGGTGAACGGGACACTGCGTGTGATCGATTATAAAACGGGGGATGCAAGGCAGGGATTTTCCGATCTCGCCTCCCTGTTCGATCCCGCTGCGGAAAACAGGAACGGGGCGGCCCTGCAGACACTCCTCTACGCATGGCTGGTGGCTTCAGAACATCCCGGCGAGAATATCATGCCCGGACTATATGTGATGAAGGCACTCCGCCCGGAGGGTTTTGATCCGGGCTTTGCCATGGGCGGCAGCCGGCAGCGAAGCAGGATAGATTCATTCGGCCCCCATGAAAAGGAGTACCTGGAACTTCTGGAGGAGACCCTGGCCAGGCTGTTCAATCCCGCCATTCCTTTTTCCCAGACAAAGGTCGAAGCAAGGTGCAGGTATTGCGATTTTGCCCGCATCTGTAACCGGAATTTCATTGAATAGGTTTTGTATATTTGATTTTCCAAACTGAGATCGATGATACCTGGTCACACGGAATACACGGCTGAGATCAAAAAACTGAAGTTTGAGACCGAAGAGGGGGTCAGGTTTCCCTTTACCGCCCTGGTGCATTTCCATATAAGCGACCGGAAGAGACCGCTGGTGGAGCTGATGGGACACATGGAGGAGAAGGAGATATACAACGCGATTGACCGGGGTGAGGCCCTGAACCTTGATAACTGTTACATTGAGAAATTCAGTCTGCGTGATTACAGGCTGACAAGGAACCTTGACGCCAGGCTGGAGGTTGTCCTGAAGGATTTCTCGGCGAAGAATTCGCTGTTCGGCGGAGTGGCCCCCCTGGATTTCTCCCATGCGGTCATGGAAGGGGATATCTTCAGCCTGGAAGGGGCCTGGATCAGCAAAGGGGATGTGAATTTCGAATCGGCCCGTTTCAGGACCAAAACGGCCAGTTTTCACAATACCAGGTTTCCTGACGGCCACTTCAACTTCAAGAATGTCGGCTTTGACTCTTCCGAGGTCAATTTCAAGAACTGCCGTTTCGGCATCGGGGAGAAGGACTTCCAGTATGTGAATTTTGGACCGGGGGATGTCACTTTCGTGAATGCGGACTTCTCCAACGGGAACGTAAATTTCATCAACACCGATTTTGGAAAGGGGGATGTTTCATTCAAGGTGGCCCGGTTCGGCACCGGCAGGGTTGATTTTCACTTCGCGGCATTCAAAAGCGGGATCGTCAGTTTCGAAAGGACCGAGTTCGGGAATGGCCGGGTTGATTTCAGGACCGTTGAATTCGGCGCCGGCAGGGTGAGCTTCAACCGGGCGGTTTTCGGGAACGGGGAGGTCAGTTTTGACGAGTGTGAGATGGATACAGGGAAGTTCAATTTCAAAAGGGTCATATTCGGCAACGGAGACATCAGTTTTGAGGATGTGATGTTCGAGCATATTGACGCAAGTTTCGAACGCACCGATTTCGGGGAGGGAAAGGTCAGCTTTTACAGGTCCTGGTTTCATTCAATTTCCCTGAGCTTCTGTCACCTGGACGGGTATGTGGACCTTCGTGTAAATCAGTGCCTGCACATTGATCTTTCCAGCACGGTGGTCAGGGATATTATCGATATCAACCCCCACGATTTCGATGCCCGCATTGAGACCATCTCCCTGGCAGGGATGCGCCTCATCGGCCGGATCTATATCGACTGGAAGAGGTCGGAGGTGAAAAAAATGATCTATTCCCAGTCCGGGAACAGCTACCGCTTGACGGCGGAGCAGTTCAGGATCCTGAAGGAGAATTTTGAGAACCTGGGTTTGTATAGTGACGAGGACAAGGCATACGTGGAGTTCAAACGGAACGAATCAAAAGCAGAGCTGGCAGAGTCGCTGGCAAAGGGCCCCCTGAAGGCGGTCTATCACTATCCCCTTTACTGGTTCAAGCTTCTTCTGTTTGACAGAGCCGGGCTCTATGCCACCAGTCCCTTCAGGGTACTGATCACCATGCTAACCTGTTTTGTCCTGTTCAGTCTTATCTATTTTCTGCTGATGGTCACCACCCGGGCAGATATCATTGCGTCGGTGGATGATCAGCTGCCCAGGCTGGCCAGGGCCTTTTACCACAGTGCCATTACCTTTCTGACCATCGGGTACGGGGACCACTATCCCTATGGTTCGATACGGTGGGTTTCTGCCCTGGAGGGATTCTTCGGGCTGTTCCTGATGTCCTATTTCACTGTGGCCTTTGTCAGAAAGGTACTGCGCTGAATCAATCATCACCGCCCTTCAGCAGGTCGGGCCGGTGCTTTCTCGTTCGCTCAAGGGACTGTTCATATTTCCATTCGGCGATTTTTGCCGCGTGGCCCGAGAGGAGTACCTCCGGAACCGCCCATCCTTTATAGACGGCCGGCCTGGTATAGACAGGGGGAGCCAGTAATCCGTCCTGGAAGGAGTCCATCAGCGCAGAGGTCTCATCGGAAATGGCGCCCGGCAACAGCCTGATTACGCTATCGGTGATCACGGCTGCGGCAAGTTCCCCGCCAGTCAGTACATAATCACCTATGGAGATCTCGCAGGTGATCAGGTGGTCCCTTACCCGCTGGTCAATCCCCTTGTAGTGGCCGCAGAGGATCATCAGGTTCTCTTTCATTGCCAGGCGGTTGGCTTCCTTCTGGTTGAAAGGTATGCCGTCCGGGGAGGTGTAGATGATCTCATCGTAGCTCCGTTCTCCGGCCAGGTGTGAAATGGCCCTCTCGATGGGCTCAACGGACAATACCATGCCTGCCTCGCCCCCGAAAGCATAGTCGTCCACCCTTCGGTGCTTATCAAGTGAAAAGGCTCTCAGGTCATGGAGATGGATCTCCACCACTCCTTTCTCCCTGGCCCTGTTCACGATTGAATGATTCAGCGGGCCATGAAGGATTTCGGGTAAAACAGTGATAATATCGATGCGCATTTTCGGATGAGCTTTCCCGCTAAGATAAAACAGTTTTTTACCCAAAAATTGATCTTATAGCCGAAAATGAGTAATTTGTGAAGTTCAGCGAGCCATTAACCCTCTACCTGTCATGAAAAACAATGATGCCATTGATCCTCTGAAAGAAAAAGTATCTAAAGAAGAAAAAGAAAAAAAACCAAAAAAAGAGGTTTCAAAGGAGGCCCCGGTTCCTCCTCCTGTAGATCATATTTCCACCCCCGAGCCCGCCCCCGAACCCGCCTCTGAACCCGCCCCTGAAGAGAAGGCCGCCCCCGGACCCGAAAGCGAAGCAGAATCCCAGCCGGAACCAGGATCCGTGGCCCCCGCTGAACCGTCCACGGGCGACCAGCCCGCCCCCGAGCCCGCCCCCGAGCCCTCCTCCGAACCCGCATCTGAACCCGCCCCTGAAGAGAAGGCCGCCCCCGGACCGGAACCCAAACCAAAGAAGACTCCGAGCGGTGCCCGGGCACTTATCGATGACTCGGAGGAGCAGCTGATCAATGCCTCCTACGATGACGAACTGGACGAAGAGGATCGGGAGGATGAGTTGAAGGATGAGCAGGAGGGACAGAAGAAGGAATCCGAGGATGAGGAACTGATAAACTACGGCCTGCTCAGCAAGGAAGACCTGGTGAAACTGTTTCAGGAGAAGCTGGATAATCCAGGCAAAGGCAACTTCCGGAGGGAGGTTGAACAGGTCAAGAAGGCATTCTATGAGAAGCACCGTGCCTCCCTGGAGGAGAAGAAAGAGCATTTCCTCGATGAAGGGGGCAACCTGGAGGATTTCAAACCCGTGGATGATCCCCTCGAGGCAGAAATGAAAGAGCTGATCCGCAAATACAGGGGATTAAAGGCAGAGTTTACCAAACAGCTGGAGAAGACCAAACAGGAAAACCTGGTAAAGAAGCAGGAGATCCTGGAAGAACTGAGGTTGCTGATGGAGGGCCAGGAAACGTTTGAGATCACCTTCCGGAAGTTCAAGGATCTTCAGAGGCAGTGGTTTGCAGCCGGTGTGGTTCCCCAGCAGAATCTCAAGGACCTGTGGGATTCCTACAACTATTTCGTGGATAAATTCAATGATTATGTCAGGATAAACAGGGAACTCCGGGCCCTGGACCTGAAGAAGAACCTTGAGTTAAAGGTTCAGCTCTGTGAACGGACAGAGGCACTTGACGAGGAGCCGAACATAGTTCAGGCCTTTAAAACCCTTCAGAAGTATCACACCAGGTGGAGGGAAATTGGCCCGGTCCCCAGGGAAAACAGGGATGAGATCTGGGACCGCTTCAAGCAGGCCACTTCAGTCATCAACCGGAAGCACCAGGATTACCATTCCCGTTTGAAGGAGTCTCTCTATGAGAACCTGGAGAAGAAGACAGCGCTCTGCGAAAGAGTTGAGTCCATTGCCGGAAAGAGGTACGAAACCCACGGAGCCTGGGTTGAGATGACCAACCAGATGCTTGAGATCCAAAAGACCTGGAAAACCATTGGTTATGCTCCCAAAAAGGACAACAATGCCATTTATGCACGTTTCCGGAAGGCCTGTGACACCTTTTTCGGGAATAAGGCAGGTTATTACTCAGCAGCTTACGAAGAGCAGAAAGACAACCTGAAACTGAAGGCCGAGATCGTGGAGAAAGCAGAGTCGCTCAGCGACAGCCAGGACTGGAAAGAGACCACCACCGAGCTGATCAGGCTGCAGAGGCAATGGAAGGAGATCGGCCCTGTTCCGCGGAGGGATTCCGATAAACTCTGGAAACGTTTCAGGGCTGCCTGTGATGCATTCTTCAACAATAAATCCAAGTTTTTCGAAGATGTTGACTCCACCTTTGACGACAACCTGAAGGCGAAGGAAGCGCTTATAGAAGAGATGGATGCATTTACCCCGAAGGCTGACCGGGCAAAGAATATGGAAAAGCTTGAAGAATTTCAGGCGAGGTTTGATGAGATAGGGTATGTTCCATCCTCCAAGAAGGATTGGATCAAGGAGCAGTTCCGGCAGGCCCAGGACAGGTTGCTTGAAAGGATCGGCCTGGATGAATCGGAGCGGTCGGTATTTCGTTTCCGGAACCGGATCAAGGGGATAATTCAGGCTCCGCGTGCTGAAATGAAACTCAGTTTTGAACGGGACAAGCTCATGAACAAGCTGCAGCAGTTGCGCAATGACATTGGCGTCTGGGAGAACAATATCGGTTTTTTCAAGCAATCAGAAAGTTCGGATGATACCATCCAGGGGTTCCATGAAAAGATTGAGGCTGCGCATGAACGGATCAGGGTACTGGAAAAGAAGATCAGCATCCTGGATGATATGGAAAATGAAAATTAAATCTTTACTTTTACCCCCGGCTTAAAACTGGACCTTCTTGGGAAAGACAAAGTATGTTTTCGTTACAGGAGGAGTAACATCTTCCCTCGGCAAAGGAATTATTTCCGCATCACTGGGCCGCCTGTTGCAGGCGAGAGGCTACAGGGTCACCATCCAGAAACTGGATCCCTATATCAACGTCGATCCCGGCACACTGAATCCCTACGAGCACGGGGAGTGCTATGTAACGGATGACGGTGCGGAAACTGACCTTGATCTGGGGCACTATGAACGGTTCCTCGATACGCAGACCTCACAGGCAAACAATGTGACCACAGGGCGTATCTACCAGTCAGTGATCAACAAGGAGCGCAGGGGAGACTACCTGGGCAAGACGGTCCAGGTGATCCCTCACATCACCGATGAGATCAAGCGAAGGATCACCCTTCTCGGGAGGAAAGGTGAATATGATATGATCATCACGGAGATCGGCGGAACAGTGGGTGATATTGAGTCTCTGCCCTACATCGAAGCGGTCAGGCAGTTACGGTGGGACCTGGGAGTGGAAAATACGGTATTTATTCACCTGACACTGGTGCCATTCCTTTCTGCTTCGGGGGAACTGAAGACAAAACCTACCCAGCATTCAGTTAAAGTTTTGCTGGAGAACGGTATACAGCCGGATGTACTGGTGCTTCGCACAGAACATGAACTTGCAAAGGAGCTGAGAAAAAAGGTGGCCCTGTTCTGCAACGTGGAACTGGAAGCGGTCATCCAGTCCATCGATGTCTCCACCATCTATGAAGTGCCCCTGCTGATGCAGGAGGAGGGCCTGGATGTCATGGTATTGAAGAAACTTCACATATCGGCCAAGGGGACACCGGATCTGAAAGACTGGAAAGAGTTTGTAAACAGGCTCAAGACCTCGGAGCGTGAGATACGGATTGCCCTGGTAGGGAAGTATGTGGAGCTGTATGACTCGTATAAGTCGATCATTGAATCGCTTACCCATGCAGGTGCCAGGAACCAGGTAAAGGTAACGGTCACCTGCATCCATTCTGAGATGATCAATGCATCCAACGTATCAGAGACCCTGGAAGGATTCGACGGCATCGTTGTAGCGCCCGGGTTCGGGGACAGGGGCATTGAAGGGAAGATACTTTCGGTTACCTATGCACGTGAGAAAAAGGTTCCGTTCCTGGGTATCTGCCTTGGGCTGCAGTGTGCCGTCATTGAATTTGCCCGGAACGTGCTTGGATATGAGGATGCTCACTCCACCGAAATGACCAACATGACCAGGCACCCCGTCATAGACCTGATGGAGGAGCAGAAGGGCGTCACGGAAAAGGGGGGCACCATGCGGCTGGGGGGATATGCCTGTGCGCTGAAAAAGGGGTCCCGCGTCCATCATGCATACAAGGCTGACCTGGTGCGTGAACGCCACAGGCACAGGTATGAGTTCAACAACGATTTCCTGGATGATTTTGAAAAGGGAGGGATGATGGCTACCGGCATCAATCCGGAGAGCGGACTGGTGGAGATCATGGAGCAGACCAATCATCCATGGTTTGTGGGTACCCAATTCCATCCCGAATACAGGAGCACAGCGCTCAATCCGCATCCGCTCTTTATCGCGTTCATCAGGGCGAGCATCGAAAATGTGAAGTAGGTCCCTTTCCCGGTCCCTTTCCCGGTTCACCGAAATCTCATCGATTTTAGCTGATTTTGTGATGATTTAAAGGCTAAACCATTACTTTTGTGCCTGAAAAAGCCGGACATGGACAGAAATACAATTATTGGCATTGCACTGATCGGAATCATCCTGGTAGGCTACAGTATCTGGATGAAACCGACCAGGGATGCCCAGCGTGCTGAGGCACGGCGCCAGGATTCCATTGCAAAGGTTGAACAGATCAGGGCGCTGGAGGCTGCCCGGCAGGAATCCGAAGAGGAGGTTCTCCCTCTCCAGGAGGAAATTGAGGAGGATTCAGGTTCCATGGACCGGCTGGCCAGCAAACTGGGGGATTTTGCCACAGGGGCGATCGGGACAAAAGAGATGGTGGAACTTGAGAATGAACAGCTGAAAATCTCGTTCTCCACCAGGGGCGGGCGTCCCTATACCGTGAACCTGAAGAATTACCATACCTACGATTCACTCCCCCTGATCCTGTTTGACGGTGATTCAACCATCTTTGCCCTGCAGTTTTTTGCTGATAACCGGAGCATCAATACCGGCGAACTTTTCTTCACACCCGAAATCGAATCGGTGATTGATGACCAGGGCAGGAATTTCCAGCAATTGACCATGACGCTGGAGATTTCCGATTCATCCTCCATTGCCTATATCTACAGGCTGTATGACGGCGATTATATGGTTGACTTCGACATCCGGCTGAAAGGCCTGAATAAATACGGGACCGACCGGATGCAGTTCAACATAGATTTCTATGCACCCTCCCAGGAAAAGGGTTACCAGAACGAATCCATGTACACCACCCTTTACTACAGATTTCACGGGGGAGATGTGGAGAGCTTCAGATCCCGGTCAAAGAAGGAATTTGAGGATGTGACAGAGACAACCCGGATCCAGTGGATCGCCTTCAGTCACCAGTTCTTTTCGACCATTCTCATTGCGGATGATTATTTTGACGGAGCCACCATGAGCCAGCAGCGGTTTTCTCATCCCGGCAAGTATGTCAGACGCTTCATTTCCTCTGTCGATATGCCCTATAACCGCACTGCGGACCAGACCATCGGGATGAAGCTATATCTGGGGCCGAACAAGTTTACCTCCCTGAAAAGCTACGATGACCTGGGACTGGAAAGTGTTGTTACGGTCGGCGGATCGATGATCAGGTGGATCAATGCCTACGTGGTGATTCCCATCTTCAACTGGCTCAACCGGTGGATCACCAATTTCGGGGTCATTATCCTTTTGCTGACGCTGATCATTAAGATTGGACTTTTCCCGCTGACCTTCAGGTCTTATAAATCGCAGGCTGTCATGCGGGTGCTGAAGCCCCAGGTAGATGAGCTGAATGAAAAATACCCCAGGAAGGAAGATGCCATGAAGAAGCAGCAGGCCACCATGGACCTTTACAAGAAAGCCGGGGCAAACCCCATGGGGGGCTGTTTACCCATGCTGCTCCAGTTTCCGATCCTCTACGCCATGTTCAGGTTCTTCCCCACCTCGATTGAGCTTCGCCAGCAGAAGTTCCTCTGGGCCAACGACCTCTCCACCTATGACTCGATCCTGGATCTGCCATTCAACATTCCAATGTACGGCGATCATGTGAGCCTGTTCACCCTGCTGATGACGGTCACCACCATGCTTTCCATGCGCTGGAACAGCCAGACATCTGCCGGCAGCAGCGGCATGCCAGGGATGAAGACCATGATGTACATCATGCCCGTGATGTTCATGCTCATTCTGAACAACTTCTCGGCCGGACTGACCTACTACTATTTCCTGGCCAACGTGATCACCCTTGGGCAGAACCTGATCTTCAAGCAGTTCATCGACGAGGAGAAGATCCTGCAGAGGATCAATGCCAAGAAGAGCAAACCGGTGAAGAAATCGAGGTTCGCCCAGCGCCTGGAGGATCTGCAGAAGCAACAGCAACGTGGATACAAGAAACCGCTCCCCAAGAAGAGATCCAGGTAATCTTTCAGCGCAGCACAGCCATTTTCAGTGCTGTTACAGCGGCTTCATCCCCCTTGTTGCCATGCTTCCCCCCGGCGCGGTCTTTCGCCTGCTGAAGGTTTTTTGTTGTGAGTACACCGAAGATGAAAGGGATATCGAAGTCCAGGTTGAGTTCGGCAATCCCCCATGTGACACCCTGGCAGATATAGTCGAAATGCGGGGTTTCCCCCTGAATCACGCAACCAAGGCAGATGACCACATGCGGGCTGAACTGTTCCGCCACCACGCGTGCCCCGTATATCAGTTCATAACTGCCCGGCACGGTAAGCACCCGGATGTTTTCCCTGGTCACGCCGTGTTTTTGCAGCGTATTCAGTGTTCCTTCGAGAAGCGGCGCTGTGACCTCCCGGTTCCATTCGGAAACAGCAATGCCCACCTTGATGGCTGATCCGTCCGGGATTCCTTCCGGATCGTGATCGGAAAGGTTTTTCAGGCTGGAGGCCATGGATCTAGAGGGTCATTTTCGATTCAACCCGCCCGATATACTTCTTTATCTCCCTTCCTTCAGGGGATTCAGCATAAAGTGACTCTATGATTCGATATACCTCAAGCGCCTTGTCCAGGTCACCCATCTCTTCATATACGATACCCAGCTTTTTCAGCATGATCGGAGAGGAGAAGTTATTCTCATACTTGTCAATCCCGGTCCTGTAGGAAGAGGCCGCTTTCTCCAGTTCGCCCAGTTCAACATATGCATCACCCATGGTGCTGAATTTGGCTGCGCCCACAAGCAGGTCATCGGTCTTGAACCTGGCCAGGTAACGGAGCGCCTCCTCATGGTCACCCAGCTGGTGGAAGCAGACGCCGGCATAATAGCGTGCCACCCTGGCGGATTTGGTGATCCCGTAATCTTCCATGATATTCAGGAAACCGGGATAAGTCCCGTATCCATGGAGGGCCAGGTCGAACGAGTCGATCTCAAAGAAACGTTCAGCGTAAAACATCTCAGCCGCAGCCTTCTCATTGAGAGGTTTCAGGTAATAGCGGTTTCCTCCGATAACGATCAGCAGGACGACGATCAGCCCGCTAAGTATATAGGTAAGTATCTTCTGGTTGTCTTCTATGAACTGTTCCGAACGGGTTAACGCCTGCTCAATGCCTTCCAGGTTCTTGTCAGCCTGCTTCACACTCTTTTTCTTAGCCATTACAGGGGGTATTTGTTGGTTTTCAAAAACTTCCGCAAAAGTAATCCTTTTTTGGCAAAATGCCGGTTGAGGCGACACAAAAATAGTAATTTTGCATATGCATCTGAAATCCCTCTCTCTGGTCAATTTCAAGAATTATGAACAGGTGGATATCCCCCTCTCCCGGAAGATCAACTGTTTTGTGGGTGAGAACGGTGTGGGCAAGACCAATATCCTCGATGCAGTGCATTATCTGGCTCTTTGCAAAAGCAACCTGAATCCTGTCGATACGCAGAACATCAGGTATGAACAGGAGTTCTGCGTGGTCCAGGGAATATTTGAACGGGAGGGGAAGGATGAGAATATCTACTGCGGAATCAGGAAGCAGAAGAAAAAGCAGTTTAAGAGGAACCAGAAGGAGTACCAGAAACTCTCCGAGCACATCGGACTGATACCGCTTGTAATGATCTCTCCCTATGACAGCATCCTGATCAACGGAGGCAGCGAAGAACGCAGGAGATTCATGAATGGGGTGATCGCCCAGTACAGCAGGGTATACCTGGAAAACCTGATCCAGTATAACCGGGCACTTGCCCAGAGAAACAGATTGCTGAAGGACTTCGCCGCATCCCGGAGTTTCAACCCTGAGATGCTGGAAAGCTGGGATGAACAGCTGGTCAGGTACGGGGAACCCATTTACCGTGAGAGGAAAAGATTTGTAGAGGATCTCATTCCTGTTTTCGCTGCATTTTATGAACATGTTTCCGGAAACATGGAGAGGGTGAAGCTCTCTTACATGACCCAGCTTCAGGAGAGATCTTTCAGCGGGGGACTGAAGGAATCGGCAGAGAAGGACCGGATCGTGCAGTATTCCACTTTCGGGATCCATAAGGATGAACTGGCCATGGACCTGGGCGATAATATTCTGAAAAAGAGCGGATCACAGGGTCAGCAGAAGACCTTCCTGGTGGCCCTGAAACTGGCAGAGTTTGAGTATATCCGGAAACTGACCGGGATTCCCCCGATCCTCCTGCTGGATGACATATTTGATAAATTTGATGCCAGCAGGGTGAAGCAGATCATACGTCTGGTGGCGGAAAACAATTTCGGACAGATCTTTATTACAGATACCAATGAATCCCGGCTTCTGGGTATCCTGAATTCGCTGCCGGCTGAACACAGGGTATTCTGCATCGGGCACGATGGTTCGATGACCCGGATGGAGACATGAAATGGAACGAAAAGAGATAAAACGGATCGACTCGCTGCTTCAGCAGTTTGTAAAGGCAAACAAGCTGGAGAGGGGACTGGCCGAACACCGCCTGATGCGGTCGTGGAAGGATCTGCTGGGGATCACGGTGGCAAGAAAGACCAGGAGCCTGGCGATCCGCAACCGCAAACTGTTCGTCACACTGCACTCCTCGGTGGTGAGGAATGAACTGGAAATGATCAAGGACACCCTGATAGGCAGGCTGAACGAAGCGGCCGGAATGGATGTGATCGATGATATAGTCCTCAGGTGATCAGAACCTTTCCGAGGCAGGGAAGAAGAAGCTGGCCTCAACCCCGGCGTTCGCGTCTGAATCCGATCCATGCACCGCGTTGGCCTGAAGCGACTCTGCATACATCTTCCGGATGGTTCCCTCTTCTGCTTTTGCAGGATCGGTAGCTCCGATCAGTTTCCGGTATTCCTCCACGGCATTCTCCTTTTCCAGCACACCCACCACAATGGGACCTGAAATCATGAATTCCACAAGGCTTTCATAGAAAGGGCGCCCCCTGTGCACTTGATAGAACCGCTGTGCCTCACTCTGGGTGAGCTGCAGCATTTTCAAAGCCGTGATCCTGAAGCCGGCTTCCGAGATCTTATTGAGAATGGGCCCGATGAATCCTCTGGAAACCGCCCCGGGTTTAATAATGGTTAATGTAAAGCGTCCTGCCATTGCTTTCTGATTTAACAATGCATATTAACAAATTAATCGGGCGTTTGTTAAACCACCTCCAATATTTTTTAACTTTGCTCTCTTTCATTGGGTTATATGATGCTCGAAGAAGAGGTTCGAAGGACCATGACCAGCTGGCTGGACCAGGCAAAGAAGGTGGCTATCCTGACCCATTCCAATCCGGATGGCGATGCCATCGGATCGAGCCTTGCACTGGGGCTGGCCCTCAGAAAGAGGGGATTGGAGGCGAACGTGGTTATTCCCGACGGACTGCCGGATTTCCTTCGCTGGCTACCAGGGATAGAGATATCCACCACATTTGCCTATAAAAAGGAGAAGGCCACCGGGATTGTCAGTGAGGCCGACCTGATCTTCTGTCTTGACTTCAATGATCCGGATCGCCTGAATGACATCGAGGAGATCATGTTCCGTTCGGCTGCAAAGAAGATTCTCATCGATCATCATGAGGAGCCGGTTGATTTTGCTGATCTGACGATATCCGAGACCTGGAGGGGTTCGGTGGGGGAGATGATATACCTTCTCTTCGAAGAGCTGTTCGAAGATGAGATCCTCGATCGGGATATTGCCACCTGTCTTTATGTGGCCATTATGACCGATACGGGCAACTTCAACTATGCGAGCAGTTACCCCGAGATTTTTCACATCGTGGGGAACCTGATGAAATACGATATTGAAAAGGACCGCATATACAGCAGGGTATATGATTCGTTTTCGGAGGACCGGATGCGTCTTCAGGGCTATTGCATGCTGGAGAAGATGGTGGTACTCCCCACCTACCACACCGGTTACATCAGCCTCACGGATGAGGAGCTGAAGAGATTCAACCACCGCAAGGGAGATACCGAGGGGTTTGTCAATATTCCCTTTGCCGTTAAGGGAGTCCGGTTCACGGCCCTCTTTGTTGAGAAAAGGGACAGGATCAAGATCTCCTTCCGCTCCAGGGGCAGTTTCCCTGTAAACAGGATCGCGGCCGACCATTACCAGGGAGGGGGGCATATCAATGCGGCCGGCGGGGATTCCTTCCTTTCCATGGAGGAAACGCTCTCCCGTTTCGAATCCCTCCTTCCCCTCTATACCAAACAGCTGACAGATGAATAAACTGGCGATCCCGGGACTGGCAATGCTTCTGCTGGCCTGCGACACGCCTGTCCAGGAGCTGCATACGCCGCAGCCGGATCCGGTATCAGAGCAATTCATCAGGGCCAACCAGTATATGTTCCGGCGGCACCAGGACCATATCGCCGCTTTTGTGGACCGGGTTGGCTGGAAAGCAGAGGTGACCCCCACCGGGTTGTGGATCGTCGTAGAGGAACCGGGAACCGGAGAGAGGATCGGCGATAACAGTAAGGTCACCTATGCCTTCACCTGTAAGCTGCTGGACGGAACAGCCTGCTATCAGGCAACCGAAAGGGATCCAAAACAGATTGTCATGGGCCGGGGAGGCGTCGAATCAGGGGTTGAAGAGGGAATGCGGCATCTGCGCCGGGGCAGCAGTGCTGTTTTCATTATTCCGCCTCACCTGGGGCACGGCAATTTCGGGGATCGCGACAAGATCCCGGGAAATTCGGTCCTTATTTACAGGGTGAAGATCATTGAAGTCCTGAATGGCTCGTGATTTATGCTATTTTTGCACAATATTGTGGATAGAGAAGGGTTTAAAGAGATGATGAAATTTTACTGCCGGAGATCGCTTATCATCATGATGGCCGTGGGCGTCCTTTGCCTTGCTGAAGGATGCCAGGAAGAGACCGGGGAGGAGGAGAGAAGGGCACAGGAGCAGCGCTATTTTGAGCTCTACATGGCTTCCCGCTTCAAGGATGCAGCGCCAGTCGTGACGGAAAGCGGACTCAATTACATCGAGGTTGTGGAGGGCACCGGTGATTCCCCTGGCCGGGACGAATGGGTGATCCTGAATTACGTGGGGAGCATCATCCCCAAAGACCAGGTGGTGGATACCTACCTGGAAAATGTGGCCAGGGCAAACGGCCTTTTCAGCAACGACGCATTGTACGGCCCTTTCAAACTGCTGAACGGCACCCGGGCCGAAGGCCTTACAGAGGGCCTGATGAGGATGAGCGAAGGGGGCAAAGCCATCCTCTGCTTTACCAGCGACCTTGGTTACGGTTCATCCGGGGGACAGCTGATGAGGAGTGTGCCTTCATACACCTCCATGAAGTATGAGCTGGAACTGCTGGAGGTCATTGAGGATATTGAGGCTTACGAGCTGGAGAGGATCAGATCCTACACCGATACCATTGCGGGGGCCGATACCATTCATGATCCGGAAACGGATGCCGTGATGTATTACGTGATTGATGAACCGTCAGAGGGGAGCGCTATCGGCAATGATACCCTGGTGGAAATCGCCTATAAAGGCTACCTTACAGACGGGCGCGGGTTTGATGAAAGTGCTGACGGCGAGCCCTATGAATTCAAGGTAGGAGACTATAAAGCAAGCAGTTCGCCCATCCCCGGGTGGCACCTGGGTGTCACCAGGTTCAGGGAAGGGGAGAAGGGGAGGCTGGTCATTCCCTACCAGCTTGCCTACGGGGAATACGGCAGGTTGAGCGGGAACCTGGTGGCCATACCGCCCTACGAAACCCTTGTCTTCGATATTGAGATCGTCAGTGTTACCAGTGACTCCGGTACGGAATAGAGGCGGAGGGCTCTCTGAGGCCTACGGGTCACACTGCATACTATCCTGTTGGTTCCGCTCACTTCCCGAGCAGAAAAATCGCCGGCCTTTTATGAAGCAAAGGCTTCCGCCGCTTCCAGTCCGGGATGCTCATGGTCCGGATAAATTCCGAATCCATGGTAATATCAGCTGCAATGCAGAGCAGGGTGGAGGGACCACATGTTTCCAGAATATCAGAGAGTAATGCATCATTCCGGTAGGGAGTCTCAATAAAGATCTGGGTTTCTCCATTTCGCATCACCTCCTGTTCTATCTCCCTGATCCTGCGGATCCTGTCGGCAGGCCTGACAGGGAGATAGCCATGGAAACGGAAAGCCTGTCCGTTCAACCCCGATGCCATCAGGGCGAGAATGACGGAGGAGGGACCTGTGAGCGGTACCACCCGGATCCCTTTTTCATGGGCAAGCCGGACCACCGTGGCTCCCGGATCGGCGACAGCGGGAACCCCGGCTTCCGTGATCAGGGCGGTATCACTCCCACTTACGGTCTTCTCCAGAAAGCCGGGTATATCTTCCGGCGGGGTATGCTCATTCAGCTCATAGAAGGTCAACCGGTCTATATCAATGGACCGGTCCAGTTTCTTCAGGTAGCGCCTTGCATTTCTAAGGTTCTCAACGATGAAGACGTTGATCGCCCGGACTTTCTCATGAACTGAATCAGGTATGGTGCGGCTTGTATCGGGATTTCCCAGGGTATTGGGGACCAGGTAGAGTACGCCTTGCATCCGGTTTTTTTAATAAAAATAGTTATAACTTCGTGAACAGCGCAATGCAATAGCTGATCCATTGAGAATTACTTTCCTGGGTACCGGCACATCGCAGGGAGTACCTGTCATAGGTTGCAGGTGTGCCGGGTGTATGTCGGAGGACGAACACGACAAGCGTCTGAGGTCCTCCGTGCTGATCGAGCACAACGGCCTGGTGGTGGTGATCGATACCAGTCCCGATTTCAGGCAGCAGATGCTCTCTGCCGGTGTCAACAGGCTTGATGCAGTATTATTCACACATGAGCACCGGGATCACATCGCCGGCCTTGATGATATCCGGGCCTTCAACTTCATCCAGAAGCGATCCATGGATGTTTTTGCAGAAGAGCGGGTGATACAGGCGCTCACCGGCATGTTCCCTTATATTTTTGCTGAAAAGAGATACCCGGGGGTTCCCCAGGTGGTGACACACACCATCTCTTCCGATCCGTTCAGGATAGGCACCCTGGAGATCATTCCCATCAGACTGATGCATTACCGGCTGCCTGTGCTGGGATTCAGGATCGGGGATTTCGCCTACCTGACCGACGGGAATTATCTGCCGGAAGATGAAAAGAAAAAGCTTGCCGGACTCCGCTACCTGACTGTCAACGCCCTCCGGCGTGAACCCCACATATCTCATTTCACGCTGGCTCAGGCCATCGAACTGATAGGTGAACTTGGCCCGGCCAGGGGATATATCACGCATATTTCCCACCAGATGGGGCCTTCCATCTCATTTGAAAAAGAAATGCCATCCAACATCCGGCCTGCCTACGACGGCCTGGTCCTTGAGCTGTAATGGCTTGGCCTGTTCATTTCGCTGCCCGAAGCGATAAAGAGAATGGCCGTGATCATGCTCAGTACCAGGAATATGGCACCGGCAAGCATAAGTGCCCGGGGAAGGGTATAGATATCCTTGATCCAGCCCAGGAGCGGGCCTGTCAGAGCGAAAAGCAGCCTGACGATGAAATTCCTTACCGATAGTACCGTTGCGCGGATGTGCGATTCGGTCACCCTGTTGATATAGTCCTTCAGCACAGGTGTGGCAAAGCCGCGGACCAGGTAGAAGAGGTAGAGGACAATCAGTCCGACGGGCATATGAAACTGCCCGAGGGCCAGGTATCCCAGTGGCAACATCAGGGCAATCAGGAAAACGGACCACCTCTGGCCCAGCCTGGATTCTGTATAATGGGCAGTGTAGGAGGTGATGGCCACGGTCAAATTCAGGCTGGTCCATAAAAGGCCGAACCATGCAAGGTCGATGCGGCTATATTCGAAGAATGGCTGGGCAAACCAGGCCATGGTCAGGGTGGCTGTCCCGGTGATGGCACTGAACAGGATACTCCTTCGCAATGGACGGTCCCCGAACAATGCAAACCGTGCGATCCGGATTATCTCCATCATCCCGCCTTTGATCAGGGGCACCTTCCTGGCGGGCTCGACCAGGGTCATGGCTGCCGGGAGAGCAATAAATGCCACAAAAGTCTGTGCAAAATAGGGTACCCTGAGCGTGATCCCCGCCAGCAACCCGCCCAGAATCCCCGCAATGGCTTCCGAGAGGTTCCCCAGGGAGGTGATGCGCCCTTCATAACGTGAATATCTTTTTTCTTCACCCCTTTCAAGCAGGGAGTCATAGAGCATGGCCGAATCAGCCCCGGATATGCAGCTCTGGCCTGTTCCCAGGATGATCTCTGCGATCAGGAAACCCGCAAATCCGTAGCTCAGGCTGTAAGTGGTGAAACCGAGGGCCCCGAACGAGGCACCCAGGATCAGCGTTTTTTTCCGGCCGATCACATCAGCCAGGTAGCCCGACGGGATCTCCAGCACAACGATGGCAATGGAATAGACCGCCTGCAGCACCATGATGTCCTTCATGGAGAGCCCGTTGCTCTCGTAGAACGGGACCACGATGGGCATATACAGCATGAACCATTTGGCAACCTTGATCAGGTAGAGCCGTTTGATATTCGGGTGAATGGAACCGGGCAAGACGGGAGAGTTTGCATAAAACTATAAAAACCGGGAAGATCCTGCTGAGATGTTTTAGAAAATATTTACAGATAGTGCATTGTCCCTATCTTTGATAGAGAGATTTCTGATCATGGGGATGACCGTCATAGAGAAAATCCTGGCCGCGCATGCCGGGCGGTCAGCAATGGCCCCGGGGGATATCGTGGATGTCGGTATCGATGCCCGCGTAGCCCGTGATTTCGGGGGGGCCAGCGTGGTTAAACATATGGAGGAGCACCGGCTGGAGGTCGATGATCCTTCAAAGACCTTTTTCACTTTCGATTGCAACCCAACAGGCTCGGACCAGAAATATGCCGCCAACCAGCATATCTGCAGGAGATACGCGAGGGAGCACGGGATCAGGGTGTATGATATAGACAGGGGAATCGGGACCCATGTACTGGTCGAGGAGGGCCTGGCATGGCCTGGCTCCACGGCAGTTTCCACGGATTCCCACGCCAACATACTGGGAGCTGTTGGTGCCTTCGGCCAGGGGATGGGGGACAGGGACATTGCAGCGGTGTGGCACAGGGGAACCACGTGGTTCAAAGTGCCGCCAACCTTGAAAATCGTTCTTAAGGGTGAACCCGGCCCCCTGGTTTCGGCCAAGGATATCGCGTTGAACCTGCTGCATGAGTTCGGAGCGAGTTCCCTGCTCGGCTGCGCCATCGAGGTGGAAGGGGAGATGGTGGAGAGAATGACCCTTGATCAGCGCATCACTGTTGCATCCATGGCCACGGAGATGGGTGCCATCATCCTCCTTTTTCCACCGAACAGGGAGGTGATCCGGTATTGCGAGTCGAGGTCCCGCAGGAAGGTCACCCCAATGGCGGCGGATCCGGATGCAAGATACGAAAGGGTGATTCACCTTGATGCGGCCCGGTTCATGCCCAGGATCTCCCTGCCCGGCAAACCGCATGATACATCCGGGCTGCCCGAAGGGAGGGTATGGATCGATTCGGCTTTGATCGGCAGCTGTACCAATGGCAGGATAGAGGACCTGAGGGCTGCAGCATCCCTGCTCAAAAACAGGAGGGTGGCACCGGGGGTTGTGCTGAAGATCGTTCCTGCCACCGACCGGGTATGGCAGCAGTGCCTGGAGGAGGGATTACTGGAGACCTTTAAAGAAGCGGGGGCCCTGGTCTCCAATGCAGGATGCGCAGGGTGTGCTGCCGGACAGGTGGGACAGAACGGACCGGGCGAGGTGACGGTAAGCACCGGCAACCGGAATTTCCCGGGCAAGCAGGGCCATGGGGAAGTATTCCTGGCCTCCCCGGCTGTGGTGGCCGCCTCGGCCATAGCAGGTTTTATCACCTCCCCGGAGAAGATTCCCGACCATCCTGAACGGAGGGTTTTTGAAAAAACCGGTAAACCGGTCAGGAAAGAAGACGCCTCCCCCGGCCAGGTCAAACGTCCCGGGGAGATCACGGGCAGGGCCTGGTTCATACCGGTCGATGATATTGACACCGATATGATCTATCACAACCGCTACCTTTCAGTGACCGATGTTTCCGAGATGGGGCAGTACACCTTTGATAACCTGGAAGGTTATGAAGATTTTGCTGCCCGGGTGAGGAAAGGGGACATCGTGGTGGCCGGCAGGAATTTCGGGTCGGGCAGTTCGCGCCAGCAGGCTGTGGACTGTTTTGTCTCTCTGGGCGTGCAGTGCGTGATCGCACAGTCATTCGGGGCCATCTATGAAAGAAACGCCATCAACGCGGCATTCCCTGTTGTCACTTCAGACATGATTGATGAACTGCAGCTTGAGAATGGCGATGAACTCTACGTGAATTTCAGCTCGGGTGAGATCCGGAACAACTCAAAAGGGACCACCATTAAAGCTGCTCCATTCTCTGAAGTGCAGATGGAGATTTACCACAATAACGGATTGTTCTAACAAAAACGAATTATGAGATTGATTATTCCGGAGGGGTACAAGCCCCTTATCAGTCTGAAGGAGACTGAAAATGCCATCAAGCTGATGAAGGAGCATTTCGAGATCGGGCTTGCTTCCGACCTCAGGCTCCGCCGTGTAACCGCCCCTCTTTTCGTGCTGAAAGGCACGGGACTGAACGACGACCTGCGTGGTGTTGAGAAACCCGTCGGTTTTAAGATCAAGGACATGCGCAACCAGGATGCCGAGGTGATACAGTCTCTGGCCAAATGGAAGCGGATGATGCTGAGGGATTACGATATCCAGACCGGTTACGGGATCTATACCGATATGAATGCCCTTCGCCCTGATGAGGAACTCGATAACATGCACTCGGTTTATGTCGACCAGTGGGACTGGGAGAAGGCCATTTCACGTGAGGAGCGTTCCCTGGAGACACTGAAAAACGCAGTGAAGAAGGTATGGGACAATGTGAAGCGGAGCGAGTTTTACCTGCACACTCTCTTTCCCCATATCGAGCCTGAACTTCCGGAGGAGATCACTTTCATCCATTCCGAACAGCTGTTTGAGAAGTACCCGGACCTGACACCGATGGAGAGAGAGGACAGTATTACTGAAGAGGCGGGGGCGGTTTTCATCATCGGGGTCGGCTACAATCTGCCCGATGGCAAGCCGCATGACAGGCGTGCACCCGACTATGATGACTGGAGCACGGAGACCGTGGATGGTTACCATGGACTGAACGGGGACATTGTTGTCTGGAACAGCACGCTGAAATGTGCCGCCGAGATCACCTCCATGGGGATCAGGGTGGACAAGGACGAGTTGATGACGCAGCTGAAGATCACGGGTGACCTGGACCGGGTGGAGTTGCTGTTCCACCGCCGCCTGCTGAACGATGAACTTCCCTCATCCATCGGGGGGGGCATCGGCCAGTCCAGGACCGCCATGCAACTGCTGAAAAAGGCTCACATCGGGGAGATCCAGTCAGCCATATGGCCCGGGGAGATGGTGAACCACTGCCGGCGCAGCGGCATCATCCTGATTTAGGTCAATCGGACCGGATACTGAAAACCTTGCACGAACCACCATACATGCCTAGAACCTTTGTAGAAAAGATCTTTGATGCACCCGGGGGCGCCATCGTATTCAGAAGGCCCGACCTGATCCTGTCGCACGATAACAGCGAAAGCATCCGCAAGACATTCATACAGATGGGGGGCACAAAGTTGTTTGACCCCGGCAGGCTGGTCATTGTCCTGGACCACAACGCGCCTCCCACCAGTGCTGCGCTGGCCAACACCTACCGTTCGATCCGCGAATTTGTGAAAGCACAGGGCATCGGGAAATTCCACGATGCAGGCAGCGGTATATGCCACCAGCTGATGGCAGGATACGTGCAACCGGGAATGGTGGTGGTCGGAAGTGACAGCCACACCTGTACCGCAGGCGCGTTTAATGCCATGGCCACCGGGATTGACAGGACCGAAACAGCCGGGTTGTGGCTGAGGGGGGAGACCTGGTTCAGGGTTCCGGGATCGCTGAAGATCACACTGAACGGTGAGCTGAAACAGGGAGTGTATGCCAAGGATCTGAGCCTCTGGATCATAGGAATGATCGGGTCAGCCGGGGCCAACTATCTCTCCATCGAATACCATGGAAGCGGGGTTGGCACGCTGACCGTCGCGGACCGGATGACCCTGGCCAACCTGGCATCAGAGATGGGGGCCAAGAATGCAGTCTTCCCGGCAGATCAGGTATTGAGCGGGTTCATGGGGAAAAAGGTCAAGGGCATCTGGGCTGACAAGGGCGCCAGGTATGTACACGAGATCACCATTGACCTGGGTGAGGTATATCCCCTGGTAGCCGCTCCCCACCATGTGGATAACGTCATGGCGCTGGCCGAGGTCTCCGGGCTGGAGATCCACCAGGGGGTGATCGGCACATGCACCAACGGCAGGATCGAGGACCTCAGGGAAGCTGCAGCGATGCTGAAAGGCCGGAAGGTCAAGCCCGGCGTCGAGCTGCTGGTCATTCCGGCATCCAGGGAGATCTTCCTGCAGGCCATCAGGGAGGGCATCATCACCACCTTTATTGAAGCCGGGGCCAATGTGCTGACCTCCTCCTGCGGGCCATGCCTGGGCACCGGACAGGGGATCCCGGCCGACGGGTATCGCGTTATCTCCTCTGCCAACCGGAACTTCCTGGGCAGGATGGGCAACATGAACGCGGAGATATACCTCGCCTCACCGGCAGCCGTAGCACTGAGCGCGGTTGAAGGCAAGATCAGGGATCCCAGGAAAAACAGGGGCGCAGAGAGTTTCCCCTATTCCAAGGCACAGGTGATCACCACATCCATCGAAGGCAATGAATTCAGGCGGGAAAAAGGGGTGTGGGACTATTCCGACTGTGACAACCTGAACACCGACCAGATGTTTGCCGGCAACCTTACCTACAGTGTGCAGAGCTCGGAGCCCGAGGGGATCATTCCGCACCTTTTCGCGGGGTTTGATCCCAGGTTCTCAAAGGAGGTGCAACCCGGGGATATCATCCTGGGCGGGGAGAACTTCGGCTGCGGCAGCTCCAGGGAGCACCCCTCTGTGGGACTGGCCCATGCTGGTGTGAAGGCTGTCATCGTGAAATCTGTCAACCGCATCTTCTACCGTTCAGCCATCAACCAGGGCCTGCCCGTGATCGTTCATCCCTATGCGGTGCGCGCCTACCACGCCGGAGACAGGGTAGAGGTTGATTTCGCCGCGGGCACCATCTCCGTCGGCAGGAATGAATACCCCTTCGAGGCCCTCCCGGACAAACTGATGCAGATCCTGGAGAAGAAAGGCCTGGTCAACTGGATCAGGGAGCAGTAGGTTTTTTCTTTTTTTTCTTATCTTTGAATCGCGAAACCGTTCACGGTTACTGTGTTACTCGGTTACTCGCTT
>CAYXUD010000025.1:0-3554 GCA_964467775.1 uncultured Bacteroides sp. | reverse complement strand
TTCTCCAGCTGCGGTCGGCACTCTTTCAGGTAAAGAGAAAAATCTTCCCGCTGGCTTTTCATAAAGGGAACGTAGCGCTCATGGCGGGTCTTGGCCTCCCGAACATGCAACAGCCTTCGATCCAGCAACACATCTTCTACTTTCAAAAAGCGACCCTCCTTGCTTCTTAGTCCGCAGCCATAGTAGATACTTAGCATGGCTCTATCCCTTATCCCCGGCAGGTCCTCGCCACAGGCCTGGTACAGCCCCTGTGCCTCCTCACGGGAAAGAACCTCCCGGATTTCATGCTCCCTGGGCTCGTAGGGGATATCCACCATCAACCTGCACTGGCCGGTCTCCTCCACGTAATGGGCAAAAAGGCGGAGTACACGGTTAATACCGTTCAACGTGCTGCTTTTCAGAAGCTCGCCCGTGAACTTGCTCTTTCGCCGCTTCAACTGCTCGTAGAACCCCCACAGATCTTTTCGCTCCACTTCCTTCAGTGAACGGATCCCACGGCCCTCCAGGAAAGCAAAAAACTCATCCACCCGGTAGGGCATATGAGCTATGGAGTGTTCCGCATAGCCCATGATGCCCAACCACTGCTTAAAACCCTCCCTAAGACGCATAAATTCAAGGCTTTTCATCTACTCTTTTCTTTTACCTGACCTGCTATGACCCGTTTTACAAAACACCCCCTCTTGCTCACTTCCCGTTATACTTGTGATACTGTTATACTTACCCTTTAACTAATTGATCTTTAAAAGAATCGCCCCGGATGCTATCCGTGTGATACTTCTGTTATACTTGTGTGATACTTAATATGGCTTCCTCCTTTTTTATCTGCCTGCCGTTATACTTACCCCGGATCTTTTCCAGGATGCCATCCAGGATATCGATGTTGGCTTTCAGCTGTTCGTACTCCTCCCAGGCCAGGATCTCATACTCGTAGCCCGTCTTGCGGTTACCCCCACGGCGATGGATATAACTCCTGGATTCCAGCTGGTGCAGGTAGCGGTGTACCTTCATCGGATGCATCCTCAAAGCCGAGCGTACCTGCTTGGCATAAAAGGTCGTTAACCTGGTACCTTCACCCGCCGTGGAGCCTTCTTCACACATCACCTTTAGCTGCTCAAAAAACGAGCGGGTATCCTCACTGAGCTCATCGGACTTTCTCAGCAGCGTATCCTTTACCAGCCAGTTCGCTAAAGCAATATCCTCCAATGAGGTCTCAATGCAAATTTCTTTATCACTGCTTCCCTTTCGTACCCTTTTGCGCTGGTACTGATGATAAAAGGTGATCATCTCGATCAGTTTCAGGTAGTGCATGTTGGTCCGGAGTTTTTTGAACACGCAGTCCGGGATGCGAAGATCCGGGGCGTAAGGGTTGATCACCCGAACCTTCCGAAGTAGCCGCTGCGCATTTTTCAGCAACTGGCGGGCTGTCTCCTGGCCAGCTTCATCTACCTTACCGGCCTGCAACTGCCGCTGGTAGTCCATCACCCGCGAGGCATGATCACTGCTCTCATCTACATGTAGCAGGAAGCTGCGGTTGGCATTGTCCTCATAGATGGACCCCTGTGTCGTGGCACCACTGACACATATCGGACCCTCGACCGTCAGCAGCTTCTGGATATTGTTCCCCTTGGCATCCTTATCCGTTGTGAGCTTTGTGATACTTTGCTTGGACATAAACTCCCTCAAGGGCAAAAAGGCATTGTACACCCCTTCCAGATCCTCGATCAGCAGCACCTTGTGCTTCCAAAAGTCCCGGGCAGAGTAATACAGCGTGTTCTCCGTAAGGCTCGTGATCGTACGCACCGACTCCTCCGGAAGGCACTCGCTCACTCTGGTTTGAAGATAGGTCTTACCACTGCCGCTCTTGCCAAAAATGATCGCATGCAAGGGGTCATCATTCAAACGGGAGAGATAGAGCAAAAACAGCAGCAACCCGTTGCGCTGCTCACCCACCAGCCCGCTTTGCTGGATCAGGTCCATAGTCTTTCGCCCCAGGTCCTTATCCTTTAAAAACACCCGTGCGGCGCGCACTTCTTCTGTGGTCATTTCGTACGTCTTTGGCTGCCTTGAGCGGATCAGCGCCGAGCGCTCCTCCAGGCGGTAGGCCTCCAACTGCTCGGTCATATCCGATACAGCTCTTGCCACCACCACCGTGCTTACCTCCAGGGCCTCGCTGATATGCTCCACCAGCTTCTGCACACCACTGTGGCTATACAGGTTCACATCATCACGTAGCGAGCGGTAGCGATCCCCCTTGCTGCGAACATGCATGCTCACCTTCAACCGGCTCAGGTTCTCCTGCTCCACACCGCCCCAGATTGTGATCAGCATATCTCCACTCTCATAAATGAGCTGCTCGGGATCCTTCGTATCCAGGCGGCCATGCACAGGGGAGGGTCCTAATGGGTCTGATAAGGTGGCTGGTGTGTCCGGATCAACAGTCTGTATGTCCGTCAAGGCTCCATCATTATTGCCCGTCGAGGCTCTCGACCCCGACTCAGTTAAAGAGAAAATGGATGCGCTGTTTAACAGATGCGTGAACACTCCGGCATCATGACCCACCAAAAGGCTGTTTACATCCTCGCCCTCAGGGGTGCTGATGATCTTCACTGCCACCTTTTCTTTTATCTGAAGAACTTCCCTGGCTACTTTCCTGGCAGATTTCCGGCCCGTCTCATCGCCATCAAAGAAGATATACACCTCCTTTAGCTGGGAGAGGTTTCCGATGGCTTCCCGATGCTCCTGCGTTAACCCGTTGGTGCCATAGCAGGCAAGGATCTCATGCGACCCGCTGATAAAGGGAAGCTGCAACAACGTGGCCGCATCGATAATCGCTTCCGTTAAAATCAACTTACGGGTATTCTCTCCCGGATAACCCGGATAGAGGCCTTCACGGTTCTTCAAGTAAAAATGCCGGCCCGTGGGGGAGAAGGATTCCAATATGCTGCGGAAGTACAGGCCTGTAATCTGCTCATCCCGATCCTTCAAAGGGAACACGATGCAGCCCTTACCAAAAACATAATAACCCGTATCATTGCCAGCCTTGGTGCGGCTCTGCGTAGGAGTAAGCAATCCGTACTTGACACATTCACGGATCAACTCCTCATCCCGGCGCTGGCCATGATGGAACTGACCAGAGTTGTAACCGATCTCCAAAAACAACTGCAGGTGCCGCACCTGGGTAATATACTTCCGCGATGGGCGGCTGTTATTGATCGCTCCCCTGAAGTAGCCAAATACCCGGGTCAGTAAAGCTATACGGCCCTCCCTGTCCGGATCCTGGGTTGTTGGCGGGGGAGTGGGAGGATTCGGTAGGGATACCACCACCTGGCCACCAGGAGATATCATTTCCTTGGCTTTTACAATGGCCTCGTGCTTGCTGCATTTTTCCTTTAGCTGGATAAACTCGATTACATCACCGCCGGCCTCACAACCAAAGCAGTTGAAAGTATTCGTCTTGGGATAGATCTTCAGGCTGGCCTCTCCATCCTCATGGAAAGGACATTTCAACATCCCATTACGGTCGGGAGACAGGTGGTAGCGTTTTAATACGGTGA
>CAYXUD010000024.1:0-11743 GCA_964467775.1 uncultured Bacteroides sp. | reverse complement strand
GAGGTACCGGATCACGGAACAGGCCGGTGAGGCTGACCTGATCCTGATCAATACCTGTTCCATCCGGGACCATGCGGAGCAACGTGTCCGTTCACGGCTCAGGGATCTCAGACAGGTCAAGCAGCAGAACCCCGGCGTCCGGGTGGGAGTGATCGGCTGTATGGCTGAACGCCTCAAGGAAAAGCTGCTGGAAGAGGAGCCTCTGGTGGACCTGGTGGCGGGCCCGGACGCATACCGGAAGCTTCCTTCCTTGCTGGAGGTGGTCGAGACCGGGCAGAAGGGGATCGACACCCTGCTTTCATCCAGGGAGACTTACAGTGATATAGAGCCGGTGCGCATGGACAGGAACCATGTGACCTCTTTTGTCTCCATCATGCGGGGCTGCAACAACCATTGCGCCTATTGTGTGGTCCCGGCAACGCGGGGAAAGGAACGGAGCCGCGATCCGCAGACCATCCTCAGGGAGTCCCGGGGACTTTTTCACAGGGGGTACAGGGAGGTAACCCTTCTCGGGCAGAACGTCAATTCATACCGGTGGGAGACGGATGGCAAGCATCTCCCGTTCGAAAAGCTCCTTGAACAGGTGGCAGCCATTGACCCGCTGTTGCGGGTAAGGTTCGCCACCTCCCATCCGAAGGATATGACCAGCGAACTGCTGAAGACAATCGCCCGCCATCCCAATCTCTGCAGGTTCGTCCACCTCCCCCTGCAGTCAGGAAGCTCTGAAGTGCTGCGGAGGATGAAACGCCGGTACACCCGGGAAGACTATATGGCCCGGATCGAGGCCATTAGGAAATACCTGCCCGAAGCCTCCCTGTCCACCGACATCATTGCCGGCTTTTGCGGGGAGACCGAGGAGGAACACCTGCAGACCCTCAGCCTGATGGAGTGGGCGGGTTATGATTTCGCATACATGTTCAAATATAGTGAGAGGCCCGGGACCCTTGCCGCACGGAAATATGAAGATGATATTCCGCAGGAGGTTAAATCGAGGCGGCTGAACGAGATCATCGAACTGCAGATGAAGCTCTCGCTGGCCAGCAAGGAGAGGGATGTGGGACAGACCCTGGAGGTGCTTGCGGAAGGTGTATCGAAAAAGTCGGAGGGCCACCTTTACGGGCGCACCTCTCAGAACAAGGTGGTGGTGTTTCCCCGCGGTTCGTCCAGACCGGGGGATTACGCCCGTGTGCGGATCACACACTGCACCCCGGCCACTCTGATCGGCGATCCTGTTTAGCCTAGTCCAGTACCAGCAGGATCTTCTCCCGCGTATTTTCGCAGGTACAGAAGGTGAACCTGCCTTCCAGTTCAAGCAGAATGACCAGCTCCTTCACATCATCTGAAACATTGCAGAGTTTAAACTGGCTTCCGTGCTCCCTGGCAAGGTCGGCCACTTCTGTCAGCACACCGAATCCTGCACTGTCAATGAAGCGGACCCCTCCCAGGTTGAACACAATTTCTGCACCCGGTTCCCTGACCAGTTCGTGGAGCTGCTCCCTGACAAGCTCCGAAAACAGGGTGTTCAGCCTGTTTACCTGGAACAGTTCAACCCTGAACTGACTCCCTTCTTTGGCAATCTTCAACATTCCTTTGGGGTTCAACGATCAGCCGCAAAATAAAGCGTATGAATTACACCTGATAAAATTTCCGCGCAAAGTTATACACAAATAATCGTGAATTGTGCAGAAATAAGCGTTACCGGATCATTTTTTTGTAGAAAAACCGGAAGTTCGCCTACCCGGGGAGGTTTACCTTTAAAAAGAGCTCATCCAGCTGATCGCCGGAGATGGTGGACGGGGTATCGATCATCACATCCCGCCCTGCATTGTTCTTGGGAAAGGCGATCACATCCCTGATGGAATCCACACCCGCAAAAAGGGCCACCCACCGGTCGAATCCAAAAGCGATCCCTCCATGGGGCGGGGCACCATAGCGGAATGCACTCATCAGGAACCCGAACTGTTTTCGGGCCTCTTCCGGGGTGAACCCCAGTTTGTCAAACATCAGCTTTTGCAGCTCTTCGTCATGGATCCGGATGGAACCCCCGCCGATCTCCACACCATTGATCACCATGTCATAGGCCTGTGCACGAACCTTTCCCGGATCGGTCCTCAGGAGCTCCACCTCCTCCGGGAAGGGACTGGTAAAGGGGTGGTGCATGGCATGGAAGCGACCGGTCTGCTCATCCCACTCCAGCAGGGGGAAGTCCACCACCCAGAGGGGCCTGAACGTGCCCGGGTCGCGCAATCCGAGCCTCTCCCCCATCTCCAGCCTGAGCTCACCCAGCGCTTTAAGGGTCAGTTCTTTATCCCCGGAAAGCACCAGGACCAGGTCCCCGGCTTCCGCCCCCAGCAGGTCTGTCCACCCCTTCAGCGCCGTTTCATCGAAGTATTTATCCACCGACGACCTGACCGAGCCATCTTCATTCACCCTGGCCCAAACCAGCCCCTTCATGCCGAGCTGCGGCCTCTTTACAAAATCAGCCAGTTCATCCAGCTGTTTCCGGCTGTATCCGGCACAGCCCGCAGCACAGATCCCCCCGGTATAGGCTGCGCTGTCGAAACCCTGGAATCCCCTGCCCTGTACCATCCGGCTCATATCGCGTATCTCCATGCCGAACCGCAGGTCAGGCTTGTCACTTCCATAACGGTTCATGGCCTCCTCATAAGGTATCTTCGGGAAATCGCCTTCGATCTCAACCCCCTTGATGGTCCTGAAAAGGTGCCTGGCAAGCCCTTCGAAGGCATTCAGCAAATCATCCCTCTCCACAAAGGACATCTCGCAGTCGATCTGGGTAAATTCGGGCTGGCGGTCCGCCCTCAGGTCCTCATCCCTGAAACACTTCACGATCTGGAAGTACTTGTCGAACCCCGCCACCATCAGCAGCTGCTTGAAGGTCTGAGGGGACTGCGGCAAAGCATAGAATTCACCGGGATTCATCCTGGAAGGGACCACGAAATCCCTGGCCCCCTCCGGTGTTGATTTGATCAGTACGGGGGTCTCCACCTCGATGAATCCTTCCCCGCTCATGTAATTCCTGACCTCGAAGGCCATTCGGTGCCGGAGCATCAGGTTTTTCTTGATGGCCTGCCGGCGCAGGTCAAGGTACCGGAATTTCATCCTCAGATCCTCCCCTCCGTCCGTATGATCCTCAATGGTAAAGGGCGGCACCAGCGACCGGTTCAGGATCTCCAGGCCTTGTGCCATCACCTCGATGTCACCGGTGGGCATCTGCGGATTTTTATTGCTGCGCTCGGTCACTCTCCCTTTTGCCCTGACCACAAATTCACGGCCCAGCTTGCGTGCCGCCCTGCAGAGGCCCGCATCCGTTTCCATATTGAATACAAGCTGGGTGATCCCGTACCGGTCCCTGAGATCCACAAAGGTCATTCCTCCGAGGTCCCTCGATTTCTGGACCCATCCGGAAAGGATGACGTTTTCACCAATGTTCTTCATGGTCAGCTGCCCGCAGTTGTGTGTCCTGTACATTTTATCAGATTTTATGTGAGATGCGTCGAGGTATGTTTATTTTTGTCCTCAACGAAGAGCAAATTTAGCAACTTTTAAGATTGAACAGCAATAAATCGTGACCCGGCGTGGAGCAGCAGCTATTCCCTGACGAGTATTTCATGAATGAGGCCCTGAAAGAGGCGCGGAAGGCCTTTGAACTGGAGGAGATACCCGTGGGGGCGGTGATCGTGAACCGGGACCGCATCATTGCCCGCGCCCACAACATGACCCGGCAGCTGCAGGATGTGACGGCCCATGCTGAAATGATCGCCATCACCTCCGCCTCCAATTACCTGGGTGCCAAATACCTTACCGGATGCACCCTCTATGTGACCCTGGAACCCTGCGTGATGTGTGCAGCTGCCCTGAAATGGGCACAGCTCGACCGCATTGTATATGGAGCACCCGATCCCCGGGAAGGATTCACCCGCATGAGGCAGCGTATCATACACGTGAAAACCCAGGTGGTGCCGGGTATCCTGGAAGAGCCCTCTTCCCGGCTTCTGAAGCAGTTTTTCCTGAACCGCAGGGACCTGAAGAATTAGGATGATACCCGGGAGACCGAGAAACCTGCCCTTTCCAGGTCTTCCCAATATCCAGGATAGGATTTTGTCACCACCATGGGGTCGCTGATGGTGATCCTGCCGAACGGGATGGCCAGGGGTGCAAAAGCCATGGCCATGCGGTGGTCATGGTAAGTTTCAATGACAGGGTCCCTCCCTGGCGGGGTCCGGGTCCCGTCCCAGCTGATCCAGTTCCCTTCAGGATCTGCCATGATGCTGAACCCCAGTTTGCCCAGCTCCTTCCGGAGGGCCTCAATGCGGTCAGTCTCCTTTATTCTCAGGGTCCGTGTCCCGCCCAGACGGAAAGGGATGCCCAGTCCGCAAAGCGTGGCGGCACAGGTCTGGACCAGGTCGGGGCAACCGGTAAAATCGGCTGAAAAGCTTCCGGGGATGACCGCACCTTCGGAATGGAGGGTTACTGATTGATGATCAAAACGGCTCTTCACCCCCAGTTTCTCATAGAGGCCGGCCAGGATGGCATCCCCCTGCAGGCTATCTTTTTCCAGGTGAGGAAGCCTGATCCCGGAACCGGGAAGAAGTGCGGCCACCTGGTACCAGTAGGAAGCCCCGCTCCAGTCCGACTCCACGGTGAGATGATCAAACCTGTACCTCCCCTGCCTGACCACTATCTTCCTTCCGTTAAACAGGGCCTCCACACCCCCTTTCCGCATCAGGGAGAGGGTCATCCTGATGTAGGTGAGGGATACCACATTCCCGGTCAGCGTGATGCGGAGCCCGCCCTCCAGGATGGGGCCGATCATCATCAGGGCACTGATGAACTGGCTGCTGATGCTCCCGTCAACGGTGATCCTTCCCCCCTGCCTCAGCCCGCCCTCTATCTCCAGCGGGGGACAACCCTCCCTCTCCGTGTACCTGATACCGGCTCCCAGCTCCCTCAGCGCCTTGACCAGCGGGCCCACAGGGCGCTGCTTCATGCGTTCCGAGCCGGTGAGCACCACCTTTCCTTCCCGGGTGGCAAAAAAGGCGGTAAGGAACCGCATCGCCGTCCCGGCATGGCCGATATCCCTGACAGGGCTGCTGTCTTCCAGTGCCGATTGCAAAAGCCGGGTGTCGTCACTGCCGGAAAGGTTCTCAATGTCAGTGCTTCCCCCGGCCAGGGCATCCATGATCAGCATCCTGTTCGAGATGCTTTTTGAGGAAGGGAGATATATTGTATCTTGTACCGGATTTGCTGGCCCGGAGATGACATATTTCATGGTTCAAAGATAATAATTAGCCTATATTGGTGCCGTTAGTATATCGGATTGCACAACAGAGAACAGAAGATGATCGATTTCGAAGACACCAGGACCGCATTCAGCATTAAATCTGACCGGGACCTGAGGCGGGCCTATATCCTTTTCAAACTGATCTCCTGCCCCGCCCTGGTCAGATTAGCCAATCCAATCATCCGGGTTCTGTCAGTATTGAGGATCCCCGTAGGATGGATTGTCAAACCCACGGCCTTCAAGCATTTTGTCGGCGGGGAAACACTCCGGGATTGCCAGCCTGCCGTGGAGAAGCTGAAGAGCGCCCATGTCTTTTCGATCCTCGACTATTCAGTGGAAGGCAAGAAATCGGACAGGGCCATCGAGGCCGCTCTCCAGGAGACCCTCCGGGCGGTCAGGCACGCCGGAAACAACCCCGACATCCCCTTTACAGTTTTCAAGCCCACCGCTTTCGGGGACAACCGGGCACTGGAGATCCTGAGCGGGGCCTCTGTAGCCGACAGGGAAGCCATCAGGGAAGGAGAGAAATTTCGCAGTCGGATCGACCGGCTCTGCAGGGAGGCGTTCGAACACGACATCCCCATCATGGTGGATGCAGAGGACACCTTTTACCAGAACTACATTGACCAGGTGGTGATGGACATGATGCGCCAGTACAACTACAAGAGAGCCATCGTGTTCAACACTTACCAGATGTACCGGCACGACCGCATCGGGGTCCTTGAAACCGATATCGGCACAGCCAGGAGGGAGAAGTTCTACCTGGGCGCCAAATTCGTGCGCGGGGCCTATATGGAGAGGGAGAGGGAACGCGCCCGCAGGCTGAGGTACCTCGATCCCATCCAGCCGGACAAGGAGAGTACCGACCGGGATTATAACCTGGCCCTGAAGATCTCCGTGGACAACATCGATGTGGTTTCCATTTTCAACGGCACCCACAACGAGTTCAGCTGCATCTACCTGACCGAACTGATGCGGGATAAGAAGATCGATCCGGCTGATGACCGGGTTTGGTTCTCGCAGCTTTACGGGATGAGCGAACATATCTCATTTAACCTTGCCGCAGCCGGCTATAATGTCGCAAAATACGTACCTTACGGTCCGGTCCGGTTTGTCCTTCCCTACCTGATGCGAAGGGTGGAGGAGAACACATCGGTCAAGGGGCAGACCGGGAGGGAGCTCGCCCTGATCAGGAAAGAACGGGAAAGAAGGAGGCAACATGCAGATTGATAACCAGAAGAACACCTACCGCATCTGGCTCCGGAGGATGGTGATGGCCATTGTGTTCACCCTGGCCATCCTGGTGCTGATCTTTATCCCGTGGCCGGAGGATCCTGTCATCTGGCTGAACAAATATTTTGTGATCATCATCATTGCCCTGGTCTACCTGGCGATCAATATCATCAACTACCTGAAGGTCCCCTATTTTGTCTCTTACAGCGACCAGGGCGAGCTGATCATTCTGCGCTACTATCCCCTGAGCATGTTCACCAGCCGCAAGCACTCGATCGAGATCCCCAAGCAGAATTTTGCAAGGTACGAGCTGAAGGAGTTTCTCTTCGGCCGTTACCAGAAGATCATCCTCTACCAGCACTTCAGGGGCCGCGTGGTACCATATCCCCCTGTCAGCCTCTCCGCCGTGGACGAGGAGGACCGGGTCCGGATCCTCGCCTCCCTCCAGAGATACATCCGGGCGTAGGAGCTGTTTTCCTGTCTGTGGCATCGATCACAAGGGGTGGCATCACATAAACCCTGAAAAAGGGATGCCATTCGATGACCGTACGGAACTGCTCTACCGGATCGCGCTGACCATGCTCCCGTCCATAGGCCCGGTCACAGCCCGGAAACTGATCGAGAAGGCAGGCTCCGCCAGTGCTGTTTTCAGACAGAAAAGGGAGGTCATAGAGAAGATCGAAGGGATCGGGCCCCGCCTGTCGGGAGTGATCAATGCCGGCCCTCTTCTTGGAAAGGCGGAGAAGGAGATGGCATTCCTGGAACGGCACCATATCAGAGCCCTCTATTTTGAAGACCCCCGGTACCCGCAGCGGCTGAACGAATGCAAAGATGGCCCCATCCTTCTCTACACCAGGGGTGAGCACGGCCTGAATCCGGCCAGGAGCCTGGCTGTGGTGGGGACCCGCAGGGCTTCCGGCTACGGGAGGGACCTCTGCAGGGCGCTGATCGGGGGACTGGCCCCACTGGTGCCCGGTGTTGTCATTGTCAGCGGCCTGGCCTACGGCATCGATGTGATCGCGCACCGGGCTGCCCTGGAATACGGCCTGCCCACGGTGGCGGTGCTGGGCCACGGCATGTCCACGATCTACCCTGCATCTCACCGTGAAACAGCCAAAAAGATACTCCGGCAGGGGGCCCTGGTGACCGACTTCGATTCAACGATGGGGCCGGAAAGGAACAACTTCCTCCGCCGGAACCGGATCATTGCGGGAATGACTGATGGAACGCTGGTGGTGGAATCGGCCGAAAAGGGAGGCGCCCTGATCACTGCCCGGATGGCTTTTTCCTACAGCAGGGAGGTTCTGGCGGTTCCGGGTCGGGCAGGGGATGTCAGGTCCAAGGGCTGCAACGACCTGATCAAAGGGGATGTGGCCGCCCTGACCGAATCCCCGGCAGACATCATCAGGCACCTGAACTGGGATGCTCCGGGCAAACCGGGAGAGGCAGAGGTTCTGCCGCCGGAGATCTCCCCCGGGGAAAAAGAGCTTTTGCTCTCCATCGGCCAGGAACCGGGCATCACCCCGGGAACCCTGAGCCACCTGACGGGCCTCCCTGTCAGCCGGGTGCTGGCCACCCTGCTGGAGATGGAGCTGAAGGGATGGATCTCGGCCGGACCGGGGAACCGGTACAGGACAAGGCCCACCATGTTTTAAGTTATGTTTAATGACATGCCTCCCACATGATAAAGGACATGCTGAACTGCCTGAAAGATGTTTAGATTTGCGGGCATCAGAGCCCATTAAAAACAGCAACATGGATCCAAGAGTTGAACAATTCATGGCCAGGATCAAGGCCAAGAACCCGGCAGAACCGGAATTCCACCAGGCGGTACATGAAGTGGCCGAATCGCTGGTCCCTTTCATCGGGGAGAATCCCAGGTACAAACATGCAAAGATCCTTGAAAGGATCGCAGAACCGGAGAGGGTCATCCTCTTCAGGGTGCCCTGGCTCAATGACAAGGGGGAGGTGGAGATCAACAGGGGGTTCCGCATTGAGATGAATTCCGCCATCGGTCCCTATAAAGGCGGACTGAGGTTTCACCCCACTGTCAACCTTGGGATCCTGAAGTTCCTGGCTTTTGAACAGGTCTTCAAGAACAGCCTGACCACCCTCCCCATGGGAGGGGGCAAGGGGGGCTCTGACTTCGACCCGAAAGGAAAATCGGACAACGAAGTAATGCGTTTCTGCCAGAGCTTCATGACAGAGCTGTGCAGGCATATCGGACCCGATACGGATGTCCCGGCAGGTGACATCGGCGTGGGCGGCCGCGAGATCGGGTTCCTCTTCGGACAGTACAAACGCATCCGGAACGAATTCACAGGAGTGCTCACCGGAAAAGGGCTGGAGTGGGGCGGAAGCCTGATCAGGCCCGAGGCGACCGGCTATGGCGCAGTCTATTTTGCGGAGGAGATGCTGGGAGTAAAAGGGGAATCGTTAAAAGGCAAAGTGGCAACGGTCTCCGGTTCAGGAAATGTGGCACAGTTTACGGTTGAAAAATTGAATCAACTGGGCGGCAAGGCGGTAACCCTTTCCGATTCGGCCGGATCCATTTATGATCCTGATGGCATCGATGCTGAAAAACTGGCCTGGGTGAAAGAGCTGAAAAACATCCGCAGGGGCAGGATCAGGGAGTATGCCAGCAAGTTCGGATGTGAGTACTTCGAAGGGAAAAGGCCGTGGCATGTGAAGTGCGATGTGGCCTTCCCGTCAGCCACAGAAAACGAGATCGACAAAGCCGATGCCGAAACCCTGGTGAAGAACGGCTGCAGGGTGATCAGCGAAGGGGCCAATATGCCTTCCACCCCCGGTGCCATCGAGGTTTACTTTAAGTCGAAGATCCTCTATGGCCCGGGCAAAGCAGCCAATGCGGGCGGGGTGGCAGTATCCGGGCTTGAGATGACCCAGAACAGCATGCGCCTTCCGTGGTCCAGGGAAGAGGTGGACAGCCGGTTGCAGACCATCATGAAGAATATCCACCGGACCTGCCTCGATTTTGGCACCGGCCCCGATGGATTTGTAAATTACGTGAATGGCGCCAACATAGGAGGCTTTGTCAAGGTGGCCGATGCCATGCTGGCCCAGGGGGTTGTTTAGGTACCGGCTTTCATCGCGAAACGATGAGGCAAGTTGCGGCAAAACATCCCGGGGAAATTGTATGTTTGTACCCGCAGCGAAATCATGTATACCGATTCTCATACCCATCTCTACCTGGATGCCTTTTCAGGTGACCGGGAAGAGATGGTCCGCAGGGCCATCAGGGCAGGTGTCACCCGCATGTTGCTCCCCAACATCAACAGCACCACCCTGCGGGCTGTGCTTAGCATGGCCGAGAACTACCCGGGCCACTGTTATCCCATGACGGGACTCCACCCCACCTCGGTGAAGGATGATTACCTTGAGGAACTCGGGAAGCTGGAAAAGGAGCTTGACAATCCGCGGATCGTTGGGATCGGGGAGACCGGGATAGATCTTTACCGGGATAAGTCCCATTTCAGGGAACAGGTGATCGCCTTCAGGACCCAGATCGGCTGGGCCAGGGAGACAGGCCTGCCGCTGGTCATCCATGCCAGGGATTCTTTCCGGGAGATCTTCGATATTCTGGAGGAAGCAGGCACGGAAGGATTGAAAGGGGTGTTCCACAGTTTTACGGGCGGCCCTGAAGAACTTGAGAAAGCCCTTTCCTTCGGTTTTATGATCGGAATAAACGGTATCGTGACCTTCAGGAACTCGGATCTTGACGAAGTGGTCAGGGTGATCCCGGTCAACCGCCTCCTGCTGGAGACCGACGCCCCCTTTCTTGCCCCTGTACCCTACAGGGGCAGAAGGAACGAAAGCAGTTATCTGGTCCACATTGCTGAAAAAGCTGGAGAAATTTTTAACTTAACCGGTAAAGAGATCGGAAAAATCACAACCCGGAACGCCCTCGGGCTTTTTCAAATCAATGACCCGGATGGATCATAACGGACGCGCCATATTGATCATATACACGGGAGGGACCATCGGCATGCTGGAAGATCCTGTGAAAGGGACCCTTAAACCTTTCGATTTCAGTAAGATCCTGGAGCATATCCCGGAGATCAGGGGGTACGGGTACCAGATCGAATCGATCAGTTTTGATCCTCCCATCGACTCTTCGAATATCGATATCGGCACATGGTCCCGCATTGCAGAGCTCATCGAAAAACATTACCACGAATTTGACGGATTTGTGGTCCTGCACGGTACAGATACCATGGCCTATTCAGCCTCGGCACTGAGCTTTATGCTGGAAGACCTGGCCAAGCCGGTCATCTTTACAGGCGCCCAGCTGCCCATAGGGGCCCTCCGTACGGACGGCAAGGAGAACCTGGTCACCTCCATTGTGATCGCCGCTGCCAGGGAGTACGGCAAACCTGTGGTTCCCGAGGTGTGCATCTACTTCGAAAGCAAGCTGTTACGCGGCAACCGGACCACCAAGGTAAATGCAGAACACTTCAACGCCTTCCAGTCCGCCAATTACCCGGTCCTGGCCAAAGCAGGCGTGCACCTTGTCTATAACCGTGAATTCATACACAATCCAGGGAAGTTCCCGAAACTGAAGGTACATACCCGCCTGAACAATCACATCACGATCCTGAAGCTTTTCCCCGGCATAAGCGGAGAGTACATGGATGCCATCCTGGGGGTTGAGGGGCTCATGGGGGTGGTACTGGAGACCTATGGTGCAGGAAATGCACCCTCGGGGGCCTGGTTCCTCCGGCGAATCAAAAAAGCGGTGGACCGGGGAATTTTCATTCTGGATGTGACCCAATGCAGCAGCGGGCGTGTGGAGATGGGGCGGTATGAGACCAGCCGTGGACTGTTAAAAGCCGGAGTAATAAGCGGTTACGATATTACCACCGAAGCGGCCACCACGAAAATGATGGTCCTCCTGGCCCAGGATCTGCCTGATGAGGAGGTTAAATTGCTTTTAAATAAATCGCTTAAAGGTGAAATCACTCTCCCCTAGGTGTTCATATTAATATTTTTTTTGTATTTTTCGCCGCGAAATTCTCCCGAGCTTGTGGTTCAATCAGGGGCCGGGAATGGTTCTTATAAAAATCTGAAAGTAAGCGGATTCAATAATAAGAGGGATTTCCTGAGATTACCGGAGAGGTGCAGGAGTGGCTGAACTGGCACGCCTGGAAAGCGTGTGTACCCCTAAAGGGTACCGAGGGTTCGAATCCC
>CAYXUD010000023.1:0-9096 GCA_964467775.1 uncultured Bacteroides sp. | reverse complement strand
TTGTTCTCAACCGCCTCCCGCATGCTGGAGTAGAGTTCAACACCCGGCAGGTATTTCTTATTGTTTTCAGCCAGCCGCTTGATCAGGTACTCGATAAACACACTTTCGTCGGGCACTTCATTCAATGCCCCGCTGGTCATGGCTTTCCTGCTGGGAACCTTATAGAGTTTTTCCACTGACCTCACATTGTTAAAGGCTGCGCGCGATTCAAAAATCCCCCCGCTGAAACATGCATCGGAAATGAGCAGGGTATGCTTGGTCTTGAGCACGCTCAGGTAATTGGTCAGGTCGGTATTGGGCAGCCAGTCAACCGGGTTGTCCCTGCTGGCATCCTTCGGGAACCAGTACCCCGTTTTCATCTCTTCGTCCCACCACCCGTGTCCTGCATAATAGATCAGCAGATTGTCCTCAGGGGTGACCCTGTTCCGCATCTGGAGAAGTTTCCCAATGATATCGGCCCTGGTGGGATTCTTCATGAAATCGATGTTCTCCCTGTCGAAATTGTATTGCGAGCTGATGATATCAATGAACCGGGTAGCGTCCTTGATGGGCTGCTTCAGGTCGTTGATCTCCGGATCGTCATAATCCTGGACGGCAATGACCAGGGCATAATAGGTGGCTATTGAAATATCGTAATCTATGATCAGTTTGCTCTCGATTTTCTTCCCGCTGACCGTCACAGCCGTAAAATCCATCTGGTTGGGCCCGACGGACAACTCCATCGGCTCGTCGATGACCATCTGTTTGATGTTGTTCGCAGGGGGCATGATGTTCTTGACAAACTCCCCGTTGACGAAAACGTTCACAAAACTGATGTTCTCAAAAGAGTTCACGGTGGCCTTCACCTGGTAGGTGCTTTCTGAAGTCCTGACAGTGGATTGCACGGGGGTGATCCAGCTGAATTCACCTGTTCCGGCCGGCTCTTCCACGGCAGTTTTCTTCTGCATACGGATACTTGTCGGCGCTGAAAATTCGCTCGCCCGTGTCTCCTCCTCCTTTTTCTTCATGGTCATCTTCACAACGCCGCTCGATTTTTCAACGGTCTGGGCCATGACCCGGTTCCCTGGCCAGGCCATCACCACCACCGAAAAACAGATCAACACCCTTTTCATCACCTGTCTTCTTTTAAAATACAAAACCTGCTCCGAATACCAGTTTCAACGGATCTAATCCGCTGTTATAATTAAACCAGTCTATGAAATAGGATACTCCAACCGTAATATTGAACATGCCGAGTACATTGATCACCCCGGTATCTACCAGAACATGTGCCCTTGCATCATTATCATTCACCCAGTAAGAATTGACATTTGCGCCAAGTCCGCCATAGGCATGCAGCCTGTAGAATCCGGCTGAAACAATATGCTTGGTAAAACCCGCCATGGTTATAAAATCGAAATTATTTTCATATATCCAATCATAGTCGCCCCAGTAAGGATCGTACTGTTCATAGGAATTCAGATGAAGGCCCAACCTGAAGGTCACATAGTACCCCCAGTTGTTCAATGACCCGAAGCTTATCCCAATGGGCATACTATGATCAGGATATCCACGAAAAGGACTTCCATTGTAGGCGACAAAGCCGTTCCTTCTGAAATTCTTGCCCTCCCTGGACTCCTCCAGCACAGCGGTGGGTTCACTGGGTTTCTCCTTTGCTTTGGCAGTCTCATCTGTTTTCTGTGGTTCCTGCTTAACGGTCTCTTTAGGCTCCTCCCTGACCGGTTCCTGTTTCACTTCCCGCGTCTCTTCCTGCGGCTTGCCCTGGACCTGGGTTTGCGGCTGGACCGGCGGGACGCTCATATCCCTGACCAGCTCCAGCCTGATGAAGAACTCGGGGTTGACCACTTCATTCACATCCTCAAAAACATCCCAGATAATCGTGTAGAAACTCCTTCCCCCCACGATGTTCTCGCCTACATCACCGATGACAGCCTTGGGTTCAAAACGGCGCCCTCCACTCATCGAACAGGAGAGAAAAATATTGAAAAGCTGAGCATCCGTGGATGCCCCGATCCGGTAGGTGATCTTGATGTTTTCCCCGTCCGGAACCGCACGGATGTTTTCAACCGTCTGGCCATAAGCTGTCCAGGCGATTGCAAGTGCCAGGAGTATCAGAAAGCTCTTCTTCATGGATCAGTTTCATGTTACTGTGTAACAATATTACGAAATCCTTCATAATTATGTTTCACTTTCACAGTGAATTGTACCTGACTTGAAAAGATCTGTCCAAAATGCTTTCTTTGTACTTCACTTTTCAGGAAATGAAGGAGGAAGGGTTCATGCGGCTGTTTTCGGAGTTCCCGCAAATCCCCACCGGTGCATGGGAGGAGAGGCTCAGAGCTGACCTGAAGGCAGCCGGTTTTCAGAAAGATCCCGTCTGGGAGAGCGATGAGGGGATCCGCGTAAAACCCTTCTACCGGAAGGAGGACCTGGGCGGATTGGAATACCTGGAACACGCCGGGTCACTGAAAGCGGAGGGGAGCGCCCCCAACAGCTGGACCGTCTGCCAGGAACTTTTGCCGGGCCTGGATCCCGCCGAAGCCAATGCAAGGATCAAAGCGTCCCTGAGCGGGGGTGCACAGGCAGTGAGGGTCCGTCTATCCGAACCCTCCGTTCCCGGCCCGGGCTTCCTGGAAACACTTCTTAACGGGATACCCTTGACAGAGAGCGAGATCCTGTTCCAGGGTTGCCTGGAGGCTGATGTCCTTTATGACCGGCTTAGGAAGCTGGCATCCGGGAAGGGATTCCATCCGACGGCCCTGAAAGGCTCCCTGGGCGCTGATCCCATAGGAAAGATGGTCTCCACGGGAATCCCCATTGCCAGTATGGAGAACCTTGTAAAGCTTGTCCGGAAGGTGATGGAAAGTTCCCCCGGGCTGAGGGTCATCAACGTGGATGGCGCCATGATCCAGGATGCAGGGGCCACACTGGCGGAGGAGCTGGGCTTTGCCCTGGCCATGGCCGGGGAATACCTGGCCATCCTCACTTCCCGGGGGATCGGTCCGGCCGAAACCGTCCGCGCCATGCAGCTTAGCCTGGCAACGGGGCCCGATTACTTTATGGAAATTGCCAAACTCAGGGCTGCAAGGATCCTCTGGGGCAAGATCTGTGAAGCCTACGGGCTCGATCCCTTATCAGGCAGGATCCCGGTTCATGCCACATCATCCTGCTGGAACATGGCCCTGTACGATCCATATATGAATATTCTAAGGGGAACCACCGAAGCCATGGCCTCGGTCCTGGGAGGTGCGGACCTTATATCGGTCCTGCCGTTCGATTATCCTTACGGGAACAGCACCGGGTTTTCCGACCGGATTGCCCGCAATGTGCAGCTCATCCTGAGGGACGAGGCCTGTTTCGAAAGGGTGACAGATCCTTCGTCAGGTTCCTATTACATCGAAAGTCTGACCGGTTCTGTGGCTGAAAAAGCCTGGGACCTGTTCCGGGAAACCGAAGCGAAAGGCGGGTTCATCAATGCTTTTGAATCGGGCTGGGTCCAGGAGAGGGTGCTGGCTTCACGGCAGAAGAAACTGGACCACTACGCCTCCGGTGAAAGGCATATCCTGGGGACCAATGCATTCCCCGCTTTCAATGAAATGATCCTTGATCACCTCTCATCCGCCAGTCAGACCGAAATTCCCGGCTCACCCCTTGTGCCGCTCCGCCCCTTCCGGGTCGCATCCCTGTTTGAAGCAGTGCGGCTGGAGACGGAACGAATGAAAAAAAGGCCCAGGGTCCTTCTGTTCAGACACGGGGATCCATCCCGGGCGGCGGCCAGGGCGAACTTCTCGGGCAATTTCCTGGCATGCGCCGGATACGAGATCCTGGACCAGCCCGCATTTAATTCCATCCAATCGGGAATCGCTGCCGCCCGGAAGGCGAAACCGGATATGGTGGTACTCTGCAGTTCGGATGATTCCTACAGGGCCATGGCTCCGTCAGTCACCGAAGCCCTGGCAGAGAACGCTGTGATCATCGTGGCTGGCTACCCGGAAGGGGACCTTGGAGCACTGAGGAAAGCTGGCATTGAATATTTCATCCACACCGGAAGCAACCTGCTTGAAACCCTCCGGCAATTCAACAGGCTGCTTTCAGGAACTTGACTTTTAATCTGACAGACGCTCGACGATGATGCCCCGGCCCGATTTCAGCAAGATAGATTACAGGAATTTGAAAATACCCAAGCCAGAAAAGGGATCCCGGCAAACCTGGGAGACCCCGGAACATATTGGCATCAAACCATCCTACAGGAGGGAGGACCTGGACCGGATGGAGCACCTGGATTATGCGGCCGGACTGCCCCCGTTCCTGCGGGGTCCCCATTCGGCCATGTATACCGTGCGGCCCTGGACCATCAGGCAGTATGCAGGCTTCTCGACGGCCGAAGATACCAACGCATTCTTCAGGCGCAACCTGGCCGCAGGGCAGATGGGGCTATCCGTTGCTTTTGACCTGGCCACCCACAGGGGGTACGACTCTGATCACGAACGGGTGGCCGGAGACGTGGGAAAGGCCGGTGTGGCCATCGATTCGATCCTGGATATGAAGATCCTGTTCGACCAGATCCCCCTGGACAGAATGTCGGTCTCCATGACCATGAACGGTGCGGTTCTGCCGGTACTGGCTTTTTACATCGTGGCGGGACTTGAACAGGGCGCCTCCCTGGGTGAGCTGAGTGGGACCATCCAGAACGATATCCTGAAAGAATTCATGGTCCGGAACACCTACATCTATCCCCCGGCCACCTCCATGAAGATCGTTGCGGATATCTTCGCCTATACCTCCAGGAGGATGCCGAAATTCAACAATATCAGCATCTCCGGGTACCATATGCAGGAAGCCGGGGCCACTGCCGATATCGAGCTGGCCTATACACTGGCTGACGGAATGGAATACCTTCGCACCGGGCTTAAGGCCGGGATCGACATTGATGCGTTCGCCCCCAGGCTCTCATTTTTCTGGTCTGTCGGCATGAATCATTTCATGGAGATTGCCAAGATGCGGGCCGCCCGTATGCTCTGGGCCAGGATCGTGAAGCAGTTCGACCCGAAAGATCCGAGGTCGATGGCCCTCAGGACCCACTGCCAGACATCCGGGTGGAGCCTGACCGAACAGGACCCTTACAACAACGTGGCAAGGACCTCCATCGAGGCCATGGCGGCCGCGCTGGGCCATACCCAGTCGCTTCATACCAATGCACTGGATGAGGCCTTTGCCCTCCCTACAGATTTCTCCGCCCGTATCGCCAGGAACACCCAGCTGTACCTTCAGGAGGAGACCGGGATCTGCCGTTCGGTGGATCCCTGGGCCGGTTCAACCTATGTTGAATCGCTTACCCACGAGATCGCGCACAGGGCATGGGACCATATCGAAGAGATCGAGGAACTTGGCGGGATGGCCAGTGCCATCGAGACCGGCCTCCCGAAAATGAGGATCGAGGAGGCCGCTGCAAGGAAACAGGCCCGCATCGATAGCGAAAAAGATGTGATCGTGGGCGTCAACCGGTTCCGTCTCGAGAAGGAGCAGCCCATGGATATCCTCGTGGTGGACAACACGGCGGTCATGCAGTCCCAGCTCGAACGGCTGAAGAAGCTGAAACGGGAGAGGGACCAGGGAAAGGTTCAGGAGTCCCTGGGAGCCATAACTGAATGTGCAAAAAGTGGTAAGGGTAATTTACTTGAATTATCGATTGAAGCTGCAAGGAACCGGGCTACCCTGGGGGAGATCTCTGCCGCCATTGAAAAGGTTTCGGGCAGGTATAAAGCGGTGATCCGGTCCGTCACCGGTGTCTATTCCCGGGAATCGGGCCAGGACGAAGCCTTTGCTGAAGCCCGTTCCATGGCACATGAGTTTGCCTCCCGGGAGGGGCGCCAGCCGAGGATCCTGATTGCAAAGATGGGACAGGATGGCCACGACCGCGGTGCAAAAGTGGTCAGCACCGGGTACGCCGATATAGGTTTTGATGTGGATATCGGGCCCCTTTTCCAGACCCCTGCAGAGACGGCCAGGCAGGCCGTTGAGAACGATGTGCACGTACTGGGGATCTCATCGCTGGCGGGCGCGCACAAGACCCTGATCCCGCAGGTCATCTCGGAACTGAAGAGACTGGGGCGGGAGGATATCATGGTGATCGCCGGGGGTGTGATCCCTGCCCAGGACTATCAGTTCCTTTATGACACGGGGGTTGCAGCCATATTCGGCCCCGGAACAAAGATCTCCGAAGCCGGCAAGAAGGTGCTTAAAGTTTTGCTTGAAACTTACGGGTAAAAAAGCTTGTCTTTGAGTGGATCATGAAAGAGAATCAATTCTGATCTCTCACTGATCGAACCCAGGAAATCAACCTTCTCAGAACGGGCCAGGTCAGGATCCAGGTCATAGCTGCTGTTCACATCCGGCGCAAGGAAGCTCTCCATCGGAACCAGGTCCGACAGGTACCAGACCGTCCCGCCCGGTGTTTCTATCCCGGGCACGACCATAGCCCGCGTATGCCCGTTGAATATCCTCATCTGCAACCATGCGCCGCTCCAATCCTCAAGCCAGTATACGGAATCGAGGTATTTGAACAATGCGGTGGCAAATGAATTGGATTCCCGCTTGTCGGGCTTTCTGGCATATTCATAATGCTCTTTCAGGACATGATACCTGGCATTGGGGAATCGTTTGGTGATCATGCCGGGCTTCCGCACAAATGCACCGCTTCCATGGTCAAAATGGAGGTGGGTGAACACCACATCGGTTACCTGTTCCACCCTGTATCCCATGCCGGACATGGTTTGCTCAAGCGGCACGGGAATCTCCAGTCCGTAAGATTCGACAAACCTTGAGGGAAGAAAACCTGCACAACCGGGATCAAATATGACCAGCTGCCCCGCGGTCTCCACCAGCAGTGCGTTCATGGCAATTTTCATGTAGCCTTCAGGATCCGTGTCATAGCAAGGATTTATCCTTTCGTTGGGCAGATGATTGTGCATTTCCCCGGCATGGACCTTCAGAAATCCGCACGGTATGATGTTCAGGTTCATTGCTTTCAAAAGTACCAAACATTTTCCCGGTTCATCTGCCGGAGCAGTTGAAAAGTTGCCGAAAAAGCCCCGGAATTATCATTTATATTTATTTGCGAAGCTGTATGACAGAATCCTGAAGCCCATAGAATGAACATCCATTTTATCTCCATCGGCGACACTGTGATGCACAACCTGGCCATTGCGCTCCACAGGAAAGGGGACAAGGTCACGGGAAGTGACGAGGAGATCTTTGAACCCTCCAGGAGCGTGCTTAAGGCAAATGGCCTTCTTCCCGCGAAACCGGGGTGGGATCCTGACCGGATCCACACCGGCCTGGATGCCGTAATCCTGGGCATGAACGCCAGGAAGTCGAACAGGGAGCTGAAGAGAGCACAGGAGCTGGGGGTCAAAATCTATTCCTTTGCCGAATACCTGTATGAGCACAGCCAGAATAAGAAAAGGGTGGTGATAGGGGGCACCCATGGAAAGACCACCATTACCGCCATGGTGATGCATGTCCTGCATGACCAGAACAGGGATTTCGATTTTATGGTAAGCTCCCGGATCCACTGCTTTGATACGACGGTAAGGTTGACCGACCATGCGCCGGTCATCATCCTTGAAGGGGATGAATACCTCTCATCCCCCATCGACCGGACCCCTAAATTCCACCAGTACAATCCGCATATGACCCTCCTATCGGGGATCGCCTGGGACCACATGAATGTTTTCCGCACTTTTGAATGTTACAAGAAACAGTTCCGTAAATTCCTGCGGATGGCCACCGGCGGAGGCAAGGTCTTTTATTATGACGGTGATCCGGTGCTGGGCGAGGTGGTGGACAAGAGCCACTGGTCCCTGCTGAAGATCCCTTACAGCGAGCACCCCTACACTGTGGAATCAGAAAGGTTTGTGCTCAGAACCAGGTACGGTTCCGTGCCCCTGAACCTGATCGGCCGGCACAACATGCAGAACATCATGGGGGCCCTGCTGCTCTGCCGGGACCTGGGCATTGAGGACCACCAGTTCTACAGTTCCATACAGACTTTCAGGGGCGCAGAGCGCAGGCAGCAGCTGCTGGCCAACGCGAACAGCCGGGCGGTCTACCTGGATTATGCCCATGCTCCTGCCAGCGTCAAAGCCACCGTCAGTGCATTCAGGGAGACCTACAGGGACCAGAAACTGGTGACCTGCCTCGAACTGCATACCTACTGCAGCCTCAACATGGAGTACATTCCCCTCTACAATGGTGCCCTGGAGGAGGCTGACCTGGCCATGGTCTATTATAATCCCGCCGTGGTCAGGCACAAGCGGCTCCCTGAACTGTCACCGGAGGAGGTTAAGAAACAGTTCGGCAGGAAGGATCTGACGGTCTATAATGATTCCGCAATGCTTGAACACGATCTGAAGACCCTGGATGAGAACACCTGTGTCCTCCTGCTGATGACCTCGGGGAGCTTCTCGGGGATCGACCTTCACTCCCTGGCCCAGGAAGTGGTCGGCGCACAGGCCGGCGCATAATTTTTTCTCCTTTTTATTTTGCAGAAATGATTAAAGAATCTATTTTTGCACTCCGGTTTGATTTTCGCCGCAGTTCTGAACCATACGGTCCGTTCGTCTAGGGGTTAGGACGCCAGGTTTTCATCCTGGTAACAGGGGTTCGATTCCCCTACGGACTGCGCTTAAAGCCTGCATGTCTTTGATCTGCAGGCTTTTTCATTCTTAACAACCAGATGTCGACTCAGATTAACAACCACCATTAGAAACTAAAAGAAAGTTAGTTAGTCCTGCTCCCGTTACTGAAGATCCTCTGAAATCAAGTGTTTCAGAGGGTTTTTCTTTTAGTGCTGAAAAATTTGCTGGCATAATTATTCCAATATTCTCTTAAATCGGTAGGGATTTAATTTTTCAATTTTTCTACTTTAGATTTCCTTTAGAATCATACATTCTTTTTGCACTATGAAAGTTTTAATCATAGAGGATGAATTCGAACTGCTTATCGCTATAAGTAATTTTCTGACCAGGGAAAACTATATATGCGAATTAGCAGAAAATTTCATGAAAGCTGAGGATAAGATTGCGAGCTATGAGT